>NZ_AP028654.1:1951875-2602500 GCF_033097505.1 Helicovermis profundi | reverse complement strand
GACTCGGTGAAATTGTAGTACCGGTAAAGATGCCGGTTACCCGCAGCAGGACGGAAAGACCCCGTGGAGCTTTACTGCAGCTTGGCGCTGGACTTTGATATATAATGTACAGAATAGGTGGGAGACTGTGATACATGAACGCCAGTTTGTGAGGAGTCGCCTTTGGGATACCACCCTTTGTATATCAGCGTTCTAACCTGGTACCGTGATCCGGTACAGGGACAATGTCAGGCGGGCAGTTTGACTGGGGCGGTCGCCTCCCAAAGAGTAACGGAGGCGCTCAAAGGTTCCCTCAGAATGGTTGGAAATCATTCAAAGAGTGCAAAGGCAGAAGGGAGCTTGATTGCGAGACATACAGGTCGAGCAAGTACGAAAGTAGGACTTAGTGATCCGGCGGTACCGAATGGAAGGGCCGTCGCTCAACGGATAAAAGCTACCCCGGGGATAACAGGCTTATCTCCCCCAAGAGTCCACATCGACGGGGAGGTTTGGCACCTCGATGTCGGCTCGTCTCATCCTGGGGCTGAATTAGGTCCCAAGGGTTGGGCTGTTCGCCCATTAAAGAGGCACGCGAGCTGGGTTCAGAACGTCGTGAGACAGTTCGGTCCCTATCCGCTGTGGGCGCAGGAAATTTGAGAGAATCTGTCCTTAGTACGAGAGGACCGGGATGGACATACCAATGGTGTATCAGTTGTTCTGCCAAGAGCATAGCTGAGTAGCTAAGTATGGAAAGGATAAGCGCTGAAGGCATCTAAGCGCGAAGCCCCTCTTAAGATAAGATTTCCCATCACTTCAAGTGAGTAAGACCCCAGGTAGAAAATCTGGTTGATAGGTCTAGGGTGAAAGTGCAGCAATGTATGAAGCTGATAGATACTAATAGGTCGAGGTCTTGACCACAAGAAAAAAACGTTTAATCCATATGCAGTTTTGGAAGAACAATTCCAAATATATTTGATAGAATTTACGAGTAATTCAGTGAATGAAGTAAATTGTAGCAAATGAATCTAGTGATGATGGCAAGAAGGCTACACCTGTACCCATACCGAACACAGAAGTTAAGCTTCTTAGCGCCGATGGTACTTGGGGAGCAGTCCCCTGGGAGAGTAGGTCGTTGCTAGTTATTGTTTTAGTTTTTTTAAAAAACAAGTTTTTGAGTTGACAAATCTATAAGTATATAGTAAGATTATTCATGTCGTTACTTTATGTAATGATTTAATGATATTGTACAAAATAATCTAGTGATGATGGCAAGAAGGCTACACCTGTACCCATACCGAACACAGAAGTTAAGCTTCTTAGCGCCGATGGTACTTGGGGAGCAGTCCCCTGGGAGAGTAGGTCGTTGCTAGTTATTGTTCCAAGGTAGCTCAATGGTGGAGCAATCGGCTGTTAACCGATAGGCTGTGGGTTCGAGCCCCACCCTTGGAGCCAAAAAATGATGTGCCGGGGTGGCGGAACTGGCAGACGCACAGGACTTAAAATCCTGCGATCCTTACCGATCGTACCGGTTCGATTCCGGTCCTCGGCACCATTTACAAAATGTAAAAGTAGTAACGCAGAAAGGCAAAGAAGATGAACTACATTTGTTAAAATTTGCGAGTAGTTCAAGGAAAAAATGAATAAAGTGAGTGAACGTATAATATACGTGATTGAACTTTATGAAGCATTTGACGCAGAAATGCAAAGAAAATTTTATCAAATCATCGCGGAGTGGAGCAGCTGGAAGCTCGTCGGGCTCATAACCCGGAGGTCATAGGTTCGAATCCTGTCTCCGCAACCAAAAAACATGGCGGCATAGCTCAGCTGGCTAGAGCATTCGGTTCATACCCGAAAGGCCAGTGGTTCGAATCCACTTGCCGCTACCATATATGGCTCCTTGGTCAAGCGGTTAAGACACCGCCCTTTCACGGCGGTAACAGGGGTTCAATTCCCCTAGGAGTCACCATTTATATAAGAAACATCCTAGCAAAATGAAACAAATGTGGGAGTATAGCTCAGCTGGGAGAGCATCTGCCTTACAAGCAGGGGGTCACAGGTTCGAGCCCTGTTACTCCCACCAAATAATGGCCCAGTAGTTCAGTTGGTTAGAACGCTAGCCTGTCACGCTAGAGGTCGAGAGTTCGAGTCTCTTCTGGGTCGCCATTTATATTTAAAGCACATAGATATGTGCCAGTGTAGCTCAATTGGTAGAGCAACTGACTTGTAATCAGTAGGTCGCGGGTTCGAGTCCCATCACTGGCTCCATAAAGTGGAGGAGTTCCCGAGTGGCCAAAGGGGACGGACTGTAAATCCGTTAGCAGCGCTTTCGATGGTTCGAATCCATCTTCCTCCACCAAATTTTTAATTACTTGCGGGTGTAGCTCAGTGGTAGAGCCCTGGCCTTCCAAGCCAGTTGCGAGGGTTCAATTCCCTTCACCCGCTCCAGAAAGATTGGGGATTAGCCAAGTCGGTAAGGCAGCGGACTTTGACTCCGTCACCACAGGTTCAAGTCCTGTATCCCCAGCCATAATATGGTCCATTAGCTCAGTTGGTAGAGCATCTGACTTTTAATCAGGGTGTCCCGCGTTCAAGTCGCGGATGGATCACCAAATAAGGAGAGGTACCGAAGTGGTCATAACGGGGCGGTCTTGAAAACCGTTAGGGTGCAAGCCCACGAGGGTTCGAATCCCTCCCTCTCCGCCAGATACAGTTTTTGGAGAAGTACTCAAGTGGCTGAAGAGGCTCCCCTGCTAAGGGAGTAGGTCTTTTACGGGGCGCGAGGGTTCAAATCCCTCCTTCTCCGCCATTGTAATTTTATATATGGACCTTTAGCTCAGCTGGTTAGAGCGCCCGGCTCATAACCGGACGGTCCGGGGTTCGAGTCCCTGAAGGTCCACCATATATTTAGGGGTGTAGCTCAGTTGGCAGAGCAGCGGTCTCCAAAACCGCGTGTCGTAGGTTCAAGTCCTGTCACCCCTGCCAACAAAGTTTTAGAACAGGACAAAATATTTCGGGGTGTAGCGCAGTTTGGTAGCGCATCTGGTTTGGGACCAGAGGGTCGTAGGTTCGAATCCTGTCACCCCGACCATTATTATATTTATAATTTATTTTATAGATTTGCCCAGATAGCTCAGTCGGTAGAGCAGGGGACTGAAAATCCCCGTGTCGGTGGTTCGATTCCGCCTCTGGGCACCATTTAGAAAAAAGCTATTCATGATTGTTAACTCACATGGGTAGTTTTTTTATTGTATAAAAAAGGCTGATCATTAAGTAATAAAGATCAGCCTTTTTAGCTTTTAGTTATAATCTACAATCTTGTTGATTATAGTATTTAGATTGTTATCTAAATATTTAAAAATATTAAAATATAAAATATCCTTATTGTATTTGAAAAGTATTTTTTCTTTTTCACTGCTAGTAAGTTTATTGAAAATATTGTTATTATAAAATTCGTTGACATTAAAAAAATAATGTTTATTTTCATTAAGTTTTAGAGTAATTATGGGGAGAATTAGAACTATATGTTTAGTATGCGAATTGTATTTTATACTTGCAAAGGGTTTGACAAATTCAAATTCGGAATAACCTGTAGTAATAAGTGATTTTGAATTATTTGATAAATTAAATTCTAGTTTTGCTTCTGAATTTTTTATTGAAACTTTATTTAGATAAAGTGTTGAATTACTAAATGAATTAAAATTAATTAATAGATTATTATTTACTAAATTGAGTTTAAAAAAATATTCGCTATATATGGACTGAATATTGCAATAGTCTAATATTTTAAGTATTTCATATAAATATTTGATATCTTCAAAGTTGTGTAGCAAAATTTTGTTTTTTAATTTTGGATTTTTTGTGTTTAAGAATTCATAATATAATTCTACACTTTCTCTACCACTAATTGTATCAGTTCTTTTTATTCCTAAAAATTTTTCTACAGTCTTAAGTTTATAATTTTCTAAATTTAGATAATTTTTATTTTTTCTTACTATTTTTAGTAAATCTAAACTTAAATTTTTTGATATATAGTAGTCAATATTGTGTTTATTAAACCTACTATTTAAAAATGGAATATCAAAAGCGTTACCATTATAAGAAATCAATAAGTCTTTACCTCTAAATTTTTCAATACATAGTTTCAATAAATCTGATTCATCACTAAGAGAATTAGAAAAGAATTGCGTTATTTTTAGCTTATTGCTGAATATTTCAACAAAACCTACTAAAACAACTTTTGATTCTATTCTACTAAGACCGGTTGTTTCTATATCGAAAATACATATGTTAGATAAGTTTATATCAGTAAGGCATTTTGGCATTATTATTTTGTAATCTAGTTCTTTTTCAAATATTTCAATCATATTGTCCTCATTTGTTAATAAATTTGATATAATAAGTATAACAAATTTATCATTCAGATGGAGGCTAAAATGAAATTTATTGATGTCAATGATTTACAAGCAGGTATGATTGTTGCAAAAAATGTAATTAACGAAAATGGAATAGAATTTTTAAGTAGAGATTCAGTTCTAAGTAGTGCTAATATAGAAAGTTTAAAAAAGTTTGATATTGATTTTATCTATATTGTTGATGATAATGTTAAAGAAATTATTGACGAAAATAGTATTACCTATTTATATACAGAATTATTAGAAATTTATAAAACTTCTTACATGAATTCAAGGTTAGGAAAAAATATTGATATACTAGCAATTGAAAGTAAATTATATCCTCTTGTTGACTTAATATTAAAGAATAATGACATACTTAAAACGCTTAGAGGCATAAGTATAAATGACTTATATACATATTTACATTCTGTAAATGTATCACTTTTATCAGCAATCATTGGAAAATGGAGTAAATTAACTAAACGAGATATTTATGATTTATCACTTTCTGCACTTCTACATGATATTGGGAAGAGTCAAGTTACTCTATCAATAATTAACAAACCAAGTTCATTAAATGAAAAAGAATTTAACGAAATAATGATGCACACACAGTTTGCAAAAGATATTGTAAGTATTTCAAGTTCATTAAATAAAAATATCATAGATGGTATATATTATCATCATGAAAGAAAAGATGGAAGTGGATACCCAATGGGAATGACTTATGATAGCATATCTTTTTTTCCAAAAATAATTGCTATTGCTGATATCTTTGATGCATTAACAAGTGATAAAGTATATAGAAGGAAAATATCACCTTTTAAAGCGATAGACCTTATAAATGAACTAAGTTATAAGAAGCTCGATGAAGGCCTTTGTGTATTATTTATTAAAAACATTTCTGATTTTTATGTTGGAAGCAGGGTGAAACTAACTACTGGTGAAAATGGAGAAATTGTTTTTTTAAATAAATATTGCAGAAATCGACCTTTAATAAAAACTGAGAGAAATTTTATTGATTTATCTACCGACTATTCAATTGATATACTTGAAATAATATAATTTGTTTAAAAACACCAAAATCTACTATAATGATTATGGTGTTTTTTTATTTGCTTGTTACCACTTTGTACCGATTGAAAGGGTCTTTGATTTTGCCTTTTTCTTAAATAACGATTTATTAGATTTAGAGTTATTATAAGTTAATGATTTCCACATGTTTTCAAATATGCGTTGTCTATAAACTGTGATATTAAATTTCGAATAAATGGTACTAAGTGTAAATAAACCTTCAATAGTAGAAATAATTATATAAGAACTCATTTCTCTATCAAGATCTTTGATAATAATTCCACTTCGTTGTCCACTTCTAATAATTTTAACTAAAGATAATTTAAGAAAATCATAATATGAATCAACTAAAACTTGAAGTTCGGGAAATTTATTAATTGAACTTGAAAAAAACGAGCTGATATCTACTAATTTATTTGGATCAAGTTTTAAAGATAATGAGAGATTAAGATTGTACTCAATTAACCCAGAAATTAAATTTTCGAGCATATATTTTGGGTCAAGTTTTAAATTTGCAGCTAGTTTAATCTTATCTAGTAAGGAATTTATTATATATTCAAAGTCAATTTTGAATAATTCCTCTTTATTTTTAAAATGGTGATACAGTGATGGCTTTTTTATACCAATATCTTTAGCAATCATATTAAGAGAAGTATTATCATAACCATAAATTAAAAAAAATTTTATAGAAGAATTGATAATATTGTTTTTTGTAGACATTAGAAGCACCCCCTACCTATCGTTAGGTAGAGTATAACACAATTTGATATAAAATTTCAAGTAAAAAATGGGATTGACAATCTTTTAATTAAATATATATAATCAAATCGAGCATTGAAATGGCTATGTTTCGTAAATTTAATATTTGAATTATTTCGAATTATTAAACAATTATTTTGCCTTTTCCAATGTTAATATTTTTTAATTGCAATTAAAAAAAACGTACTCATTTTGTAAAGTAACTAAGATATTCATTAATTATTAATTAAATATTGAGGGGGAAAACTCGTGGAAAAACCATTAAAGAAAAATGATAATGGATTTAAACCATTTATTTCAGCAGATAAAGTGCTACCAGAATTCACTAAAACATCACTGTTT
Source organism: Helicovermis profundi (assembly GCF_033097505.1). NCBI lineage: Bacteria > Bacillati > Bacillota > Clostridia > Peptostreptococcales > Caminicellaceae > Helicovermis > Helicovermis profundi. The sequence continues at coordinate 2,595,952 of NZ_AP028654.1, read as the reverse complement.
TTAGGTATTTTACTTGCTATTGTATTTGGTGCTGCTAATGCGTATTTAGGACTTAAAGTTGGTATGACAATTAGCGCGTCAATACCTGCAGCAGTAATTTCAATGGGAATTATTAGAGGGTTATTAAAAAAAGAATCAATACTTGAAAACAATATGGTACAAACTATAGGTTCAGCTGGTGAGTCACTTGCAGCAGGAGCAATATTTACATTACCAGCTCTTTTTATATGGAGTGAGCAGTGGGGACTTGGTTCGCCAAGTTTAGTAACTATCACAGCAATTGCACTTTGTGGAGGAATACTTGGAGTTCTATTTATGGTTCCTCTTAGAAAGGCGTTAATTGTAAAAGAACATGGTATTCTACCTTATCCAGAAGGTACAGCTTGTGCTGAAGTTCTTTTAGCCGGAGAAGAAGGTGGAGCAAAAGCAAAAGCTACTTTTACTGGTTTAGGAATAGGAGCTCTTTATAAGTTCATAGCTGACGGACTTCATTTATTTCCAAGCGAAGTTGAAACAGCAATACCAGGTTATAATGGAGCAGCAATCGGAGCAGATGTTCTTCCTGCACTTTTAGGTGTTGGATTTATAATAGGGCCTACAATTTCAGCATATATGTTAGCAGGTGCTGTAATAGGATGGTTTGGTTTTATTCCACTTATCGCAAATATAGGATCAATGGGTGATGTTATTATGTACCCAGCATCAGTACCTATTAGTGAACTTGGATATTGGGGAATATGGAATTATTATATAAGATACGTTGGAGCAGGTGCAGTTGCATTTGGTGGAGTATTTAGTTTAATAAAATCTCTTCCACTTATTATACAAACATTTAAAGATGCAATGAAGGATTATAGTGGTGGAGTTGGTTCTCTATCAAGTCTTAGAACTGATAAAGATATGTCAATGAAAGTTGTACTTATTGGTTCACTTGCAATAATTCTTGCTATGATGATGCTTCCTATTATACCTGTAGGATTTACAGGAGCGTTGTTAATTGCAATCTTTGGATTTTTCTTTGCAACAGTTTCATCAAGAATCGTTGGTTTAGTTGGTAGTTCTTCAAACCCAGTTTCAGGAATGACTATTGCAACTCTTATTATCACTGCTTTAGTATTTAAAGCAACTGGTAACGATGGACATGCAGGAATGATTGGAACATTAACTGTTGGTGCTATTATTTGTATAATAGCTGCAATGGCTGGAGATACTTCTCAGGATTTAAAAACGGGTTTCTTAGTTGGAGCTACTCCTTATAAACAACAGTATGGAGAATTAATTGGTGCTGTAGTTGCTGCATTTGCAATTGGTGGTGTTCTTATTCTTCTTAATAGTGCATGGGGATTTGGATCACAAGAACTTCCTGCTCCACAAGCTACTTTAATGAGATTAGTTATAGAAGGTGTTATGGGTGGAAATCTACCTTGGGCATTAGTATTTACAGGTGTTGGTATTGGAGTTGCCATTGAATTACTTGGTCTTCCAGTTCTTCCAATTGCAATTGGACTTTATTTACCAATTCATCTTTCTACTCCAATAATGGTAGGTGGATTTATTAGAGGAATTCTTGATAAAAAATTAGAAAAAGCTGAAAGTGCTTATGAAACAATAAAAGCTAAGATTGATTCAGGTATTTTATACGCATCAGGTTTGATTGCAGGTGAAGGATTACTAGGAATATGTCTTGCAGTAATAGCTGTTTTTCACATTCCATTACCTAAACTACCAAATCTTGGTCAAATAGGGGCATTAGTGTTCTTTGGCTTATTAGTATTCTCACTAATTAAGTATTCATTACTACATGATCCTAAAATAAATAAAAAATAGAATTTAAGTTTAATTCGTTTTAGTTATAAAATTCTCTGGCTTGCATACTAAGTGCGAGTCAGAGATTATTTTGAAAATAAGTAGTTATTTGTATTTTGGAGGTTTATTATGAAAGTTGATAAAAAAGATAATTTTTTGGAATTAGTGCCTAAACGAAAAAAAAATCAAGAATTTATAGTGTCGAGTGATGGCTTAGTAAAAATAATTATCCCTAGAGATGGCATAGTGGATAGGTTTGTTCGCTTTTTTATAAAAACGCCAAAAAAAATGGAAATCGAATTAGATGAAATAGGTAGTACTGTTTGGATTGCAGTAGATGGAAAGAATAGCATTGGTGATGTTGGCAATATATTGTTAGATAAATTTGGTGATAAAATAGAGCCTTTACATAAAAGACTTGCTGAATATATTGTGATACTAAGAAACAATAAATTTATTTATTTGGAGAAAATATAATGTTTGGTATAATATTACGAATATTAGCTTTAGCGTTTACAATTGCACTTGTAGGTGCGTGGGGTATTATAAAAGATCAAAATAAAAATAGTGAACTGCTAAATGTAATTTACAATAAAGTTGAAAAAAAGATAATAAAACTCCTTAAAAAGAATGGTAAAATGTCTTTTAAAGAGCTAAAATATGAAATAGATGGAGTAAAAGGATCTTTATTTTGGTCAAAGAAAAAAATCAAAGTTACAGATTCAAAAGTTTTTACTAAAGCAGTATTAGATAAACTGCTAAAAGAGAATCTTATTGTAAAAGAATCAAAAGGGAAAAATGAATATTATAATTTAAGGAGTGTTAATAATGTCTAATGTTTTAAAAGGTTTAATGCCAGAAAAAGTATTTCAATTTTTTGAAGAACTAACTCAGATTCCAAGAGGGTCTGGAAATGAAAAAGGTGTGAGTGATTATTTAGTTAAATTTGCAAAAGATAGAAATCTTGAAGTTATTCAAGATGATATTTTAAATGTTATTATAAAAAAGCCTGCATCTAAGGGATATGAAAAAGCTCCTAGTGTCATCCTTCAAGGACATTGTGACATTGTTTGCGCAAAAGAGGAAGGCTTAAAATTTGATTTTGAGAAAGATCCAATTGATATTTATGTAGATGGAGATGTAATAAGAACAAAAGGAACAACACTTGGAGCAGATAATGGAATTGCTGTTGCAATGTCAATGGCAATATTAGATTCTAAAGATATGATGCACCCTGAAATAACAGCTCTTGTTACAATATCAGAAGAAACAGGAATGGATGGAGTATTAGGTCTTGAAAAAGGACTTGTTAAAGGTGATGTTCTTATTAATATAGATTCAGAAGAAGAAGGCACTGCACTTTCATCTTGTGCAGGTGGTGTTGATAATATTGTTAAAACTCCTATAATATGGAACAATGATATTAGCGAAAATACTGAAACTTTGGAAATTTCTATAAGAGGTTTGCTTGGTGGACATTCTGGTATGGAGATTAATAAAAATAGAGCTAATGCTATTAAATTAATGGGAAGACTTCTCGAGGAAATGAAAAAAGATATTAAGCTTAATATTAGCGATATTAATGGTGGAGAAAAAATGAACGCAATTGCTAAGTTTGCAATCGCTAAAATTGTAATGGACAAAAAAGACTCTGAAGACGCTATTGTTATTTTAGAAAAATTTGAAAAAATCATTAATAACGAATTTAAAACTTCAGATCCAAATATAAAAGTTGAAGGTAAAAAGATTACGAGTGTTAGCAAATATATGAATGATAGTACTACAAAAAATATAATCGACGTTTTAAGGTTAATACCTTTTGGAATACAAACTATGAGCGCTGATATAGAGGGCTTAGTAGAAAGTTCTCTTAATATAGGAGTACTAACTACTGATGAAAATGAAGTGATTTTTAATTCGGCTGTAAGAAGTTCAGTTAGATCGCTTAAAGAAGAAATTAATTCAAGAATTCAAATTATTGCTGATTTAACAAATTCTAAAATGGAACTTCATGCAAATTACCCAGAGTGGGAATTTAAACCTGTTTCAGATATTAGAGAGAAAATGAAATCAGTTTACAAAGATATGTATGGAAAATCACTTAAAATCGATGCAATTCATGCAGGTCTTGAGTGTGGATTATTAAAAGAAAAAGTTGGAGATATTGATATGATATCAATTGGACCTAATATTTATGATGTTCATACTCCAAATGAACATTTAAGTATTTCTTCAACAAGAAGAGTGTATGAATTTTTATGTGAAGTATTAAAAAGAATGAAGTAAGTTTTATATAAAAGTAAATAAAGCAGTGCATTTGTTAAACCTTGTTTAACTCACCCTGGGCTTTTAGCCCTATGAAAATTTATATAAAGGTAAATAAAGCAGTGCATTCGTTAAACTTCGTTTAACTCACCCTGGGCTTTTAGCCCTATGAAAATTTATATAAAGGTAAATAAAGCAGTGCATTCGTTAAACTTCGTTTAACTTACCTTGGGCTTTTAGCCCTATGAAAATTTATATAAAGGTAAATAAAGCAGTGCATTTGTTAAACTTCGTTTAACTTACCTTGGGCTTTTAGCCCTATGAAAATTTATATAAAAGTAAATAAAGCAGTGCATTCGTTAAACTTCGTTTAACTTACCTTGGGCTTTTAGCCCTATGATAATTTATATAAAGGTAAATAAAGCAGTGCATTCGTTAAACTTCGTTTAACTTACCTTGGGCTTTTAGCCCTATGAAAATTTATATAAAAGTAAATAAAGCAGTGCATTCGTTAAACTTCGTTTAACTCATCGCGGGCTTTTAGCCCTATGATAAAACAAAAAAGACCTAAAAATCAAGCAAGCTTGTTTTTAGGTCTTTTTTTGTTTTATCGCACAGCTTCTTTTTTTCGCGCACTTTACAAATCTTGAATACTGATATAAAATGACGCTAGAATATAACAGTACTTTGATATCTTATTAATATAAATGGAGAAAAAAATGGAAGTTTATTTGGATAATGCAGCAACAACAAAACCTAATAAAGAAATAAAAGATATAGTCAATAATTCTTTTGATGAATTGTATGCAAACCCTTCTTCTCTTCATACACTCGGAGTTAGAGTTGAGAGGGAAATCAAAGAGGTAAAAAAAATTATTTTGAAAGATCTTAGCAGTAGTGATGGGAAAATGATTTTTACTTCAGGTGGAACTGAATCAAATAACCTTGCAATTAAAGGGGCTGTAAATGCATATAAAAGACTTGGGAAACATATAATAACAACAGAATTTGAACATAAATCTATATTAAACACAGTAGGAAGTTTAGAAGACGAGGGTTTTAAAGTCACTTATATTAAACCTAATAGTAATGGGTTGATTGAACTTAATGATATAATTAGTGCAATTCAAAAGGATACTATTTTAGTAAGCATAATGTTTGTAAATAATGAAATTGGTACGCTTCAACCAATTAAAGAAATTGGAAAATATTTATCTACTTTAAAAAACAAACCTATTTTTCATGTTGACGGTGTACAGGCATTTATGAAAATGAAAATAAACGTAGAAGAATTAAACATTGATCTTTTTTCATTTAGCGCGCATAAAATTCACGCACTTAAAGGACTTGGTGGTTTATATGTGAAAAAGGGAATAAGAATTAAGCCTCTTATGTTTGGAGGTCAGCAGGAAAATTCCTTAAGGCCGGGAACCGAAAACACTATAGGAATTTTTGCTCTTAAAAACGCGGTATTAGATTTTATAAAAAATAGAGAAAATTATTATAACAATGTTAAAGAATTAAAGAGAGCATTTGTTAATAGTATTACTAGTGAACTTTCTGATGTGTATATTAACGGTGACTTTTCAAAGGCTAGTCCATATATTGTTAATATTGCCTTTGTTGGTGTTAAGGGTGAAGTGTTACTCCATTATCTTGAGATGAAAAAAATATATGTATCTACTGGATCAGCTTGTAATTCTAAGACGAAAAGTTTTTCATATGTATTACATGCTATTAATGTTCCTGACAAACTTAAAGAAGGATCAATCAGATTTAGTTTTTCGAAATTTACTACAAAAAATGAAATTAAATATGCTTTAGATGAAATTATATTTCGTGTAAATGAATATAGAAGTATGATGAAAAATGGAAAAAAATAATAATATGTTGTTTGATATAACAATTTGATACAAGAAGAAGGGAGAAGCAAAATGTACAATTTAATCATGGTAAGGTACTCAGAAATTGCGTTAAAAGGGAAAAATAGATCATTTTTTGAAAAAATATTAATTTCTAATATTAAACATTCTTTAAAAGGGCTTGAAAATTATAGAGTGCTAAAAGAACATGGTAGAGTTTATGTAGAATTTGAACCGAAAGATTATGAAGAAGTAATTGTGAGAGTGAAGAAAATATTTGGAATCGTTTCACTTTCTCCCGTTGTTAGAGTAGCTAATGATATGGATGAAATATATAAAGTTTCACTTATACAGGCTAAAAAAGTTTTAGAAAATAATAAATATAAAACTTTTAAGATTGAAGCTAGAAGAGGAAATAAATCATTTGAATACAAATCTCCGGAAATTGCACGTATGGTTGGAGGTTATATACTTAGTAACATTGATGAGTTAAATGTTGATGTCCATAATCCTGATTTTTCTGTTAATGTTGAAGTGAGAAATTCAACTTATGTATTTACAGAAAAAATTGATTGTTTTGGTGGAATGCCATATAGATCAGCTGGAAAAGCTATGCTTTTATTGAGCGGGGGAATTGATTCTCCTGTAGCTGGATTTCTTATGGGTAAACGTGGACTAGAAATTGAAGCGGTTCACTATCATTCTTATCCGTTTACAAGTGAAAGAGCCAAAGAAAAAGTAATGGATTTAGCTAAAATACTTTCAAAATATTTTGGAAGACTTAGAATACATTCTATAAATATACTTGAGATACAAAAACAAATAAATGAAAATTGTCCATCTGAAGAAATGACTATTCTTTCAAGAGTATTCATGATGAAACTTGCTGAGAAGCTAGCAGAAAAAAATAGTTGCAAGGCTCTAGTAACCGGGGAAAGTTTAGGACAAGTTGCATCTCAAACAATAGAAGGACTAAATGTTACGAATTCATCTGTGAAATTGCCTGTATTTAGACCTCTGATAGCAATGGATAAAATTGAGATAATAAGAGTAGCGGAAAACATAGGTAGCTTTGAAACATCAATTTTGCCTTTTGAAGATTGTTGTACAGTATTTTTACCTGATAGGGTAGTTACAAAGCCGAAATTAGAAAAAATTGAAAGAAGTTTAAGTTTACTGGATGTAGAAAAACTAATTGACGATGCTTTAGAAAACATTGAAACTCAGATTTTTCATCCTGAAGATTTATAATATACTAACTAATAAAACCCTCAGAAAATAAAATTTCTGAGGGCTTTTTTAATTTAATTTCCACTTGTATTCGTATTAGACGAATTTGAGGAAGGTGTAGTATTTTCCGTTGAAGGTTTATTAGTATTGATTGTTCCTTTTAAACTATCTAAGTTTGGATAGTACTTTAAATCATAGGGAAGAATTACACTTCCATCAGGCATTGACATACTACTATCTAACATAATGATTGTGTCAATAGGTACTAAAACCTTTTCTCTAGAAGTTTTTTCAACATAAAAAGGTACTAGAACTTTATATGTTTTATCAGGCAGCTGAACAATATAATGAATATTTGAAGTTGAAGAGTTATTGATATTGTTTATATCAATTAATTCTCCTTGATGTAAATCACAAAACTCAGTAGGTAAATCATACTCAGAATCTCTAAGCAGTATTGGATTACCATCTTTATCTAAAAATTCATTAGGATCATAAGGCTCTGGTCTTTTTATAAATACTTTTTCTTCAACTAATGTAGTCGGACAGTATTCAGTAGCGAGTTTACCACTAGAAACATCAATTGCAGCTTTTACGTGGACGTCATCAGTTTCAGTTGGAACAGTTCCTTTTATAAATATTTCCTTTTTTACAGTACCCCTTGGATCTAAATATGATAATTCAGAAGGAAGTTTACCAGACTTTGTATCTACGGTAGCATATACGATACCATTTGGTTTTACAAAATCCTTATCAGGTAAATCTGTGTGTATTTCTTTCATAACCTGTGACCAGAATTTTGCAGCGATATGACTACCTTCATTTAATGGCATATTCCAGTCATTACCAAACCATATTGAGGCAACATAGTATGGAGTGTAACCGACAAACCAAGCATCTAATTTATTTGAAGTTGTTCCTGTTTTTCCAGCTACTGGAATTCCTTTATTGTTAGTTCTTATTTGTGCACCCGTAGAAAGAGCATGATCAACACCAGTTCTCATCATATCTTGAACAATATATGCAGATTTCTCATCTACTACTAATGTTTTTTTAGAATTAGTTTGTAGTATGACTTCATTGTTATTATTTAACACTTTTGTATAGGTTATTGTTTTATTTAAGACACCTTTATTAGCAAGCGCACCATAAGCCTGTGCCATCTCAAGTGGAGATATACCTTGTGTCATTCCTCCAAGTGCAACTGAAGAAAGATTATAATCGTTATATCTTCCGCTTTCAACTAAGCTTGTGATTCCAAGTTTTTTTAAATAAGAAATCGAAGTTTCGACTCCAATCATATTAGCAAGTTTTACAGAAATTACATTATTTGACCATTCAATGCCTTCTCTAAGAGTTAAAAGTCCCCAGTATTTGAATCCAGTATGAGAATGTTCATACCAGTTCAAAGGCCATCTTACTTCAGGATCGGATCCTAAAAATGTTGGTCTATCATCAATTACAGTAGAAGAAGTGTAATTTTTAGAGTCAATAGCAGGTAAATATACGCCAATAGGTTTAATTGATGAACCGGGTTGTCTTGGCTTAATTGCTCTATTGTAAATCATTGAACCTTCAACATTTCTACCACCAACTATAGCTTTTAGTTCTCCACTGTGGTAGTCGATAATAACCATAGAAGATTGTGGTTGTATAACGCCTTTGGTTGTAATAACATAATTATCGCTATTTACAAGAAGATTTCCATTCGTGTCTTTATTAAAAAAATTAGGATTATCATTAAAAAGTTTTTTATTAATAACCAAATTTTTATTATTGTCAAAACTTTTATAACTTGATTTAATTAATAAATCTTTTCCTTGATAAGTGTATAAATCAATAATGTTATAAGTTCCGTTTGAATTTTTAGTATTGGCTTTATTATCTTTATCATATTTGTAAGTTGTTTTAAGTACAGCTTGAATGTTTATAAGTTTTCCATCTTGTTTTTTAGGATAAAAATACAATCTTTTATTTTTAAATAAAACAAGATTTCCATTTTCATCATATTTGTAATCAGACGAAGGAATAATAAATTGATTTTTACTATTCACAAAATTATCGTATTTATATAGAAGTATAGTACCTTCTTTAGTGATAATATTTTTTTGTTTATTAAATCTAACTGTTACTTTTGGAATATTGTCATTATAATTCATTAAACCGAGGCTATCTAGTGCCTTTTTTAAAATAATAACATCATCGTGTTCGAGTCCTTTTCTATAAGTTTTAAGAGAGAAGTCTTCTTTTTTAACTAAGCCTAGGTCAATTAATTTTTGTATAGTGCCTGAGCCTGCAATACCATCAGATTTAAGTCCATTTCTAGACTGAAAATTCTTAACGGCGGTTACTGTAGATGCACCATAATATGCTGTAAGGTTTTTATTAGAGTAGGCACTTTCTAAAGTTTTTTGCATATCAAAATCGATAGTAGAATATATTTTTAAACCTTTAGTATATAGCATATGTTGAGCTTCTTGGCGTGTATAATTATATTTAACCATTAAATCTTTTAAAACGTTATTCTTAACCATATCAGAAAAATATGATGAAATTTCATTGTTAGTTGTTGAACCAAAATGAAGTACTGTTTTTAGATCAGTTTGTTTGGCTTTTTCATATTCACTTTTAGATATATGGCCATTATTATACATAATGCTAATAACGGTTTTAAATCTCTTTTCGCATCCCGGATTATAAATAACGCTGTAAAGATCACTTGAATCGTCTATAATATAATCACTACTTTCTACATTCGCTTTTTTGACGGTTCTCATAGGCGAATAATCTAGTGGATTAGCAGGAATTCCAGCTAAAATAGCAGATTCAATTAAATCTAAATCCTTTGCATCTTTATTGAAATATTTATGTGCTGCTGCTTCAACACCGTTAGTTCCACTTCCTAAATAAATTGTATTAAGGTAGGCTTCAATAATTTGCTCTTTTGTTAGATAATTTTCAAGTTGCATTGCGTAATAAGCTTCTTTAATTTTTCTTTCAATACTTCTAACAGATTTAATTTCCGCAAGATATAAATTTCTTGCTAATTGTTGTGAAATAGTTGAAGTACCTTTAATTGATTTTCCTCTAAAAACACTATCCCGAATGGCCCCCATAAGTCTAATATAGTTAAAACCATTATGTTCCCAAAAAGTTTTATCCTCTACAGCAATGTAAGCGTTAATTGTATTTTTACTAATATCATCATATTTTATAATTGTTCTAAGCCCACTATTTTGAATAGTTTCAAGAACTTTACCATTACTATCAAGTATAACTGAATTTTCACCTAATAAATCGTTTATTTTAGATGGATCAATTTGGGGAATATCTTTTAAGACGTTTTTAACATAAAAATAAGTAACACCGCTTCCGACTATTCCTCCAACGATAATTAATATTATAAAAATTTTAAAAAAAGTTAATAATGAAAACTTTTTTTTCTTTTTTCTTTTTTTTCTTTTTTTAGTAGTATTTGTTTCTTTACTTCCTGTACTCATAAAAACCTCCCTTTAAAGCTTCAAAAGTATTATATCATACAAAGAAAGGTATGTTAATTTGCTTTTGAATGATATAATTAATTTGTAATATTTTAAATAAGTATTAAAATGTAGTTGGAAATAATGAAAAATTATCGAAAAGAGGTCATATGATAATAAACGAAAAAAATGAGATTGTTGATAAAATAATTGAACGTGCAGTTCTTGTTGGATTTAACAATGATAAAGGCCATATAGATATTAAATATTCAATGCTTGAACTAAAAGAGCTTGCTCTTGCAGCAGGATGTCAAGTAAGTGATTCAATAATTCAAAACAAGAAAACAATTGATGCAGTTTTTTATATCGGAAAAGGTAAAATTGATGAAGTTAAAGCATTGGTAGAAATGCACGACGCGAATTTAGTAATCTTCAATGATGAGCTCTCAGGAGCTCAACAAAGAAACATTGAAAATGTGGTGGAAGCTAGGGTAATAGATAGAACTGTACTTATATTAGATATATTTGCCAAAAGAGCAAAATCTAAAGTGAGCAAGTTACAAGTTGAATTAGCGCAACTTCGTTATAGGCTACCAAGGCTTAAAGGTTCGAGAAGCAATTTGTCAAAAACAGGTGCTGGAATAGGAACTAGAGGTCCTGGTGAACAAAAACTTGAAATTGATAAACGTAGAATAAATGAAAGAGTAACAGATATAAGAAAATCATTAGAAGAAGCTAGACTGGTAAGAAATCTCCAAAGAGTAAAAAGAAGTAAGAATGAAATACCAATAGTTGCAATTGTAGGATATACGAATGCAGGTAAATCTACACTTATGAATAAGTTAATAGCGGACACAAATGTTGAGGATACAGATAAACATGTATTTGTAAAAGACATGTTGTTTGCAACTTTAGATACATTTCATAGAAAAATAACACTTGGGGACAATAAAGATGTTATTATTGTTGATACGGTTGGATTTGTTTCTAAACTTCCCCATTCTTTAGTAGAGGCTTTTAAAGCAACACTTGAAGAAGTTACTGAAGCTGATTTATTGCTTCATGTAGTGGATTCAACTAACTTAGATTATAATAATCAAATTAAAATAACTGAATCGGTATTAAATGAGCTTAATGTTAGAGATAAAAAAACAATTTTTGTTTATAATAAATCGGATTTATTAAATGAAGAAATTGATTTAATAAATGAAAATGATATATTAATTTCAGCAGTTAAGGGTGATGGAATAGATGAATTAAAAGAAAAAATAAAGAAAATTGTTTTTGATGACTTAAAGATAGTAAAAATGTTATTACCTTTTAATAAAGGATATATATATTCAGAGTTATGTTCAATTGCGAATGTAATATCTACTGAATATATTGAAGAGGGAACTTTAGTAGAAGTTGAAGTTTCGGATAAGGAATACAATAAGTATAAGGAATTTATACTTTAGATAGTGTTAAAACATGCTTAGTAAATATAAAAAAGTGAAGGTATTTATGTATTTATATAAAACTATTAAGAAATTTTCTTCAGCAGAAGAAGTAGTTAATAAATCTAGATTTATAGGGTATTCAAAACCAGTTAAAACAATTGAAGAAGCTACAGAGTTTATTGAAGAAATAAAAAAGAAACATAAAGATGCAACACATAATGTTCCGGTGTATTTGCTAGGAGAAAAAATGGATGTGCAAAAATATAGTGATGATGGAGAGCCGAGTGGAACTGCAGGTGTTCCAATACTTTCTATGTTAAAAAACGAGAAAATTACAAATGTTGTAGTTGTTGTAACAAGATATTTTGGTGGAATTAAACTTGGAACGGGTGGTTTAGTGAGATCGTATACTAATATTGCTAAAAAATCACTTGAAAACGCTGGAATTATTGAAGTAGATGAGTTTATTAGAATTGCTATTGAGATAGAATATACACTTCATGGGAAGTTACTTAATTATATTAATAATGAGGATTCAGTTATTATTGAAAATACAATTTATACTGATAAAGTGAAAATGATATTATTAATAAGTAAAAACGAGTATGAAAAAGTGAATAATACTATTATTGATTTGACGAATTCAGATGTTTCTTTTGGAAAAAAAGAAATAATTAATGCATCTATTAGAAAAAATGAAGTAATTACTAATTATTAATATCTACTGATTTTAGAAGGAGGCAATATGCAAAATACTATTAATGAAATGCTTGATAAAAAAGTGTGGGCAGTAGTTGGAGCTACAAAAAATGAGGCTAAATTTGCTTATAAGATTTATAAAAAATTGCTTAGTAAAGGTTATACAGTTTACCCAGTTAATCCAGTATATGACGAAATAGAAGGAAATATATGCTATGGTTCTTTAGAAGAACTTCCAGAGAAACCAGATTGTATAAATGTTGTTGTGTCTCCTAAAAGAGCTATAAAGCCTATTGAAGATGCGTATAAACTTGGAATTGAGTATATATGGTTTCAACCTGGTGCATTTGATGATGAAACAATTAAACTTGCAAATGAAAAAAATTTAAAATCAGTCTATCATAAATGTGTACTTGTTGAACTCGGCTAGAAATCATACTAGAATAATTTGTCGAATAATTGCAAATTAAAAATAATATGAACTAAAATTTTTAATTATAGTTTAAAATAAAAATAAAGGAAGAACGAATATGAATAACTTAACTATTGAAGAAAAAATTGAAAAAACAGTGGAGTGGATTAGAAAAAAGGTAAATGAATCAGGAACCAAAGGCATATTAGTTGGACTTTCAGGTGGAATTGATTCAAGTGTGGTTGCATTTTTATTAAAGAAAGCTTTTCCGGAGAATTCACTTGGTGTGATTCTTCCGTGTAAGAGTAATGATATAGATAAAGAAGATGCACTTAAAGTTGCAAAGAAAGCAAATATCAAATTTACAGAAGTTGATTTAACTGAAGTTCATAGTATGCTATACGGAGGAATAAGAGAATCTTTAAAAGATTTAGATACTGTAAATCATAGACTAAGCGATGCAAATTTGAGAGCAAGACTTAGAATGAGCACACTTTATGGCATTGCAAATAATTTAGGATATTTAGTGGCTGGAACAGATAATGCTGCAGAAGTTTATACAGGTTATTTCACGAAATACGGCGATGGTGGAGTTGATATTATACCAATTGCAAATATAACAAAAAGAGAAGTTTATGAGTGGGCAAAAGTACTAGGAGTTCCTGAAAGTGTAATCGTTAGACCACCATCAGCAGGTCTTTGGGAAGGTCAAACTGATGAAAAAGAAATGGGAACTACTTATGATATGATTGATGATTTAATTGAAGGAAAAATTATACCAGAGGAAGATAGAAAAATCATTGAGTCGCTTCATAATAGAAGCAATCACAAACGTGAAATGCCACCTAAACCACCGATTTTTTAAATAGAAAAATTATATTGACATTTTGTAAAAATATATTATATTTATAACGTGTTTATTTTTATCCTTATAGTGTAGTTTATATGGATAGTTTGTTAAACGTATAATATTTTAATTGATTATTATACGTTTATTTTTATAGGACGATTTAAAGGGAGATGAAATTATGGAACTTTGGTACACAGAGGAACACACAGAAAACGCACGATTTTCAATAAAAGTAGATAAACATTTATTTAGTGAACAAAGTGATTTTCAAAGAGTAGATGTTTTTGAGTCATATGAATTTGGTAAAATGCTTACGCTTGATGGACTGATGATGGTTAATGAAAAAGATGAATTTGTTTACCATGATATGATAGTACATGTTCCGCTAGCTTCAAACCCTAATATTAAAAATGTACTTGTTATTGGTGGGGGAGACGGTGGAACTGTTAGAGAACTTGTGAGATATAATAGAATTGAACATATAGATATGGTTGAAATTGATAAAATGGTAGTAGATGTAAGCCTTAAATACCTTCCAATTACAAGTTCAGCTTTAAGTGATAAAAGAGTAGATTTACATTATAAGGATGGAATTGAATTTATTAAAACAAAAGAAAATGAATATGATTTGATATTAGTTGATTCAACAGATCCAATTGGTCCAGGAGAAGGACTATTTACAACAGAATTTTATAATAATTGCTATAAAGCTCTAACAGAGGACGGAATACTAGTGAATCAAAGTGAAAGTCCATATTATGATAGAGACATTAGAGAATTTAAAAGGTCATACAAAAAAATTCATAGTACTTTTCCAGTTTCAAAAATATATCAATTCCATATGCCTACATATCCATCAGGACATTGGCTATTTGGATTTGCATCAAAAGGAATTGACCCAGTAGAAAATGAAAAAATAAATGAATGGAACAAACTTGGTTTAAAAACAAAATACTACAATACAGATATTCATAGAGGAGCCTTTATGCTTCCAAATTTTGTTAAGGATATGATGAATGAAAATGAATAAGAATATATCGACATATATGGGTTTTGAAGATGAATACGAAGAATCTTCTCTAGTAATATTTGGTGCTCCATTTGATGGAACAACTTCTTTTAGACCAGGCACAAGATTTGGTCCTATGTATGCGCGCCAAGAATTTTATGGACTTGAAACTTATAGTCCATATCTTGATTTGGATTTAGAAGATTATTTATTATTTGATGGTGGAGATATAGAATTGCCATTTGGAAACACGGATGTAGCCTTGAATATGATATATGATTTTTCGAAAAAAATTGTATGTGACGGTAAAATACCTTTTATGGTTGGTGGTGAGCATCTTGTTACTTATCCTTCATTTAAGTCTGTTTTCGAAAAATATAATGATGTTGTTATTATTCATTTAGATGCACATGCGGATTTAAGAGAGGATTACTTAGGTCAAAAGTTTTCTCATGCATCAGTAATAAGAAGAGCATTTGATTTAATTGGGAAAAATAGAATTTATCAATTTGGAATACGTTCAGGTGAAAGAGAAGAATTTAATTTTGCAAAAGAAAATACGTATATGGAAAAATTTGAAGTTAATACAATAGACATGATAGTTAATAAAATTAAAAATACTCCAGTATACGTTACTATTGATCTTGATATACTAGATCCATCAATATTTCCAGGTACTGGTACAATCGAGCCGGGTGGAATTACATTTAAAGAAATGATGAAAGCAATTAAGTCTATAAGTAGATTAAATATTGTTGGAGCAGATGTTGTTGAACTTTCTCCTCATTATGATTCTAGTGGAACGTCTACTGCAGTTGCTTGCAAAGTTATAAGAGAATTAGTACTTGCTGTAGTTAGTAAAAAGTAGAGGTGGAAAGGTGAAAGATCAAAACGTGACGCCCTTATTTGATGCTTTAAAGGATTATCACAGTAAAAAAGTAATACCATTTGATGTTCCTGGTCATAAACATGGAAGAGGGTTAAAAGAATATGGAGATTTCCTAGGAAATAAAGTCCTTGAAGTTGATGTTAATTCAATGAAATGTTTAGATATATTGTCTAATCCAGTTAGTGTTATTAAAGAAGCGGAAGAACTTTTAGCAGAACTTTACGGAGCAAAGCATAGTTTTTTCTTGGTAAACGGTTCATCTGCTGGAGTTCAAGGAATGATTATGAGTGTTTGTAAACCAGGTGATAAAATAATTTTGCCTAGAAATGCACATAAATCTGCAGTGAATGGAATAATAATGTCAGGTGCTATTCCTATTTATATTACTCCGGAATATAATAAAGATTTAGGTATATCATTTGGAATTACAATAGAAAGTGTTAAAAAAACAATTGCCGAAAATAGAGATGCAAAAGCTATATTTGTGATTAATCCTACTTATTTTGGTGCGAGTTCTAATTTAAAAGAAATTATTAATATTGCTCACTCAAGCAATATGAGCGTTTTAGTTGATGAAGCACATGGATCGCATTTAATGTTCCATGACGATTTACCTGAAAGTGCCATAAAGCTTGGAGCTGATATGTCGGCGATAAGTCTTCATAAAACAGGTGGATCTTTAACACAAAGTTCAGCGCTTTTAATGAATTCTTCAATAATTGATTCTAAGTATGTTAGGAAAATACTAAATTTATATCAAACTACTAGTGCTTCATATTTGCTTATGACAAGTATTGATATAGCTAGAAAAAACTTAGCACTTCGTGGAAATGAAATAATGCAAAAAGTGTTAGAGCTTTCAAGATATGCAAGAAATGAATTAAATAAAATTGAAGGTGTTTACGCATTTGGAAAAGAATTAGAAAATACAAAAGGTGTATATAAATTTGATGAAACAAAATTAGTAATCAATGTAGCAGATTTAGGATTAACGGGTTTTAGAGTATATGATATTCTAAGGGATGAATTTAATATTCAAATGGAACTAGGCGATGCTCATAATACACTTGCTATTATTAGTATAGGAGATGAAAAAGATCAAATCGATGCCTTAATAAATGCAATGAAAGATATTTCTAAAAAATATATGAAAGAAGCTATAAAAAAAGTTGATATGCCTATTCCAAGCGCTTTAAAGTTAGCTCTTTCTCCAAGAGATGCTTTTTATGCAGAAAAAGAATCAATTAATCTTAGTGATTCTATAGGTAGAATAAGCGGAGAATCAATTATGGCATATCCACCAGGTATACCAGTTTTTACCCCAGGAGAAGTAATTGATGAAAGAGTAATTAAATATATAGATTTTCTTAAAAAACAAGATACGGTAATAACTGATTTAGAAGACCAGACCTTTAAAACAATAAAAGTTATAAAAGAATAATAATTAATAAAACTAATTTATAAGAGTAAAGAGTAGCTAATAAGCCACTTTTTACTCTTTACTACTTTAAACTGCTGTGATAGAATTATGAAGGACTAAAAATAACTTTGTATTATTTTATATATTGATAGGAGTGTAATATGGGTAGAATAGGTACAATTATAAAGAAAAAAGGTAAAATGGATGCAAAAAAAGCTAAGATTTTTACTAAAATGGGTAAGTATATTAGTGTAGCTGCAAGAGAAGGCGGATCGGATCCAGATTATAATGCAGCATTAAAAGGAGCAATAGAAAAAGCAAAAGCGGCAAATATGCCAAACGATAATATAGATAGAGCGGTAAAAAAAGGCGCAGGCGAACTTGGAAATGTAATATATGAAGAGTTTACTTATGAAGGATATGGACCAGGTGGTATTGCAGTATTAGTTGAAATCTTAACAGAAAATAAAAATAGAACAGCGGCAGATGTTAGGAGTTATTTTACAAAATGTAATGGAAATTTAGGATCAAACGGTTGTGTTTCTTTTATGTTTGATCATAAAGGTATTTTATTAGTTGATAAAAAAGATGAAATAGATGAAGAAGAGTTTGAAATGCAAGTAATAGAAGCTGGAGCTGAAGATTTTTCATCTGAAGAAGATTACTATGAAATAATTACAGATATTGGTGATTTTGCAGCAGTAAGAGATGAGTTAAAAGAAGCGGGATATGAATTTTCTATGGCGGAATTGAGATATTTACCTCAAACAATGACTAAACTTTCTGAAGCAAGTGATATAGGTAAAATGGAAAAATTAATTGATCTTCTTGAAGATTGTGATGATGTTCAGAACGTTTTTCATAACTGGGAAGAGGAGTAGGAATATAATAAAATAAAATATATTATAAAAAAATCGCTAGTATATGCTAGCGATTTTTTTTATTCTAAAATAACAATTAAAGACTATATATCCATAATAAGAATTGATTGATAATTATAGTTTAAGTATACATAATTGTAAAATTAAAATGTTACAGTAAAATAATGTTATATAATTTTTTTGCATTGTATAAAGTAAACATATTAACGAACTTGTGTATTTTTCAGCAAAAATACCTATTCTTTACATAAAAAATAATTTAAAACGTTTAATGTATAATACGTATTGTATAAAATATACAATACGTATTATATTTGTTATATATAAATCATAGTAAGAATTGTCTGATTATTTCAAAAACTATAACAATATAACAAATGGATTATTATGGCATAATGATATTCTAAAATGTATAGATAGACTAGAGGCTTAAAAAAAATAAGTCATCGGTTAAAATTATATTGGGAGGAAAAAAATGGGGAAGGTAAGAAAGAGTTTAGCAGTTATTTTAAGTGTGGTTTTAATGATTAGCGCACTAGGTCAGGTAAAGCCTGTATTTGCAGATAGTGGAGTTAGCTATGCAGATGATTTGTTTATTTCTGAATATGTAGAAGGCGGGGGATATAATAAGGCTATTGAAATCTACAATGGAACAGGAAAAGACGTAGATTTAAGTGGGTATAGTTATCAGTATTTATATAATGGTGGTGCTGAAAAGGGAAAGATTAAATTAGATGAAGGAGATAAAAAAATACTGCATCATGGCGAAGTATTAATACTTGCAAATTCGAATGCTGGTACAGATCAGATTATTAAAAGTAAAGCGGATTATTTGAGTAGTTATATTTCTTTTAATGGAAATGATCCTGTAATATTAAAAAAAGGTGATACTATTATTGACTATTTTGGTATAACAGATGGAAGTAATTTTGCTAAAGATAGTACATTTGTTAGACTTCCTAATATAAGTAAAGGAAATCCTAAGGAGAGTAATCCTAAAGATAACGGCGAATGGGAGGTATTAGCTAAAGATACTTTATCAAATTTAGGCACTCACACAGTTTCATATGGTTCGACAAAAGTTTTAGGAGTAAAATCAAATGTGAAAAATGGCAGTGAAGTAAAAAAAGGAACGAATATTAATTTAACGACGACTACGTCTGGTGCTGCTATTAAGATTTCTAATTATACTTCAGATTCATATGGAGATTATGTTGATTATGTAAATCCAATTGTAGTAAATTCAAATATGAAATTTAAAGCAAAAGCAGTAATGACAGGATTTAGTGATAGCGATGTTACTGAATATAGTTACACAGTTTTTTCTGGCCAAACATTAACTATCGCCAAAGCCAGAGAAATAACTAAAGGTGATAATGTATCTACTGAGGGTATTGTAACGTACAAAGACTCTAAATATTTATACTTTCAAGACGAAACTGCAGGACTTGCAGTAAAGTTAAATGGATTAGATACTGATGCCAAAATAGGAGATAAAATTAAAGTTTTTGGAAAAAAATCTGATGCATATGGATTTGATTTAATTGAAATTGAAGATCCAAGTTATATAGAAATAGTAGGAAGCGGTAGTGCTACTCCAGTTGATATAACAAATACAACAATAACAAAAGATACGGGTAACACTTATGAAGGAAGATTAGTAAAATTAAAAAATGTAGAAATATCAGCAGTTAATAAATATGGTGAATTTGACGTTGTGTCTGGTGATGCATCATTTAAAATAAAACCTCAAAGTAAAGAATTTTTGGAAGTAGGTACTAGCTATGAGTCAATTGAGGGTGTTATTAATCTAGCATATGGTAAATATGCGTTAATACCTAGAGATGAAAAAGATATAGTGAAAGATTCAAGTAAAGTTAGAAATATTAAAGTTTCTGTTAATTCAGGAGGTATTGCTCCAGGTACTAAAGTTGAGCTTTTAACTCTTACTGAAGGAGCAGATATATACTATACACTAGATGGTAGTGAACCCAATAAAGCTTCTTTAAAATATGTAATGCCAATTGAGATAAAAAAGAATTTAACTTTAAAAGCTCTAGCAATAAAGAGTGGATTAACAAATAGTGATATTGTAACTAGAAATTATATGGTTCAAGACAACGTTGGAACTCTTAAAATATTTGAAATTCAAGGAAAATCACAAAAAAGTCCTTATCTAGAAAAAGCAGTTACAGATGTAGATGGAATAGTTACTGCAAAACTTAATTATAAATTTGATAGTTATGGAAGTGCAATAAAAGGCTTCTATATACAAGATAAATCTGGAGATAAGGATAGTGATACATCAGATGGGATTCTTGTTTTAAGTAATAATACAACTGTTGAAGTAGGCGATGAAGTTTTAGTAACTGGAATTGTAAAAGAATTCTTAAAGAAAATGGACTTTTATGCATATGATCAAAATAATCAGTTAACAGTAACTGCAATTGAAGAGAGTAATGTAAAAGTTAAATCAAAAGGGAACACGCTTCCTAGTCCAGTTATTCTAGGCGAAAATGGAAGAAAAGTTCCGCATGACAAAATATCTAGCGATAATTTTAGTGAATATGATCCTTCTAAATATGCAATTGATTTTTATGAATCATTAGAAGGTATGAGAATAAAAATAGAAAACGCATTGGTAACAGGACCATATATTAATAGAGTTATTTCGGTTCTTCCAGATAACGGAAAAGTTGCAAAAGATGATGGAGACTTAAACAAATATGGAGCAGCTGTTTTAAGTGAACATGATCATAATACTGAAATTGTAATACTTAATGGAGCAATCGAATCAATTGGTAATTTAAGCAAAATTAAAACAGGAGCAAAACTTACTGTAGATCCAGAAGGTATTATGGACTATGAATGGGGAAATTATCAAATGTATGTTACAAACAAACTTGAAGCTACTGCAAGTACTTATAAAGATGATGTAAATACTCTTGATATGAATAATGATAAAGTTCTTACAATAGGATCATACAATATTTATAATCATGGTGGAGATGATCCTCAGTCAAAAACTGATGGACTGGCAGTTCAAATTGTAAATCAAATGAAAAATCCTGATATTCTAGGTTTAGTTGAGGTTCAAGATAATGATGGAAAGAAAGATACTTCAGTTACAGATGCAAGTGAGGTTTATAAAAGTATTATAGCAGCAGTAAAAGCAAAAGGCGGAGTTGATTATAATTATGTTGACATTGCTCCAGTAGATGATGCTGAAGGTGGAGAACCTGGTGGAAATATAAGAGTTGGATTTTTATATAATCCTTCTAAAGTAACATTAAAAGAAGGAAGTAAAGGTGGATCAACAGAAGCTGTTGATGTAGATAATAATGGAGAATTAACATTAAACCCTGGAAGAATTGATCCAACAGCAGAAGCGTTTGTTGGAACAAGAAAATCTTTAGTAAGCGAATTTGTTTTTAGAGGTGAAACAGTTTATGTAATTGCAAATCACTTAAAATCAAAAGGCGGAGATAATTCACCTTATGGAAATGTACAGCAACCAGTGTTACATTCTGAAGCTAAGAGAGTTGAGCAAGCACAAATTGTAAATAATTTTATTGATAAAATCAAAGCAAAAAACAAAGATGCAAAAATAGTAGTATTAGGTGATTTTAATGAGTTTCAATTTTCTAATCCAATTAAAACCTTGATGGGAAGTGGAGAAGATAAGGTTATTACAGATATGATTAATCAACTTCCTTTAAATGAAAGATTTACTTATTCACATGCAGGAAATGCTCAGGTACTTGATCATATACTAGTTTCTAATAATATATTAAAAAATACAAAAGTAGATATAATCAATATGAATTCAGTCTTAAGTAAAGGTGTTAGAAATAGTGATCATGACTCTGTGGTTGTATCGATTGATAATATTGGTTTATCTGACCAAATAACTAATGTTAGAGCAACTAATACAGGTGAAGTTGAAATAGGAAGTTTAACTACATTAAGTACATTAACAAATGGTGCTAAAATTTATTATTCAGTTGATAAAGATCTAGATTTAGAAAATTTATCAAATAATATTCTGTATACCGGTCCAGTAAAAATTACTAAAGATATGACTATTAAAGCTATAGCCGTAAAAGGGGATAAGAAAAGCCTAGTTTCAACTTTTACTTATAAAATAAAAGTAAATGAAGAAATAATATCTTTAGCAAAAGCTAGGGAAAAAGAAACTGGTACAGATGTAATTGTAGAAGTGATGGTTACATCAAAACCTGGAATGGTAGGAAGCAAATCTATTTATGTAGAAGATAGTAGTGCTGGATCATTTATTTATACTAAAGTTCTTGATGAGAAAATTACTAAAGGAACAAAGTTAAAAATACATGCTAAAACAAATGTTTATAACAATATATTCCAACTAAATATAAGTAATGTAGAAATTTTAAGTCAAGGTAATTTAATAGAGCCTAAACTGATTAATGTAGCTGAATTAAATGAATCCGTTGAGGGTCAGTTTGTGAAACTTAAAAATGTTACTATCAAAGAAATAACTACAGATAGTTATAAAAATTCATATGTTAAATTTATGCTAGGTGATAAAGAAATTAGTTCGAAAATTGATGCTAGAAGTGGTGATGATTTTGATAAAATTTCAACTGAATTTAAAGTTGGAGATAAGTTTGATTATATAGTGGGCTATGTAGATGGATATAAAAATATTTACAAATTAAATATGGAAGGCCTTAGTGGATTTGTAAAAAAAGCAATTGAAGAAGGAAGCGTAACAATTAGTAGAGTAAAAACTATGGATTTATCATTTAATGAAAAAAATGAATTCAAAAAAGGTGATTTTATTAATGTTTATGTTGAGACAAAAAACACAACAAAAAAAGAAGTTAAAGGTACAATTATAGTAAAAATTACAAAAAATAATAAAACTTCTAGATTAGGATTTTTATCGAATTTTGATGCATTGAGCGGGAAAAGTGGTATTGGATTTGATACAAATAATTTAGAAAAAGGAAAATATAAAGCGACAGTTTATTACTGGGATTCGCTTGAAGGAATGTTACCACTTGCAGATTCAAATGCAGCAGAATTCAAAATAAGGTAGGTATAATATGAAAAAAATTGTGCAATTAACTCTCATATTATTACTAATTACTGCTGGTATAAGTTTTGCAGATTCTAGTGGCTTTAATGTTAATTTAGAGAGTAATATAGTAAATAATTCTTTTGTAAAAGGTAATATTGTAAGTGAAAAAAATACATTTGTAGTAACATACAAATGTATAAGTGAAGATGGCAATAAATTAATAACTCTTGGAGAAATAAAATCAAATAATTTTACTATTGAGTTAATGGATAATTTGGAATCTGGTAAATACAAAATAATATTTTCAGAAAATGGAAATAAAATTGAAAAATCTTTTTCATATGTTAAAAATCCAACTAATAACGTTAAAGCTAAATTTAATCAAAAAGAGTTTTATATTTTTGATACTGTTAAACTAAGTGGAAGTATCGAGTCGCCCCTATCTGAATATGTTACTTTGAAAGTAACTAATAAAGAAGGAACAAGAATAGTTACTGTAAGCCAAATTAAGCTACTTGGAAATAAATTTGACTTCAACTTAGGAAAATTTGGTATTAGTGATATTGGAAAATATAAGATTACGTTAAAAAATGGTAGCCTTATAAAAAATTATGAATTTGAAGTTAAGAAATATAAAGAGGCGAATCATAAGAAAAAGAAGAAAAATACTACTGTTGTTGTAAATGATGATATCATTCCATCAGAAGCGATTAATATGGATATTAGCCTACCAGGCGCTATCAAAAGCATATTAGAAGATTCTATGAAATCTTTTTTAAAAAAAATTATGAATTCAAAAGAAAAAACTGCTGGAATTAGAAAAATTAATAAAAGTATTAACGATGAACTAAAAAAATTAGATTTTAAAAATGGATCAAGTATAGTTGATAAACAGACAAATCTTGTTAGAACCATGATGTTTTCAGCAAATGTTGATATATCTGATGCTAAGATTATGGTAAAAGATTTGATAACTACTAATGTAAAAACTTTATTTAGTAAATCTGAATTTGATAAAAAAGATAAAAAAGTGAATACAAGAAAGGTTAGCAAATCATTATCAAGGTTAATAGAAAAACTTATTGAAAAATCGGGTAGAATTGCTTTAACAGATAATATGGCTTTAGTAAGCGACAAAAATGAAAAATACAAAAACAAAAAGTCATATAAAATTGATAAAAATCTATTAACTGATTCAATAAAAAATATACTAGAAACAAAAAAAGAAATGTTAAAAACTTTAAGTGATTCTAATTTAAATGATATGATTCTACATGATCAATATGTTAATATTTCTCTGCCAAAGTCAAACGATTCAGAAGCCCTATCTCTTGAACTTGATCCTAATGCAATTCAAGATTTAAGAGATAACAAACTTGGAATTACTGTAAAATCAAAAGATGTGAGTTTTATGATTCCATCAAGTTTAATGGGTAATTTTAGTAATAGTATTAAACTTCAAAGCAGTAATGTTTCAAGTGAAAAAAGAAAAGTATTAAACAAAAAAACTAATAATGGATTAGTAAAAGAGCTTAAAACATTAGATTTATCAGCAGAAACTAATGGAGAAAAAATAAAAAATAAAGTTAAGTTATCTTTCTCATTAGATACTTTAGAAGATGTTGATCTGAATAAACTAATGGTTGGAGTATTTGAAAATGGTAAATGGACTAAACTTAGCTATGAAGTTGTAGATAATGAAGTCGAATTTATGGCTCCGCATTTTAGCGTATATTCACTAATGTCATTTGAAAACAATTTTGAAGATACTAGATCAAATTGGGCAGTGAATTATATAAATTCACTTACAGCTAAAGGTATTGTAAATGGGAAAAGCGATATGAGATTTGATCCAAATTCAAATATTACAAGAGCAGAATTTGCTAAAATTTTAGTTACTTATCTTGGACTTGATGATAAAATTACTACAAATTTTAAAGATGTAAAAAAAGATAAATGGTACTATGATATCACAGCACTTGCTGGAATGAACGGAATTTCTTACGGTTCATCAAAGGGCAATTTTTATCCAGAAGCAGATATTAATCGAAATGATATGGCAATGATGATTTCAAAGGCATATTATATTAAAAATGGTTATGAATTAACAGGAGAATCAAGTGTATTTGATGATGATTCACTTTTAAATGCTGAATCAAAAAAAGCAATTTATGCTTTAAGAGCAAATAACATTATAAGTGGTTACGAGGATAATACCTTTAGACCTAATGATACTGCTACAAGAGCAGAAGCAGTTAAAATTATGTATGAATTTATAAAATACTAAGGAAAAATGTGTAGTATATCATAAAATTATTACTAGAAATTACAGATAAAAAGCAATCCGTAAAAGGATTGCTTTTTATCTGTAAATAATTTTATTCTAAAATAACTATAGAGTTATAAATATGAATTTGGTATATTAAGTATAGGATAAAATTTAGTGATTGATTTAGTAATAAATTTTGGAGGATATTAAATGGGGATATATAACAGAAATGATGGAACATATATAAAAGAATTACCAACATATATTAAGGCATTTCCATTTATTATGAGAAGAAGACTTGATGCCTCTATTTATTTTAGTCAGAAAATTGATTTAACAAATACTATAGAATTTTCGGAAAAAAATAATATTAAGATTTTTCATATCTTCCTCGCTGCTTTAACTAAAATAGGATTTGAAAAAGAAAATATGAATAGATTTGTTGTTGGAAAAAGAATATATAAAAGAAATGAATTTAAAATTGCTTTTGTGGCAAAACGTAAATTAGATGAAGAATCTGAAGAACTAAGTTTAAAAGTTGAATTTGATAAAAAAGACAATATTTATGATGTGGAAAAAAAAGTTAAGAATAAAGTTAATATCGTAAAAAAAGGTGATTCATTTAACGCAGATAAGTCATTAGATATACTTATAAAGTTGCCTAAACTTATAACGACATTTATTTTTTTTATTGTAAGAAAAATAGATGAACTTGGTTTTTTAACAAAAAAATTTATTGATGATAATCCTCTTTTTGTTAGTGTATTTGTAACTAATGTTGGTAGTATAGGACTAGATGCTCCTTTTCATCATATGTTTGAATTTGGAACTACTTCAATTTTTGCATCCCTTGGTAAAATACATAAAGATTATATAATTGATGAAAATGAAAATATAAGGATAGCGGATGTTGTTAACGTTAATTTTACTATTGACGAAAGAATCGTGGATGGTATATATATGGCTAAATCGTTAGAATTATTTAAAAAATATATGGAAAATCCTTCTTTATTGGAGTAATTATGATAATAGAAAAAAGTATATATCAAGTTATTAAAGAGAGTACAATTAAAAATAAAAATAAAATTGCATATGATTTTTTAGGATATTCTAAAACCTATCAAGATTTTTTTAAGGATATTAATGAACTAGCAGCATTTTTAAATAAAATAGGAGTAAGAAAAGGTGATATAATATCAATTTACTTACCTAATATGCCTATTTCAATTACATTATATTATGCTATAAATAAGATTGGAGCAATATCAAATTTTATTCATCCAAATATGCCTATAAATGAAAACAGTGAAATTCTGTTAAAAATGCAACCTAAAATAATATTTATTCTGGATAGCATGTATGAAAAAATTAATGAACTTAAAAATAATAAAATAAAAACAAAGCTAATTTTAGTAAAAATTAGTGATTTTTTACCAATTAAATATAAGTATTATTATAAAATTAAAGAATTGTATTATAGATTTAGAATAAATTTAGATAATAATACTTTTTATTATTTGACTAATAAAAGTAAAAAAAATGATATGGAAAATAAAGATATAAAAAATAATATTGAATTTTGTGAAACTGCAACAATATTATTTACTGGTGGGACTACAGGTAATACAAAAGGAGTGCGTCTTTCAAGTAAAAATATGAATGCTGCTGCTTTTCAAACGAGTAAATATAAAATTAACTCAAATCAGCAAGATAAAGTTCTTGGTATTTTACCAATATTTCATGGCTATGGGCTTGTAAATTGCATTCATACTACTTTTTTTGTTGGAGATACATTGATTTTACTTCCATATTATAAAGATAAATTATTTAAAAAAACATTATTAAAAGTCAAACCAAATTACATATTAGGAATTCCCAAATTGTATGCAAAGATATATGATTTACTAAAAGACATCGATGTAGATTTAAGTTTTTTTAGAGGATTATACTGCGGAGGATCAAAATTAAATGATAACTTACTTGATAAATTTAATGAAATGCTTAAGGAAAAGAATTCATCAATTTTACTTAGAGAAGGTTATGGACTTTCAGAATGCGTAGGTGCATGCACTTTAATGCCAAGTGATGAGAGCAAAAGAGGTAGTGTAGGAATTGCATATGTAGGCGTAGATATAGTGATTGTTGATAGAATTAGTAAAAAAGAATTAAGAGCAAATGAAGTGGGAGAGATATGCATTTCTTCTGATACAGTTATGCTTGGATATTTTGGTGAAAAAAATACTAATATTGAGGTTGAAAAAAATCTTAGATGGCTTTATAGTGGTGATATTGGATATATAGATAGTCAAGGATATATTTATTTTGTTGATAGGGTAAAAAGGATGATTAAAATATTGGCACATGAAGTTTTTCCAGCAAAAATTGAAAAATGTATAAACTCAATAGACGGAGTTTTTGATTCATGTGTTATTAGTGCAGAAAAAAATGATATATCATATTTAAAAGCATTTGTTGTTTTAGATAAATATAATGCTAAGAATGTGACTAAAGAATTGATTCTGAACAATTTAAGTAAAAATCTTTCAAGGTGGAGTGTTCCTAGAGAAATTGAGTTTGTTAGTAGTATTGACCAAACTTTGCTTAAAAAAAATGACTATTTAAGTATGAGTAAAAAAAATAAATAAATAAATTGTTATGAGCGGAACATTAAAAGTTTAAATTTTCATTAAAAAAGGTTTCAATTTTAAGAAATTAATTTTAAAATTGAAACCTTTAATAAATACTAGTTTAAAAGTGAACCAGCTGATTCAATCTTCTTTGGAATAGTTCCATCAAATTTAAAACCTTCGCTAGTAACTTTGAATTTTTTTACTGAAAAACCTTTCAATTGCTTTAAAGCCTTGTTTATAGCACTACCACCATATTTAAGATTGTCATTTGCTTTGTCGGTTGGTATTTTAACTTTACCAATATAAAGTTCTTTTGTTACCCCATCAAATAAACCAGTAGATTTATTGAAAAATAGAGTTGAATGTGCATAAATTGGCTTATTTTCAATAAGTTTTAAGGCAGACTCATATTTTTTGAGAGCAGGAAATTTATTTATAAGTGGTGTTATATCACCAATTACAGCTGAAGCTTCAAGTTCATCGTTTCCAAGACAATGTATCTTTACGTTTTTTATTATTGAATTTCCATTTGAAGACATATTAGCAATTGCGCTAGCTTCTTCGTTAGTAAAAGTAGCATTTACATTTGTGATTCCTTCAGTTAATAAATTATTAGCAAAAATATCTTCTACAGATGCATGCGAATCATCAAACGTGATACCACCCTTATTTACATAGGTGTTAAAATCATCTTTGGTCCATGTAATATCAATTGTTTTTTTAGGACTACTTATAAAATAAAAAGCAACGCCTACTAGAACAACAATAAGTAAAATTGTTCCAAATACAAACTTAAATAAACTCTTAATAAATTTCATATAATCTCCTCCATACTTAATTATAGTATATTATATCAAAAAAAGTATAGTAAAATTTATCTACATTATAAAATAATTATAGCTTTACCTAAATTAAAATAATATAATAGTTATGAAGCTAAGTATTTAAATATTTCTTGACTAGGCTAGGTGAAAATATGAATAATAATTTAAAATCAGTAGGAAAAATTGTGAACTTTGAACTAGATGAGCACGTTTTTTACGAAGGTGAAGATTCAAAAAGCACATATATAATTCTAAGCGGAGAAGTTGAAATATATATAACAAATGATGTAACAAATTCTAAAATTGTACTTGCAAAGCTAGGTCCAGGTGGACTTTTTGGAGAAATGTCAATTATAGATGAAGAAGAAAGAACTGCAAGTGTATGTGCACTTAGTAAAGTTATAGCATTAGAAATAGTCGAAGAAAATTTTAATGAATTTGTTACATTAGAGCCGAAATATGCTATTAATATGATGAAAACTTTGTCAGAAAGAATTAATGTAGTTAAAAATAAAATCGATAATTTGGTGGTGGAAAATATTGATTAATAAAGTTGTATTAAATAGTGGAGAAATTGTTTATAAAAAAGGTGAGATGGCTTTATCATTTTATTTTGTATTAAAAGGTTCTATTAATCTAATTGACGAAAATAATGAATCAAACTTTGCATATAAACAAATTATGCCTAATTCTTTTTTTGGTGCATATGAATTTTTTTCAGAAATTTCTAGAAGTTATACTGCGGTGTGCTTAGAAGATGTCGAGCTTGAATTAGTTGATAAATCAAATATCGAAAATTTTGTTTCTCGTAATTCAATTATGTCTTTTGATTTATTAAAACAATTAAGTAATGAATTGAAGTTAGCTAATGAAGAATTAATAAATAAATCATCAACTAAGATTTTTAATAATGATAAAGAGTTTATGATATCCAAAATAGAGGATGATTTTGTAGTCGAAACAGATAGAGTTTATAGAAAGGCAATACCAAAAGAACACGTAATTTATTTATTTGATAAGGAAGTAGAGTGTCCAGTTTGCAGAGAGAAATTTAAGGTTAATCAAATTAAATATTCAAAATTAAAACTTAAGGTTAAATTAGAAGATGGAAGAAAAATATATGATGGAATAGATGAATTATGGTATCAAATTTGGCATTGTCCGCTTTGTAATTATGCTAATTTTCAAAATAGTTTTTACAAGATAAATAATAAAGTTAGAGAAGAGCTTAGGGAAAAGCTTCCTAGAAATGTTTCTGAATTAAGGTTAGTAAAAACTTCAATAAATGATGTTTTTAAGGATTATTTTTATCTTAGTAGAATAATAAATATGTTTAGTAATTCAAGTTTTTTAAAAGCAAGGCTTTGGCAATCAATAGTATGGTTGCTAGAAGACGTTGAAGATGAAGAGAATGTAAATAAAGCAAAAAGAATTCTTCGTGGATATTATGAAGATGCATGGTTTAATTCAACAGAATATATTAATCCTAATGATGAAGTAAAATTAACAATGAAAATTGGAACTTTGTATTTTGAAGACGGTGATATAAGAACCGCAAGAGACTACTTGCTAAAAGGAACACAGGTAAAGGGAGCAAGTAAGATATTAAAACAAGAATTAAACAATAGATTAATTTCAATAAAAAAAATATATTCAAATAAAAAGGAGAGTTATAATAATTAAATTATTATACAAAATTTATATATGTTTAGAACACTAGTGTGGTTTATGTATTTTATGGGTAGTTTAGTAAAATCGCTTCCAAAACTTTCTAAAATAAACAAAATGGAAAGTAAAGGGCTTATAGAAGAATCTCAAAAAAGAAGTTTTATTATTGTAAAAGAGTGGTGTGATAAATTAATTAGATTAGCAGGAGTAGAAGTTGAAATTATTGGTGAAGAAAATATACCGAAAGAAGGTCCGGTTCTTTTTGTAAGTAATCATCAAAGTAATTTTGATATACCAATATTACTTGCAAAAATTGATAAACCAAAAGCCTTTATAGCAAAAATAGAATTAAAAAAATTTCCTGTAGTAAATAGATGGATGCAAAAGATAAATTGTATATTTATGGACAGAAGTGATATAAGACAATCTGCAAAATCTATAATTAAGGGTATAAAGTTATTAAAATCAGGATATTCAATAGTTGTGTTTCCAGAAGGTACGCGAAGTGAAGATGGAAATTTATTGGAATTTAAAGCTGGAGCGTTAAAATTGGCAATAAAATCAGGCGTTCCAATTGTGCCTATTATTATAAATGGGTCTAAAGAAATTATGCCAAAAGGAAGTAAAACTATAAGATCATCTAAAGTAAAACTTATTATTGAAAAACCAATATTAAATGATGAATATAAAACTCTTGATACATTTGAAATAACAAATAACCTCAAAAGTATTATTGAAAATAAACTTTCTATCTAAATTTGAAAGGATGAAAAGATGTCTAATTTATTTAATACTATAAATGAATTTTCAAGAATGATTAAAACTGAATATAATAATAAATTGAGTAAATATGATATTACATATTCGCAGTATTTATTACTAGAAAATTTATATAAAAAAGGTGATTTATCTCAAAAAGAATTGCTAAATATAATAGGCATTAAAGGATCGACCTTAACTGGTATTATTGATATTTTGCTTATGAAAGGCTTTGTTCGACGAGTGGTTAATACGGAAGATAAAAGGCTAAGAAATATAGTGATTACCGATAAAGGATTAGATAATTATAAAAAGACAAGGAAAGTTGTTTTAATAATAGAGAAAAGAGTATTAAAAAAAATAAAAAAAGATGAAGAAGTACATTTATTGAGTGTAATAAGAAGTATGATTAAAAATATATGAAATGTAATGATTGTAAATTTATTTTCATTACATTTACAATGGTAAATTTATATGATATTCTATAAATAGATTAAAAAATATAAATAGGATGTGATAAAATGTTTGATTGGTTAATAGGATATTCTCCTGTAATACAGGCTTTATTTGCAACATTATTTACATGGTTTGTTACAGCTCTTGGGGCATCGATGGTATTTTTCTTCAAGAAAATTAATAAGACTGTTTTAAATGGGATGTTAGGTTTTGCAGCAGGTGTTATGATTGCAGCAAGTTTTTGGTCACTACTTGCCCCATCAATTGAAATGGCAGAACAAATGAATGTAATTCCTTGGGTCCCAGCAGCAGTAGGATTTTTAGGTGGTGGAGCGTTTTTATTTTTAGTAGATAAACTTCTTCCACATTTACATTTGGGACTTAAAATTGAAGAAGCTGAAGGTATTAAAACAAGCTGGCAAAGAAGTATTTTATTGGTACTTGCAATAACCCTACATAATATACCAGAAGGTTTGGCAGTTGGAGTTGCTTTTGGAGCAGTTGCATATGGACTTCCATCAGCAACGCTTGCAGGTGCTGTTGCACTAGCGATAGGTATTGGTATACAAAATTTTCCTGAAGGTGCAGCAGTTTCTATACCTTTAAGAAGGGAAAATATGTCTAGGTTTAAAGCGTTTATGTATGGTCAGGCATCTGGAATTGTTGAACCAATTGCAGGTGTTATTGGAGCGGCTTTAGTAATTATGATGAGACCAATTTTGCCGTATGCACTTGCTTTTGCGGCTGGAGCAATGATATACGTTGTTGTTGAAGAACTTATTCCAGAAGCTCAATCAGATCATAAAACAGATGTTGCAACTATTGGTGCAATGGTAGGTTTTTCTGTTATGATGATTCTAGATGTAGCACTTGGTTAAAAAAATTCTTGTTTTATAA
Source organism: Helicovermis profundi (assembly GCF_033097505.1). Taxonomy (NCBI): domain Bacteria; kingdom Bacillati; phylum Bacillota; class Clostridia; order Peptostreptococcales; family Caminicellaceae; genus Helicovermis; species Helicovermis profundi. The sequence continues at coordinate 2,563,146 of NZ_AP028654.1, read as the reverse complement.
AAAATCTGATTAAGATATATTTTTAATCAGATTTTTTTATTTAATATAGTATTATTTAGTTTATAGTATTCATTGATAAAATTATAGGCAATTTTCTTTACAAATCTTTCTTCATTAAATATAATTGAAGTAGTAAGTTGTGCTTTATAAGGAGGAAATAATTTGAATACATATAATTCAAAGCTTAAGTCAAAAGAAATGGACGATTTATTTGATGCCATCCTTTCGCTTAATAATAGAGAAGAATGCTATAAATTTTTTGAAGATATCTGCACTATTAATGAACTTTTATCTATGGCTCAAAGATTATCTATTGCAAAATGTTTAAGAAATAATACAAAGTGGATTGAAATTGAAAAAAAGACCTATGCAAGCTCTGCAACAATTAGTAAAGTAAATAAAAGTATTCAGGGTGGTCAAGGTGGTTACAATTTAATACTCGATAGACTTATTGAAAACAAATAGAAGCTATTGAGTACTGCAATGTGATTAAACTAGTATGTAAAAAAGAAGGGGTTAAGTTGATAACACTTAATCCCTTCTTTTTATCCGATGCCTTAGAGTTCTAATACCCCCACTTCTTAAAAAGTGGGGGATAAAGAACTCTAAAAAGGCTCTGGGTTATGTTTTCTAAGATTCAAAGAGGGAGTAAAAACTCCCTCTGAATCCAAGAAATTCATTTATGTGAATACTATAGTGCTTTATTTAATTCTTCTAATAATTTTTCAATATCCATGCCGTGTATAGCAGCAGCTTGGTCAATAGATTCGATTTGCGAAGAAGGACAACCGACGCATCCCATGCCATTATTCATAAGTATTTCTACTGCTTTTGGATATTTCATTATTATATCGCCTATAAGTGAGTCTTTAGTAATCATAATTTCCTCCTTTTGAGAATGTTGTAGTTATAAAAACAACTAATGCTGTTATTTGATTGAATGATTAATACTATTAAGTGTAGTGGTCTTAATTATATCAAAATCATAATTATAGTTCAAATTAAGGCCATCAATAAATCCATTAATAAATGATTTTCTAAGATTATAGTAAACTTCTACATTGTTTCCAGTTGAATTCCAATATTCTTCATGTAAGCATCTTGCTGAATTCCAATTAAGTTCATTTTCTGTATTTAATGTTATTGTATTTATTCTATCGCATGGCATACCTTCTACTAGAAAATTATTAGTTGAATTGAGTATAAATTCAGGTTCATTAATGTTTTTATCAATATTTACTTTTTTTGCAGATTCAAATCCGTAATTCTTATAAATTGATAGTAATTCATTCATTGCAGTATCTTTATTTTTATTTAGTAAAGCAAATGTTAGTTCACTTTGGCGAGTTTCAGCTATTTTTATTCTACCCTGAAGCCATCCATGAATATTGTCTGTATCAATTAATTCTTCAATTGGTCTTTCGTCCAGTAGTTCTCCGTACTTATTTGATAGAGTAGTGTAAAGAGCTTTTTTTTCCTCTTCAGTAAGTATTTTAAGACTTCTTATATCTTTTTCAATTGATTCAAGTAATTTAATTTTATTAAATAACCATGTATGAATTGGTGCTAAAAATTTACTCATTGATCTTCTCCTTTTTAGTTAATTTACTATTATATACTTTAAAAACAAGTTCTTTAAAACTATCTAATCCAATTTTATCTATAAATGGACCTAATTTTTGTCCAAAATCAGCTTTTTCATTGTAAACTTCATAAATTGATTCTACCATACAAAAAGCTTCATCTTCTGAAAGATTTCTAGCAATTGTATCAGATAGGCGTTGATTATATCCAGCACTTCCACCAGCAACAACTATGAAACCTTCTTCATTAGCCAGAAGGCCAATATCTTTTGCATGTACGCTAGAACAACCATTTAAGCAACCGACCACTCCAATTTTAGTTCTATTAGGACAAGGAGCACCGTAAAAACGTTTTTCAAGTTTTAAACCAAGCTTCATTGAATTTTGCCTTGAACGCTTACAAAATGAGGCAGGACAAATTTCAACATTTTTTACTGAATAGGATGATAATATTGCAGGTTCCATATCAAGTTCTTGCCAAATATTATCAATATCTTCTGCATTTAATCCAAGTATAGTTATCCTTTGACCACTAGTAATTTTTATAGTGCCATTATATTTTTTAGAAACCTCTGAGATTTTTATAAGTATTTCTGGAGTTACAAAACCACCAGGAATTCTTGGAGTGATACCATAAGTTCTTTTATTATTTCTTACCTTTTGAAGTACGGCATTTTTGGGATTCATAATACCTTCCTTTATTTTATTTAAAATAATTGATGGATAAATTATTAACTACTACATTTGTATTATAGACTATTTTACAAAGTTAAAACCGTAACAATAGTTACGGTTTTAAAATTTTTCATTAAGATTTAATATCAATCATTTCATAGCCCACATCGTCAATAGTTTCAGCAATTTTTTTTGTATCAAAATCATCACTAAGTTCAACGATAGCATTGTTTTCGCTGGCACTTACAGAAATGACATCAATATTTAATTCTTTTAAAGCGTTTTCTACTCGCATTTCACAGTGGTGACAAGACATTCCGTTAATTGTAATAGTTTTTTTCATATTAACCTCCGTTAGTAAAATAGTTTTAATAAGTTATTCTTAGTTTTTAGAGTTAAGACACCACTTTTATAAGTGGGAATTTTTAAATCAGACTTTAGTAAATCCTTCATTTGATTCCTCAATGTTTAGCTTTAGCTAAACGAGTTTATAAAAAATATATATGTTTTAAGATGTACATTTTTCAAAATAAGTTAAGCTTGCCTTACGCCTTTGGCGTGAAGAGCGAAACTTACTTTGAAAAATGCCTTAGTCTAAGAGCATTAGTAACAACAGATACTGAGCTCATAGACATTGCAGCAGCAGCAAATATTGGATTTAATAGTGGTCCACCAAGTAAATATACTACTCCAGCAGCAAGTGGAATACCTGCAGTATTATATGCAAATGCCCAAAATAGATTTTGTTTGATGTTTCTAATAGTAGCTTTGCTTAAACTAATTGCAGTTGAAACGTCTCTAAGATCATTTTTCATTAGAACAATATCAGCCGATTCAATGGCAACGTCACTTCCGGAACTAATTGCAATTCCAACATCAGCCTGTGCAAGAGCTGGGGCGTCATTTATTCCGTCTCCAACCATAGCTATTATTGAATTATCATTTTGTAGCTTTTTGACTTCATTTGCCTTATCTTCTGGTAATACTTCAGCAATTACTATATCAATATTTACTTGTTTTGCAATCGCATTTGCAGTATCCTTATGATCTCCAGTAATCATTGCAACCTTTATGTTTTGTTTATGGAGATTGTTTATAGCTTCTAAACTTGTATCTTTTATTACATCAGAAACTCCAATTATTCCAGCTAAAATACCGTCTATTGCAACGAATATCGGTGTATTTCCTTCTTTAGCAAGTTTTGTAACGATATCATTAGAAGGCAAGTTAATTTTATTTTTATCAATTATTTTTTTATTGCCAATAATTGCACTAACGTTATTCTCAAGTGATACTTCAATTCCGTAACCAGGAATGTTGTCAAAAGAAGTAACCTCTAAAAATGGAGTGTTGAGTTCTTCAAATTTCTTAACAATGGCATCTCCAAGTGGATGCTCTGATCCTTTTTCAGCAGAAGCTGCTATTTTAAGTATTTCATTTTCAGAATGAGAATTAAATGTTAATATTTTTGTAACTTCAGGTTTTCCTTTAGTTATAGTTCCAGTTTTATCAAATATAACTGTCGTGATTTTATGTGCAGTTTCAAGTGAAACACCACTTTTGATTAAAATTCCATTATCTGCACCTTTACCGGTACCAACCATTATGGCAGTAGGTGTTGCAAGACCAAGTGCGCAAGGGCATGCTATAACAAGAACTGCAATAAATATTTTAAGTGAAAAGTTAATATCTTTTGTAGCTATATACCATGATACTGAAGAAATTATAGCAATAAGTATTACTATTGGTACAAAATAACCTGATATAACATCGGCTAATTTTGCAATTGGCGCTTTTGTACCTTGAGCACCTTCAACTAATTCAATTATCTTAGATATTGCTGTATCTTTTCCAACTTTTTTAGTTTCAATTTCTAAAAGACCATTTTTATTAATTGTTGCACCAGAAACACTACTTCCAACTTGTTTTTCAACAGGGATACTTTCGCCAGTGAGCATAGATTCATCAATACTAGAAAAACCTTTTGTGATTATCCCGTCAACGGGTACTTTTTCTCCAGGTTTTACCCTTACAATATCACCAATTTCAACTTCGTCAATTGGTATAGTAATTTCTTCACCGTCATGTAAAACAACTGCAAATTTTGGCTTTAAATCTATTAATTTTTTTATTGCTTCAGAAGTTTTACCTTTAGATCTATTTTCTAAAGATTTTCCAAGCATAATTAATGCAATGATTATTCCAGCAGTTTCAAAGTATAAATCCTTGTAATATTCTATATTGCCATTTGAAATCATATAAGTTGCATATATTCCATATGCTATTGCAGCACTTGTACCAATAGCGATTAGAGAGTCCATATTTGGATGTCCGCTAAAAAGTGTTCTAAATCCAATTGTATAAAACTTATTTCCAGCGATGACAATAGGTATAAGTAGTAAAATTTGAATTAAAGCAAAATTAAGTGGATAGTAAAGCGGATTTATTATACTTGGTAAAGGTAATTTTAACATATGTCCCATTGCAATATAAAGTAAAGGAATAGCAAATGAAATTGCAACGATAAATTTTACCCACATAATATCAAGTTTAGCTTTACTATTAATATCATCCTCGTTTTTTTCAATTTCGATTGTTTTTGGAACATAACCAGCTTTTTTTATAGCGTGTTTGATTTCTGAAATTCTAAGCAAATCGCTATTATAAGTAATATAAGCTTTTTCTGCTAGTCCGTTAACTGTGACAGAAATAATTCCATCTAATTTATTTATTGCTTTTTCAACGGCGATAGCACATGCAGAGCAAGTCATATCATCAACTGGTATAACTATGCTTTTTTCATTGATTATGATGTTTGGCTCGTAGCCAGCTTTTTCAATTTTTTCAAATATATCTTTTTGGCTAACTAAATTTTCATCAAATTCAATAGTAATTTTTTTTGTAGTTAAATTTACAACTGATGAATTAACGCCTTCTAATTTAGAAGTAACTTTTTCAACAGTAGCTGAACAAGAAGAACATGTCATACCATCAATTAAATATTCTTTTTTTATTGTCATATTATTTCACCTCAAATTTTTTTAATTTTTTAGTAACTGTTTCCATAAAAGATGGACTGCCCCAAAGAACAAAGCGTGCTTTATTTTCACTTTTATCGAAAACGTAATTATATCGATTGTTATAGTCATCATTTTCGAACTCATTTAATGCATCCATTATTTCGTTAGTAATATCTTTAATTTCACTTTTGTCTTTAATAAATAAATCTACTATAATACACAGTTGTATTTTTGTAGAAGGATCAAATAAATGGTTATCCATAAAAACACAAAAATCATCTTCGCTAATAAGTTCTTGGTTATTAGAAGTTGCATGATGACAAGTTCTAGTAGTAGAACTAATGTATTCATCTAAGTCAGTTTGATAAATTCTCCACTGGCCTCCAATTTTTTTGGCTGATATTTTTCCACTATAAATATATCTTCTAATGGTTTTAGCATGAACTTCAAGTTTATTAGCTACTTCGTCTACAGAATAATAAGGATTGTTCATAATTTTCTCCTCCTAGTAATTATATTTTTATTATACACCCCAATTTTGTACATGTCAAGACATAAATGGACAATAATATCTTTTTACAAAAGAAAATGTACAAAATTGTCCGATTGAACTGCAATAATTTAATAAAGTTAACATATAATTAAATTTCGTTAAAAAAATATTTATATACGTTAAAAATTACAAAAATAATTTTATTGTATAAAATATATTGCTCAGATAAAAATATGTAGTACAATGGAAGAGGTTAATATATATGTTTGACAAATAGGAGGCTATTTATGTTAATTGTTTTAAATGATAATACGAGTTCATTTTTTAATCTAGCAGCTGAAGAATATATGATGAAAAACTTTGATGATGATATATTTATGCTTTGGAGAGGTGAAAGATCTATATTAATAGGTAATAATCAAAATGCTCTTAAAGAAATAAATTATGATTATGTAAAAGAAAATAATATAGGTGTTGTAAGGCGAATTACTGGAGGCGGAACAGTTTTTTTTGATTTAGGCAATATTGCATTTGGTTTTATTAAAACGGATGATAAAGCAGAAGATAAAAGTTCTTTTACTGATTTTAGAAAATTTACGATTCCAATTTTAGAAGTACTTAAAAGTATTGGAGTTAATGCAGAATTTTCGGGAAGAAACGATTTAGTCGTTGATGGTATGAAAATATCTGGAAACGCCCAGTATAAATATAAAAATAGGGTGCTTCATCACGGTGCACTTCTTTATAGCGCAGATTTAAAAGATTTGGTAAGTGCTATTAATCCTAGCCAAATTAAATATAAGAGTAAAGGAATAGATTCAGTTAAATCAAGAGTAACTAATATTAATAAGTATTTAAATGAAGAAAATAAAGAACTTGATATTTTAGGCTTTAGAGATCTTATTAACAAACACATTAAAAATAACTATAATGCTTCTTTTTATAAATTTACTGAGAAAGATTTAAATGAGATTGATAAGTTAATGGAAGAGAAGTACTTAACTTACGAGTGGAACTATGGAAAATCACCAAAATATTCTTCTTATAATGAAGAAAAGTTTAAAGGTGGTATTGTTGAAGCATCTTATGAAGTTAAAAATGCAAAAATTTATAAAATTAAATTCAATGGAGATTTTTTCTCTCAAAAAAGTACTGTAGATATTGAAAAAGTATTGATTGGAGTAAATCATAATAAAGAAGATATTAAAAATAAATTAAGTGATTTTAATATAGATGAATATTTTTCTAATATTACTTTAGATGAAATAGTTTCGTTATTATTTTAATGGAGGAAAGAAAATGAAAGAATATCAAAGAAAGCCTGAGTGGCTAAAAGTTCAAATTAAAGATACTAAAAAGCTAGTGCAAGTAAATGAAATACTTAAGGCTAATAATCTTAATACGGTTTGTGAAGGGGCTGCATGCCCAAATCGACTAGAATGTTTTAGTAAAAGGACTGCTACCTTTATGATACTTGGCAATAACTGTACAAGAGGATGTAAATTTTGTAATATAAGTGGCGGAAAACCTGAAACAGTTGATATGGAAGAACCAAAAAGACTTGCTAAAGCAGTTAAAGAAATGGGTTTAAAACACGCAGTAATAACATCTGTTACTAGAGATGATTTAGATGATGGTGGTTCAATGCATTTTTATAATACAGTTAAAGCAATTCAAAATACGAGTAAAGATACTATTATAGAAGTATTAATTCCGGATTTTCAAGGTTGTAGTGAAAGTCTTGATAATGTTATTAAATCGTCGCCAGACATAATAAATCACAATGTTGAAACTATAGAAAGGTTATACTCATCAGTAAGACCCGAAGCAGACTACGAACAATCACTTCATTTACTTAGTGAAGTTAAAGATAGATCTAATATTTATACTAAAACTGGATTTATGCTAGGACTTGGAGAAAAGAAAGAAGAAGTGTACAAATTAATAGATGATTTAAGTGGTAGAAATATAGATTTTCTTACAATTGGTCAATATTTACCACCGTCAAAAGATCACTTTCCACTTGATAGGTATGTAAGTCCTGAAGAATTTGATGATTACAAGGAATATGCCCTTAAAAAAGGTTTTAAATTTGTTGCTTCAGCTCCACTAGTAAGAAGTTCTTATAATGCTTCTGAATTTTTTGAAGCAGTTGTAAATAGGAAGAGTAATTAGTAGTTAAATTAAGTGATTTACAATATTTAAGTTGTGTTTACAAAAAATGTTAAAAAGAGTAGTGAGCCACACTCGGCTTACTACTCTTTTGTTACTTAAAATCCTAATAGTTGACTGCTAACCAAGAAGGTTAAGTGCGCTATTATTTGTTGGTATTTTATTTGTTTGAGCAAAATTTTTAAATTGCTGAAGAATTTGAGATTTTTTTAAATCCATCATTTGGCTTGCGATATCATCACTTAAGCTTTCTTTTGCAGACAAAGTATTTTCTCTAGCAACTTGATTTGATTGAATTGAAGTTTCAAGTGAATTTACTTTTGCACCAATCTCAGTTCTTGATTTTGTTATCTTATCAATTGCGCTATCTATTTTACCAATATCGAAATTACTATCAAGGACATTAAAATCCTTTATGCCAATAGTATCAAGTGTAGTTGTTTCGATTTTCATATTTTCACTCTGATTTGCATTAGGGCTATTTTGCACATTGCCATCGTAACCATTATCAAGAACTTTTATAGTGTTAAAGTCAGTATTTTTTAAAGTATCTTTGATTGAACTTTTTAGACCTTCAATTTGGTTTTGAATGGCAACCTTATCATCATTATTAAGGGTTCCATTCGATGCTTGAATAGCAAGTTCTTTTATGCTTTGAAGTGAATCATTGACAGTGTTTAGAGCACCTTCTGCAGTATTAGCAAGATTAATTGAATCTTTCGTATTGTTAATAGCTTGGTTAAAACCCTTTTCTTTTGCCTTTAACCCTTCATTAATAGCAATATTTGCTGGAGAATTGCTAGATGCATTTCCAGCCAAAATATTATTTATAGCTTTAATATTATTATCTATACGCATATGAGCCTCCTCACAAATTATCATCTACCTCTAGGTATGTATACCCCAAAATACTCTTTTTAAACATTCTCGTCAGAATAATTGTATATAACTGAACTAATTACAATATTTGTTTTGATAGATAAATCGTAAATTTCATTGTAATCTTTTCGCCTTTTATCAATTACTTTTACCTTTGGCCTTAGAGGTAAGTTTGTATTTTGACTTACCACGACGCAAGGGGCGTTATTTGAAAGCATGACTAGAGTTCCTACAGTATAAAGCATTATTTTTTTTGAAAAAATATCTACTATTTCAAAATCAAATTGTTTGCCAGCATTACCCATTATAAATTCTAATGCCTCATTTGGCATAATTGCATTACTAGAAGGTTTATCAGAAGTCATAGAGTCAAAAACATTTGCAACTGCAACTATTCTTGAATATAAATGAATTGCTTTTCCATAAGTTCCATTTGGATAACCAAGACCGTCAAAACGCTCGTGATGCTGTAAAACCACGATATTTGATTTTGTTGACAGAGCAAAATTTTCTTTAAGATAATTATATCCGAGTTGTGAATGTGTTTTAGTTAATTCTTTTTCAGTTTCTGACAATTTTTCTTCTTTATTTATAATTTCTTCTGGTAATAGAGTTTTTCCAATATCGTGTAGAAGGGCGCCAATAAATAAAGTTTGAAGCTCATTTCTTGAAAATTTAAGTTCCATGCCAAGAACTAGAGAAATAATAGCAACATTTACGGAATGTTCATAAGTGTAAGTACTTACATTTTTTAAGTCAACTAAATTTACTAGTAAGTTAGTATTAGAAGTTAAATCTTCAATAATACTTTCTGAAATGCTTTTCATATTATCTAAGTATTTTTCCATTCTTCTTATACCAAGATTTTTTTTTAGTCCTTGTGATTCTTTTTTTGAAAATCTATTATCTTTTTCAATATTTTTAAAAGTTTCTTTTATTGTTTCAATTGCCTTAATTCGTAGCTCAGGCTTTATTACTTCTTTAATAGATTCACTAGAATACTTATCTTCAATGTATATAGTGTAAATATTATTGTTGTGAATTTTTTTTAGTAAATGTTCTGTAAGTAATACACCTCTTTTTAGAAGTACTTTACTTTTTGAATTATATAGATCTCTTGCGAGATATGCTTCACCTTTTACTGAATTAACAGGAACAATTCTCATATTATCAATCCTTTTTATAATGATAACTATAGTATAACATACTAAGATTGCTAATTTATCGATAAAGATTACAAAAAAAGTGTGTTAAAAAAATGTTTTTTGATTTATTTTTTTTTATAAAAGAACGTTCAAAATACCACCCTGTGGGATAGGGTGGTAAAAAGGGCTAGTTTTTTCTAAAAAAAATTTTTTTAACAATTGTGATAGTATCTACATTACATCAATATAAGATAAAAAAACGATTGTGTTAATATTAACAAACTTGAGGCTATGCTTAAGAATTACCAATGTTTGTGATTGACTTATCTATCATAAGTAAGTAAAATGAAAAAGGAGAAATTAAGATTGTATACAGTATAATCTAATATGTATACAATTTATTTGATGATATATTTTAGATAGTTATTCTAAATTTAATGAGGGGGGTATAAATTACAAAAATTATTTGTAAAGTTTTATTGATATATTTTTCTAGCATATTGTTAACGGAGGTGTGCACCTATGGGTAATTTTATATTACTTTTTATTACTCTATTTGTTTTTTGGGCTGGATTAGTTTTTCCACTATCTTTTCAAGAACTCATAGTAGGCATTATTTTAAGTTTTAGTATTTCTTTACTAGTTTCTATTAGAATTAAAGGTAAAGAAATGTATAAAATTTCTGGAATTCCTTATGTTTTTAAATTTATTTTTATTTTTGCTTGGGAATTAATTAAAGCTAATTTTTCAATTGCAAAAATTGTACTTACACCAAGTTTACCTATTTCACCAAAAATTGTTAAGGTGAAAACAAGTATTAGATCTGAACTTGGAAAAGCAGTTCTTGCTAATTCAATAACGTTGACACCAGGAACACTAACAATTGATTTGGTTGGCGATGAACTTTATATTCATGTTGTTGATGGAAAAAAGGTTTCAGATGCTGATGATATTTTGTTGCCGTTTGAAAAAACGTTGAAAGGAGCGCTTGACAAATGATGTATTTGATTACTGGATTGATTCTTTTTGGAGTAATTCTAACAATTCTAAGAATTATAAAAGGAAAAGAACTTGAAAATAGGGTAGTTGCTGTTGATACACTGACTACTATTACTTCTGCAATTTTATTGATTGCTGCTCATCTAAGTAATAATGGATTACTACTAGACGTTGTGTTAGTGTATGCGATTTTATCGTTTACGTCTGTAATTGCAATGGCAAGATATTTAGAAGGGGGCTTATAAAGTGACAATTATTGGTTATATATTTTTAACAATAGGTGCCATATTCCTTTTTTTAGGTGGACTTGGCGTTTTTAGAATGCCTGACGTTTTAAATCAATCTCAGGCAGGAACGAAAGCTTCTACTCTGGGTATTGTATCATTTTTAATTGGTCTTATATTTTTTCACCCAGCATGGGGATTTAAACTAGTGATTATTGCCTTATTCTTTTTTGCAACAGGACCGATTTCTTCGCATAAAATAACTAGGGCAGCGTTAATAAGAAATAAAGAAAATTTTATTCTCAGCGAAAATGCATTTGAAGATAGGTTTAAAGTAGATCTAGAAGAAGACGGAGGTGATAATAATGATGATAGTATTAGCTAGTTTATTATCTTTAGTAATGGTTATTACTGCTATTTGGGTCGTAATTACTAAAAGTATACTAAAAGCAATAATTATTTTTGCGGTTGTATCATTAGTTTCTGCTGTATCATTTATTTTTATGCATGCACCAGACGTTGCAATTACAGAAGCTTCAATTGGAGCTGGTATAACTACTGCAATCTTTATTTTATCGTATAAGAGGATTTCTGAGTAAAAAAACGGAGGATAAGTAAGATGAAAAATGATAAATCATTACTATTAAACATCTTAGCGATTGCTTTTTTAGCAGTTTTAGCATATTTTATTTATACTGTTGCAACGGATGATGGAGTTGGTGTAAAACTTACAGATGACAATGTTATTGAAAATAGAGTTGCTTATAGATATTTAAATAAAAATGTTTTAGATGAAAATAGTAAGTATGACTGGGGAACTACTGCTGAAGACAGTGCTGCAAATATAGTTACATCTGTTGTAGCTGATTATAGATTGTTTGATACTTCACTTGAAGTAATTGTTCTTTTTATAACTGTTATGGGATTTGGCCTTGTAATTCCAAGGGAAGATAGAAAAATTAAAGAGTCAACTGAGTTATTATATCATTGGACTCCAATTATTATGACTTTTATGTTATTAGTTGGTGGATATATGTTTATTAATGGTCATATTTCACCCGGTGGTGGATTTCCAGCTGGTGCAATAATGAGTTCAGCTGTTCTTGTAGGTGTTTTAGCTGGAAAACAAACAATTTCGCATACTAATTTAAAAAGAATTGAAGCTATTATGGGAACTTTGATATTTTCTTTAGCAATACTTGGATTTGTTTTAAAAGGAAGCTTCTTTGTTAATTTTCTTGAAGGTGGAAAGGTCGGAGATTTATTTTCTGCTGGACTAATTCCTATTTTATATACTTTAGTTGCTTTTAAAGTATCTGCAGAAATATCAGGTATTTATTTTGAATTTTATGAAGGAGGAGAAGAACATGAGCATGCTTAGTATTTTTCTTATATCATCAACTTCTCTTATTTTTATTGGATTATTTGGAGTTCTTACAAGAAAAAATATTGTAAAAATTCTTCTTAGTTTAAATATAATTGAAACAGGAATAAATTTACTATTAGTTGCATTTGGATATAAAGAAGGTGGACAAGTTCCTATTCTTACTTCTTCTGATAGCATAAATCAACTTATTAATATGGTAGACCCTGTGCCTCAGGCTTTAGTCTTAACATCAATTGTAATTGGACTTGGTACTACAGCTTTTGCACTTGGATTAACAATAAGATATTACAAAACTCATGGAACTGTATGTATTGATACGAGTGATGAAGAGGAGGTAAGCTTAAATGAATAGTGTTTTATTTTTAATAGTAATACCTCTACTTGGCGCTTTTCTTGCTTTGTTTGCAAAAAAAGCAAATAGAACAATTGCTACAATAATCGCTTTATTTATGGAAATTTTTTCGATTATTATATATCTTAGTGACAAATTACCAACTTCTGTACTAATAGGAGGGTGGCAAGCTCCATTTGGAATAAACTTTGTATTAACACCGATGTCGGTTTCTTTTATTATTTTAATAAATTTAGCTGCGGCTATTTCTCTTTTTGTTATTAGAGGAGAAAAGAGTTATCAATTTTATTCTACATTCTTAGTATTACTTGCAGCATCAAATGGAATTGTTTTAACTGGAGATATTTTCAATTTTTATATTTTTAGTGAATTAACTGCATTTGGTATTACTGCATTAATTGCATACCCAAGAGATAAAAGAAGTACAGGAGCGGCTCTTAAATATTTGATATTAGCTTCAACAGCTTCATCATTTCTTTTAATAGGGATAGGAATAATTTACAAAACTCTAGGAACTTTAAATATTGCTGATATAGCTTCAAAAGTACCTTTATTAAATCCATTAACATTAGAACTAATAATTGTGTTAATGCTTGCAGGGATATTTGTTGAGCTTGAGTTATTTCCATTTAATATGTGGGTTCCAAAAGCATATTTTGGAGGAACTACAAGCGTAAATGTTATGCTTCATGGAATGCTTGGTACAGCCGGTGCATATATTATTGCAAGAATTTTATTAACAATGTTTGCGGCAAGTGGATCAGGGATTCTGATAAATGCGAATATTGCCAACTCAATTTTAATTATTGCTTCACTAACAATACTTGTAAGTGAAATTGCTGCCTTTGCTGAGAAAAAGTTGAAAAAAGTTTTAGCATTTTCATCAATGGGTCAAATGGGGCTTATAATATTTGGTTTTATGGTAGGAAATGAGCAAGCTTTAATTGGTGCTTTTTATATGGTTGTAGCAAACTTTTTAGCTAAAACAATACTATTTGTTTTAGCAGGAGAGTTTATTTCTATGACTGGGAGTGATAACTGGGAAGATATGAAAGGTATTGGAAGAAAACATCCCGTGTCAGGCCTAGCATTTGTTGTAGCATCTTTAAGTTTAATGGGTGTTCCATTTTTCGCCGGTTTCTGGGGAAAACTTGGAGTTATTCAAGGAGCAATAAATGGAAGTGGATTTATGGTTGTTGGGATAATAATTATTCTTATTACAGCTATTATTGAAGGCGTTTATTTCCTTAAAATTTCACATACCTTATTTTTAGAAAAAGATAAAAATGAAGAATTCAAATCTAGTGCTCGTAAAACATCACTAGTAATTGCAGCGTCACTTGCAATAATAGTTTTAGCTATTGGAATTAAACCTGGTTTAATTAAAGCAAATGTAAATAGCGCAGCAAACGAAATTTTAAATTCAACTACAAATTATGTAGATGTAGTATTTAAGGGGAGGTGATTAAAGTGGATAAGATGTTAATGATATTATTATTGCCTCTTCTAGTGGCACTTCTTACTACTGTAATCATGAAGTATCAAAAAGTAGTTTGGTCGCTATTTTTCGTAGTTTCAGGATTTCTTAGCTATGAATTATACACTATGTATGGAAAATGGGACTTAGTTTATAATGTTGAACTTGGTTTTAAAATATTTAACCAAAATGTAGTACTCGGTCTAGTAAATAGTCCACTTGGATGGTTTTTTGCGTTCTTTGCATCACTTACAACTTTATTAATAGCTATGTTCTCTATAGCTTACAATGATAAAAAACACGATAGTAAAACTGCACCAATTTGGCTGATACTTATCTTTTCAAATTTAGGAATATTCTTTGCAAAAGATTGGCTTATGTTTTTTATTATGTGGGAAGCTATGAGTACAACTGCATATTTTATAATTGCTCATGGAAAAGAAGTATCGGCAAAAGCGGCAAAGTTTTATTTATCAATTTCTTTAATTGGAACATCAACACTTTTGCTTGGAATAATTTTAGTTTCAAATTTAGCCAATTCGTTTGATATTGCTAGATCGATTGATAGTGTAATTAAATTATTTTCGGTAAATTATGGTTTAGCTTTATTTTATATAGGATTATTTGTAACAACATTTTTAATTAAATCTGCAGTATTTCCGTTTTATATGTGGCCTTCAAAGGCTTACGCAGAGTCACCGGATGATTTTACACCGTTTTTATCTACAGTTATGAGTAAATATGGTGTTTATGGTATTGCAGTTTTTATTCTTCCTATTTTACAAAATGCTAATATACCAGCACTTGGGAAAATAAATGAACCTGCATATATGTTAGCTTATCTTGGAGCTATTACATCAGTCCTTGCTACCTTACTTGCAATATTCCAAACAGATATGAAAAAATTATTTGCATATTCTTCAGTAGCAAATATTGGATATATTGTTATGGGTCTATCTACCATGAGTGCTATTGGTATTGAAGGAGCATTATTTCATTCAGTTAACCATATGATATTTAAAACAGCAATTTTCTTATCTCTTGCAGCAGTCATTTACAGAACTGGGGAAAGAGATATGCATAAATTAGGTGGATTAGTTTATAAAATGCCACTTACATTTATGGTCTATTTACTTGCCATTATTTCAGCAGCTGGAATACCGCCATTAAATGGATTTACTTCTAAATGGCAAATAATACAAGCTTTAATGTCTCAAAGAATGCTATTTGTTGCCATTGCAATGATATTTGCTTCAACTGGAGCATTTATGTATTTATTTAGATGTCTAGCTTCAGTATTTTTAGGACAATTACCTGATAAATACAAAAGTGTAAAAGAAGCACCACTTTTTATGGCTATTCCAATGACTATACTTATGGTTATTATGTTATTAGTAGGAGTTATTCCTGGAATTATTACAAAGCCTATACATGTTGTTTTAGTAAGTATGGGATACAAAGTTAAAGAAGCAACTTGGACTACTGTTCATAGTGCACTTTCTAATTCTGACCTTAATTTAACATATTTATTCTATGTATTTATGGCAGCTTTTGCAATTTCTTTAATAATGTATATTTTTTCAGCTAAACAAACGAAAGTGGCTCAAGAAGATAATTATACTGGCGGTGAAAGACCAGAAGACTGGGGAACTACACCTGAAAGATTTAATTTTTCTTATGGATTTTATCAGCCCTTTAAGCAAATATTTAATCCAATGCTTTCACTTATTTCATTTGATAGATGGATGAGTTCTTTTGGAAGAATAGTTGAACGAGTAAGTAACGCGCTAGGTATTTTATATACAAAAAGTGAAGGAGCTATTCTTATGTTATATATTGGAATTGCGATACTAATAATAGGGGGGTGGATAATATAATGGTTATTTTGAATATATTATTATACGCTTTTGGTTCTATTCTAGTAGGGCTAACGTTTATGGGTATAGGAAGAAAAGTTACTGCCAGAGTACATTTAAGATATGGACCACCTTTTTATCAATCAATTATGGATGTAATTAAATTATTAAGTAGAAAATCTATAACACATAATTTTGTTATGGACTTAGGTATGATAATGTCGCTTGCAGGTCTAATTGGAACAATGTTATATGTTCCAATCTCAGGTCACACAGCTTTTATATCAAACACAAATATAGTAGTAATTATGTATTTGATGGCAATTGGTTATCTTGGAATGGCAATGGCAGTTGCTGCTAGTGGAAATCCAAATGCCGCTATTGGAGTATCACGTGCACTT
Source organism: Helicovermis profundi (assembly GCF_033097505.1). Lineage (NCBI taxonomy): Bacteria > Bacillati > Bacillota > Clostridia > Peptostreptococcales > Caminicellaceae > Helicovermis > Helicovermis profundi. The sequence goes on along the minus strand of NZ_AP028654.1, from coordinate 2,546,483 downwards.
ACAATGATGCTTGGATATGAAGTTCCTTTTTTTACAGTTATTCTTGGTTTGATTATATTTAATAATTCTTCATCAGTTGCTGTAATTGCAGCTTCTCAGGCTGGTTCGATATGGAATTGGAACATTTGGCATATGCCTCTTGGCTATATTGCAGCTGAAATAACGCTTCAAGCTATGATGGGAGAAAAACCATTTGATGCTATGATAGCACCTGCTGAGATAGCATCTGGTCCAATGGTAGAACTTTCTGGTAAATATTTAGGTCTTGGATTTTTAACTCATGCAGTTTCGATTTTTGTTGAAACTGGGTTAATTGTTAACTTCTTCTTTGGTGGAGGAGCAAATCCAATTGATTTCGTATTAAAGCAACTTGGAGTTTATTTAGTTGCAGTTATATTTGATAATATATTTCCTAGATATAAAATTGAACAAGCGGTTAAATTCCTTTGGATTTTCCCAATGGGTCTTGCTGTAGTTCAGCTTTTACTATTGGCGTTTTAAGGAGGATTTATGCAGATTTTAGATTATGCAAAAGAAGAGCAAAAGAAACAAGAAGACCAAAAACTTTGGGATAAAGTAATAAATTATTTTAGAAAGCGTTCGCTTTGGATGCTTCATTATTGTACTGGTTGCGGTGCAATGGAACTTCCACCTATTCTTACTTCAAGATGGGATATTGAAAGATTTGGAGTTGGCCCAATGGCTACTCCAAGACAAGCTGATATATTGCTTCTTACTGGATATGTTTCAACAAATACAATGAAGAGAGTTATTAGAACTTATGAACAAATGCCAGAACCAAAATGGGTACTTGCATTTGGTTCATGTACTGTTAATGGTGGAATGTATTGGGATTCATACAATACGGTAAATAACGTTGGTGAATATATTCCAATTGATATTACTATTGCAGGTTGTATGCCGCGTCCTGAGGCTATACTTGATAGTATGATTGAATTAATGGATATGATACAAAGAGGAGAAGCGAAAGCTTTTCAAAAGTATAAAGAAAACTACTCTTATTATAAAGAAAATCAAGATAGATTATTTAAAAGAACTAAGCCTGTACTTGAAAGTTCGGCGTTAAGATATATTCATGATGAAAATGGAGGAGAGCAATAATGAAAATTACAAATTTAATAAAAACTCTTCACTCAAGAGGTCTTAATGCAGAAAAAATATGTGAAGGTCAAATTAAAGTTTCAGTTTCAAAAGATAGTTTTGTAAATGATCTACATTTTCTTCAATCTATTGGATACGAACATTTAGCAAATATCAATGGAGTAGATTATATAAATGAAAATGAATTTGAAGTGGTATACCAAATATACTCATATAGTGAAAAAATTCATATAATTTTTAAAGTTAGAATTCCAAGGGAAGAACCTGTAATTCAAAGTATTGTTGATTTATGGGAACAAGCTCAGTTTTATGAACAAGAAGTTCACGAGTTTTACGGAATTTATTTTGAAGGTAATAAAGACTTATCACACTTGTTTTTAGAAAACTGGAATGATCTTCCTCCGCTAAGAAAAGACTTTAATACTGAACAATTTTCTGAAGAACTTTTTGGTTCTAAGAGGAATGGAGGTAATAAATAATGAATTTTAATTCTTATAGTTTAACTAAAATGACAAAAGATGATAAAGATACAACATATGATTTGTTTTTTGGACCTAATCATCCTGGTATGCATGGAAACTTCGGATATGTTCTTGATATGGTAGGTACAGAAATTAATAGTGTTAAACCCAATGCAGGTCAGCTTCATAGAGGCTTTGAAAAGTTAATGGAGCAAAGAGGATGGGTGCAGAACTTAACACTTGTACCAAGAATATGTGTTATGGATCCAGATCCAAATGAAGTTGCCTATTGTATGGCAGTAGAAAAAATTATGAATGTAGAAATACCTGAGAGAGCAAAATATCTTAGAACAATTACTCTTGAAATGAGCAGATTAACTTCTCACCTTATATCTATTGGTGGAGCTGGAGCTTCACTTGGTTTATATACTCCAATGTACTGGAGTATGGCGGATAGAGACAGGGTTTTAGATATGTTTGAATGGTTGACTGGAGGAAGAGTATATCATATTTATAATATTCCTGGTGGTGTAAGACGCGACGCACCGAGAGGATTCTTTAAAAAATTAAATGAAACTTTAGATTATCTTGAATCAAGAATTCCAGAGTATGATAGAGTATTATTTGAGAACCCGATTATTCACAAAAGACTTAAAGGTCTTGGATTTGTTTCAAAAGAAGATGCAAGAAAAACTGGGCTTTCTGGTCCAAATCTTAGAGCTTCAGGAAATGTCATTGATATTAGAAAAGATGCACCATACGCAGCTTATCCATACCTTGATTTTGATGTTATTACTCAAACAGGTGGAGATGCATTTGCTAGAGCGGTTCAAATTAGAAAAGAATATAAACAAACCTTAGATATAATTAGACAGTGTATTAAACAAATTCCTGAAGGTGAAGTACATGCATCTTTAGGAAATTTAGGAATGTTGAAAGTTACTCCAGGTGAGGCTTATGCAAAAGTAGAATCTTCTAAAGGTGAATTTGGTTATTATATTGTTTCTGATGGTGGATTAAAACCATATAGGGTATCAGTAAGAGGACCATCACTTCCAGCAGGTTTCTTATGGGCTCAAAAACATTTACCAAAAATGAAAATAGATGATGTAGCAGTTTGGATGGGTACGCTTGGAATTTGTCCACCAGACTTCGATAAGTAAATAGGAGGGATTATTATGGCATTAGGTGAAAAGAGTATTAGTTCTCCGCTTTCCGCTTTTAAAAATCTTTTTAAAAAGCCTGTAACTGTTCGTTATCCAAAAGAAGAGTTGGATGTTTTTGATGAAAAGGGAGTGTCTGAAAGGTTTAGAGGCGTTCATACAAACGATTTATCAAAGTGTATTGGTTGCGGTAGCTGTGAAAGAATTTGTCCAGTAAATGCAATAGTTATGACTTTACCTGAAGGTAAAGAGGATGTAAGAAAAGAAAAAAGACCAGTAATTGATTATGGAAGATGTTGTTTCTGTGCGTTTTGTGTGGATGTTTGTCCAACAGTGTCGCTAAAAATGACAAGAGAATACGATTATAAAACAGCTGCTCCAATGTCACTTAGAAATGGTCAAGAAGTTAAATATGTAGCTGATGAATTTATGTTTATGCCTACAAATAAGTATGAAGATAATGTTGGATACGTAACTGGTAAAAAGAAAAAAGTTCTTGGCTAAAAAATAACAAAAAATTTAATATTATTAATTAAAAATACTCTATAAGGAATATTAATACTTCTTATAGAGTATTTCTATTTTTAATATTAAAGCCTAAGTGACTACTACTAGGCATTTATTAGCTTTGCATTCCTTTGACGGTGCATTATTAGTTTGATATAATTAATTTGTGCGTGCCTGACATGAATTTAACTAAGATACTTGAAAAATTATTTATAATTACTATTTTTCATATTTATACATAAAAAACATAAAATGAATATTTATTCGTTTTTTATAGTAGTATCCATGTAATGATTTACAGGTATTGTTTTATTTATTAATTGTATAAAAAATATATATTTTAAAGGGGTGAAATATATGAGTCTTCTCTCGTTTAAAGGTGGAATTCATCCTCCTCACGAAAAGAAGTACACTGAAAAGAAAGCAGTAGTTAAGGCAGTTGATCCAAAGGTTGTAACGATTTCTATGCGTCAGCATATAGGAGCACCGTGTAATCCGATTGTAAAAAAAGGTGATTATGTAAAAGTGGGTCAAATGGTTGGTGAAGCTACTTCATTTGTTTCTTCTCCTGTGCATTCAAGTGTGTCTGGAACAGTTAAAGAAGTTACAAACAAAAACGTACTTGGTGGAAAAGCAATGTGTGTAGTAATTGAATCAGATGGCGAGAATTTGATTCATGAAACAGTTGTTTCAAATGGAGATATTAGTGGATTATCTTCTAAAGAAATTTTAGAAATAATCAAGAATGCAGGAATTGTTGGAATGGGTGGAGCTGGATTTCCTACTCATGTTAAGCTTTCTCCTCCTCCTGAAAAGAAGATTGATGTTGTAATTTTAAACGGTGCAGAATGTGAACCTTATCTAACTGCGGATCATAGATTAATGCTTGAAACACCAGCAGAAGTTGTATATGGTCTTAGAGCTTTGATTAAAGTTTTAAATGTTCAAAAAGGGTATATTGGTATTGAAAATAATAAACCCGATGCTTTTAAGAGTATATCTGAAGCAGCTAAAGAATATCCCGAAATTGAAGTTGTTGAGCTTTATACAAAATATCCACAAGGAGCTGAAAAACAACTTATATATGCGTGTACAAAACGAGAAGTTCCATCAGCCGGACTTCCTATGGACGCTGGAGCTGTTGTAAGTAATGTCGCGACATCTGCTGCGATTGCAAACGCTATAAAAACTGGAATGCCTTTAGTTGAGAGGATATGTACTATTACTGGAAGTTCTGTAGTAGAACCTAAAAATATGCTTATTAAAGTAGGTACAAATATTAAAGAAATAATTGATCAATGTGGTGGTTATAAAGGTAAAGTTGGTAAATTAATTATGGGCGGGCCAATGATGGGACTCGCAAGTAATACTGATAATATTCCATCAACAAAAACAACTTCAGGAATTCTAATATTTAATGAAGATGAAGCAAAAATTCCGGAAGCTGAAAACTGTCTTAAATGCGGTAAATGTGTAAGTATTTGCCCATCATTTTTAGAACCGTTATATATTAGTGCATATGCATTAAAAAACGATTTTGAAAAAGCCGAAAAATATAATGCTCTTGACTGTATAGAGTGTGGATCTTGCTCATTTGTGTGTCCTTCAAAACGACCACTATTACATTCTATTAGAGTTGCAAAAAAAGAGATAATAGCAAAAAGAAGAAAGTCAAAATAGGGGGGCAAATAGATGGAATCATTATTTAGAGTTTCTTCATCTCCGCATATTCGTTCAAAACAAACTGTTAGTAATATCATGAGAGATGTTGTAATAGCTTTACTGCCTGCTACTTTTGCTGGAGTGTATTACTTTGGACTTCCTGCACTAGTGTTAATACTACTTTCAGTAGGATCGGCAGTAGCAACAGAATTTATTGTTCAAAAATATTTAAGAAAACAAAAAGCAACTATAAAAGATTGGAGTGCTGTAGTCACTGGTATGTTACTTGCTTTTAATATACCTTCAACTGCTCCTTGGTGGTTAGTTGTAGTAGGAAGTGCATTTGCGATTGCAATTGTTAAACAAGCCTTTGGAGGACTTGGTCATAATTTTATGAATCCAGCACTTGCTGCTCGTGCAATGCTTATGGCTTCTTGGCCTGTTGAAATGACAAATTGGGTATCGACAAGGCTTGCTGACTCGGTTGCAGGTCCAACACCACTTGGAATCATTGGAGAAAAACTATCAGTAGCACTTCCTTCAATGACAGATGTAATAATAGGTAATGTCGGTGGATGTATTGGTGAAACTTCAGTAGTTGCTATTCTTATAGGTGCAGCCTATCTTATCTATAGGGGTGTAATTAGTATAAGAATACCAGCAGCTTACATTGGAACAGTTTTTATTTTAGCCTTCTTTTTTACTGGTTTTGATCTTTATATGAGTACATATAATTTGTTTATTGGTGGTTTAATGCTTGGAGCATTTTTTATGGCTACTGATTATTCTTCATCACCAAGTAATCCTAAGGGTCAAATTATTTTTGGTATTGGTTGTGGTGTTATAGCTACTGTAATTAGATTTTACGGGGGTTATCCTGAAGGAGTATCATACTCAATTATATTAATGAATGTAGCATCACCTCTTATTGAAAAATATTCGAGTTCAAGAGTTTTTGGAGGTGCTAAAAAATGAAGGAAATAATGAAATTAGGTTTAATTCTTTTGATAATTAGTGGCATTTCTGCTACTTTGTTAGGATTTACAAATGAAGTTACAAAAAACCAAATAGCTAATCAAAGAGAACTTGAAAGTCAAAAGAAAAGAGTAGAAGTGTTAAGTGCTGCTGATAAATTTGAAAAATTAAGTCAAGAGAAAATGACTAGTATTATATCTAAAAATGATAAAGTGAAAGAAATATATATTGGTTATAAAAATGATAATGTTGTTGGATATGTAGTAAAAACAATGCCTGTAGGATTTGGTGGTCCAGTTGAAGTAATCACAGGAATTTCTCTTGATGGTAAACTTTCTGGAGTTAGAGTTGGGAGTCATCAAGAAACTCCTGGACTTGGTGCAAATGCTACTCTTCCAAGTTTTTATACGCAATATAATGGTAAAGATGCAAATAATGATGTTTCTGTTTCTAAAACAAATGCAGAAGGCAATCAAATTCAAGCAATTTCAGGTGCAACAATAACTTCTAAAGCTGTTACAAGAGGTGTAAATTTCTCTATAGAAGCAGTTAAATTTTTAAAAGAGTAGGGGGGAATAAATTGAAAAAATATAAAATTTTATTAAATGGAATAGTAAAAGAAAACCCAATTTTTGTTCAACTTCTTGGAATGTGTCCTACTCTTGCTGTAACTACTTCAGCTGAAAATGGACTAGGAATGGGACTTGCTACAACAGCGGTACTTATGGGTTCAAATGTAGTTATTTCAATGCTTAGAAAAATAGTTCCAGAAAAAATAAGAATTCCTATTTTTACAGTAGTTATTGCAAGTTTTGTAACAATAATTGGAATGATTATGGAAGGATATGTACCTGCCTTATATAAACAATTAGGTTTATTTATTCCTTTAATAGTTGTTAACTGTATCATATTGGCTCGTGCAGAAGCATTTGCATTTAAAAACAAAGTGTCTTCTTCAGCTATAGATGGACTAGGAATGGGTCTTGGATTTACACTTGCTTTAGTTATTCTTGGTTCAGTAAGAGAATTATTTGGAGCAGGAAGTATTTTTGGTATTCATTTATTATGGGCTTCTTATAAGCCGGCTCTAATAATGATATTACCGCCAGGAGCATTTTTAGCATTAGGATTATTACTTGCAATTAAAAACGTTATTGACAGTAAAAAGTCGCTTAATTAGGGGGAAAAGAAATGGAAAATGCAAACTTATTTGTTATCCTTGTTAGCGCAATATTAGTTAATAACTTTGTTATGTCAAGATTCTTAGGAATATGTCCATTTTTAGGTGTTTCTAAGCAAGTTGAAACAGCTTTTGGCATGGGTATGGCAGTAACGTTCGTTATGACGCTAGCAGGTATTTTTACTTATTTTGTACAAATGTATATTCTTATTCCGTTAGGATTAGAGTATTTGCAGATTGTGGCTTTTATTTTAGTAATAGCATCATTAGTTCAATTTGTTGAGATTGTTCTTAAAAAAACAAGTCCTACTTTATATCAGGCACTTGGAGTATTTTTGCCACTTATAACTACAAACTGTGCTGTTCTTGGACTTGCACTTTTAAATATTCAGTATAAATTTAATTTATTACAAACAATAACTCATTCTATAGGTGCTGCAATAGGTTTTTCATTAGCAATTGTATTATTTGCTGGAATTAGAGAAAAATTAGAAATTGCTGATGTTCCAAAACCTTTTGAAGGGTTTCCGATTGCATTAATTACAGCGAGTCTAATGTCGATAGCATTTTTAGGCTTTGCAGGACTAGTATAGGAAAGGATGGTTGAGATGGATTTTAATAACATTCTAATATCCGGAGTTAGCCTTGGAGCTATGGGGTTAGTATTTGGAGCAGGTTTAGCATATGCTTCTCAAAAATTTGCTGTTGAAATTGATCCAAAGGCTGTTGCTATAAGAGATGCACTTCCTGGAGCGAATTGTGGTGGATGTGGTTATCCTGGATGTGATGGATTTGCAAATGCAGTAGTTAAAGGAGAAGCACCAGTTGATGGATGTCCAGTAGGAGGAAGTGATTGTGCAACTTTAGTTGCAAAGATCATGGGAGTAAGTGCAGAAGGTAAAGTTAAGCAAGTAGCAAGAGTACTATGTAAAGGCGGTAAAGATACATGCACTGATAAATATGTATATGATGGTTTTGAAGATTGTAGAGCAGCAAATATGTTATTAGGTGGATCAAAAAGCTGTGAATACGGATGTATGGGACTAGGATCATGTGTGGCAGTTTGCCCATTTGATGCAATTCACATAAATGAAGAAGGACTTGCAGAAGTTGAACCAGATAAGTGTACAGCATGTGGCAAATGTATAGAAGTATGTCCAAAAGATGTAATAGCATATGTTCCATACGAACAATTAACAGTAGTTGACTGTAACAACAAAGAAAGAGGAGCACATGTTAAAAAGAATTGTAATGTAGCATGTATAGCTTGCGGAATATGTGAAAGATCATGCCCGTTTGATGCAATTCACGTAGAAAACTTACTTGCAGTTATAGATTACGATAAATGTACAAATTGTATGATATGTGCAGAAAAATGTCCAACAGGATCAATAACAGCAGATTTTAACCTAAGAAAAACAGCAGAAATAATAGAAGAAAAATGTATAGGGTGTACACTATGTACAAAAGTTTGTCCAGTAGACGCAATAGAAGGAAAACTAAAAGAAGTACATAAAATAGATCCAGAAAAATGCATAGGATGCGGCAAATGCGAAGAAAAATGCCCAAAAGATGCGATATTCATGAAATAAAAAAGCAGTGCGTAAAACATCAAAAAAACAAAAAAGAAGAGCTTGCTCTTCTTTTTTTGATTTTTTGATGTTTTACATAGGGCAGGATGCCCGTGACCCTGCAAACCGAAGGTTGGCTGGGTTGCACTGCGATATTTTAAGCAGGATGCCCGTGACAGAGCAAACCGAAGGTTGGCTGGGTTGCACTGCGAGTAATCATATAAAGGAGATAAGCTCAGAATTTATTCTTATAATTTACAGATGCAAAATTTTATATCTACTGATATAATAGAATAATAAATTTACATAAAAAAGGAGTTTCTAAATGAATAGATTAGCGAAAGAAATATATGAAGCAAGGTTAAAATCAGGACTTACTCAGAAGCAACTTGCAAAAAAATGTGGTTTAGCTGAATCATATATAAAGAGTATTGAATCTGGCAAAAAAATTATAAACGAGGGTAATTCAGAAAAAATATTTAAAGTCCTTGGTAGAAAAGCAGTAGAACTTATTAATGAAAATGAAGAAAAGACAGAAGTTAGAAAAGAAAAAAAGAAAGAAGAAAAAGTAATTAAAGAAAATATAAATATTCAGCCTAACGATAAATGGTTAGATGCCCTTTCAGGCGTAATAAAGAATTATCCTGTATATAATGGTCAATTTAATAAAGTTATTGATAATAGAGATATAACAATTTTAAAAAAGAAAATAGATGGTCGTTCGCACGAAAAAATATTCTTTATGGAAGCTCCATCAAGTGATATGGAATCAAGATGCATAAGTAAAGGAGATATACTTACTCTTTTTAAAACTAAGACTATAACTGGTGGGAAAATTTATACAGTAAAGCATAAAGGCAATGTAATAATAGGTGTTTTAAGATTAAATAGTGGTAAGATTAGTATTTTTAATGATAAAAATAAAGATTTAAGTGTAAATGTCAAAGAAATTGAAATACTAGGCCAATGTTTAAAAGTTGAAAAGAAACTCTAGTTAAAATTCAATAATGATTAAGCTATAAAAAAGTTGATTAAACATAAATTATTGTTTAATCGACTTTTTTATATTTAATTTCACTTCACTTAGCAATATATTTTAAAGCAACTAAATCTAACTTTAAAATAGTTAAATTGTAACCTTATAAACCTTGTGAAAGACCTATATACATGCTAAAATTGTAGTGAAGTAAAGATGTTTAGTTTACATATATTGTAAATTGGAAATATCTATGATATTGTATAATTGTATATGGAGGATATTTTGAAAGCAACTAATAAAAATACTTTAGTTTTACTTATCGTACTACTTATAGGACTTGTAATTGGAGGCATTATAGGAGATATCTTTAAAAATTATATCAGCGTTTTATCCTATGGTAAAACAATTGGCTTTAGTCCAGTGACAATTGATTTGGGAATTGTTGAGTTTACTTTAGGTTTCTTAATGCATTTAAATTTATCAAGTATTATTGGTATTTTAATTGCGTTTATTATTTTTAGAAAGATGTAGGTGATTATAATGAAAAAAATAATATTAGCTTCAAATTCGCCGAGAAGAAAAGAGATATTAAAAAATATGGGGCTTAATTTTAAAACTATTTCAAGTGATATTGAAGAAAAGGTTGATGAAAATGAATCGCCAGAGAGCATTGTTATGAGTTTGGCTTTTAGAAAGGCAAATGATATTTTTGTAAAGTCTGATAAAGACTCTATAATAATTGCAGCTGATACGATTGTTTTTTATAACAAAGTTATAGGAAAACCCAGAAGTAAAAAAGAAGCAAAAGAAATGCTTAGGCTTTTAAGTGATAATACTCATTATGTTTATACAGGTGTAAGTATTATTGACGATAAAAATAAAATAATTGATTTTGTAAAAACTAAAGTAGTCTTTAAAAAATTAACTGATAAGCAAATTGATAATTATATTGAAACTGGAGAACCCTTAGATAAGGCTGGTGCATATGCTATTCAGGGTGTAGGTTCAGTATTTGTTGATTCAATTGAAGGTGATTATTTCAATGTGGTAGGATTGCCTATTTCAAGGTTAAGTGACATTTTAAGTGATGTTTTTAATATTCATATCCTTTAGAGAAAATATTATTTAGTTATGATATTTTGACATATACAAATAAAATTGGAGAAAATGTCATGGATATTGTATTTAAGAATAAAAAAGAGTTTGAAAGACCTAGAGAAAGAGCAATGCTTAAAGGTGTAAATTCACTTTCGGTTAATGAATTAATTTCTATTATTCTTTCCAGTGGTAGTAAAAGTAAAAATGTTTACGACATATCTAATGAAATTATAGATATGTGTTCTAATTTGGAAGGTTTAAATAATATTACTGTAGATGAATTATGCACTATTAACGGACTTGGTAAAATAAAAGCTTTAAAAGTAATTTGCGCAGTTGAACTTGGTAAAAGAGTAGTTTCATATAAAAAAGAAGTAAGAAAGAAAATTACATCGCCAACAGATATTGTTGAAGAATTAGTGATAAGTATGCAATTTTTAAAAAAAGAGGAATTTAGAAGTGTTTTATTAGATACTAAAAACAGCATTATATCGATAGAAACAATTTCGATTGGAAGTTTAAATTCCTCAATTGTACATCCAAGAGAGGTTTTTAATTTAGCAGTTAGAAAATCAGCAGCTTCAATTATTTTAGTTCATAATCATCCTAGTGGAAATACAAACCCTAGTGAAGAAGATAGAAGTATTACAAAGAGGCTAAAAAAAGCAGGTAAGATACTGGGAATTGAGATTCTAGATCACATTATTATAGGAAACTCTAAATATTTTAGTTTTAGAGAACATGATATTTTAGATGAATAAATTTAAAAGTAATTATATAGATGCGTGTTAATGAAAGGAGAAAACCTTTGAGAATTTTTAATTGGTTTACAAAAGATATAGGTATTGATCTAGGAACGGCTAACACATTAGTTAATGTTAAAAACAAAGGTATTGTTGTAAGAGAACCTTCAGTTGTAGCAATAAAAAAAGATACAAATGAAATTTTAGATGTTGGTTTAGGTGCGAAACAAATGATAGGTAGAACTCCTGGAAATATTATTGCAATAAGACCACTTCGCGATGGTGTAATTGCTGATTTTGACGTAACTTATAAAATGATCAAATATTTTATAGATAAAGCTATTCCTAAAAGAAGCTTTTTTACTTATACAAGAGTCGTTGTTGGGATACCATATGGTGTAACTGATGTTGAAAAAAAAGCTGTTATACAGGCCTCAACTTCTGCAGGAGCTAAGGAAGCTTTATTAATTGAAGAACCAATGGCAGCTGCAATAGGAGCGGGGCTTCCTGTTGAAGAACCTACTGGTAGCATGGTTGTTGACATAGGTGGTGGAACTACTGAAATTGCAGTTATTTCACTTGGTGGTATTGTTACTTCACAATCAATTAGAATTGGTGGAGACAAAATGGATGAATCAATTGTTAATTATATTAGGAAAGAATATAATTTGATGATAGGTGAGAGGACTGCTGAAAAACTTAAAATTGAGATTGGCTATGCCTATGAAGTTAAATCGTCTATTTTATCTAAAGATACCAAATTAGAGATAACAGGAAGAAATTTATTGACTGGGCTTCCAAAAAATCAAATTATAGATTCAAGTGAAATTTTAAATGCATTAAGAGAACCAATTAGCTCTATTGTTGAAGGTATTAAGTCTACGCTTGAAAGAACACCCCCTGAACTTGCTTCAGATATTATGCAGGACGGGATTATGCTTACAGGTGGTGGAGCTCTTTTAAAGGGTCTAGATGCACTTATAAATTCACAGACCTATATGCCTGTTCATATCGCAAATGAACCTCTTGATTGTGTAGCAATAGGTACTGGTGTTGCAGTTGAGGAGTATGATAAGTATAAAAATGTTTTTATTAGGCAAAGCAATATTTTAAAATAGAAGTAGGTGTTATAATGAATGAATATTCTAAATGGAAAAAATGGTTTATTATAATTTTAGGCATTATTTTGCTTTTTTTTATGGGAATATCTGCTGGGGGAAGAAGTAGAATTTCTATATTTGAAAATATAGCTGGAGTTATTATTACACCTATTCAAAAGGTTCTGTATACATCGAGTGAATATATTTCGTCAAAAGTGAATCCGATTTTAAATGTTTGGAAAACTATGGATGAAAACAAAATGTTACTAGAAGAAAATTCAAAAATGAAAGAAGAACTTATTAAAGTCACTTTAGATAAAAAAGAATATGGTGAATTGAAAGACTTAAGTAAAACATTAAATTATATTAACAAGACGAAAATAGATAATTTCGTATCTGCAAATATTACTGCTAAAGATTCTGGTAATTGGTATAACATGTTTACCATTGATGTTGGAGAAAATGACGGAGTTACTAAGAATTCTACTGTTATAAATGGAAAAGGTTTAGTTGGATTAGTTTATGATGTAGGAAGTAATTGGTCAAAGGTAGTTACGATAATAGATAATAAAAGTTCTATAGGTTTTGAATCATTGAAAGTAAAAAGTAGTTTTGATGGAATTTTAAGTGGAACCTATAATTATAATTTGATTGGCAATTTATTTGATCCTAAAGCAAAAGTAGAGTTTGGAGATAAGATTATAACTTCAGGACTTGGAATATATCCAAAAGGTATATTGATAGGTTATGTAGATAAGATCAATACTAATAAAGATAATTTGCTAATTGAAGTTAAGGTAAAACCCACTGTGAATTTTAAAAAAATTAATAAGGTAATTGTGCTTCCTTACGATAAGGAGAGAACTTACGATGAAAAGTAAATATGTAATTTTAATTTCAATATTTGTTTTTTTAATACAGTCAACAATTTTACAGTTTTTTCGAATTTATGGAATTATCCCTAATATATCGTTGGTAATGATTGTTACTTTTACTCTTATTTATGGTAAAAAAGAAGGCTATATATTTGCAATTGGAGTAGGAATTTTGCAAGATGTATTTTTATCTAAAGCTTTAAGTATTAATTTGATAATTTATACAAGTATTGTTTTTATTATTAGTCTTTTTTATGAAAAGTTATTTAAAGATAATTTTTTGACTCCAATTATTACGATAATTTTTGCAACATTTATATATCATATAATGTTTTTACTATTTATGTATTTAATTGGTGCTTCTATAAACGATTTGGACTTTTATAAAATAATTTTGGGTGAAGGAATTGAAAATATTGTGATTATAACATTTATATATGGCAAGATTTTTCCAAGAGTGTATGATTATAACATGAGATAGATAAATTGGTGGATTTATGAATAATATAAAAGATAGAAGAAATCAAATATTAATAGTATTCTCGATTATTTTTCTTGTAATATCACTTAGATTAGTTGATATTACAGTTATAAATGGTGAACATTATAGAGAACTTTCAATTAATAATAGGGTAAGAAAAATTCCTATAGTAGCAAAAAGAGGAGAGATTTTTGATAGAAATGGAGTTCTTATTGCAGGAAATATTCCTGCTTTTGCCATAGAATTATCTGCAAGTATACTTTCAAGTAGTGAACTTAACGACGTTTCGATTAAAATATTAGATATATTAAACAAAAGAAACGAAGAACATATTGAGTTTCCTATAGAGAAAAATGGCGATGAATATTATTTTACATATGATAAAAATGTTGAAAAGTATTTAGCTGATAATGGTTATGATACGAGTGCTATAGCAAGTAAAGTTTTTCAAGAAATAAGAACTAGAGAGCAAATTTCTGAAGAGCTAGATAATAATGATGCGAAAAAATTCTTATTAATGAAGGGAGTTTCGCTTCCCTTATCAGTAAGTAAAATGAAATTTTGGTCGCAGATAGAAAAAGAAAAATTTTTAAAATACTATCATTTGCCTTATGATATAGATGCAAAGGCAGCACTTAAAAAAATTAGAAATTTGAGATATTATAAAATTGATAGTACATATTCTGATGAAGATGCATTAAAGATACTTACAATTAAACACGCATTTAGAATAAAAGGATATTTGAAATATAATCCTGTAAAAATTTCTTCAAGTGTTAATAAAGAAACTGCTGTCTTAATTGAGGAAATGTCAATGAGTTTGCCAGGCATTAATGTTAGAATTGAACCACAAAGAAACTATCCTTTTAATAGTAGTGCGTCTCATATAATTGGTTATATGGGCAAAATCTCTAGTGAAAACGAAATTGAAAAATATGTAAGGAAAAACAATTATGATGAAAATCAATTAATTGGTAAAGTTGGAATTGAAGGTAGATACGAACTTGATTTAAAAGGAGAAAATGGATATAAATATATTGAAGTTGACGCACTTGGGAAATTAGTAAAAAATGTTGATGACAGCATTTATGGAATTGATTCTAAAAAAGCGAAAGCTGGTAAAGATATAACATTAACCGTTGATATTAATCTTCAAAAGAAACTTGAAAAACACATTAAAGACTTACTAGAGGCTCTTCAAGTAGGCGGTACATATAAAAGTGAATGGGGAGATTTTAAATTTAAAGAGGCTTTTCCTAAAGCTAAAACTGCAGCAGCAGTTGTAACTGATGTTAATACTGGTGAAGTACTTGCTCTTGTAAGTTATCCGTCATATGATCTTAATTTGTTTTCTACGGGAATAAGTTATGATAATTGGAAAAAACTTTCTCCGAAGAATATTAAAGATCAACTTTCTCCAAGACCTTTATATGATATAGCGACTCTTACTGCTGTACAACCTGGTTCGACCTACAAGATGGTTACAGGATTTGCTGCACTAGAGCAAGGTCTTGATCCAAGTCTCAAAATAAATGCGGATGGATATATTGAAATTGGAAAACATAGGTATGGATGTTGGATATGGAATGATTATCATGCCAAACATGGACCAACTGATTTATATAAAGCTATCGAAGAATCTTGTAATTACTATTTTTTCGATATGGGAATGGGATACGATTATAAAAAAGATAAACCATTAAGTTTTGAAATGAGTACTAAAATACTCCTTGATTATTCAAAATATTTCGGATTAAATGATAAAACTGGAATTGAAATTGGTGAAGTAAGTGTTGGGGTTCCAAGTGAAACAAAAAAAGAAGTAACTACTATAAACATGCTTAAAAGGAAACTTAAATTTATACTCCCAGAATATTTTCCTAAGGAATTAATTGACTCGGAAGATAAAACAGATGCAGTTATTGCTAAAATCGTTGCTCTTAAAGATTCTTCAATATCTCGTGGAAATTTAATTAAAACGCTAATTAAATTTGGTGCAAATAGTGATTATTATATTGTTGAAAAATTAGCAGATATTATAAAATATGATTATTTTAGTAATATTAATTGGTCGGAGGGTGATGGACTTAATTTGGCAATTGGTCAAGGTGACCATAAATATACGCCTGTACAAATGTCTAGATATATAGCTACTCTTGCAAACGGTGGCAAGCTTAATGAACTTACTTTAATTAAAAAAGTTGGAGATACAAAAATTATAAAAAATCAAAATGTGAATCCTTCAAGTTTTGATCAATCAAATAGTCTAAAAGAGTTAAGAAAAGGAATGTTATTAGTAACTAGAGGAAATAGAGGAACAGCGAAGACTGCATTTAAGAAATTTCCTATTGATGTTGGAGCTAAAACTGGAACGGCAGAAAAAGCTGGAACGATTCCGCCTAAAAGTGAAAAAGAATATATAAAAAAATATCTATCACTTATAAATAGAAATTTAACATATGATGAAGTTGAGAAGAAATCTTTAGAAATTATAAAACAAAGAAATGACGAATTGGCTGAACTTCAAATTAAAAAAATAAAATTAGAAGAAGAAGCAAAATCATTAGTAGACAAATCAAGCAAGGAATTATTAATTAAGGAAATCAATAAATTAGAAAACAAAATTGAGTATTTATTTAGAATTGGGTATTTAAGTGAAGAAAATACTATTAGAGAAGCATTAAAGGAATTATCTAATTTTAAACTTACTGACGAAATGATAAATGAATATAGAGATAACTATGATAGTTTTTCGTGGTTTGTATCATTTGCACCATATGAAAAACCTGAGATTTCTGTTGTGGTGTTAATTCCACAAGGTGGGCATGGGGGATATGCATCTCCAATTGCTAGAGATATAATTGCAGATTACTTAAAACTTGATCCAAATGACTATAAGGAAGATAATAAATAAATTGAACTGCTTGAATGCTTTTTATTTTATATTTTTAGTGGTATAATCATTATAATAATGCGTAACTCTAACTAAATTTGTACTTATGGGGGAAAAATGCTTAATTTAAGTCATTTAGAATTTAAGGGAAACAAGGACGGAATTGTAATACACATTTCAAAGGAAAGTTCAATTAAAGAAATGGTTGATTCACTCAGTAAAAAAATTGAGAAAAAAAGCTTTTATAAGGGTGCTTTTGTTGTAGGGACGAGCGGGAAGAAACTTACTTATAATGAAAAATCTATTATAGAAGAAATTTTGATTAAAGAACTAGAAATCAATGTGAAAAGTTTGGAAAATATAGATTCGTTTACTAAAAAAACTAATAAAGTTAATAATAAAAATTCTAGTGAAAATGATGTATTTGATGGTATAAAAGAGGGTCTTACAAAGTTTGTAAGAGGAACACTTCGTTCAGGAGTTAAAGTTGATTTTAAAGGGAATGTAATTATACTTGGTGATGTTAATCCTGGAGCTGAAGTTATAGCATATGGAAATATTATTATTATGGGCACACTGAGAGGTGTAGCATACGCAGGGGCAAATGGAAATATTAATGCCTATGTTGTAGCGAATAAACTCATTGCAACTCAACTTAGAATTGCAGGACTTATAACACGTGCACCAGATGATGGAGATTATGAACCTGATATGCCAGAAATTGCATATATAAAAGAAAATAGAATGGAAATTGAGCCGTATATATAGTTTGAGGGGGATTTTAATAGATGAGCGAAGTAATTGTAGTAACTTCTGGTAAAGGTGGAGTAGGAAAAACTACTAGCACAGCAAATATAGGTGCAGCTTTATCAATGAAAGGTAAAAAAGTATGCGTAATTGATGCGGATATAGGTCTTAGAAATTTAGATGTAGTCTTAGGTCTTGAAAATAGAATTGTCTATGATATTGTAGATGTAGTTGAAGAAAATTGCAGAATTAAACAAGCTCTTATAAAAGACAAAAGATTTGAAGGACTTTTTCTGCTTCCAGCTGCACAGACAAAAGATAAAACTGCAGTAAGTGAAACACAAATGGTTAAATTATGTGATGATTTGAGAGAATTTCATGATTATATACTCATTGATTGTCCAGCCGGAATAGAACAAGGATTCAAGAATGCAATTGCTGGAGCTGATAGAGCTATTGTAGTTACAACTCCTGAAATTTCAGCTGTTAGAGATGCTGATAGAATTATTGGACTTTTAGAAGCGGCAGAACTTAGAAATCCAAAATTAATAGTAAATAGAATTAGAATGGATATGGTAAAACGTGGTGATATGATGAATATGGATGATATCGTTGATATTTTAGCGGTTGATTTAATTGGTATAGTTCCAGATGATGAAGAAATTGTTATTAGTACAAATAAAGGTGAACCGGCAGTAAAAAATCAAAATTCTATGTCTGGTAAAGCTTACACTAATATTGCTTCAAGAATTTCTGGAGAAGAGATACCGTTCTTAGATTTAAATGTCCAAGATGGATTTATGACGAAGATAAAAAAACTATTTAATATTGGAAAATAGGAGGCGTGACATGTTTGATTTATTGAAATTCTTAAGTAAAGAAAATTCTAGTAAAAATGTTGCTAAAGAAAGATTAAAATTAGTATTAGTCCATGATAGATCTAATTGTTCACCTGAATTTTTAGAATTAATTAAAGGTGATATTTTAAGTTCAATAGCAAGTTATATTGATATTGATGAAAACGGGTTAGATATTAAGATTGCTAATATTGATGAGTCTGGTGGAAGACCTGCATTAATTGCTAATATTCCAATTAAAAGTATGAGAAGAGGTTAAAAATCCCCCTATTTAGGGGTTTTTTATTTGAGGTGATAAAAAGTGATAACTAAAAATAATTTAAAAAATCTTGATTTTAGCTTAATATTTGTTGTTTTTTCTCTATTTACTTTTGGTCTCGTAATGATACTAAGTGCAACAAATGCACTAGAATTAAATAATGGTATTCCTAGAGAAATAAAAATTCAAGCTATAGCTTTTCTTATAGGAATTTTTATGGTAATATTAATGGTTTTAATTGACTATAATACATTTGGAGAAATTTATAAGGCTATATATATAGCTTCAATATTATTTTTATTATTAGTATATGTACCTGGAATTGGAGTAATAAAAAACGGAGCTAGAAGCTGGATTGATATAGGTATAATTTACATTCAAACTTCAGAGATAGCAAAAATCGGTTTTATATTATCTTTTTCAAAATTTCTTGAAAATAGAATGAATGAATTTAATAGTATTTCAGATTTAATTTTACCAGTACTTTTTGTTTTACCATTTGTGTTTTTTTTAATATTGCAACCAGATTTAGGTAGTGCATTAGTATTCGTATTTATTGCAATAGGTATGATTTTTGTAGCTGGTTTAAGTTATAAAATAATACTTGGAGGAAGTGTTTTAAGCGCAATTTCATTTCCAATTATTTATAGATTTTTAGAACCACATCAAAAAATAAGAATAGATGCCTTCTTAAATCCTAGTGATCCATCACTTCCAGGAAATTATCATGTAATGCAGTCTAAAATAACTATAGGTTCTGGAATGGTTTACGGAAGAGGAATTTTTAAGGGATTATACCACAAATACAATTATTTGCCCGTGCAGGAAACTGATTTTATATATGCGGTTATTGGTGAAGAAACAGGTTTTATTGGTGGAATATTGGTTATTTTTTTCTATTTTATTATGTTGCTTAGAATGATAAATGTTTCTAAAAAATCTAAAGATCTTTATGGAACGCTTGTAGCAACGGGAATAACGTTTATGTTTGCCTTTCAAATTTTTGAAAATATAGGTATGACCCTTGGTATAATGCCTGTTACGGGTATTACACTTCCGTTTTTAAGTTATGGTGGGAGTTCAATTATAACAAGTATGATATCAATTGGAATTATACTGAATATATATATGAGAAGAAAAAGAATCGATTACGATGTATAAAATGATGTTTTTTTAGGGTGTCTAATAGGCATGGAGGAATAATGTACAAAAAAATAGAAAAACTACTTTACAAAGTAGAAAAACCAGGACGTTATATTGGTAATGAGTTTAATATGTTTAGGAAAGATTTGGATAAAGTGAATGTAAGATTTGGATTTTGTTTTCCAGATGTATATGAAGTAGGTATGTCACATCTTGGTATGCATGTACTTTACAATATAAAAAATGAAGTAGAAGATTTTTATTGTGAAAGAGTATTTGCTCCTTGGGTTGATATGGAAAATGAAATGAGAAAAGAAAAAATAGAACTTTTTACTCTTGAAACTTTTACACCTATTAAAGAACTTGATATGTTAGGCTTTACTTTGCAGTATGAACTTTCATACACAAATATACTAAATATGCTTTCTCTAGGGAATATTCCAATGCTATCATCTGATAGAGATGAAACCTACCCTATAGTAATTGCGGGAGGTATATGTGCATATAATCCTGAACCATTAGCTGAATTTATGGATATATTTGTTATGGGTGAAGGTGAAGAAGTTAATATTGAGCTTATGAATTTATATAAAGAAATGAAAAAAAAGAATTATAATAAAGATGAGTTTTTAATTGAAGCCGCAAAAATTGAAGGCATATATGTTCCAAAGCTCTATGAAGTTAAATACAAAGAGGATGGGACTATTGAAGACTTTTTCCCTTTAATTTCAGATATTCCTAAAAAAATTAATAAAAGAATCGTTAAAAATTTTGATAAAGGATATTATCCAAAACAAATGCTAGTTCCCAATGTAGAAGTAGTACACGATAGAGCTGTTATAGAAGTTTTTAGAGGCTGTACAAGAGGCTGTAGATTCTGTCAAGCTGGCATGGTATATAGACCTGTTAGAGAAAAATCAATAGAAACCATTAAAGAATATTCAAGAAAAGTTGTAGAATCAACTGGATATGGTGAAATTTCCTTAGCCTCACTTTCAACACTTGATTACTCCGAAATTGAACAACTTATAAACGACTTAATTGATGAAAATGAAAAAGATAGGGTAGGAGTATCTCTACCTTCGCTTAGATTAGATTCTTTTTCAACAGAAGTTATGAAAAAAATACAAAAAATAAGAAAAACTGGGCTTACATTTGCTCCAGAAGCCGGAACTCAAAGACTTCGCGATGTTATAAATAAAGGCATAAGCGAAGAAAATATAGTTGAGACTTTAGAGAAAATTTTTCCACTTGGTTGGAGTAGAGTTAAATTTTACTTTATGATTGGACTTCCGACTGAAACATATGAAGATTTGGATGGAATTATGGATATTAGTAATTTGGCAACTTACACATATAGTAAAATGCCAAGTGAATTAAAGAAACAAAGAGTTAGTGTTACTACAAGCGCATCTTGCTTCGTACCAAAACCTTTTACGCCGTTTCAATGGATGGCTCAAGATACAATTGAAGAATTTGAAAAAAAACAAAAATATCTAAGGAAAAAAATAAATAATAAAAAAGTAAAATTTATTTATCATGATGCTGATACGAGTTTTCTTGAAGCGGTATTTGCTAGAGGAGATAGAAAATTATCTAAGGTTATTCTAAAAGCATGGGAAAAAGGTGCAAAATTTGATGGTTGGAATGAACATTTTGATTTAAATATATGGATGGAAGCCTTTAATGAACTTTCTATTAATCCGGAGTTCTATGCACATAGGGAAAGAAGCTATGACGAAATACTTCCTTGGGATTTTGTTGATGTAGGAGTGAGTAAGTCGTATTTAATCAGAGAAGATAAAAATTCTAAAGTTGAAAAGAAAACTGTAGATTGCAGAGAAGGTTGTACTAATTGCGGTGTAAATCAAGATTTTTTAGGCGGTGTTTGTTAATGACTATACTTAGAATGTTATATAAAAAAGACGGTCTAATGAAATTTATATCTCACTTAGATATGGTAAGGCTAGCTGAAAGAAGTTTTAGAAGAGCAAAATTTCCTTTAGAATTTTCTAATGGATTTAACCCGCGTCCAAAGATTAATTTCGCACTTCCTCTTTCAGTAGGATCTTCAAGTGAGTATGAAATCTTAGATGTTAAATTATTAGAAAAAATGGACATTGATGATTTTTTAAAAAATCAAGAAAAATTTGTTCCAACAGGAATAAAATTTATAAAGGCAAAGTATGTTGAGGAGACCAAATCTCTTATGAGTTTAGTTGACTACGCAAATTATATTATAAGTTTTCCGATAAATGGAGAAAGCTATAAAGAAAAATTAAAAGATTTTTTAGATCAAGATGAAATAATAATAGAAAAATTAACAAAAAAGAAAAAATTAAAAACTGTAGATATTAAAGCTCATATTAAAAAATATAGTTTGTTAGAAGACGAAGAAGAATTATATATTGATATTGTATCTAAAAGCGGATCAAATGGAAACTTAAATCCTATGAAACTTGGACTTGAAATAATTGATAAGTTAGGTATGAATTTAGAAAAATCGGATATTAGAATTCATAAAAAACAAGTTTATACGGAAATTGATGGAAAACTAATAGAACTATTCGAAATTTAGGAAGACAAAATGAAAAAATATATTGTAGATAGTGGCATAATATATACTTATTATTTAGAATTTGAAGGTGAAAAAGTCAAAAAATTTAATATTGAAAAGAAAAATGAAGACCCTAAAGTTGATGATATATATTTTGGTAATGTTATAAATATTCTTCCAAATAGAGGTATTGCATTTATTGATATTGGTAGAAAGAAGAATGCTATAATTCATTTAAAAGATACTTTAAAATTTATTAAGGGTGAATGTAAAAATATAAATGCCGTTTTGCATGAAGGCAAAAGAGTGTTGGTTCAAGTAAAAAAAATTGAAGATAGAGAAAAAGGTGCAAAAGTATCAGAATTAATATCACTCTCTTCAAATTATTTTGTGTATCTACCATATGAAGACTTTAAGGGATATTCAAAAAAAATAATTGATAATAAAAAAGAATTAAAAAAAATTATGGATAAAAACTTTGCCGATGATGGATTTATTTGTCGAACATCTTCAGCTAAACTAAGTGAAGACAAAATAATTAAAGAATTTAATGATTTAAAGAATAATTGGCTAGATATATTGATTAAAGTTAATTCGCTTAAAAAAAATGCTTTGGTTTATTCTGTTAACTCTGCTTTGGAGTATATAGTTAATAAATTTATTGATAATGATATTGATGAATTAGTTTTAAATGATAAAAAAATATATGATTATATTTTGAACAAATTGAAACTTTATGAAATTAATATTGATGGACGAATTAAAATAGCGGAAAAAAATCAAAATATTTTTACTTCTATGGGAGTTGAATTTGCATTAAAAAGCTTGTTAAATAAAAAAGTTCCTTTAATTGACGGTGGCAATATTATTATTGAAGAAGGTGAAACACTTACAGCGATTGATGTTAATTTTAGTTCTGCGCTTAAAAAGGGCAATGATATTACATTGTCAGACTTTAATTTATTGGCTTTTACAGAGTCGCTTAGGCAAATTAAGCTTAGGAATATAAGTGGTATAATTATTATCGATGTGATAAATATTAGTGACAAAAATCAAGAATTAAAGTTTATAAAAGAAGTAAAGAAATTATGTTTAAAAGAAGACGATGTATTGTTTCATGGATATTCAAAACTTGGATTAATTGAAATTACAAGGAAAAATAGTGGAAAATCAATTAATGAGCTTATAGTAAAAGAAAAAAAACAAGTATACGATTCTATAAATTTTGATGTTGAATTTATTATAGATAATATGATTAAAGAAATAAAAGAACAAATTTATTTGAAGAATTATAATAGTGTTGCAATTTTAATAAATAAATCGAAATTTAATGATTATAATAATATGTTTATTGAGTATATTAATAAATATATTGATTCAAATGTAAAAATTTATTTCGAAGATTTAGTTTCTAATTATAAAATATCTACTGATCCAAAATGGTTAGAAAAATAGCAAAAAAATATTTGACGAAAAGTAAAATGTGTGATATCATGTTTACTTGGATAGCCGCGCAAGTTAGGTTTTAAAACGTAAGTACCTGAATTTGGCGAGTACTTGATAAGGAGGTGTTTTTATGTACGCAATTATTGAAACTGGTGGAAAGCAATACAGAGTTGAAGAAGGCGATTCACTTTACATTGAAAAATTAGAAGTTGAAGCTGGAGAGACTGTTGAATTTGACAAAGTATTAGCTGTTTCTAACGAAAGTGGTTTAACAATTGGTAGCCCAGTTGTTGCAAACGCAAAAGTAGCTGCATCTGTTATTGAAAATGGAAAAGGACCAAAAGTTATTATTTTCAAATACAAAGCTAAAAAAGATTACAGAAAAAAACAAGGTCATAGACAACCTTATACAAAAATAAAAATTGAAAGTATTTCTTTATAATAAGAAATAATAGGAATTCTTATGTTAAGGGTTACTTTTTTAAAAGAAAAAGACAATATTTTGTCATTTAAAATTAAAGGACATGCTTCTTTTGCTGAAAACGGTAAAGATATAGTTTGTTCTGCGATATCGGTTTTATCACAAACGACTTTAGCTTCTCTTTTAGAAATAGTTAAAATTGATGGGATAAAATACAAAATGGTAAATGGGTATCTATCAGTAGATTTACCAGAAAATATGTCTGAAAAAGAACACTATGATAGTCAAATAATTATAAAGACGTTTATGATAGGTGTTGAGGGCGTTGCTAAAGCGTACCCTAACAATGTTAAACTTCTTATTAAGGTTAAGGAGGTGTAGTAAAATGATGTTTAAATTTGATTTGCAGCTTTTCTCATCTAAAAAAGGTGTTGGTTCTTCTAAGAACGGTCGTGATAGTAATTCTAAAAGACTGGGCGTAAAAAGAGGAGATGGACAAGCAGTTAGTGCTGGAAGCATCTTAGTTAGACAAAGAGGAACAAAAATTCATCCTGGAACAAATGTAGGTAAAGGCGGAGACGATACTTTATTTGCTACTGTTGATGGAGTTGTAAGATTTGAAAGAAAAGGTAAAACTAAAAAGCAAGTGAGCGTTTACCCAGCTTAAATTTTGATACTTAATGTCCATCTTATAAGATGGACATTTTTTCTTATGTGAACTTATGAAGGTACAAAATGGATTTTAAATTATAATTTTAGTGTTAAATATAGTTATTCTTTAAACTATTAATGTTATTTTATTAAGATTATATTAATAGTTTAAAGAGTGTGAATGAGAGGTGTAGTATGTTTGTAGATGTTGCTAAAATACATCTTAAAGCCGGAAAAGGTGGAGATGGAAGAGTAAGTTTTAGACGAGAAAAATACGTTCCAGATGGCGGTCCAAATGGCGGAGACGGTGGACGTGGTGGTAATATTGTATTTGAAGTAGATCCAGGTATGAGAACGCTTATGGATTTTAGATATAAGCTTAGTTATCATGCAGATGACGGTGATGATGGTGGAAAGAAAAGATCATCAGGTAAATCGGCAAAAGATTTAGTTTTAAAAGTGCCACCCGGAACAATAGTTAAAGATGAAAAAACAGGAAAAATTATTGTAGATTTGAGTGATGATATAAAAAAAGCAATCATAGCGAAGGCAGGAAAGGGTGGAAGAGGGAATTTACATTTCAAATCTTCTGTTAGACAAGCTCCAACTTTTGCTGAACAAGGTTTTTATGGAGAAGAAAGAGATGTTATTTTAGAACTTAAAATGTTAGCTGATGTTGGACTTGTGGGTTACCCAAATGTAGGGAAAAGCACAATGCTTTCTTCAATTACAAAAGCTAAGCCTAAAATTGCAAATTATCATTTTACTACCTTGTTTCCTAACTTAGGAGTTGTTGAAGTAATAAAAGGTAAAAGCTTTGTTTTGGCGGATATTCCGGGTTTAATAGATGGAGCACATGAAGGTGTTGGTTTAGGACATGATTTTTTAAGGCATGTAGAAAGAACAAAATTAATAATTCATGTAGTTGATGTATCTGGTATTGAAGGGCGCGATCCTGAAGAAGATTTTGAAAGTATAAATAATGAACTATTTAAATATAGTGAAAAACTTAGTGATAGAACTCAAATAATCGCTGCAAATAAAACAGATCTTGTATATGATGATGGTAAATATAAAGACTTCATTGTAAAAATGGAAGAAAAAGGATACGAAGTTTTTCCAATAAGCGCAGTTTCAGGTAAGGGTATAAAAGAATTAATGCTAAGAGTAACTGAATTACTAGAAACAATAGAAGATGTAGAAATCTATTCAGACGATGATATGTTTGTTTATGAAGAAGATGATAAATTTAACGAAATAGACTATAAAGTTATTGATGGAGTATATGTTGTTGATGGTATTCCAATTGAACGTTTAGTTTATTCGACAGATTTTGAAGATATTGATTCTGTAAGACGTTTTCAGAGCATGCTGACTAAAAAAGGTGTTATTGATACACTTAGGGAAATGGGAATTGAAGAAGGCGATACTGTAAGAATATTCGATTTTGAATTCGAATTTTACAATTAAAAAATAGTGAGGTATTTATGTTAAATAGTAAACAAAGAAAATATTTAAAGTCAATGGCCAATGGACTTAAGCCAATAGCTCAACTTGGCAAAGATGGAGTAACAGAAGCGTTTTTGAAACAACTTGATATAATGCTTGAAAATAAAGAACTTGTTAAAGTAAATGTACTTGAAACAAATATGCTTGACGCAAAGGGAGCTTGTAACGACGTATGTAAAGCAATAAATGCAGAATTTGTGCAAGCAATTGGAAGAAAATTTGTCATTTATAAAGAATCTAGAGAAAAAGAAAAAGATGAAAAAATTAGACTGCCTAGATAGAATTGATCAATATATGTAGGAGGAAAAAATGTATCAAAAAAATAATTACAAAGTTGGAATTATGGGTGGTACCTTTGATCCTATTCATTATGGTCATTTAGTTATAGCAGAGCAAGTAAGAGAAAGATTTTTACTAGACAAAGTTATATTTGTTCCAGTTGGAAAAGCACCTCATAAAGAGGGCGTTGAAGTTGATAAATTTGATAGATTTAATATGGTTAAATTAGCAATTGAATCTAATTCAAATTTTGAAATTTCTTCAATCGAGATAGATAAACATAAAAAGACATATACAATTGATACTATAAAAGAGTTAAAAAATAATATTGATGCAGAAATATTTTTTATTACAGGTTCAGATGCTATTCTTATGATCGACACTTGGAAGGATTATAAAGAACTACTTTCTTTAGTCAAATTTATTGGAGCTACAAGACCTGGGGTAAAAAAGAAACAACTAGAAAATAAAATTAATGAAATATATAGAGACGTAGGAGAAAAAATATTACTTACGTCTATTCCAAAACTTGAAATATCATCAACTGATATAAGGAGAAGAGTCAAGAATAAAAAAAGTATTAAATATTTACTTCCTGAAAAAGTTGAAGAATATATTTATAGTAAATCTCTTTATTTAATAAAAAAATAAGTTATTATATGAGTAAGGTGATGAAGTGAATTATGAAAAACATAAAAGAATAATAAAGTCGAGATTAAAACCTTCAAGGTTTAATCATACACTTAATGTTGTTAAAATGGCATCGAAATTAGCAAGAATTCATGGTGCTAATGAAGAAAAAGTGGTTATGGGTGCATTGTATCATGATTATGCTAAAAATCTGTCTGATCAAGAATTAAAAGCTTATATAAAACATAATAACCTTAAAATTGATCATTTTGTTTGGCAAAATATTTTTCTTTCACATGGAGTGGTAGCTGCCTATATGTTAGAAAAAGAACATAATATAAATGACTTAGATATATTAAATGCTATTAAGTATCATACTTTTGGCAGACGAAATATGAGTTTAATAGAGAAAATTGTATATATAGCCGATGCAATTGAAATTGATAGAAAATATAAACATGTGGATTTTATTAGGGAATTAAGCTATGAAAACATCGATGTAGCTATAATTACTTATATAGATTATTTTATTGAATTTGCTATAAAAGAAAACAAAATAATTCATTTAAATACTTTAGATTTAAGAAATGAAATTTTAGAAAATGGAATTTTGCCTAGGAGGGTATAATGCAGGAAATGCAAGAAATTAAGGATTTGGCTTTTGAAATTGCTAATTTAGTTGATGATAGAAAAGGTGAAGATATTTTATTAATGGATTTAACAAATTCATCAAATCTAGCTGATTATTATGTTGTAGCTTCGGCGTCATCTGATAGACAAGTTGGTGCGATAGCTGAACATATTGAAGATGAACTTGAAAAACAAGGAATCTTCGTAAAAAGAAAAGATGGACACAGATCAAAGAAATGGATAATACTTGATTATGTTGATATTATAGTTCATATTTTTTATAAAGAAGAGAGAGAGTTCTATAAACTTGAGAAAGTGTTAGCGAATTCAAAAATTATTGAATTTAATGCTGCTAATTGATTGACGAAATAATATAAAATTTATATAATAGAAAAAACTGAATATTATAATTTACTGGAAGTAGTAGAAAAATAATTATTTAAAGAGAGTTAATGCTTGGTGGGAATTAACATAATTAAATTTTGAACTTATCCAATGAGTGTGAATTGAGGTTGGTAATCCTTTATAATCCATAAGAGAGTTATTTTATTATAACTAAGTAGGGTGGTACCGCGGAACTGTTTCGTCCCTATGTTTACTTATGGCTTCTAAAAGGAATACCAATTTTTTTATATGGAAAATTAATATAATAATAGCGGAGGGAATATGGAATATAATTTTAGTGAAATTGAAAAGAAATGGCAAAATAAGTGGAATGATGATAAGGCGTTTAAAGTGACAGAAGATAGTGAAAAAGAAAAATACTACTGCTTAGAGATGTTTCCCTACCCATCAGGAAAACTACATATGGGTCATGTTAGAAACTACTCGATTGGAGATGTAATAGCAAGATACAAGAGTATGAAAGGATTTAATGTACTTCATCCAATAGGATGGGATTCTTTTGGACTTCCAGCTGAAAATGCTGCTATAGCACATCAGATACATCCGGATATTTGGACAACAGCTAATATTGATGAGATGAAAGTTCAACTTAAAACATTAGGTATAAGTTATGATTGGGATAGAGAAGTTGCAACTTGCAAAGAGGATTATTACAAATGGACTCAGTGGTTATTTACAAAATTCTTTGAAAATGGTTTGGCATATAAGAAAAAATCGCCTGTGAACTGGTGTCCTTCATGTGAAACTGTACTTGCAAACGAGCAAGTTGTTGGCGGTGTATGCGAAAGATGTGATAGTGCTGTAGTTAAGAAGAACTTATCGCAGTGGTACCTAAAAATTACTGATTACGCAGAAAGATTATTACAAGATATGGATAAATTAGATGGTTGGCCAGATAAAGTAAAGTTGATGCAAAAAAATTGGATTGGAAAGTCAATTGGTGCGGAACTAGATTTTGAAATAGAAAATTTTGATAAATCACTTAAAGTATTTACAACTAGACCTGATACAATTTACGGTGCTACTTATATGGTATTAGCTCCTGAACATCCTTATGCTAAAGAGCTTGTTAAAGGCTTAGCTGTAGAAAAATCATTGGATGAATTTGTACTTAAACTTCAGCATTTATCTGAAATTGAGAGAACTTCAACAGAAGTAGAAAAAGAAGGTTTATTTTTAGAAAGATATGCAATTAATCCTCTAAATGGCAGTAAAATGCCTATTTATGTTGCAAATTATGTTTTAACTGATTATGGTACTGGTGCTATTATGGCGGTTCCAGCGCATGATGAAAGAGACTTTGAATTTGCAAAAAAATATAATTTGGAAATTGTGCCGGTAATAGATTCAAATGATGATAATATTGATATAAATAACCTTGAAAAAGCATTTATTTCAGAAGGTTCTATGATAAATTCTGGTGAATTTAATGGAATGGCAAATAAAGAAGCCTCTGAGAAAATAATAGAAAAATTATCTAATCAAAAAATAGGTAAGAAAACAATTAATTATAGATTAAGAGATTGGCTTGTATCAAGGCAAAGATATTGGGGAGCACCTATTCCAATTGTAACTTGTCCAAAGTGTGGGGAAGTAGCAATTAAAGAAGAAAATTTACCTGTACTTCTTCCAAAGGACGTTGAATTTACTGGAAAAGGAGAATCTCCACTTAAAACTAGTGATACTTTTAAATATACAGCGTGTCCAAAATGTGGTGGAAAAGCTGAAAGAGAAACGGATACAATGGATACTTTTGTCGATTCAAGTTGGTATTTTTTAAGATATACTGACCCTAAAAATGACAAAGAAGTATTTGATTTTAAAAAAGCTGAATATTGGATGGATGTAGATCAGTATATAGGTGGGGTTGAACATGCAATACTTCATTTACTATATGCGCGTTTCTTTACTAAAGTAATGTATGATTTGAAAATTGCTCCAGTTGATGAACCTTTTAAAAATCTTCTTACACAAGGAATGGTTCTTAAAGATGGATCAAAAATGTCTAAATCTAAAGGTAATGTAGTTAGTCCAAATAAGATTATTGAAAAATATGGTACAGACACTGCAAGACTATTTGTATTATTTGCAGCTCCTCCAGAAAGAGATTTAGAGTGGAATGATGATGCGGTTGAAGGAACCTTTAAATTTATTAATAGAGTTTGGAGATTAGTCGATGAATTAAAAGATACTATTAAAGAAGGCGAGCTTAAAATTAATTCAAAAGAAGAAAAACATTTGAATTATTCTCTTAATAAATCAATTCAAAAGATTACATTTGATATAGAAGAAAGATTTAATTTTAATACTGCAATAAGTTCTGTTATGGAATTAATTAATGAAACATACAAATATAAAGAAAAATTTAAAGAAAATTTAAATGCTGAGCTTTTAAATAATATAGTTAAAGATGTTTTGTTAGTACTTGCACCATTTGCACCTCATTTTACTGAAGAACTTTGGAGTCAAATTGGTGGAAGTGGAAGTATCCATAAAGAAAGTTGGCCAACATTTGATGAGTCAGCCTTAGTATTAGATGAAAAAGAAATAGTAATTCAAATAAATGGAAAAGTTAAAGAAAAAATGGTTGTAAGTTCAAGTATTACAAAAGATGAACTTGAAAAAATGGCACTTGAGAGTGAAAAAATTACTATATTAATTGAAAGTAAAAAAATTATTAAAGTTATTGTTGTTCCAGGAAAGCTTGTAAATATTGTAGTAAAATAAAAAAGGGGTTTTATAAAATGGAAAAAAAATTACATCCAATTCTAAAAAGCTATATTCCTCTTGTGAACGGACTTGCTGAAACATTTGGAAATAACTGTGAAGTTGTACTTCATGATTTTACGAACTTACAAAATTCAATTGTTGCAATCGCAAATGGTCATATTACAGGTAGAGATATTGGTAGTCCGATGACTGAACTGTCTTTAAATAAAGTTACAAATGGAAAAACAGATAAAGATTCTATTAACTATACAGAAAAAAGCATGGATGGTAGAGTTTTAAAATCAAGCACAATGTTTATTAAAGATGAATTTGAAAAGGTAATAGGGTGTTTTTGTCTAAATTTTGATATAACTGAACTAGTTGCTGCTAGAAATGTTATGAACGGCATTATGAAAGTTACAAAAGAGAATGAATATGTAAAAAATATTGATAATGTAAATAAAGTTAATGATGTCTTAATGGATATTGTAAATGATACAATTGAAGCTAAAGGTAAACCAGTAGCATATTTATCGAAAGATGAGAAAGTTTCAATTGTTCAAAAACTTGATAATCAGGGAGCATTTTTAATAAAAGGCGCAATTGATTACGTTGCAAAGGTTTTATGTGTTTCAAGATATACAATTTATAATTATTTAGATGAGATTAGAGTAGACAAATAGAATGTTTTAAATTAGAATATTCTTAGAAATATTATTAATAATTTGAATAAAGAGGAGTGTTATTATGGCTTTAAAAGTATTGGCAACTAAAAATGCACCAGCAGCAGTAGGACCATATTCACAAGGTATGCAATCAGGGGGATTTGTATATGTATCAGGACAACTTCCAATTGATCCTTCAACAAGTTTAATGGTGAAAGATACTATAGAAAATGCTACTAGAATGTCTTTAGAGAACTGCAAAGCTATTATAGAGTCAGCAGGACTTACGTTGAATGATGTAGTTAAAGCTGAGATTTTTATAAAAGATATGAATGAGTTTGGGGCTATGAACTCAGTTTATGGTGAGTATTTTACAGATCATAAGCCAGCAAGAGCATGTGTAGAAGTTGCAAGACTTCCATTAGATGCAAAAATTGAAATTCAAATGATTGCGTACAAATAATTAATATCTTAGAATAAGTTAATAATATATACTTTAAAAAATGATATATTATCATATTTCAAATAAAAAATAATGGACTAAAAGAGCAGAAATATTAAGTGATTTTGCTCATTTAGTCCATATTTTATTGACTACTCATTTTATAATACTAATTACGTTTAATAAATTTACGTTTTATTAAATTTATAAGTGTCATAATAAATCTCCAAATAATTATAGCAAGTAAAACTTTTAATATAATGAATAGGACAGTAGTTTTAGAAATTTTATTATTTGAGTTTGCAAGATTAATTGTTTTGTCACTTAGAAGAGGTTTATCAGTAATTTCATATGGTGCAATTAATGGAATACTAGCTATAGTTTTAGTGGCTACAAGAATATTTACATGCCCTATTACTTGATCTGCTTTGTATGGAAGTTTAATATCTTTATCCAATTTAATTTCTTTTGTTATGGTTAAATTAGAATCCTTTTTTGATATTAATACATTAATATCTTTATCTGAAGTTATTGGAATTTCTTTATCGCTTGCAACTTTTATGTTAGCTAGTATATCATTCTTTTTAAAAATAGTTACGTAATTATAATTATCTACTCCATAGTCGAGAAGTGTTCTTGAATCTACATAAATATTTTTGCCTTCACTTTTTAAAATAACTGCGATTAAGTATTTTCCATCTTTTTTTATAGCTGAAACAAAACACTGCCTAGCTAAGTCAGTGTATCCGGTTTTTATTCCAACAATACTATCGTATTTTATGTCAATATTTTTACCTTTATAAGAAATTTTATTTTTTGAACCAGAAGCATATAAAAATTTATTGCTACTAGTTAAATATCTAGTTTCGCTTTGTTTGTTTGTAGGTTTTATATTATATTTGTATGTAGAAACTATTTTACTAAAAGTTTCGTTTTTCATGGCTTCTTTTCCAATTAACGCTAAATCGTAAGCACTTGAATGATGTTCTTTATTTGGAAGCCCATTTGGATTTACAAAGTTAGAATTTGTAGCTCCTATTTCCTTTGCACGAAAATTCATTACTTTAGAAAATTCTTCTACACTTCCAGAATGAAATTTTGCTAGTGCAACAGCAGCATCATTTGCTGATTCTAAAAGCATTGCATAAAGGAGTTCTTTTACTGTGAATTTTTCTCCATCAATTACATATATTCTGCTTCCCGTGGTAAAGGGAGTATCTTTATCAATTGTAACTATTTCATCAAGTTTATGATTTTCAAGTATTATAAGTGCAGTTAGTATTTTGGTTGTACTTGCTGGATACATTTCTTTATGTGAATCTTTCTCGTAAAGAATTTGACCTGTATTTCCATCAATGAGTATTGCAGATTTAGCAACAATTTCAGGTACAGATGCAAAAGATAAAGATGATATAAATAAACTCATTAAAAGTGTTAAGGCTATAATTTTATAAAATAATTTCATTGTTTCCTCCCATTTTACTTTTTATATTATACCATAAGCTTTAAGTAATATTATTAAAATATATTGAAAAAATAAATACAAGGAGATACAATAAAGGTACAATATGGAAAAATGGAGGTTTTATGAAATTAAAAAAGAAAGAAATAATACTATTAATTATTGCGCTATCTCTTATGCTAATTATAAAATTAGTTGATGAAGTTAAGATTCATTATGAAGATAAAAAGAATTTAGTTTTATTAAAAGAAGAACTAAAAACAAATGATAAAAATTTAAAGATAAAAGTTTATATATTGGGTGAAGTTGAGAAAGAAGGTAGTTATGAACTAGACTATGGTTCAAGAATTGAAGATGTTACAAAAATAGCAGTATTAAAAGATACTGCGGATTTGACTAGAATAAATTTAGTTGAATATTTAGAAGATGGAGAAAAAATTCTGATTCCTAAAATTGATGAACAACTTTTTGATGGTAAAAATAAACTTTCATTAGAAAAATTTAATTTATTAAAAGCAAAAGAATTACTGGCTATTCCGGGAATTGGTCAAGTCTATGCCGATAGAATTATTAATTATAGAAATAAAAATGGATCTTTTAAATCATTTGAGGAGTTAATGAATGTAAAAGGAATTGGCGAAAAAAAATATGAAAATATGAAAGAATACTTTATAATAGAATAATATATTTATTATAGAAAAATTTAATGCTTCTCCTTTGCGTATAAAGTTTTTGAATATAATAGATTAGCACTTGTATTTGTCTACTTGGTTGATATAATTAAGTCTTAGAAGAAATATTATTTAATTAAAATAGCATATAGAAGGTGAAATAATGAATACTAAAAAAATAAAATTAACAGATTATAGTCAGGGATCTGGCTGAGGTTCGAAACTCGGACCCGAGACACTTGCACAAGTTTTGTGTAATTTACCTAAATTCGAAGATGAAAATTTAATAATAGGACTCGAAACATCAGATGATGCTGCAGTATACAAAATTGATGATGAAAAAGCAATCATACAGACATTAGACTTTTTTACACCAATTGTGGATGACCCATATATGTTTGGGCAAATTGCAGCAGCAAATTCTTTAAGCGACGTTTATGCAATGGGAGGTGAGCCAACTATTGCACTAAATATAGTAGCTTTTCCAACTTGCCTTGATATGAATATATTAAGTGAAATATTAAGAGGAGGAGCTGAAAAAGTAAAAGAAGCAGGAGCTATATTAGTCGGTGGACATTCAGTTGATGATCCTGAGCCAAAATATGGACTTAGTGTTACTGGAATGGTCCATCCTGACAAAGTACTTTCAAATTCAAGTGCAAAGCCTGGTGATGTTTTAGTACTCACAAAGCCAATTGGAACAGGAATTTTAAGTACATGTATAAAGGCGGATATGCTTTCAAAAGAAGAAATAGATAAAATATCTTTTGTTATGTCTTATTTAAATAAAGATGCAGCTGATGGAATAAAACAAGTGAATGTTAATTCTTGTACAGATATTACTGGTTTTGGACTTGCTGGGCATGCATATGAAATGGCAAAGGGAAGCCAAGTAACAGTAGAATTAGATTTTAATAAAATTCCAATTTTAAATGAAACAATATCAAATGCGGAAATGGGATTAATACCAGCAGGTACTTATAGAAATAGAGATTATATTGAAGGTGAGTATCTTATAGATGATTCACTTGAGGAATATGTACTTGATATAGTGTTTGATCCACAAACGTCAGGGGGATTATTAATATCACTTCCTGAAAAAGAAGCATTAAAGTTAATGAACATATATAAAACTACATTAAAAACAGAATTTGCGGTAGTAGGAAGAGTTTTAGAAAAAGAAGATTTTTCTTTAATAATTAAATAAAAATGCTTAATGTAAGTGGATTATTTTTTAAAACTCCGAAAATTAAACTGGGTGAATTTATTTGTAAAATAATTGAAAACCATTCTAAAGCATTTAGTAGATGATTTAGAATGGTTTATTTTAATTTTTGATTATATTGATTTTAAAGTTCAATTTTTTTTTCAATAGGGTTTTTTCTAAAGTTTTTAGTTGTTTTATAAATTACAGGCGAAAGTGCTAGAAGTGCAATTAAATTTGGAAATGCCATAAGAGCATTAAAGATATCAGAAATATTCATAATTAAATTAAATGAACTTATCGCCCCGAAAAACACTAATACTATCCAAAGCCATTTATAAACTTCAACTAGTTTTACTCCAACTAAATATTCAAAACATTTCGATCCATAGTAATACCAACCTAAAATAGTAGAAAATGAAAAAAATATCATACCAAATGCGACTATAAAACCTCCGAATCCACCTGGAAGTGCAGTGTCAAAAGCAGTTGTAGCAAGTGCTGCACCTGATAAATTTCCTGCAATACTCATAAGTCCAGAAGTAGGATCAAAATGAATGAGTCCTGAACTTAGTATAACAAGTGCAGTTACTGTACATATTAAAAATGTATCAAGAAAAACTCCAAGTGACGCAATTAATCCTTGTGTAGCGGGATTATTGTTTCTCGCGGCAGCATGCGCTATTGGAGCTGATCCGAGTCCCGCTTCATTTGAAAACAAACCTCTTGCAACACCGTACCTAACAACAGTTCCAAAAAAACCTCCTGCAACTGCATTGGATGAAAATGCATATTTGAAAATAAGAGAGAATGAAGAAGGAATTACTTTATAATTTAATGCAAGTATTATTAATGCTCCACTCACATAAATAACCATCATAAGAGGAACTATTTTTTCTGTAACTTTACCAATTGATTTTATACCACCGATTGTAACAAGTCCAATAGCAATGGTAACAATAACACCAGTGATTATTGGTGAAAGTCCAATTGATGTGAATATTGACTGGGCAACGTAATTTGACTGTACCATATTGCCTATTCCAAAAGAAGCAATACATCCAAATAAAGCAAAAATCCAGCCAAGCCAACTCCAATTTCCACTGTAAACGTCATTCATTCCAAGCTTTATATAATACATGGGTCCACCTGATTGTTCTCCGACGGAATTTTTAGTTCTATATTTTATAGAAAGTAAAGCTTCACTATATTTAGTAGCACCACCAACCGCTGCTGTAATCCACATCCAAAAAACAGCTCCCGGTCCGCCAGACGCTATTGCTGAAGCAACACCTGCGATATTTCCTGTTCCAATTGTCGCAGCTAGAGATGTCATTAGAGCTTGGAAGGGTGTTATATCACCGTCTCCTACAATATCTCTTGAAAAAAGCAATCTAAATGAAAGTCGTATTTTTCTAAAATGAATTAACTTTGTAGCGAAAGAAAGTATTATACCTGTTCCCATAAGTAGAATTATAAGTACAGGGCCCCATACAAAATCGCCAATTTGACTAATAATTATATTTGATTCTGGCATAATAGCTCCTTTCATAGATAATATAAGAAATTTACCCGATTATATTTTAATAAAACAAATAATAATTTAAATTTTCCTTAATAAAATCAGTAATATGTAATATAATTATAATATAAATATTTGAAAAGGCAAACTAGTTATTAAGAAGGACTTGGAGATTAATATGAAAAATAATTTATTTAAAAAATTACCTAAAGTGGATGATATTTTTTCTCATAATAAAATTGCTAAAATTTCTTTAGATATTCCTAAAAGGTTAATTAGTGATTCAATTAATGAAGTGCTTAATTCTGAAAGAAAAATTATTAAAAATTTAAGTGAAGAAAAAATCAAATCATTTACTGTTGATAAAGAAAAATTAATTTCAAAAATCATTGAAATTTCAACTAAAAAATATGAGTATAACCTTAAAAGAGTAATAAATGCAAGTGGTGTAGTAATTCATACAAATTTGGGAAGATCTCTTATTCCAAGAGAAATTGCTGAAAATATAATAGAAACTGCAAGCAATTATTCAAACCTTGAGTTTAATCTTAAAAATGGCAAACGTGGATCAAGATATGATGTAGTTGAAGATTTGTTATGTAAACTGACAGGAGCTGAGGCTGCTTTAGTAGTAAATAATAATGCATCAGCGGTAATGCTTATATTAAATACTTTAACAGATGGTAAAGAAGTTATTGTTTCAAGAGGACAGATGGTAGAAATCGGAGGTTCATTTAGGATTCCAGAAGTTATGAAGTTTTCTGGAGCAAAATTAGTTGAAATTGGAACAACTAATAAAACGCATTTAAGTGACTATGAAAATGCTTTAACTGAAGAAACTGGTGCATTCTTAAAAGTACATACAAGTAATTATAAAATTTTAGGTTTTACAAGTGAAGTTGATATAAAAGACTTATCAAAGCTAGGTAAAAAGCATGATATTCCTGTAATCGAAGATATTGGTAGTGGTTCTTTAATAGATTTTTCTGAATATGGCCTTACAAAAGAACCAACTGTAATGGAAAGCATTAATTCGGGGGTAGATGTAGTGTCCTTTAGCGGAGATAAAATGCTTGGCGGACCTCAGGCAGGTATCATAATTGGCAAGAAAAAATATATTGAAATGATGAAAAAAAATAATCTAACAAGAGCTCTTAGAGTTGATAAAATGACATTTGCAGCATTAGAAGGTGTTTTGAAACTATATCTAGATGAAGAAAAAGCACTTAAAACATTGCCTACGCTTAAGATGCTAACGATGAGTTTTAATGAACTCGAAGTGAAGGCAAAAGTGTTATATAGTAAATTTAAAGAGAGCAAATATGAAAAATTAATTAATGTTTCTATTATTGATGGTTATTCTGAAGTTGGTGGAGGTTCTATGCCTCTTGAGAAACTTAAAACAAAATTAATATCAATAAAACCTAAAGAAAAATCAGTTAATAAGGTTACGTCGCTTCTTAGAGAAGTAAAAATACCAATTATATGCAGAATAAATGAAGAAAATATATTAATAGATTTAAGAACAGTAAGAGAAGATGAGTTTGATATTTTAATAGAGGAATTTGGCGAGGTGCTTTAATGAGTAATAATACTTCAAATATTATTGTTGGAACCGCAGGGCATATAGATCATGGAAAAACAACATTAATAAAAAGATTAACAGGAATAGATACAGATAGGCTAAAAGAAGAAAAAAAAAGAGGAATAACAATAGAACTTGGATTTGCCTATTTTGATTTGCCTAGTGGAAAAAGAGCAGGTATTGTAGATGTTCCAGGTCATGAAAAATTCATAAAAAATATGTTAGCAGGTGCGAGTGGACTTGATTTAGTTTTACTAGTTATTTCTGCTGATGAAGGAATTATGCCACAAACAGAAGAACATCTTGATATATTAAATTTGCTTGGAGTAAAAAAAGGTATAGTAGTTTTAACAAAATGTGATTTGGTAGAAGAAGATTGGGTTGATATGATAGAAGAGGATATAAAAAATAGACTTAAAGGAACGTTTTTAGAAGAAAGTCCTATTTTAAGAGTATCAGCAGTAAATGGAGACGGTATTGACGAATTAATTAATAATATTGATACTTTGACAAGCCAAGTAGAAGAAAGAAATATTAAGGAGTCATCTAGACTTCCAATAGATAGAGTTTTTACAATGACTGGTTTTGGCACTATTGTTACCGGAACGTTAGTTGAAGGTACTATAAAAGAAGGAGATTTTTTAGAAGTTTATCCTGAGCAATTTGAAACTAAAGTAAGAAAAATTCAAGTACATAGTAAAGATGTAAAAGAAGCATATGCGGGTCAAAGAGTAGCAGTAAATTTATCAAATATAAAAAAAGAGCAAATTCATAGAGGTTCGGTACTTGCTAAAAAAGACAGTTTAAATATAGCACATATGCTAGATGTTAAGTTAACAATTTTAAACTCATCTAAGCGAGATATAAAGAACTGGACTAGACTTAGACTTTATCATGGAACAAAAGAAGTGCTTTGTAGAATTGTAATACTTGATAAAGAAGAGTTAAAACCTGGTGAAGAAGGCTTTGCACAGTTGAGACTTGAAGAAGTTACATCGTGTAAATATGGTGATAAATTTGTACTTAGATTATTTTCTCCTCTTGAAACAATTGGTGGTGGAATTATACTTGATCCAAATGCTTCGAAACATAAAAGATTTAATGATAAATTAATAAATGATTTGATTTCTAAAAATAAAGGTAATAAAGATGAAATTGTAGAGGATGCCTTAATAGAAAATAGTATGATGGTTCCAAGTGAAGAATTAATAGCAAAAAAATCAGGCATTGATATAGAAGAAGTAAAAGAAATAGTAAAAAATTTGCTAGAAGTAAAAAAAATTGTTAGAATTGATGAAGGTAGATATTTGCATAGTTCATTTATTGATATAAAGTCAGAGGAAATTTTAAAAATGATGAATGTCTTTCATGGGAAAAATCCTCTAAAGTCAGGAATTTCAAAAGAAGAACTCAGAAGTAGATTATTTCCTGATTTTAAGGGTAAGTTATTTGATAATATTATATCTATTTTTACGGATAAGAACATAATTAAAATAAATGGAAGTATTGTATCATTAAGTGAATTTGAAGTCGTATTTACAAAAGACCAAAAACGTTTAGTTGAAAAAATATTAAATCTTTACGATGCATCATATACAAAACCACCAAATACAAGTGATTTACTTAATTTATTAAAAACTAATAAAAAAGAGCTTAATATAATTAATAATTTGATTGAAAATAAAGATTTAATTAAGCTAAATGATAACATTCTTATTAGTGGTGAAGTATATAAGGAAATTAAGGAAAAATTAATTATTTATTTAAAAGAACATAAAGAAATTTCTTTGTCTGAGTTTAGAGATTTAGCTGAAACTTCAAGAAAAATTGCAGTTCCACTTATTGAATATTTAGATGCAGAAAATATAACTAAAAGAATTGAAGATAAGAGAATACTAAAATAATATGAGGATGGTGTTATAATGGCAGAAAAAATACTTGTTGTTGACGATGAACCAATATTACTAAAGGGGTTAAAATTTAGTCTCGAACAAGATGATTATGAAGTTGAAGTTGCTGTTGATGGTAAGGAAGCATACGATAAAATTATGGCAAATAATTATGATTTAGTTGTTCTCGATTTAATGTTACCTGAAATAGATGGACTTGAAGTATGTAAAAAAGTTAGAGAGACTTCAATGGTGCCTATTATTATTTTAACTGCAAAAGGTGAAGATTCAAGTAAAGTACTTGGCCTTGAATACGGAGCAGATGATTATATTACAAAACCATTTAATATTTTAGAATTAAAAGCCAGAATTAAAGCAATTCTTAGAAGAGTTAAGGTAAACGATGCAGGAAGTGCAACAAGCGTCTTAAATATAGGTGAATTTACAATTAATACACTTGGAAGAAAAGTATCAATAAATGAGAGAGAAATTAACCTAACTGCTAAGGAATTTGATTTACTATTACTTCTAGTTATAAATAAAGATAAAGTTTTTTCTAGAGAAGAACTTCTTGAAACTATATGGGGTTATGAGTATTTTGGAGATGTAAGGACAGTAGATGTTCACATTAGAAGACTTAGAGAAAAAATAGAAGAAAATTCTTCTCAACCTAATTATATTTTGACAAAATGGGGAGTAGGTTACTATTTTAAAGATAAAAAATAGATTTGTAAGTATTAGGTGGAAACTTGTTTCCACCTATTTATTATTAGTATTCTTAACTTTAACTTTAATGATAGCTTTTATAAATGAAACATTAAAAATTAATTTTATTGATGAAAAAAAAATAACATTATTTACTGAAGGAAACATTATCTCGAGTCAAATCGAAACTGAATTAAATAAAATTAATAAAGATAGTTATAGAAGTCTGGTTGAGAAAAGCTTAAAAAAATATAGTTTAAGTATAAATTCTAGAATTATGATAACAAATGAAAATGGTTTTGTTATTATTGATTCATACGATAAATACAAGGGCAAAAATATTTCAAGTATAGTGCAGGTTAGCGATGCCTTACTTGGAAATTCATCTTCTGAATTATATAAACTTTATAATGGTGAAAAGGCTATGTATGTGTCAGTTCCTATTATAATTGATAATGATATAGTAGGAGTAGTCCTTTTATCATCTTCAGCAGAGTCAATTTTTTCTAAAGTAAATGATGTAATTGAAAAAATACTGTTACTTTCAATACTTGGATTATTAGTTACTGGTATAGTAAGTTTTATTTTCGCAGATATTATATCTACGCCAGTTGAAAGAATGACTGATTTAGTTAAAATAATCGCCAGAGGAAATTTTGAACAAAGGATAGAACTTGTTGGAAATGATGAACTGTCAAATCTCGGAGATGCAATCAATAAAATGACAATTAAGCTTCATCAAATTGATGATCAAAGAAAGAAGTTTGTATCCAATGTTTCACATGAACTTAGAACACCTCTTGCTTCAGTAATGATTATTTCAGAATCGCTATTACACGGAGATTCTTGGCCAGAAGAGGTATACAGGGAATTTTTGACTGACATAGATTCAGAGATTAATAGATTAAGTAAAATAATTGATTCTTTACTATATCTTGTAGATATAGAAAAAAAAGATATGGTG
Source organism: Helicovermis profundi (assembly GCF_033097505.1). Lineage (NCBI taxonomy): Bacteria > Bacillati > Bacillota > Clostridia > Peptostreptococcales > Caminicellaceae > Helicovermis > Helicovermis profundi. The sequence continues at coordinate 2,504,321 of NZ_AP028654.1, read as the reverse complement.
CTTGAATATGAATTTATTGATATGAATGATTTAGTAAGGAGCGTTGTTAAGATGTTAAAACCACTTGCTAAGAAAAAAAATATTAATCTCGAATATATCTACACAGAACATGTAAATTTAAAAGTGGATAAAGCTAAAATGCATCAATGCTTAGTAAATATTATTGCAAATGGTATAAAATATACTCCAAGTGGCGGGCGAGTATATATTGAAATGTATAGGGAAAAAGAAAATGTAAAAATTAAAATATCAGATACAGGTATTGGTATACCAGAGAAAGATATAATAAATATCTTTGATAGATTTTATAGAATAGATGAAGCTAGGTCTAGAAACACAGGTGGAACAGGACTAGGACTTTCAATCGCACAGCAAATTGTAAATTTACATCAAGGCGAGATTACTTTAGAGAGTAAAATCAATAGTGGTACAAGTTTTTATATAACACTGCCTTCAGAAGTAAGTTTATAAGGAGGAGGAAAAAGTGAGATATACTTTAAGAGTTATGGTTATTATTTTTCTAGGAATACTTTTAATTGTAATTAGTTTTTCAAATAGCTTAACATTTAAAGAGCTTGGAAAAAAATATAGCATTGTTCCGAATCCAGAAGCTATGCAACTTGAAAGTGTCTTATATTTTGTTGGAAATAATACTTTAGAATTTGAAAAAAGAATTATTGAAGTAAAGGACAATGACATTTACCAAGCAGTTGGAAAAGAACTTATGAAAGGTTCAAGAGATAAATATCTTCATAGTCCATTTGAGATAAGTTCAGGAATCTTAAATTATGAAATAGATAAATCCATACTATTTATAAATTTCAATAATGATTTTCTTAGTGAAAGCTTTTGGAATAAGTCTGATGTTTATTTATATATATGGTCAATTGTGGATACTTTCACAGAATTTGATGAGATTTATAAGGTGCAATTTTTGTTTGAAGGTAAAAAAATAGATATTCCAATTGGCAAATACAACTTATTAAATCCACTTTCTAGAGATACTAAGTTTGTAGGCATACTTGAAAACACACCATCAAATGTGGTCAATGAGTATATAGATTATATAACACTTGATGAATACAGAAAAGCGTATGAGCTTTTAGATGATAAAACAAAAGCATATTTAGATTATAAATCTTTCATTGTTTATGCAAATGAGTTTTTAAATGATATCGATGGATACAAATCTTTACTACATTTTACCGAAAATAAAATTGATTCTTGGATTATTCATATAAAATATGTTAGAATAAATTTAAATGATACAGAAAATAATACGTTAATGAAAAATATTAAGGTCACTGGAGATAAAGACAACTGGAAAATTAATTTAGTTGATCAAATAAAATTTTAAGAGGTGTAATAATGGGGGATACAAAAGTTATAAAAGCTACTGATACACTAAGAATTCATTATACTACGATAGGAAAAGAATATGAAGTACTCTCAGAAGATGAAGAGTGTTATAAAATTGCTGATAATAGAGGTAAATTTAACTGGGTACCTAAAAGATATTTTGAAGTTGTTAAGTAAGAATCATTTAAAGATATATTTGAAGTTTAATTTAATTTTAACTTTCATTTTAGAGTGAAATATATAGTTTTTCAAAAAAAGAGGTGCAGTTTTCTGCATCTCTTAAAGTTTTTTTGTCATAAGGTAAGCATCACCAAAGTCTGGATGAGAATCTTTTTCTTTGACTGAGTAATTATGTTTTTTATAAAAATTTACAGCTGTAAGACTTGCATACATAATAGGTGTAATACAATCAAGTTTACATTTTTCTTCTAAATTTTCTAGTAATAATGATCCTATATTTTGTCCATGATATTCTGGTAAAACGTAAAGAGAAAGAATTTCATCTTTTTCAAGGCTAATACATCCTACTACATTGTTATTCGAATCATCATAAGCGCTAAGAAAATAATTTCGGTGACTTATCCATTTTTTTATATTTTCCTTAGAGTAATAACCAAGCATAAATTCAATGACCTTTTGGGGATAATCTATAGAATTAATTTCGATTAAATTCTTTTTTATTAACTCGTAAATTTCATTTGTATCCTTAATGGTAGAATTTTTAATTATTATCATATTAATATTTTATGATTAATTTAAAGATTAATCATAAGCTCCTTTTTATTAGTTAATAAACACGCTATTATATTATCGGATTTAGATATAAAAATTTCTTAAATGGCTTTGATAAATCAATATTATTTAGTTGAATATCATTTTTCCCTTCTACATTAATTTTAACCATATCTACATTTTTTAGAGATGTGAAAGTTTCAATTATACTGTCTATCATAAGATTTTGATACTCACTCTCTCCACTGTAAGCATCTGAAAATTCATTTGATAAATTAAGCGTTAAGAGCTTATTTTCTATTTTATAATCAAGTAATTTAATATTTTTTGGAATAGTACTTAATAAAAGTTTATCTGAATTATCGTTTATTTCGCCAGAAACTAGCAAATCAAATATTTTAGATATATCATTTGCATCACTTTTAAGAGGAGTTAAGTATACCTTGTTTATATCTTTATCTTTATCTATTTTAGTTAAAAGGCCCAAATAAATTTTAGGAGAATATTCTTTAATAAAAGAATTTCTTAAATCAGTACCATGAAAATACTTAACAGTAGCTTTATTATCAACTAAAATTGTTAGTTTTTCGATATAGGGAAATTCAAAAAAAGTATTTTTAAATGAGTTTAACGCTAAATATGCTAGAGTAGAACTACTAGAAAATTTATTTGCTTCATTTTTTGTAAGTTTTAGTATTAATTCATCACTAGTAAGTCTTGCACTAAATACTCTAGGAACTATTGATTCAGAGGTTAAACCTGAGTTTTCAAAAGGACCATCTAATAAAGCGTTAAGTATCCCTCTAATATAACTTTTACTTACTTTAATATCTTTTGAATAAGGAATAAGATATTCAGCGTTTTTATCAGTAAAGTAAAGACTTGTAAAATTATTAGTATTTGTATGATTTATTGCTTTTGCATAATGAAATTTTTCCATATATGTTGCGTTAAAATTAATGGGATTAACAGTAGTATTTTCGTTTATTTTACTATTATTACTTAAAATATTAATAGTAAAGTTCCCAAGCAAAATATCTAATGATTTACTGTCAAGTGGAATTTGTAAAGTAAATATCGATGTATTTTCATTAGAAATATCTGAATTAACCAATATATTTAAATTTTTATTATTAAAAGATTGTATTGTTTTTGTGCCTTTATTAACATTAATAACTAAATTTTCTTTAAATTTGTTAATATCCTGAATAACTTTTTTCTTAAGTTTATCATCAAGCAAAGATGTTGCTTTAAAAGTAAAAGTAAGAGAATCAGGATTAATAATATAGTCATTAGAATTAATAGAGGATGAAATAGATAAATTTGGCACTACTTCAATTTCAGCTGTTACAGGAGTAATAGGCGCTTTCTCTTCTTTTTTTATTGAATTTATATTAAAATGTATATTATCTAATTTAAGTAAATCTATATTTATTGGTGTTAAAGTTAATGTTACACCAATTATTATTAATATAAATATATTTATAAAAAATTTTGACATGAATTATCCTTTCGCTATTTAAACACTAATATATATATATTATAATAAAAATATAAGAAAATATCTAGATTTAAATATTAAATAAAATTAAAATTACTTTTAACCTTAAAAATAATAGTTCGATTAGAAAAATGATTAAATTTGGAAGGGTGTAAAATGGAAAATAAAATTGTTAAAAAAGATATAATTAAAAAAAATACAATTAGAAAAAATGATGAAATAGAAATAGTGATTTTAGAAATGGGCGAAAAAGGCCAAGGAATTGCTTATATAAATGATTTAAAGATTTTTATAGATGGTGGTGTAGTAGAGGATAGACTAATAGTTAAAATAGTTAAAATCTCTAATAAGTACTTGGTTGGCAAATTATTAAAAGTTATTGAACCCTCAAAATATAGAATTATAGAAGAATGCAAGTATTCTAGAGTTTGCGGTGGATGTCAGTATCAAAGTATCGATTATAAGAAACAATTAGATATAAAAAGAGATTTAGTAATAAATGCACTTAAAAAAGAAATAAAAATAGATGAAAAAAAAATTATGAAGACTATTGGAATGGATAATCCATACAAATATAGAAATAAAGCACAATTTCCAATTAATAAAAATGGAGATGATATTGTAATAGGCTTTTATAAAAAAGCGTCACATATTTTAGTTGATATAGATGATTGCATACTTCAAAATCCGAGAGTTAAAGAAATTGTTCAAGTTTTTAAAAAATATATTTTAGAAAACAATGTATCCATATATAATTCTAAAACCATGATAGGAGTTTTAAGATATGTAGTTATTAGAAGTTCTTTTCTTACAAATGAAGATATGCTTATAGTAGTTACAAGTGAAGATGAATTAGTAACAAAAGATATATTAATTAAAAATTTAAGGTCGGTTAAAAGTGTTACTTCTATTATTCAAAATGTAAATAAAGATTTAGGCAATAAAATACTTGGAACAATAAATAAAACTATATATGGTAAAAATACAATTATGGATAGTATAGGCGATATAAAATATAATATTTCTCCGCTTTCATTTTTTCAAGTTAATTCATTTCAAACTAAAATTTTATACGATAAAGTAGGTCAGTATGCTAATTTAACGGGTGAGGAAATTGTATTTGATTTATATTCAGGGATTGGGTCAATAGCGCTTACTATAGCTAAAAATGCTAAAAAAGTATATGGTGTTGAGATTATTAAAGAAGCCGTAGATGATGCAAGAGAAAATGCTAGGCTTAATAATATAAAAAATGTTGAATTTATAGTGGGAAGGGCAGAAGAAGTTGTGCCAAATATGTTTAATAGAAAATCAGAAATTACTGCCGACTTAGTTATAGTAGATCCGCCTAGAAAAGGATGCGATAGAGAGCTTCTAAGTACAATAGTTAAAATGAAAGCTAAAAAACTTATATATGTGTCTTGCAAGCCTGCTTCACTTGCTAGAGATTTAAAATATTTAGTAGATAATGGATTTGTTGTAGAAGAAGTTACTCCTGTGGATATGTTTAGTTGGACGAGTCACGTGGAAGTCGTTTTGAGACTAACAAGAAAGAATCTTTTAGGTGAGATAAGTGAGTGAAAATATTGCAAAATAAGTAGCTAACTATCAAATTATTGATGGATTGTTTATGATAATATGAGAACTGCTGTAAAAAGTTTTGTAGGATTACATGAGAGAGAAGCTAATATTATTTATGAAGAGCAAGAATGTAGAGTTGGTAAGTATAGTACTATTCAAATAGAACACAATAAATATTCTGTTACAGATCACCTTGTAGGAAGGTTTGTTAAACTTGACAAGTGTGATTTTTTTCTGTATTGTTTAACTACCGACCGGTCGTATGTAAAAGAGAGGGGTTATCGTGTCAAAATTAAATCAAATAAAAAAAGTTGCTCTAGAACTATTTGCAGAAAAAGGTTTCGATGCAACATCAATGAGTACTATTGCAAATGCTGTAGGAATCAAAAAAGCTTCAGTATACTCGCATATTAAGAGTAAAGAAGGGCTTTACTTGTTGTTACTTGATGAAGTTCTTGAATGGGATAGAAAACACTTCAAACACCTTATGGAGAGTAATGAACAATTGAATGCTAAAGAAAAGTTTCATCTTTTGTTCATAGAATATTGTAGGCTTTATCAAGTAGAGCCCTATCTTACACGCATGAAATTTATAAATAGGGTTATGATATTTCCACCTGAAATAATAAATAGTAAACATCGGAATATCTTTGAAGAAAAAGAGATACAGTTTTTTCCTATATTAATTACTCTTATTCATGAAGGACAGGAAAGTGGGGAAATTAAGCTCATTTCAGAAGTTGAAATTATATCATTTTTCTATTGTCTAATTGATGGTCTGTTTGTAGAATCCTGTTATTATAAAAAAAAACAGTTTGATAATAGATCTGAAAAAATATGGTTAATGTTTTGGAAAGCAATAAATGATCAAACATAATTTTGTTTATGGAGGAGAAAAAAATGTCTAGTAATATAAAAGAAAACATAAAAATGGATATACTTAGTAAGATTGATATTCGTGTAGGCGAGATTATATCTGTAGAAGATATTGAGAAATCAGATAAAATGGTTAAGCTCATAGTCGACTTTGGAACATTTAATCGAACTATTTTGGTTGGTATGAAAAAGGAACGAGAAAAACCATCAGAAATAGTTGGTCATCAAGCATTATTTGTGGTGAATCTTGCACCTAAAAAAATGTTTGGTGAGGTATCAGAGGGGATGCTGTTTGATATAGGATATGAAGATGGCATCATTCCAGTTTTAGCAATGCCAGAGAAACCTGTACCTAATGGTTCAAGAGCAGGGTAGTTGATTATGGTTAGTGGCTTATTAACATATGGATCAATAGCAATAATTGTAGTATCAACGCTTATTTACCATGTAGCACAAAAATCAACTCCTAGTGATATTAATCCTTTAATATCACTAATTGTAACATATGTGACCTCTTTAGTTATTTGTGTAGTAGCTTATATACTATTTCAAAATGGAAATAACTTTATTGATGAAGTTAAAAAAACCAATTGGGCAATTGTTGTATTAGGTCTGTCAATTGTTGGTATTGAGTTTGGTTTTTTAGTTGCATATAGGAGTGGATGGAATATCAGTAAGGCTAATCTTTTTGCAAGTTCGATTATAGTAATATTGTTAATACCTATAGGATTAGCATTCTTTAATGAAAAGATATCACTTTTAAATATAGTAGGTATAATCTGTTGTATTGTAGGGGTTGGTTTAATTGGTCAATAGTATAAAATTTGAATTAATTAAGGAAGGAGCAAACAATGTTTAGGGAGATGAGAAGAAAAGATAAAATACTTAATAAAAAGGAATGTGAAAGACTGTTATTTGAAGGTGAGTATGGTGTATTATCAACTAATACAGCTATTGAATATCCATATGTTGTACCATTAAATTACGTTTATCATGATAATAGTATTTTCTTTCATTGTGCAAGTGAGGGATATAAATTAGATAATATTGAGTTAAATAATAAAGTTTCATTTTGTGTCACATCTAATATTGAAATACTTCCCAATCAGTTTGATACCAATTATGAAAGTGTTGTAATTTTTGGTAAAGCTTACGAGGAAACAGAGAAGAAGATAGAAGCATTAAAGTTTCTAATAGAAAAGTACTCAAATGAATTTAAAGATTCTGCTACTAAATATATTGAAAAAGCACAATCTATAACTAGGGTAGTGAGAATAGATATTGATCATATAACAGGTAAAATGCAAAGATAACTTCAAAAAAAGAATAGTAAAATAATTCATTAATATTAGCCTAATTAGTTAGAATACATTTGGTGATTAAAATGACATTGCTTTTTATTATCTTCAAGTTTTTCAGAAAATGATAAGTTTATTGGTCAAGATTTTTCTTTAACAAAGAATGTATATGGGAATCATGCAATGTATCTAGTATACCAAGATTTTCTTTTGATTTAGAATCTAATGAAAAAAATGAATGAATAATTGATTGGGTTAAAGAAGCTAAAAAAATTGATATGCCTATATTTTTAAGATTATTTGGAGGAATGAATGGTGACTGGGTTCAGTGGAATGGTAATACTGAATTATATAAAGTAAAATTTCGCTTAGTTCACGATTTTATGCAAGAATATGCACCTAATGTTGCTATGGTTTGGGATCCAAATAGATGATCCAATAGAAACAAATGGAATTAGAATAGAAGACTATTATCTTGGGTATTCTTATGTTAATTGGGAAGTAGTAAATAGTAATTATTATTTAGGTAAAATGGTTGAAAATGCTAACTACAGTTATAAGAAAATTTATTAAAAGATAACGATGTTGACACACATGGAGACGGTTTTGAAATTGGTAAGAAAAGAGCAATAAGACAGCAACGATAATTGAAATATTGCTAAAAAGACGTTAATTATCATAATCATAGATAATTAGCGTCTTTTTTTTTCGTTGAAAAAATAGATTAACTGACCTTTTAAAGAACAATAACTTATTGAGATCCTTTAATCAAAAGGCGGCCAGTTAATATCTCTGAAAGCATGTATTTTGAGACTGTTATGATTTAATAGAAATAACCGGCATTAACAATATATTTTCATTCGAGGCGTGAACAATACACTTTCCATTTGAACTTGGCTTATATTTAAAAGGCTGATGAATTTTTGAACCACTAATGAAGTATTTTCCTTGTATCACGAGTCTTAACTCATCACCTTTTCTATAATAGGTTCCTGAGGGTGAAAACTTAAATTCCATTTTTGCATGTTCACCTTTGCTTAATGGTTTTAAAGTATCAAAATCATATTCAGGTGTATATGGGGTACTTAGATTTTCATTCACTGTTCTAAGGGCTACTCTTAAAGTGCTTTTTGCAACAATATCGTTAGGAAAACCATAAACACCTTCAAACTCAACTTCTTTACCATCATGGAATTTCTGAATCCCTACAAAAATGTTGGCGTCATCTGTTTCTTCTAATTCGATATTCAATGTAAGTTTCATTGGGCCAACAATTTCGGTGTCTTGAGTGAATTTATATTTATATGTCAAACTACCATTTTTAAGATCGAATTTTATATTTTTATCTGAGGATTGAAAATCTTCATTAAGTGACATATTCTCATTATTTAAATAATGTTTAGTCCAAATAACTTCTTTAGGTGGGAATTGATCTATATATCTAACTTCTTTAACTTCATCACCAAATTCTCTTATTTCCAGACGGACTTTTGGATGTTGATCCATGCCATTCTTGACTTCTTTTAAAAAATAATCGAAAAATTTAAGCATTAGAGATTGTACTTCTTGACTGTAATATTCTGTCCATTCTCCATTTCTATGAGTATACAACCATTTTTCTGTTGAACTAACTTTTTCATAGGCTCTAAAACTTCCACTGCTATGAAACATTTGACATGAATAACTTACACAGTTAAGCATAGGGACGGTTATTTTTTCTAAAGCCGGTGCAAAGGCTTTCCAATAATCATCTCTTGTTGTGTGGGCTAGTTGAGCTTGTCTCATATCTGCACAATCGCCCATCGTGGATACACGTTTCATAAAGAAGGGAGTGAATCCCTCCTCCATTACACCATTTTGAAAAAACCAATCTTTATATAAATCAGAAACACCTTCCCAAGGACAAATAGCTTTTAGATGTGGTGGATTCATAGATGCAGTTTTATACTGATTTATTGCTAAATACGAAACTCCTAACATACCGACGTTACCATTACTCCATTCTTGAATTCCAGCCCACTCGATGGAATCATATATATCAAGAATTTCCTCATTATCGAAAAAAGATTGGGGTTCTTTTGCCTTTGGCGATTTTCCAAAGCCTCTCTTATCAATGTTTAATATTGCGTAGCCATTTATGGCCCAAAAATTTGGGTCTGGTGCTTCAAAACTTGTTTCATCAGAAAAAACAAGTTTTCCTGGTTGTCTTGCAAATCTATATTGTATATGCATATATCCATCCTTACAAAGGACATCTTTTCTACCTGAATATAAAGAGAGTAATACAGGGAATTTTCCCTTTGTAGAAGGCATATAGATATTCGCACTGACATAACTTCCATCTCTTAATGGAATGTGAATATCTCTCAAAATTCTTATAGATGGACTCGATTCTATCACAGTGTAATTTTTCGGTTTTATCAAATTTCCTATTTTTCCAATGATTTGTTTAGGTGAAGTTTTTTTGATAATCATTTGAATTCCTCCTTAGTTTCGGTTAATGCTTTATCTTGCTATCAACATAGTGTTGATATATACTTATTATATGTCTAATTGGATATTAAGTGAATAAACAATAAGGGAATATCTGTTCATGAATAAATTGAATTTAGGAGGAAATCCATGGATAAATCTATGCAAGAATTATCAAGTTTTAGTAAAACAAATGAAATTGAGAATAAGATAATAGATGCATTTATGACTTTATATGCTGATAACCCTATAGAAAAAATTAGTATTAAAATGATTACGGATCTTTCAAACTTAAATAGAGGTACTTTTTATCTTCATTACCTTGATATCTATGATTTGTTGGATAAAATTGAAGCCTATTTTTATAATATTACAAAGGTCGTTGCTAAGAACTCATTAAATGCATTATTTAATGATCAATTGCTTTTAGAAGCACTACCCAATATGGGATTTTATAAAAAACATTTATGTTATTACAAGGTGCTACTTTGTAATAAAGGAAAATCAAACCTTGAACATCTTATGAAAGAAGAAATTAAAAATAAACTATCTCAATATTACCAAAAAGATCTGAAGAAAGACCATCTTTTAGATGAATACGCACTGGAATACTTTGCTGCTGCAACTGTTGCGACTATTATCCATTGGATAAGAAATGATATGATTGTTCCTCAAAGAGATATTAGCAAGTTAATTCAAGATTTTTCAAATAATGGCGTACTTCATTTTTTTGAGGGATAACTGCAAATTGAGCTGATCATAAATATAAATATTTACATGGTAATTTGACACCTTTCTTGAAAAGAACTACAATAAATCAGTTGACCGAATTATTTTGTAAAGGGGTTTTTATGAACAGTAAAACGAAGAAAACAAATCAGTCAAAAATAATTTTACAAGCTGCTTTTAAATGTATTTCTACTAGAGGTTATGCAAATGTATCAATGCGTGAAATTGCAGATGAAGCAGGTGTTGTACTTAGTCAAATTCATTACTATTATAAAAATAAAGAAGGACTTTTTGTCGAGGTTATTAAACTTATGATGAATGATTACTTAGTAGAAATAGAAGATCATTTAAAAAATGGAATAACACCAAAAGAAAAAATTTCGGGACTTATTATTTATTTTCAAGAAGTTTTAAGGGGAAAACCAAAACTTTTTAGGGTGCTTTATGATTTATCGAGTATGGCTTTATGGTCTGAAACATTTAGTAAATTGCTTAGTAATTTATTTAGTGATGTGGCAGATTTAATAGATAAATACGCGCTAAATAATATTACTTTAAAGAGCAATTTATCTAAATATTCTTCTATAGCAATATCAAGAATGATTTTTGGAGCAATGTTTGGAACAGCTATACAAGTCATATTAGATCCAGATGAAGAAAAATTACCTAGTGCATTAACATCGATAGAATTAATTTTTGATTAAACATTAAAATATTGGTAATAGTAAGGTCTAATTGAAAAAATGCATATAACATTATTATGGAGGAAAAATTACAATGAAGATAAAAATTATAACAGATTCTAATTGCGATCTGTCTGAGAAATACATAAAGGACAATGATATTCCTGTTGTACCGTTTTATTTTAATTTAAACGGAAAGCATTATGAAGATAATTTTGGAAAGGAATTAGGCTATAAAGAATTTTACAATGAATTAAATAATGGTGTTCTTTCAACAACTTCACAAATTACACCATACAATTTTGAAGAATTATTCAGAAAACTTACATCAGAAGGATACAAGTTAATATATATAGGTTTTTCTTCTGCACTAAGTGAAACTTTTAATAATGCTAAACTTGCTAAAGATAGTTTAGTAAATGAGAATAAAGATACAGATATAACTTTGATAGATTCATTAAATGCTACATCGGGTCAAGGTCTATTAGTTTATTATGCAGTTAAAATGCTTAAAGGCGGAAAATCTAAAGAGCAAATTATAAATTGGGTTGAAAATAATAAAAACAATGTAAATACATGGTTTACTGTCAATAGTTTAATGCACCTAAAAAGAGGTGGTAGAATTTCTTTAACAAGTGCAACAATTGGTGGTATTCTTGATGTTAAACCTATTTTAATGATTGATAGAAATGGTAAATTAGTATCTATTAAAAAAACGCGTGGAAGGAAAAAATCTATCAGAGCACTAATGGATGAATTTAAAGAAAAAGTATTAGATCCTGAAAATCAAGTGATTTTTATTAATCACGCTGATTGTTTAGAAGACGCTGAATTTTTAAAATCAATGGTACTTGAAGAGTACAATGTAAAAGATGTAGTTATTAATTACCTTGGACCTGTTATAGGTAGCCATGGTGGCCCTGGATTACTTTCAATTTCTTTTTTGGGCGAGGATGTATAAAAATAATAACTGTGAGGCATTCATTGTTTGGGGGAAAAATGAAAACTATAAGTGATGCAATTAAATATATTTTAAGTTTTGAAGTTTATGTTATGCTTCCAATATTAATGTTTACTTTAAGTATGATAATAGGAATAAAATTTAAAAACGCTTTAAAATACAGTATGACACTTGGTGTGGGGTTTCTTGGAATATTTATGGTATTTGATTTTTTTGTTTCAAAAATGAGTCCAGCAATAGAGGCAATTGCTTTGAACACAGGGAGTGATATGAAAATATTAGATGTAGGTTGGCCTCCTCTTGCAGCTTCTTCGTGGTCATTTTCTTATGTTCCACTAATAGTATTTTTAATAGTACTCGTTAACGCTATTATGCTTTATTTTAAATGGACCAATACTGTAAATATTGACATATGGAATTATTGGCATTTTATATTTATGGGTCAAATGGTTTTTTATGCTACAAGTAATGCTGTACTAGCAATTATTGCTGCCATAATAACTATGATTATAATACTTAAAATTGGAGATTGGAGCGCTAAAAGAACTGAAGAATTATCTGGTATTCCAGGGATTGCAATAACCACTCTTTCCACTGCTGTAAATTATCCTATTGCATTATTTATAGATAATTTGATAGAAAGAATTCCACTAATAAGGTCAATAAATGGAAATCCTGAAAAATTACAAAAAAAACTTGGATTTTTTGGTGATTCTATGTTTATAGGATTTTTAATGGGAATTGGAATAGGAATCGCTGCTGGATATTCTTTTAAAGAAATAGCTAATTTAGGAATTAGTGTGGCTGGTGTTGTATATATTATTCCCAAAATGTCTGGGATATTAGGTGAAGGATTAATACCAATTTCGACTGGTGCAAAAAAGTTTATACTAAATAAATTTTCACATATGAAAGACTCTAGAATGGGAATGGATTTGGCTGTAATAATTGGAATGCCAGAAGCTATTGTAACAGGAATATTGGTTATGCCAATTGCAGTTATTCTAGCATTATTTTTACCTGGAATTAAGTTTATACCATTAGGCGATTTGCCGAATCTGATAGCAGGTGGAACACTTATAGTGGTAGCGACAAGAGGTAATATTTTTAGATCAGTTATAGCATTTATTCCAATTATAATTGGAATGCTTTACTCAGCAACAGACTTATCAGAATTGTATACAAAAATAGCTATAGATAATAGGGTACTTGTGACTAATGTTAGTTCAGGTATAACTTCTTTTCAAGATGGTGGAAATGTACTAAGAACGTATATGTATTATTTATTTACAGGAAATAGATTTACATTATTTTTGATTCCGATTATAGTAATGCTTTTAATATTCACATATAGGCAGTATAAAAAGGATGAGATTGTAATAGTTAATATTAAAGACGAAAGTATTGAAATATAATTAGCTGAAAATAATTTAGTGAGGTATTATGAAAAAAATTGAAACTCAAAGATGTATTATTAGAACTTTTTTAGAAGAAGATATTAATGATTTTATGATATATAGGAATAATGAAGAATGGATGATATATCAAGGCTTCAAAGGTCTATCAAAGGAAGAGTATCAAGAAATATTGATGAAAGAATTTTCTTTAAATGATGGAGTCCAATTAGCAATTGAAGAAAAATCCAATAAACACCTTATTGGTGATATTTATTTAAAGCAATGTGAAGATGAGTTTTGGATAGGTTACACGATAAATCCAATTTATGCTAGGCAAGGTTATGCATTTGAAGCGGCAAAGGGTATTATGGAATGGATTAAATATACTGGTGGAAAAAAGATTTATGCAGGAGTATTACCTGAAAATATTGCTTCTATTGAGCTATTAAAAAAGCTTGGCTTTAAGTATACTGAAACTGAAGAAGATGGAGAAAAAATTTATTTTATTAAAGTTTAAATAATTATGAATTATAATAAAGTAAAAACGGAGGCAACAATGAGTGGTTTATATGATGAATTTAAAATGAAAAATTTAAAGTTAAAAAACAGAATAGTACTTCCGCCTATGTGCACAAATATGGCAAATAATGGTTTCATTAATGACTGGCATTTTGTACATTACTCAACGAGGGCGATTGGTGGAGTTGGACTTATTATCGTTGAAGCAACTGCTGTAAGTGAAGAAGGTAGAATCACTAAGGATGATTTGGGACTTTGGGATGATGAACAAATAAAAGGACTTAAAAAAATTGTTGAATTCTCTCATTCAGAGGGAGCTAGCGTTGCTCTCCAATTAGCTCATGCAGGAAGAAAAAGCGACCTTGGTTCACTGGAAAATAGACCGCTTGCACCAAGCGAAATTGGATTCAGTAGTGATTATATTTTGCCAAGAAAAATGAGTAAAGAGGATATTTCTGAAATAGTTGAGAATTTTAAAAGAGCTGCCAAAAGAGCTTTAGAAGCTAATTTTGATGCAATAGAAATTCACGGAGCGCATGGATATCTAATAAACCAATTTTTATCGCCTCTTTCAAATACTAGAACAGATAAGTACGGGGGAATATTAAAAAATAGACTTAGAATATTGGTTGAGATTGTTAGAGCTATAAAGGAAGTTTGGCCGTCTGATAGAGCACTTATGCTAAGAATTTCGGCAGATGAATATGATGAATTAGGAAATAATTTAGATGATTTTGTTGAAATTGTAAGTACCGCTAAAAGTGAAGGTGTGGATATAGTTGATATAAGTACTGGAGGAGTTGTACCTAAAAAAATTATGACTTACCCAGGTTATCAAATAAGTCACGCAGAATATATTAAACAAAATTCTGAGATTTCAGTAATTGCCGGCGGTCTTGTTACGAGCGTTTTAATGGCTGATGAAATTGTTAGAAATAGAAGAGCTGATTTAGTATATATGGGACGTGAACTTCTGAGAAACCCATATATGCCATTGACACATTCAAAAAAAGTTTTTGCAGAAATTAAATGGCCGACTCCATATGAGAGAAGCAAAGTAGTACGAAAATTTGGGTTTTAATAATTTTAGAAAAGCAGTAATAATTATTATAAAAGATGATTATTACTGCTTTTAAGTTTATTTCTATATTTTCTAACCTTCATAAGTGATGCGCAAGTATTATCGCACCATTTTCTTGTTTTATTTTTACTTTCATCATAAAATAGCCAATTACAATCAGGATTTTTGCAGTAATTAATCCGACTTAGTTTATTTTCAGATACCAAATCAAAAAATGAAGATATTATTTTGTAAACAACTAAGTTGACATAACTATTTGTTAATACTTCTATAATATTATATTCTCCGTTTTCAAAAACAATATTTTTTTTAAACTCATAAGATGCCATATAATTATTTATTAATCTAAAATCGTTTAAATCTATTTTTTCGTTTTTACAATTTGAGTAGATTATTTTTTTTAATAGATCTCTTAAATCTAATAATATCTCAATTTGATTATTTTGAAGTGGTTTTTTAAAATCTATATTCCAAGAATTGAAAAAATCTAAAATTAGTTTTTCATCTTTCAAAGGTTCTTTAAACATTTCATGGAAATTATACCATTCAGTATTAATAAATTCTATGCATAAATATTTCATTGTATCCTCCATAATGAATATTGACAGTTACATTTTGTTTTGATAGACTTAGTATATCATGTAACTATTGTTGTGTAAAATAACAGTTACATTTATATTTGAGTCAGAGAGGAGGCTATTAATGAACAAAAATGATAAAATAATTAATGAATTAGAAAATAAAGGATTTAAAGCTAAGTTTATATCTATTAATTCTATAGATAGAATTAAACCTGAATTAGATAAAGTACAAAGTGATAATCCTTTTGTTAGCAAACATTTAAGTAGTTATTTTGATGAATTTAATTACGATATTAATAGTCTAATGAAAACGGCAAAGTCGATTTTAATTATAGCAACTCCTGATCCTATTAGTCGAATTGGCTTTACAATTGATAAAAAGAAAAAAAATGTTATTATGCCTCCAATGTACTTATATAACAGTAGTGTTAAAAATGAAATTAATCAAAAAAATATTAGTAGAATTAGTAAGAGTTTAGATAATATATTATCTAACTATGATTATAAATCTAAGAAAATCAATCTACCTGCTAAACTTCTAGCAGTAAAAAGCGGTTTAGGAAAGTATGGTAAAAATAATATATGCTATATTGATGGACTTGGAAGTTTTATGTGGTTATCTGTATACCTTACAGATGTTCCATGTTTTGACGAGGTATGGGTAGAAAATATTAATATGGATAAATGCAGTAATTGTAATTTATGCCTTGATAATTGTCCTACAAAAGCTTTAAGCCGTGATAGATATGTATTAAAGGCAAATAAATGCATTACCTTTCACAATGAGTCAGAAAAAGAATTTCCAAAATGGATAGAGAAAAGCAATGCAATTATTGGATGTATTAGATGCCAAATAGTATGTCCACTTAATAAAAGTAATTCTAGGAATATTGTTGATATTTCAACGTTTAATGAGTCTGAAACAAATCAAATTCTTAATAAAGTACCTTTAGAAAATTTTTCTAAAAGCACTTTAAAAAAACTTGATGATATTAATTTTATAGAATACTATGAATTACTCCAAAGAAATTTGAAATTATTATTGTAAATGAATTTCTAAGCTTTAGCTTTGGAATTAGAAGTTTTGTGCCTAGGATAAAATACCTTATAAATAATTAATGTACCGATTAAATAACATAGTATTGTAAAATAGTAAGGTGTATTGTAACTATATGCATACATTAAATACCCGCCTATAAAAATTCCAATAGATCTAAATAGATTATTTGTTAAAGTAATCATTCCACTCATTGCCGTACGTTTTTCTTTACTAATAATCTCCATTCCAAGACTTCTAAAAAGAGGATTTGCCATATTCATTAAACTGGATCTAAAGAAAAAAGCCGTACTAACTACGAGTACTCCTTGAGGGAGGGCAATGGTTATTAAAAATGGTATCGATAAAATTTGACAAAGAATAATTGATCTTATATTTCCAAGTCGTTTAGCAATAATAGGAATAAGTAATCCACCTATTATTGTTCCAATCTGGCTTATTGCCATAATATTTCCTACCATGCCATCTTTAATACTTAAAGTGTGCTTTAAATAAATGCTGAAAAAGGGTACAATCATACCTGCGCCAAGGCCTATTACTGCAATTTGGAGAAGATAGCTAAAGGAATTACCTTTTAATAATTTAAGGTAATTAATAAAAACATTTTTTATATCATAAACAAAAGATTTATCTTTTGATGAACTTGTCATGCTTTTTCCCTTAAAAGCAAGTGCTATAATAAAAGCTAATATTAGTAAAAGAGTTGAGCCGTTTAGTACTATTAAATTTCCAAAGGCGCTACCATTTTTTATTGAAAAATATTGTGAAATATGTCCAAGTATTAAATTACTTAATGCAAATGCTATGTTTTGAAATACAAAAGCTATAGAAAATCCCATAGTTCTGTATTCCTTGGCTGTATTTTCAAATATTATTGGTGCTTGAAGAATCATAATAGTTGCTTGAGAGAATCCAAAAATAATTGAAGCAATTTTCATAATATATAAATTATGAAAGTTTAGAAGTATAAAACTACTAATAAACATAAATACTATACCTAAAATGAGAGTATTTTTTTTATTTATTCTTTGAGAAAACAATGTTATTGGAATAGCTCCAAGAGCAATTCCAAGCGTTTGAAGAGAAAGAATTTGACCAACGATTATTTCAGTAAAGCCAATATTTATCATATATATACTAAATAAAACTCTATATGCTGAGGATAAAAAAGTTACAAAAAATAAGACTCCTAAATAGAGCTTCACATTTTTTGAAAGATGGTAAAAGAATTTTTTATATTCATTAATTATATTTTTCATAATTCACCTATGTATTCAATTTAATATTTTTTTATTTCACAAATCATAAGTAAAGGGTACTACAGTTTACTTATTTATTCAATAGAAAAAAAATTATATGGCTTTTATTAGTTGCTATTTATTAAGTTCTAAGTATTTATTTTATCCGATGCCTTAGAGTTCTAATATCCCCACTTCTAAAAAAAGTGGGAGATAAAGAACTCTAAAAAGGCCCTGGATTATGTTTTCTAAGATTCAGTGGGAATAAAAACTCCCTCTGAATCCAAGAAATTCATTTATATTTTCTAGATTTACTATATAATTGATTAAGAGTAATGAATAATTTATAGAAATGAGTGAAAATATGTCTAATATAACTGAAAGAGCACTAGCACAGTCTTTAAAAAAAATTATGAAAACATCTCCTTTAAATAAAATAACAATAAATGATATTGTTAATGATTGTGGGGTAAGTAGAAGAACTTTTTATTATCATTTTCAAGATATATATGGACTTTTAGAATGGCTCTTAATTACTGAAGTGCGTGCTATCCTTAATGAAAATAGAACTTATGAAACTTGGCAAAAGGGATTTAAACAAATTTTAGTTTATTTACTTAAAAACAAAGAGATTATTTTTAATACTTACAATTCAATAGGAAGAGAGTTTTTAGAAGTACATTTGTATGATGGCGTTTTTAAATTAATTTACAACGTAGTAGATGAACTTTCTAAAGACATAACAATTAAAGAGATAGATAAGGAATACATTGTAGATTTTTATAAATTTGCATTTGTTGGATTACTTTTAGATTGGATTAAAAATAATATGTCAGAGGACTCTGAGCAATTGATAGATAAACTTGATAAACTAATTGAAGGAGATCTTCAAAGAGCAATTTTGAAATTTGAAAAGTAAGGCAAAAATATAACTATAAAAAGGATGATAAATTATATTTATCATAAAGGTGTAAAATGAGACTTTATAAAATTGATAAGGCTAAAGAAATTTTTGAAAATAAAGAAATAGCAGATGTTATTTCGCTTGCTATAATAAATCCCGGTATGGGAAAATTACAGAATATAGCTCAAAGTATATATTCTAAGCAACAAGGTATTTTTTTTACTGCTGTTAAAGAAGATATTGTAATAGGTATTATTGGATTAAAAAGATTAAATAAAGACCAAGTAGAAATAATGCACCTTGCTTCAAATTTGGAAATTGAAGAAGAAAAAAAAGAACTTTATAAAGATATGATATATGAAGCAAAAAAATTAATTGATGTAAAAGAAATAGTAATTGAAATTACACATACTGATCTAAAATTATATAAATCCATAGGTTTTAAATGTAAAAAAATGCCAGAACAAGGTTTGGATTATGATAGATTTTTTTGTAGGCTCTTTTAGTTAAATAAATAATAAAATTTAAAAGGAAAAAATATGAAAAAGCTTACAGAAAATAAGTACTATTATCTTGGAAATGTATATCCAATGTATATGTCGCTTGATAAATCATTAAAAAAAGTAACTATTAAATGGGTAAATAATTCATTTCATTGCGCTAGTCCGTTTGAAGGTGAAATTGATATTAGTTTAGCATTAAAATCATTCTATATTAAAGAAAGTCGCAAAGTTATAAATCAAAGACTAAAAATATATCAGAAGAATTTTAAGGTTAAATATAAATCATTTTTAATTGAAGATAATGATAAAAGATGGGGAAGCTGCAATTCACTTCGTTCACTCACTTTCAACTGGCGACTAATGATATTTCCGCTTGATGTAGTTGACTATGTAGTTGTACATGAACTTTGTCATATGCTTCATATGAATCATGATAGATCGTTTTGGCGTCTTGTAGGTAAAATTTGTCCAAATTATAAAAAAACTATGGAAATATTGGGAACAAAGAAAACAAGGGATATGTAAAAAAATACTATACTAATGTAAATACTATGATAAAAGAAAATGAATTGTTTTTATCATAGTATTTTTTTTGATATTAAAAGTATTAGTGGGGTATGATATATAAATAATAAGGTCTTTAGTAGGTTAATGCTAAGAATATAACTTTAAATTTGTATATTGGAGGTGAGGATATTGTCAAGAAAATTTATAATAATTGTTAGTTTAACTGTTTTATTTATGTTTTTATTGACTAGTATAGTATTTTATTCCTATCTAAAAAATACTAGTAAAAATGATTTTATAGATGTTGGCAATCAGTTTACTTCACAAGTATCAAATTTTGTTAAATTTTGGGTAAAAGACCAAGTTAGAATAGTTAAGGGTATAGCAGAAGATGATAGAATAATTGACGCTTGTTTAAATCCAGAAAACGAAGATAAAGTTCTTTTAGCTGAAAATTATTTAAAAAAACTTCATGAAAAATATCCTTACTATGAAAATTTACCAATTGCGATTAAATCTAAAAATTCTATATCAAGAAATATTAATGGCAAAAATATTGTTATTACAAATGGTACTTTTTTTATTGATACGGTTAATGGTAAAACAATAGGTAAAGGTGGAATGAATTATTCATATATTAGTGAGATTTTTAAGGGTAAATCTTATTTTATTAGTGAAATTTATCCTAGTATACTTAGAAAAAATCCTATTTTTGTTATCAGTGCTCCGATTTATCATAATTCAAAAATAATTGGAATTGCAATAGTTTCACCTCAAATGGAGTATTTCACAAAACTTTTTGTAGATTCAATAAAACATGGTAAAACGGGTTATATGATTTATTTAGATGAATCATTTCAGGTTATTGCTCATCCAAATAGAGATTATATTTTAACTAAAGATAAAGATATAATAAATATATCTAGTAATATTATCAGTAAAATTGATAAGGGACAAAATCTATTTGAAGCCAGTTATTTAGGTGTAGATAAATATTATTATGGTAAAAAAATCAATTTTGAACCTGGTCATTACAAATATAGCGAATATGTTATTTTAGCTCAAGAAAAATCAGAAGTATACAAAAGTGCCTATTTTTCAATTAAACCAATATTATTTTTTGGCTTAATTGTATCTATTATTGTTATTGCAATAATATTACTTATAGCAGATATTAATTATAAAGAAAAAAAAGAAGAACAGCTTCTTGAAATGAATGAAACTTTGGAAAACATAGTTGAAGAAAGAACTAAAAATTTAAAAAGTATGGCTTTAAGGGATGGATTAACAAATTTATATAATCATCAACATATTCATAAATTGTTACAAAATGAAATAAATATTGCTAAAAAAAATAAAAAACCACTGACAATAATATTTGGAGATTTGGATTTATTTAAGAGCGTAAATGATATATATGGACATCAAACAGGTGATAATGTATTAAAAGAAATATCAAAAATTTTTAAAAAAAACCTTAGAAAAGATGATATTGTTGGTCGTTACGGCGGAGAGGAATTTTTATTTGTTCTACCTGACAGCTTATTAAATGAAGGTGTCTCATTGGCTGAAAGAATAAGAAAAGAAGTAGAAGAATTTACTTTTATTTGTGACAATTCTGTAAAATTCAATATAACAGTTAGTTTTGGTGTTACTGAATTAAAGGATGAAAGTAAAGCTGATTTTGTTAAGCGTTCTGATTTGCTTCTTTATAAAGCAAAGGAGGAAGGTAGAAATAGAGTAGTAGTTGGATAATAATTTTGAAATTCTTGCCAATAAATTAAAACTATGATATTATGTAATCCGAAAATGAATGGAGGAATAATAATGTCTAATTTACCAAATTGCCCTAAGTGCAATTCTCAGTATACTTATGAAGATGGAAATTTACTAGTTTGCCCAGAGTGTGCATACGAATGGAATCCTAATGAAGAAGAAAAAGAAGAAGAAAAAAAAGTAGTTAAAGATTCAAATGGAAATGTATTAAGTGATGGAGATACTGTAATAGTGATTAAAGACCTTAAAGTAAAAGGTGCTACTTCAAACTTAAAAAAAGGTACAAAAGTTAAAAATATTAGATTAGTAGATGATGTTCAAGGTGGACATGACATCGATTGTAAAATTGATGGATTCGGCGGAATGCTTTTAAAATCTGAATATGTTAAAAAAGCTTAGATTATGCTTTTTAATATCAAAATAACTAGACAATTGTCTAGTTATTTTGATATTAGAAATTTTAAAATTTATCCGATGCCTTAGAGTCCTGGATTATGTTTTCTAAGATTCAGTGGGAGTAAAAACTCCATCTGAATCTTAGGAATTCATTTATGGGCTAGCTTTAGTTGAATGATTAACTGAATATTTTGAAAATATGATATATTATAAATAGATATATAACATATAAAAGAGGATTTATGGAAAATAAAGAATATAAATATGAGATAAAGAGCGGAGTAAAATATAAATATATAGAAGAATATTTTTTAACATTTTGTTTAAGTTATAATAAAAATATTTTTACCTTTGATGGATATCAGATTATTTATAAAAAAAACAAGTCAAAAAAATATGCTAATATTGAAATTGATTCAACACTTCTAACTTTTCTTGGTGAAAAAGAAATTGTTGAAGAGGCTGTAAGGAAATTTAGAATGAATTTTTTGTCTGCAGGTGGATAAATAGAGTATAGTGGGAGGAGCAAATATGAATAAATTAAATAATAATATAATTGAATTGATTAGTAATCATACATCATGTCGTAAATATTCTGATAAAAAAATTGATGAAAAAGTATTAAGAGAAATACTAAATAAATCGCAATACGCATCTACTTCAAGTTTTTTGCAACTGTATTCTGTAATTAGAGTAAAAAATGATGAGAATAGAAAGAAGATAGCTTATTTAGCCGGTGAACAAAAATATATTGAAACGGCAGCAGAATTTTTAATCTTTTGCGCTGATTTAAATAGAATTGAAAAAATCGCATTAAATTATGATATTAAGGTTGATACTGGATATATAGAATCTTTTATAACAGCAACCGTTGATGCCTCTTTATATGCTGAAAATGTTATTTTAGCTGCCGAAAGTTTAGGGATTGGTGGTGTATTTATTGGTGGGATTAGAAATAATCCAAGAGAAATCAGTAACTTACTTAAAATTCCTAAAAATGTGTATCCAGTTTTTGGAATGTGTCTTGGATATCCTGAGGATGATTTTAATCAAAGTAAAAAACCAAGACTACCACTAGATATTGTTTTAAAAGAAGATTATTACTATGAAGATGATAAAAAAAGTCTTGAAGAGTATGATGAAAAAATTAAGACGTATTATATAAAAAGGACTAATGGAAAAATTAATAGTACTTGGACTGAACAAGTTTCAAAAAGAATGGAAGGTGAAAACAGACCTCATATGAAAAAATACCTTGAAGATCAGGATTTAAATAATAAATAAAAAACCAAATATCCTATAAATAGGATATTTGGTTTTTACCATTTTTTTTAGAATTGTACATTGCTTTATCTGCATTTTCAATAAGAGCATACTTGTCGTCATTTGGACTTGCAATAATTGAGCTAAGGCCAATACTTGCAGTTATATTAGTGTAAATACTTTTACTATGAGTGATATTTTCATTGGAAATATTATTTTTAATTTTATCTGCTACTTTAAGTGCACCTTTTAAATCTGTATTAGGGAGAATGACCATAAATTCTTCTCCGCCGTATCTAAAAACTTGATCGATTTCTCTATTAAGAGTTTTAGTAAAAATAGAAGAAAGGTTTTTTAGACAGTCGTCTCCGGCTAAATGACCATATGTGTCGTTATAAAGCTTAAAATCATCAACATCAATCATAATAAGTGAAAGTGGGCTACTTTCTCTTATAGAATGAGCCCACTCTAGATCAAAAGTTTTATTAAAATTTCTTCTGTTTGGAATTTGAGTTAAACCATCAAATTCAGATAAATGTTCTAAGACTTTGTTATTTTTTAAAAGAATTTCTTGGTAGTCAATTAGTGTTGCTTTTCGTTTATATGAAATAGTGGAATATGTTACCGATATTAAACTAATTGCAATAATATTAATAAAAGTATTTTGGGTATTTAAATTAATAGTATTCATAGTACTTATTAAGAAAAAGATATATATAAAAGATGGAAGTAAAACAGCAACGATTTCTATAAATGAAAAATAAAATAAGGTACATGATAGCATAACATTTATAATAAAGACTGATGAATAGCCATAACCACTTATTGTACTAGCAGTAATTAGTGCAGTATAAAATAAACTTAAAGATGCTGTAAATAAAAAAATATATTTATGCTTTTTAGTAACTGAATCTAGAGTATT
The DNA here is from genome assembly GCF_033097505.1 of Helicovermis profundi. NCBI lineage: Bacteria > Bacillati > Bacillota > Clostridia > Peptostreptococcales > Caminicellaceae > Helicovermis > Helicovermis profundi. The sequence continues at coordinate 2,479,985 of NZ_AP028654.1, read as the reverse complement.
GTGTTTTCCAACAATAAAAAAATAAATAAATCCTGAAAGTACCCAAAATATTCTTATGATAAAGTCAGAAGAACTTAAATAATTTTCTGTATTGGATTTTAGATAAATAGCAACAATTATTAAATTAATAAAAAAGCTTAGTATGGCAAAAACTTTTAAAACTTTTATGTTATTAAAAGTTATTTGCTTTCTTATTTTTTCTTTTAAAGATTCATCATAATCTAAAAGTGGATTTATAAATTTCAATTAAAACACATCCTTAGTTATTTTACTTTAATATATTCTTCTCTAGGAAGTTTAATTTTAATAGTTTTTTCTATTTCAGATAAAAGAAGTTCATCTTTTGGAGCTACAAAAGTTACCGCTACTCCGTCCTTTCCCATTCTTCCAGTTCTTCCAATTCTATGGATGTAAATTTCAGGAGTTTCAGGAGTATCAAAATTATATATGTGAGTAATACCCGTTATATCAAGACCTCGTGAAGCTACATCTGTTGCAATAAGATACTGGAATTTTGCATTTCTAAATTCTTTCATAATTCTTTGTCTTAAGTTTTGTTTCATATCTCCGTGAAGTTTTTTACATGAATATTTTTTTATACTCATTTCTTCTTCGAGTTTATCAACTCTTCTTTTAGTTCTACAGAATATTATACCCAAAAAAGGGTTCGACTTATCAAGTTCTTTTAGTAAAGCTTCAGTTTTCCATCTATCAGATGAAGTGATAACCTTTTGATTTATAGTTTCTAGAGTTATACTTTCTTTTTTTGCAGAAATTTCAAGTGGATTATTCATGTATTTATAAGCTAGTTTTTTTACTTTAGAATCAAGTGTCGCAGAAAAACATAGCATTTGTTTATTTTTGTTTGTATTTCTTAAAATTATATCAATTTCGTTTTTAAATCCTATAAGTAACATTTGATCAGCTTCATCTAAGACTATAGTTTTTAGATGTCTTAAATTGATAGTATTTTTTTCTATATGATCAATTAATCTTCCGGGAGTAGCTACTATAAAATTTACATTATTTTTTAGTTTTCTAAGCTGAGAATTAATATCTCGTCCACCGTAAATTGCAAGTACATTAATGTTAGTATCTTTAGCAAGTTTCTCAGCTTCTTTAGTGATTTGAAGTGCAAGTTCTCTTGTAGGTGTAACTATAAGGCCTTCAATGTGTCCATAATTTGAATCAAAATTATTAAACATAGGAAGTAAAAAAGCAAGAGTTTTACCTGTACCAGTTTGTGCACTAGCAAGTAAATCTTTATTTTCTAGTACTTTTGGAATAGTTTCAGATTGAATAGGTGTTGGTGATTTTATTCCTTGCTTAGTAAGATTGTTAATTAAAAAATCTTTTATTTTAAATGTTTCAAAAGTATTCATAAAATTCCTCTATATTTGTAGTAGTTTTTTTCTATTAATGATTAACAGTTCTAAAGTATATCACATTTTATATACAAATCATATTTAAATTAAAAAAACTAGTTAATACTATGTTATACTTATATTTGCAAATAATGAGAAGTTGCGCTTAAAATTATACTACTTGAACAAAATAAAACGGTTGATTGATTACTAAAATGTAAATAGATTACATGTTATATATAAGGAAAGGAAAATTATGAAATTTAAAAATTTGAATATCTCAAGTGAGATAAAACATGCACTAAGTGATCTTGGTTTTACCGATACTCTTAAGGTGCAAGAAAGTGCATTTGAAAGTATCATAGATGAAAAAGATTTAATCGTAATGTCACAAACAGGAAGCGGTAAAACAGCAGCGTTTGCTATTCCTATTATAGAGAAAATTGATATGTCTGTAAGTAAAGCGCAGGCAATTATTTTGGTACCTACAAGGGAACTTGCGCTTCAAGTTAAAGAAGATTTTGATGACATTAGTAAATATAAAAATGTTAAATCGATTGCACTTTATGGAAAAGAAGATATGCAAGTACAAAGAAAAAAACTTAAGATTGTTAATCATGTTATAGTTTCAACGCCAGGCAGACTTATGGATCATTTGATTAAGGGAAATGTAAATGAAATTAAGTATTTGGTTATTGACGAAGCTGATGAAATGTTGATTATGGGATTTATTGAGCAAATTAGAAACGTTATAAAGAGACTTCCAAAAGAAAGAACTACATTACTTTTTTCTGCTACAATTTCTGAAAAAACTGAAGAGCTTGCTAGTGAATACATGAGTAACCCAAAGAAAATTTTAATTGAATCAAATATTAGTCCTATTGATAAAATAGAACAAATTTATTATAAAGTTCCCGGTATTAAAAAAGTTGATTTTTTAAAGAAAATGCTTAAAAGAGAGGAACCTAGAAAATGTATAGTATTTTGTAATACAAGGGATGAGGTTATTAACTTATATAGAATACTAAATAAGTTTAATTCTAAAGTGTGTGCCTTGCATGGTGGAATGAAGCAAGAAGATAGATTTATTGCATATAGAGATTTTAAAAAGAATAAATATAATATATTAATTGCTACAGATGTTAGCTCAAGAGGTATCCATATTCAAGGAGTTACGCATGTTGTTAATTATTATGTTCCCTTTGAAACAGAACAGTATGTTCATAGAATAGGTAGAACGGGTAGGGTTGATAAATCTGGTGTAGCTATAACCTTTGTTTCAGATAGAGAAATGGAAAGATTTGAAGAAATAGAAGAATTTATCGGTTACAAAATACCACTAAAAGGTGGATATATTGAAAAGAAAACCAAAAGAACCGATGATGAAGAAGTTAAGGGTAAAAGGAAGAAATTTAAAGATAATTTTAAGAATAAAAAAAGAGTACAATTAGAACTTAATGTAGGAAGAGCAAATTCTAAAATCAAAGTAAAAGATATTACGTTTGCAGTAGGAAGGATTAAAGGAGTTGATCCAACTGATCTCGGTCAAATTAATATTTCTGCTATGAATACAAGATTTTTCGTATTAAATGGAAAAGAAGAACTTGTTCTTAAAGCATTAAAAAACAAAGAGGTTAATGGCAATAAATTTAGAATTAAAAAAGTAAATAAAAAGAGAAGATAATGGAGGCATAATGAATATAGATCTACTAAATGACATGCAAAAGGAAGCTGTTATAAATACTGAGGGACCATTACTTATTTTAGCGGGTGCGGGTAGTGGTAAAACAAGAGTTTTGACTCATAGAATTGCATATTTGATTGAAGAAAAAGAAGTTTTTCCGAGTAATATTCTTGCTATAACATTTACAAACAAAGCTGCTAAAGAAATGAGAATTAGGGTAGAAAAATTAATTGGAGAAGCTTCAAATGGAATGTGGATGGGAACTTTTCACTCAATTTGTGTAAAAATTCTTAGAAGGTATGCTTCTTTAATTGGTTATGAAAGAGATTTTGTTATATATGACCCTACAGATCAAAAAACTCTTGCTAGAGAATGTTTAAAAGAATTAAATATTGATGAGAAAAAAACAACATTCAGATATGTTTTAGGTAAAATAAGTGAAGCGAAAAATGACATGCTTACTCCCAAAGAATATGAAAAGCTCTATAGTGGCGATTTTTATTTAGATAAAGTAGTTAAAGTTTATGAATTATATCAAAGAAAACTTATAAATAATAATGCTATGGATTTTGATGATTTAATTTTAAATGCAATAAAAGTATTAAAAGAAAATGAAAAAATACTTTCAGATTACCAGAGAAAATTTAAATATGTTTTAGTTGATGAATATCAAGATACAAATAAAGCGCAGTATGTTTTAGTTAGATATTTATCGATGGGATATGTTAATTTATGTGTTGTTGGTGATAATGATCAATCTATCTATGGATGGAGAGGCGCTGATATTAGAAATATAAGAGATTTTGAAAAAGACTTTCCAGGTGCAAAAATCATTAAGCTAGAACAAAACTATAGAAGTTCTGTGAATATACTTAACGCTGCAAATAATGTTATAAAAAATAATATTAATAGAAAAAGCAAAAAACTTTGGACTGATAATGATTTGGGTGAAAAAATTCACTATTATAAAGCTCAAAGTGAAATGGATGAAGCTTATTTTGTAGTTAGAAATTTAATTGCTGATAAGAAACGTAATAAAAGAAATAATTTAGATTATGCTGTTCTATATAGAACTAATGCGCAGTCACGTGTGCTTGAAGATGCTTTTAGACGTGAAGGTGTTTCTTATAAACTTGTTGGAGGTACAAAATTCTACGATAGACGTGAAATAAAAGATTTTATTTCATATATGAGAATTATTCAAAATCCTGTTGATGAGCTTAGTATAAAGCGTGCAATTAATATACCTAAACGTGGAATCGGTCCTAAAACAATAGAAAAAATTAAAGGTTTTGCTTATGAAAATAATTTATCTTTATATCAAGCCTTAGTTTATGCAGCTAAGAAAGATTTATTTTCAAAAAAAATTAATAAAGGTATAAAAGAGTTTGTTACTATAATAGAAAAATACAAAAATGATGCGCTTGAAAGAAAAGTGTCATTTTTAATGGAAGACGTATTAAATGATATAGGGTATATTGAAGAACTTAAACTCGATAATACATTGGAATCAAGAAGTAGAATTGAAAACTTAAGAGAAATGATTTCTGCTGCAAAAGAATTTGAACGAACATCTGAAACTGGGTTATTGGCAGAGTTTTTAGAAGAATTTAGTCTTAGAAGTGATATAGATAATGTCGAGGAAGATGATGATAGTGTGCTTCTAATGACACTTCATAGCGCTAAGGGACTTGAATTTCCAATTGTTTTTATGGTTGGACTTGAAGAAGGGATTTTCCCATCAAGTAGATCCTTAAATGAGGACGAATCTGTAGAAGAAGAAAGACGTTTAATGTATGTAGGAATAACTAGAGCAGAAGAAAAATTATTTATTACGCATTCTTCAATTAGAAGTATGTATGGTAAAACATCTTGCAATTTAGTAAGTCGTTTTATTGAAGAAATACCTAGCGAGCTTCTTGATGTACCAAAAGACGAAGTTGCATCAAGAAAAACAAGAAAAACTTCTTTTACATCTCAAATGAAAGCAGATTTAGCATATAAAGAAAAGTCGAAATCTAAGATAGAAGATGTTACGGTTATAAAAACTGGAACTAAAGTATTTCATAAAATTTTTGGTGAAGGTACAGTAGTGAGTTTAAAAGGGAATAAGGGTGAAGAAAACGTTACAATTGTTTTTAAAACAAAAGGGATAAAAAAATTAAAATTAAGTATAGCTCCGCTTGAAATTATACAGTAAAAAGAAAAAGTTTGAGGTGCAAAAATAATGCAAGAAATAGAAAAAAAAATAAAAGAACTTAAGAGTTTAATAATTTATCATGAAAATAAATATTACAATGAAGATAATCCAGAAATTTCAGATTTTGAATATGATGAATTGATGAGAGAATTAATTGAACTCGAAGTAAAATATCCAAATCTTAAAACCACAGATTCTCCAAGTGTTCGAGTTGGAGGAGTTGCTTTAAAAAATTTTAATCAGGTAAATCACAAAGTAAAGCTACTTAGCCTTGATAATTCTTATAACAAAAATGATTTAATTAATTTTGATTTAAGAATAAACAAAGAAGTAAAAATAGATGAGTATATCGTTGAATACAAAATAGACGGTTTAAGTGTTGCATTAACTTATGAAAATGGTAATTTTGTAAAAGGGGCTACAAGGGGAAATGGCGAAATTGGTGAAGATGTAACTGAAAATCTTAAAACAATTCGAAGTATACCATTAAAATTAAAAGAACCTCTAAATATCATTGTAAGAGGAGAAGTTTTTATTTCCAAGAAACAATTTGCTTTAATTAATGAAATTCAAGAAACAGAAGGAAAAGAACAATTTGCGAATCCTAGAAATATTGCTGCAGGTTCACTAAGACAACTAGATTCAAAGGTTGCAGCGAAACGACATCTTGATATTTTGATATTTGATTTATTAGAAGGAGATTTAAACTTAAACAAACACGATGAAATTTTAGATAAACTTGAAGCTATTGGATTTAAAGTAAATAACCATAAAAAGTGTAATGATATAAATGAAGTCGCAAAATACTGTGAATCAATGATTAGCGAAAGACATAATTTGGATTATGAAATAGATGGAATGGTTATTAAAGTTAACGATATTAATAGTCGTAATTCTCTTGGAATTAAAGCTAAAAGTCCAAAGTGGGCAATGGCATATAAATTTCCTGCTGAAGAAAAAGAGACTGTTGTTAAAGATATAGTTGTTCAAGTTGGTAGAACTGGTGTATTAACTCCAAAAGCAGAATTCGAAGCTGTTGAAGTTGCTGGTAGTACTATTAGGTGGGCTACTCTTCATAATCAAGACTTTATTGATGAAAAGGATGTTAGAATTGGTGACACTGTTTTTATTCAAAAAGCAGGAGATGTTATTCCAGCGGTAGTAAGAGTTGTAAAAGAAAAACGTACAGGTGAAGAAAAGAAATTTAAACTTCCTCTTTACTGTCCTGAATGTGGAGGTACTACTTTAAGAAAAGAAGGGGAAGTCGCATTAAGATGTACTAATGAAAATTGTCCTGCGAAACTTAGAAGAAGTATTATTCATTTTGTTTCGAGAGTCGCCATGAATATTGATGGAGTTGGTGAAGCTGTAGTTACGGAACTTATTAAAAATGGATTTATTAAAAACTATTCTGATTTATATTTTTTGAAAGATAAAAAAGATGAACTATTAAATCTTGAAAGAATGGCTGAAAAATCAGTTGACAATATGCTTGAATCGATTGAGAATTCTAAAAGTAATGATCTAAGTAAGTTGATTAACGCTTTTGGAATTAATCTAATTGGAGCAAAAGCTGCTAAAACTATTTCGAAGAAACTAAAAACTATGGATAACATAATTGATGCAAGTTTTGCTACTTTAAATTCAATTGATGAAATTGGAGAAAAGATGGCTAATAGCATTATAGAATATTTTTCACATGAAGATAACTTACAAAGAATAGAAAGGTTAAAAAAAGCAAATGTAAATATGGTTTCTCTTGAAAATGAAAAAGATGAAAAAGAACTAATATTTAAAGATTTAACATTTGTAGTTACTGGAACATTAAAAAAGTATAAGAGAGAAGAAATAAAAGGACTAATTGAATCATTAGGTGGGAAAGCAAGTTCAAGTGTAAGTAAAAAAACTTCTTATTTAGTATATGGCGATAAAGCAGGTTCAAAGAAAGAAAAAGCGATAAGCCTTGGAGTCAAAACGATTAGTGAAGAGGAATTTAAAGAAGCTTTTAATCTGTAGAATTGGAGGAACGTTTTGAATAAAAAAATAATGATTCTTATTTTTAACATTCTTATTATTACAATTATATTGGTTGGATGTAGTTCTAGTGGGAAAAAAGTTTTTTTAGGTTCTGAAAAAGGATATACAAGAATTAACGAGGAATCGAGTTTACAAAGCAAAAAAAATAATATTAAAACTTTGGATTGGGTTGTTAATTTAAAAAATATTGAAAGCGTTTCGCCAATTCTAGCCAAAACATATGAAGAAAAAACAATAGTTAATAATATTTTTGTTGGATTAACAAAGCAAGTTGGGGTTAAGGTTATACCTTCACTTGCTGAAAAAATAATTATTAGTAATTCTAAATTAGAATATACTTTTGTATTAAGAGATGCATATTGGTCGAATGGGGAAAAAATAAGTGCCTATGATTTTGTGTCTTCATGGGATAAGTTAGAAAAATTAACTTCGAAAAGTAATAAAACTTCAATATTTAAAATACTTGGTATAAGTGAATATAAAGTTTTATCTAATAGGACTTTATTTGTTAGATTAAATAGAAAAAATGAAGATTTACTTAAATTTTTTTCAAGCTCTATTTTTTTTCCATATAAAAATGATTTTGAATATAAAGGTGATTTTTCTAACGATTTAGATGTCATTTCTAGTGGTCCATATAAACTTTCTATAAAAAGAAATGAAAATAAAGTAACTCTTATACAAAATGAATATTATAAAAAAGATATTGATATTAATTACGACAAAATAAATATTCTCAATTTAGATAAAAAAGAAAAAATAAATAGAGAAGAAGAAGTTGTAATTAGCAGCACATATAATTTGTTAGACAATAAAAATGAATTATTAAAAAATACTAATTATAGATATTTGCCTTTTAACCAAATAAAAACTTTATTTATTAATTCAAAATCCGATGTTCTAAAAAATAAATACGAGAGATTTAAAATAAATAAAGTTCTTGATAGAATGGCTATTTTAGATTATTCTAATGAAAATATGGGTTTAATAACAAATGACTTTGTTGATGGTTCACTAAATTATGCGAAACTGGGCTATATTGAAAATTATATTATGAATTTAACTACTAAAAATTTGAAAGGCAAAAACATTAAATTTATTTATTATAATAATGAAACAAATGAAAAAATAGCAAATATTATTAAATTAATTTTTGAAACTAATTTTGATGCTAAAATCGTAAGTATTGGTTATAGTAAAATTAATTTGAAACGTGCAATTAATAATAAAGATTTTGATATACTTTTAGGTGAAGTTAATGGTGTAGGAAATTCAAAAGATAGTTATTTAATTTCACTTTATCCAAATTCTTATGAGGAGTATACAAATTGGGGAAGCAGAAGTTATGTAAAATATTTGGACGAATATATGTTGGATAGAAATTCAAAGATTTTAACAAATGCATACATCGAATTGTACACAAGTTCTTATCATATACCTTTGTTTTATACAGGGTTTTCGATTATAAAGGATGATAGAATTAATTTAAATAATAGCTGTAATAACAATTTTATTGATTTTACTAGAATTAATAATCGCTAAAAATAATGGAGGATTTATGCGTAAAATAGTATTTGTAGTAATAATTTCATTAATATTTAATTTGAGTATTCCTTTATTTACTTATGGGGAAAGTTCGACAGATATTTCTGAAAATATTAATCTTTTAGATAGTAAAACAAATAAAACACAATCGTATCCAGTTGTGAATTTAATGCTTAGTGGTGAGGATTTAGTTACAGATGTTCCTGGTATTTTATATTCGCTTGGGGGTTATACAAGGACACTTGTTCCAATAAGCATTATTACTGATAATTTGGGTTACGATATATTGTGGGACGGAAAAACAAAAGAGGTTACAATAACAACTGAAAGCAAAACGATAGTATTGAAAATTAATTCTAGTGATGCCACCATCAACGGGGAAAAAATAAAGCTTCCTAATGATATTCCTGCAAAACTAATGGCATATAACGGGACGTATAGAACCATGGTACCTGTACGATTTGTAACTGAACAACTTGGAAAAGAAATTAAATGGATTAACGATACTAGAACAGTAGAAATAAATGAACCTAAACAGTACATTAAATCAATTGTATATGACAGAGAAAGGCATTTTAAAGAAATAAGAATTAAAACATCTGGAAAAGTTAAAACTACGTCTTATTACATAGATGGAACAAAATTAAATAAAAAGAACAAATATGTTGTAGATATTCAAAATGTTGATTTTAAAATGGACAAAATAAACTTTGATAAAAACGGTTATTATAAAATACCTATAGAATTATATGGAATTGATAGTGCAAATATGTATAAAATCAAAGATACGGGTAATATTAGACTTGAAGTGAACTTGGATATAAAAAAAGGATTTGATGTATTTTATGATGATAAATCAGGTGAATTAGTAGTAGAGTTTATTAATAGTGTTGAAGATATTAGATATGAAAAATTATATAATGCTGATGCTATTGTTATAGATACTAATCAAGCGCCTCCAGATTTAAATGTAAAATATTTAAAAAATGCAGTTATAGTAGATATTGTTAATTCAAAATTAAAGTTCAACTCTGGCAAATTTGGAAGTATAGATTTTAAAAAAGATGGAATAGAAAAAGTATCGTTTTCACAATTTGATCCATCAAATGAATATGAAAAAGATGATCTAGTTTCAAGAGTAGTTGTAAATTTAAGTGAGGGAAAAACAAGCGATGACGTATATGTTGAAGATATTGGTGACAAAGTTTATATATATGTTTCAGGTGCTCCTTTAAATGGTTTCAATTATGTTAAAAATGGACTAGATAGCGGAACTTTAGATATTAATTTTGATAAAAAAGGAAGTTATAAAACGAACTATGACAGTAATAGTAAATTATTAACTCTTGAAGTGCCTAAAAGTAGTATTAATCTTGATAAAATGAATGTTGATATAGATGATAGTATTGTTGATTTAATAAAAATAGATGATATGGATATGAATAATTATTTAATTAGTTTAAAACTTTCTAAAGGAACAAGCTATAAGAATAATTCTGAAAAAAATAATATAGATAATATTTCCTTATCATTTTTTAATAAAGAATTATCAAATTCAAAATATAAAAATACTCTAGTGGTTATTGATCCAGGACATGGTGGAAGTGATGCAGGAGCAGTTGGTTCAAAAACTTATGAAAAAACATTAGCTCTAATAGTTGGTAAAAAAGTAAAAAAAGAATTAGAATCACTAGGATTTAAAGTTTATATAACAAGGGATAATGATAAGAGAGTAAGTCTACAAGAAAGGACGAATATTGCAAATTCACTGGGTGCAGATTTATTTGTAAGTATTCATATGAATTCATATGTAAATGCAAATCCTTATGGACTTGAAGTTCTTTATAATCCAAATGATAAGCTAAAGAATAAAGAATTCGCAGAATTTACCAAAAATGAATTAATTAATTCTCTAGGAGCATTTGATAGAGGAATTGTTTCAAGACCAAGACTTTACGTTCTTAGGCACACTGAAATGCCATCTATTCTTACAGAACTCGGTTTCATTTCTAATCCTACAGAGCAAGATAAGCTTATGAATGTTGATTACCAAACAAAAGCAGCTAAAGCAATAGCAAAAGGTATATTAGATTTTTTGAGTTTTAAATAGTAGATAATAAAATTTTATAAATATTTTGTGAATATGTATATTTAATAAGGGTATTAATAGAAAAATAGTTTTTCTATTAATACAGGAGTAAGGAGCATAAGATGATTATTTATAAAACAGATTTTTTATCCACTTTTAAAAGAGTAGATATAATAGTTAATGAAATAATTGAATCGTTAAAAAGTATTCAAGAATTAAATAGTGAAAATACTCTTTTTATGATTGGTTTTATGCTAAGAGAATTGCTTAACAATGCGGTGGAGCATGGCAACAAAAATGATGAATCGAAATATGTATTTTGCGAAATCGATTATGACTATCCATATTTATCTTTTAAAGTTGAAGATGAAGGAAAAGGTGTGATAACTTTAAAAAGAGAGTTTGATTTTGAAGATATTTTACGAGAAAGAAATAGAGGTATGGAGCTTATTTTAAAGTATGGCTTTGTGGTTAATGTTGATGGTAATAAAATTCATGCAATTTATGAACTAAATAATAATAAAGATAGGGGTGTAAGTAATGATTAAAACAATTGAAAATGATGCTATTTATATTAAAATGCAAAAGGATTTAGTTGCTCCAAATATAAGTGAATTTAAATCAAAAATTGTAGATTTTCTTGAAGATAATGAAGATGAATCTGAAGACTTGGATGAAGTTATACTTAATTTATCTGAAATTGATAACATTGATTCTATGGGAGTTACTTTTGTGGTTGGACTATATAAGAGTGTTGTTAAAGAAGGTAAAAGTTTTAGAATTGAAGGATGTAGTGATGATATAAAACAATTGTTTAAATTAATGAAATTAGATGAATTTTTTGATATTGATGAATAGAAGCTTTTAATATAGGGGTGTTTGTATGGGCTACAACATTATAATTGCTGATGACGTAAGAATGAATAGAGTTTTACTAATTGAAATCCTTGATAAAAAACTTAAAGATTTAGTTTTTTTTGAAGCAGAAAATGGTATTGAAGTTGTTAAGCTTTGTGATGATTTTGATATTGATTTAGTTATATTAGATTTGATTATGCCGGTTCAAGATGGATATGAAACTCTTAAAAAACTTAAATTGAATGAAAAAACAACGGATATACCTATTATAGTGAATTCAGCTATTAGTGATGTTGCGAGCATTGAAAAAACACTTGAAGATGGTGCTATCGATTATTTTACAAAACCACTTTCAAAATATGATATGCAAGTTATGCTTCCCTTGAAAGCTAAAAACGCTTTACTGCTTTATGAGCATAAAAAAACAATTGAAAATCTTAATAAAACCCTTAATGGTGAGCTTAAAAATGCAAATGCATTTCAAAATATAATGCTTCCAAAAAATAAAAATTTTAGAAACTTAGATTTGTATATTAAGTTTCAACCGTCTATGGGTATTGGAGGAGATTGTTTTGATTGCTTTGAGAAAGATGGGAAAATTTGGTTCATAATAGCTGATGTTACTGGCCATGGTATTGCGGCTGGAATGGCGTCTTCTATGGTTAAAGTTATGTTTAGATCTAATGCTAATCTTAAAGACACTTCTCCATCTGAAATACTTGAAAATATGAATAATAGTATTTTTGATATGTTTGACTTTGAAGGTGAATTTAACTATATTGTTTTTTCCGCTTTTGTAGGACTAATAGATGATGATGTATTTACATACTCTAATGCTGGTCAGCCATATCCAATCGTAATTAGTGAAGAAGAAGAAGTTACACCTCTCAATAAGAATGGATTGCTTCTTGGTATATTAGAAGGAATTGGATATGAAAATTATGAGATGAAGTTAAATCGTGGTGATGAAATTTTTGTATATACTGATGGTCTTTTTAGTTCGGGTAAAGATAGTGATTTTAAAAATTGGACACTTGTTGAAGAGTTTACTAATCTTTATAAAAGATTAGCTCTAGAAGATCAAAAAACATTTCTAGAAAAGGCATTTAATCATTTTAAGTTAATTCATATGACAGAAGATGGTGATTATACTGATGATGTTGCGATGATGCTACTTAGATTAAAATAAAAATATATTATATTTCATTTTTTATCTTGACATATTGAAAAAAAGATTTATAATAAACTATGTTAGATTGAATTTATTCAAATAATTTCAAGCATTCTCAGTAATAAGTTGATTCCTCGGAGTCAACTTATTATTTTTTTTACGTACAAACAATCGAAAAATTCTGAAAATTACCAGCTGCTTTATTTGAATAATAAGAATAGAATTAAGTAATTCATAGTAGCAATTATTGATAATAGAGTGATATAATATGTATAGATTATAAATATTAATAAGAGGTGAAACATGAGAATTGATGGAAGACAAAACGATGAGCTTAGGAAATTTAATATAACAAGAAACTATTTGCTTCATCCAGAAGGATCAGTTTTAATAGAAACAGGAAATACTAAAGTAATTTGTACTGCAACGATTGAAGAAAAAGTGCCACCTTTTCTTAAAGGTCAAGGTAAAGGGTGGGTAAGTGCAGAGTATTCTATGCTACCTAGATCTACACATACAAGAAAAATAAGAAATTCCTCAAAAGGAAAAATTGATGGAAGAACACAGGAAATTCAAAGATTAATTGGACGTTCTCTTAGAAGTATAGTTGACTTAGAAAAACTTGGCGAAAGAACGATTTGGATTGATTGTGATGTAATTCAAGCAGATGGAGGAACAAGAACAGCATCAATTACGGGTGCGTATGTAGCTCTTATGGATGCACTTATGAAACTTAAAAATGAAGCTTTAATAAAAGAAATTCCAATGAATGATTATATAGCTGCGGTGAGTGTTGGTATCGTTAACGGTGAAGTTTTACTTGATTTATGCTATGAAGAAGATTCAAGTGCCAAGGTTGATATGAATCTTATTATGACATCTAAAGGAGAGTTTATAGAAATTCAAGGAACTGGAGAAGAAGCTCCTTTTTCGAAAGCTGAACTTAATAAATTATTAGAATTTGGAGAAAAAGGAATACTAGAATTAATTGAATTTCAAAAGAAAGCACTTGGTTATTAAATAACTATAACAAAATAAAAGGTGGTTATTGTGAAAAAAATTATACTTGCTTCTGGCAATGAACATAAACTTAAAGAAATATTTGAAATTACTAAGGAATTTAATATAGAATTAATCTCTATGTATGATGCGGGTTTTGGTGAAAAAGATATTGTTGAAGATGGTCATACATTTGAAGAAAATTCATTAATAAAAGCTAAAACTGTTATGGAAAAGCTTGGTGTGAGTACTCTTTCTGACGATTCAGGGCTTATGGTTGATTATTTAGAAGGTGCACCTGGTATTCATTCAGCAAGGTATTCAGGTAAAGACAGAGACTACGATGCAAATAATAAAAAATTATTAAAAGAGTTAGAAAATGTGCCTATTGAAAAAAGAACTGCTAGATTTGTATCTGTGATTACGCTACTTATGACTGATGGTCGTAAATTAGTTGTTAGGGGTGAGGTTGAAGGACTTATTGGTTTTAATGAAAAAGGAAGTAATGGATTTGGCTATGATCCTTTGTTTTATATTCCAAAACTTGATAAAACGTTTGCTGAATTAACTTCTGAAGAAAAAAATGTTATAAGCCACAGAGCAAATGCGCTTATTAAATTAAAAAATGAATTAGGAAAATTTTTAAATCAGAAATAATTTAACGTTTTTTAGATATTGAACAAAGTTTGTTTAAAAAGAGGCAAAAATATGATAAAAATAGGGATTTTAAGTGATAGTCATGGAAAAGATGAAAATATAAGGAAATTTGTATGTGAAATAGAAAAAAAGAATATAGATTTAATTTTTCATTTAGGTGATTTAAAAAGCGATTGTGAAATTATAAAAAAGTATACAAATAAAAAAATTTATTCAGTTTTAGGAAATTGTGATTACATGAGTAGTGGTAATATGGATTTGCTTTTGAATATAGAAGGAATAAAATTTTTTTTAACACATGGACATAAATATGGTGTAAAATATAGTCTTAATAACATTTACTATAAGGCGAAAGAATTAAATGCCGATGTGGTATTATTTGGTCATACTCATTCGCCTTTTATTATTAAAGAAAAGGATTTAGAAATAATAAATCCAGGAAGTTTATCTTTTCCAAGAGGAAAACTCGGAAAATCATATGCCGTTATAACGGTTAATGGCAACGCTTTTGAATCATTTTTATATGAAATATAAAATAATAAAAAAAAAGTGTTGACGTAAACAAAATTATGATATATAATTACTTCTGTTGGCAACGGGGTGTAGCGCAGTTTGGTAGCGCATCTGGTTTGGGACCAGAGGGTCGTAGGTTCGAATCCTGTCACCCCGACCATTAAATATAATTATGTGCATCCGTAGCTCAGCTGGATAGAGCAACGCCCTTCTAAGGCGTAGGTCCTGGGTTCGAATCCCCGCGGTTGCACCATTTTTATTTTTGGATGGAGACGAAAGTGTTAAGTTCCTGAAGTGTTTTTTAGATAATGGTAAATTTTTATTATGAAAAAAATGCTAATTTATATGGCGGTTGTAGTCAAGTGGTTAAGACACAGGATTGTGGCTCCTGCATGCGTGGGTTCGAACCCCATCAGCCGCCCCATTTATATTTTGGGGATTAGCCAAGTCGGTAAGGCAGCGGACTTTGACTCCGTCACCACAGGTTCAAGTCCTGTATCCCCAGCCAAAAAAATATGGTCCATTAGCTCAGTTGGTAGAGCATCTGACTTTTAATCAGGGTGTCCCGCGTTCAAGTCGCGGATGGATCACCAATATGCGGGTGTGGCGGAATTGGCAGACGCGCTAGACTTAGGATCTAGTGTCTTGTACGTGGGGGTTCAAGTCCCTCCACCCGCACCACAAAAACTCTGTTTACAGAGTTTTTTTTTATTGGTAGACACATATAAATTCTTTTGTTATTATATATTCATACGTTGTGTTAATGGATATTAATATAAATTATATTTTAATGGAGGTTATTATGGAAAATAAAATAATTGCTAAAGTAGATGGAAGAGAAATTACTCAAAAAGATATGGATGTACTTATTAGTCATTTAGGAAATCAAGCTATGCAATTTGCAAATCCTGAAGGGGAAAAAAGATTACTTGATGAATTAATTAATGAAGAATTATTTTACTCTCATGGAAAAGAGATAAAAGCTGATGAAGATGAAGCTTTCAAAAGCGAATTAGAAAAAGCTAAAATTTCTTTAATCAAGCAATATATGATTGGACAAACAGTGATGGGTGTAAAAGTTGAAGATGGCGAAGTAGAAGCGTATTATGAAGCACATAAGAATGAATTTACAGCACCAGAAACAGTAAATGCGCATCATATTTTGATAGATGATGAAACAAAAGCAAATGATATCATTGAAGAAATTAATGGTGGACTTTCGTTTGAAGACGCAGCAAAAAAATATTCAAGTTGTCCATCAAAAGAAAAAGGTGGAGATTTAGGATTCTTTGGTAAGGGTCAAATGGTACCAGAGTTTGAAGAAGCATCATTTGCATTAGAATTAAATCAAATAAGTGAGCCGGTTAAAACACAATTTGGATATCATATAATTAAAGTTGTTGATAGAAAAGAAGCATCTTCTAAAGGATTAGAAGAGATGAGAATGGATTTATTAAAAACTTTAACAGCAAAAAAACAATCTGAAGCTTATCTTGCAAAAGTTGCAGAGTTAAAATCAAAATATACAGTAGAAATATTATAATTTTAAATTAATTGTTAAATCAATATAATAAAAATAACTAAGAATATATTTTCTTAGTTATTTTTTTGTTTTGAGATTTTAAAACTAAGTGTTATTATTATAGAGGATGGTATTAGTGAGTTTAGTAAAAGGAGTCGTGAATGAAAAATATAATAGAATTCGAAGTTGGAGATGATATTCAATCTTTTTTTATAATCAAAGATTTAAATTTAAAGACTTCATCAAATAATAAAAAGTATTTTGATATGACATTATCGGATAAAACTGGACAAATGAATTCTAAAGTTTGGGATATAAAAGACGAAATGATAGATCTTTATAAAACTGGCGCCATAGTTAAAGTTAAAGGTGTAGTAACTTTATGGCAAAATAATAAGCAGTTAAAAATTTCAAAAATAAGGCTTAAAAATGATGCAGACAATGTGGATATAAACGAGTTAGTTCCTTCAGCTCCAATTGAGCCTAGCCTTATGTATAAGGAGATTTTTGAGCTTACAGACCTTATGGAAAATAATGATGTAAAAAAATTAGTTCAATATTTTTTAACTGAAAATAAGGAAAAGTTAATGTATTATCCTGCGGCTAAAAGTAATCACCATAGTATTAGAGCTGGTTTACTTTATCATATTTTAAGAATGCTTAAAGTAGGTAAAGGTTTAGTTAAGGTTTATCCTAATATTGATAGCGATTTACTTTATGCAGGGATAATTTTACATGATATGGAGAAAATAAATGAGATGATTTCGGATGAAATGGGTATTGTTTCGAGTTATTCATTTAATGGACAATTACTTGGACATCTGATTATGGGTATAAAAAAAGTAGATGAGGCTGCAAAAAAATTAAATGTTGATGAAGAAATTTCTTCGTTAATTCAGCATATGATTTTGTCTCATCACTATGAACCAGAGTTTGGAAGTCCTAAAAAACCGCTTATACCTGAAGGTGAACTATTACACTATATTGATATGATTGACGCTAGAATGTACGATATGGATAAAGCTTTAAGTAGTGTAGACACGGGTGAATTTACAGATGGAGTTTATGTTCTTGATAGGAGAAGACTTTATAAATCAAAATTTAATAAATAGAGTTAGTTTGCTTTTTTTTCGGGTAATAAAAGAATAATATTAATTGTTATATTATTTTTTTAGGGAAGGAGAAAACAGTATGTTTGATTTTCGACTGATTAAGGATGAAGATGTTGATAAAATAATAAATTGGAAAAATCAAAATGACTATTCGTGCTACGATATAGAGAAAAATAATGTTGATTTGGATCGACTTTTAGAAAAAAAATCATGTGAGTTTTTCGTTGCTCTAGATGAAGATGAGGAATTAGCTGGATTTATTGAATGTTCTTTTGATGAAGATGATGATATTGATATGGGGTGCGCCTTATTACCTGATTTGCTAGGTAAAGGGTTAGGCTTTGATTTTGTTAGTGAATGCGTAGAATTTTTAATTGATTATTACCAATTTTCTGGTGAATCATTGTATACAATTTTAAAATCTGAAGATATTCATTCAAGACGGATTTTTGAAAGAGTAGGTTTTAGTGCTGATGATGAATCTAATGAATGGGTAAAATTAAGTATATATATGTGATTATATTTGTGTTATAGTTAAGTAAATAACTTACAAAACGCAAATAAGGTCTTTTGCGTTTTGTAAGTAAAAAAATTATTACAGGTGATACTTTGAATATTATAGAAATTTTAATAGCGTTTGTTTTATTTTTTATTTATGTATTTAAGAATTTAAGAAATATTTTTTTTGATAAAGCCTTTATAGGTTTTATCTTTTTGTCGTTTGTTTCTGTGTATTTAATAATTTATGATACCTTTAGATGGCAGCTTATACCACTCATATTACTCATTATAATAACCTATATTCTTCTTATTTATATTGGATTTATATATAAAAATAAAAACCTTAAAGTTTCACATAAATTGAGTCGAAGGATTGTAACAGTTTTAATTGCTTCTTTTTTATTTTCGTCTATTATTTTTCCATTAAATGATTTTAAAATATATAAAGGAAAATATTATGTTGGAAATAAGATTTATACAATGATTGATCCGCTGCGAAAAGAAATTTTAAGTAAAAATGAAAACAGGAAAATTTCAGTAAAATTATATTATCCATCAGATTCAATTTCAAAAGAAAGAAATAGATGGATTGATAATATAGATGGCTTAGAAAAATACATATTTGCTAAGTATAAAATACCTAAATTTTTTGTAAGTTATATAGGAAATATAAAAACTAATTCATATAAAAATGTAGAGGTAAGTAATAACGTAGAAAAAATGCCAGTAGTAATAATTTCTCACGGTTTTGCTAGTCTTGGAGATTTTCAGACTTCGCTAGCTGAAAAACTTGCCTCAAATGGATACTTGGTTGCAGTTATAAATCATACTTATGGTTCAATTGTAACGAATATTGATAATAAAAATATATATTTAGATGATAACTTATTCAGTAATGATGATTTGGATTATTTTTCTTTTGGAAAAAATATTATAGATATTTACAAAAAAGATATTATGCTTACAATTGAAGGATTAAAAAAACTTAATTCTGTAAAAAGTAATTTAGATTTTAAAAACAAAATTGATGTAAATAACATTGCACTCCTTGGTCATTCTATTGGTGGTAGTGCAGCTCTTTTACTTGAAAAGGATGATAGAGTGAAATCGGTTATTGCACTTGATCCTTGGATTGAACCAATCAGTAGCAAATTCGTAAAATATGGATTTAACAAACCAACTTCAGTATTAATTTCAGATGAATGGTATAATTCAGAAAACACAAGATATATATTTAGAATTTGCGAGATTAATAATTGTGTAAATTCAAAGGTATATAAAGTAAATAAATTTTCTCATCAAGATTTCACAGACTTGGGTGAACTTGGACTAATGTCAAAATTGTTTAAAATTTCTAAAACTGACAATTACAATTTAAATCACAAGAAAAACAATGCTTTTATTTTAAATTATTTTGATTATTATTTATTAAAGAAGAATACAGAGTCAAAACTTATGTCGTATATAAATGAAAATAATGATATCTTTAAGGCAATTGGAGTAAAAAAATGAATTATGAGTATAAAATTTGGATTATAGAAAACAATATAAAGGTGTTTGGAATAGGACCTATGATGTTATTAGCTAAAACTAAAGAATTTGGTTCACTTAGGAAAGCTTCTAATGATATGAATATGTCATATACGAAAGCGCTTAAAATAGTAAAAAATATAGAATCAAATTTAAATATAAAAATATTAAAACGAAGCAGTGGTGGTCTTGGTGGTGGTGGATCACACTTGACAGTGGAAGCAGAAAACTTAATTGAGAAATTTGAAAAATTTAACAGTGAAGTTGAAAAGGCTATTAATCAAATATATATAAAGAATTTTGAATAAAGGAGAATTATGAGTAATATTACTTTTGCCTTGTTAGTTACAGTGAGTATAGCAATAATTATAATTTTTATAAAAAGTATAATTAGATTTAAAATTTATTTTTCTGTAAAAAAAATAGTATTCTCAGAAATTTATAATTTCGCAAGTAAAAAAAATATTGCAAGTGAAATTGAAGAAAGAGAAATTGTTGTTAGTGTAAAGGAAAAATTTATTTCAAATAAACTAGAGAAATATGTTGATGAATTGTTAATATACTTTGACCTTGATTATTCATTAAATATTGAATTCTTTTTAAATTATTTGGGAAAAAAGCATAAATTTATTTTTGTTTTAACTAAAGAAGAAATTGACAGTATGCTAAGTTGATTATAAAATAATATATATAGGATAACTATTAAAAAAGGAGAAAATTATGAGTTATAAAATGAAGAAGATTGTAACAATTGTGATTATTGGAGCTATGGTGGTTTCATCGTTTATTTCAGTAGCGCTTGCAGCTATTAATTTCCACTAATAATCAAAAGGAATGATTTTATGATAAAGAGGATAGTTGCATTATTGTTATTTATAGGTTTGATTATAGGTTTTTATTTTTATCAATTTAACAATTTAAATAGAACTAAGGTAGCTTTTACTTATGAAGATGATTTTAATACAATAAATAGAGACTTTTGGTATGTTGGTGAATGGGAAACTGGATTTCCTGCATATGATAGAGTAAATACTAAAAACGGTATATTAACGCTAGAAGATGATGAAACTGATAGGGGACCTTATTTATTAAGCAAGCCACTTCCGGTAGTTGCTGGTGACGTTATTACTATTGAAAGAAGGATTAAACTTCATTATGCAAATGATCATTTTACTGGTGGATTTGCTTTAATGCAAACAAATTCAGATAATTTAAAGCCCAAAATTATTGACAATGATTGGGTTAAAAGTCTTGGTGAAGGTGCTGTATTAGTTGAATATACGCATAATTATAATAAAAAAGCTACAAGACCTGGTAGAGATATTTTTAGAATACTTCCTCCAAATTGGAAACAGGACTATAATTATCAAGTTACAGATCCAATTTTTGATGATTGGTTTGAAGAAAAGTTGATTTATGATACAAGAAACAATAAAATAACTTATATTTTAAATGGAAAAGAATATAAAGTGAATGGAGTAAATATTAATAAAAAAAATATTAGAATTTTCACACACTCTTATGGCTGGTTTACTGGTCATTATATGAAAATTGATTGGATTAAAATTAAAATTGAGGATAAAAGATTTAGAACACAAAAATAATTTTAAAAATAGACTTTATGTCTATTTTTTTTAAAATAAAGAGGAATTTATGAGAGAAAATGAAGTAAAAAAAGGATTTAATTATGCATTAAACGTTCTGAGCTATAGAGATAGAACTGAAAAAGAAATAAGAGATAAAATGACTACAAAAGAATATGAAAAGAGTGTTATAGATGAAGTCCTATTAAAATTAAAAAAATTAAATTTAATTAATGATGTAGAATTTACAGAGAAGTATGTAGAATTTAGAATTGAAAGATATGGTAAAAACAGGCTTAAACAAGAATTATTTAGAAAAGGTATTAGTAAAGAAATAATTGAAAATGTATTAAGTTATGTTGGAGAAGATGAGGAATTTTTAGCTGCTAAAGAAATCGCTATAAAAAAATTTAATCAATATGGAGATATACCATTTGAAAAAAAATATAATAGATTGATGGGCTTATTAAGTAGAAAAGGATATAGCTATAGTACTGTAAAAAGAGTATTTGAAGAACTTGGGATTAAAAGGAGTAATTATTATGAATGATATAATAAAAAATTCTCATATAAGATGTGAAAATATGAAATTAAGTAAAAATCAAATTATTTCTAAGAAAATAATTAATCAAAGTGAATTACATAAGAAAATAGAAGAAAATAAGTATATCATAGACATTTCAAAAAAATTTATTGATGACATTAATAATTATTATAGTGATTCTAAATTTTTTGGAATATTAACGGATCCAAATGGCTGTATTTTAATGACTTTTGGCGAAGGCGAAATAATGGAAGTTGCTAAAAATATGAAGATGATTCCGGGCGCTTATATGAATGAAGATAGTATTGGAACAAATGCAATGTCTCTTGTAATATCTGAAAAAAAGCCTATACAAATTTCAGGTGATGATCATTATATTTTGGCTTACCGAAAATGGACATGTTCAGCCTCACCGATAATAAATAAAAGTGGGAAAATGCTTGGTATAATTGATATTACAGGTTATAAAGAATTTATGCATCCACATACGCTTGGAATTGCAATATCAATAGCAAACTCAATTACAAAAATTATTGAAAAAGAAGAAGCAAATGAAAGTTTAGCTTTAGAAAAAAAATATTCTGAAACAATAATGGATTTTATTAATTCTGGTATACTAACTTGCGATTTGGAAGGGAATATTAAATCATACAATAGATATATTAAAGAAATGTTTGGATTTAGTTCGAAGGAGCTTGATTCTTTTAAAGCTTGGCGTTTATTTAAAGGCTGGAATGATATGACTTCAAGTGTGTATAACAATGAAAACTACAGCGACAAAGAAGTATTTGTTAATACAAAGAGAAATAAATTAATGTATTCTCTAACAGTATACCCTATATATGATACTTTAGGCGAAGTAAAAAATATTATACTAATATTTAAAGATATAAAAAAAATTAGAAAACTTGCAAATGATATTATGGGAAGACATGCAATCTATACTTTTGATAAAATAATAGGAAAATCAAAAAAAATAAAAGATGTAAAAAAAATGGCTATGAAAATTTCCGATAGCAAATCTACTGTATTAATACTAGGCGAAAGTGGTACTGGAAAAGAGAGTTTTGCTCAATCTATACATAATTATGGAGTAAGAAAAAATGAATCATTTGTTGCGCTGAACTGCGCGGCAATACCAAAAAACTTAATTGAAACTGAACTTTTTGGATATGAAGAAGGTGCTTTTACAGGAGCAAAAAAAAGTGGACAACCCGGAAAGTTTGAAATTGCTGATGGTGGAACTCTTTTTTTAGATGAAATAGGTGAAATGCCACTTGATATGCAATCAAAACTTTTAAGAGTTATTGAAGAAGGCGTAGTATGTAGAGTAGGTGGACTTAAAGAAATGGTTGTAGATGTAAGATTAATTGCTGCTACCAATTCAAATTTAGAAGATGACGTCGTAAATGGTAAATTTAGAAAAGATTTATATTATAGGTTAAACGTTCTTCCGCTGAAACTTCCTCCACTTAGGGAGATAAAAGAGGATATTCCTTTATTTATTGAACATTTTATGAAAAAAACATCTAAAAAATTAAATAAAAATATTGTTGAAGTTGATTTTAACCTAATGGCAAGTTTAAAAAATTATTCATGGAAAGGAAATGTTAGAGAACTCGAAAATTTTGTAGAACATGCAATTAATGCTGAGAGAATACCGATTGAAACGTTAAAACAAACTAAAGAAAATAAGTCATTAAATTTTTTAAATGCGAAATTAGGTTATTCACTAGAAGAAATTGAAAAGGAATATATTATAAAGACATTAATAGAAAAAGAATATAATATAACGAGTGTAGCAAAGATACTTGGGATTGGAAGAAATACTTTATATAGAAAAATGAAAAAATATAAAATTGATACAAGTATTTAAAAACACTATGTCTTTTGCAAAGAAGTGTTCTAATCTGTAACAGTGTTCTAAAAAGGAACGTAATTATTTATTTCTATATTTTGCAATTAAAGGCTTTAAGATTTAGTATTACTAAGTGTTCGAAATTGGAACAAATTTGTGTGGAGAAAAAAATTATAAAAATTTGAAAAGACTATAATTTAGTAATAATAATACTAAATTATAGTCTTTTTATATTATAAAGCTAATATATAGGCATAATAATTCTAGAAATATGACAATAGTGTTATTTATTATATATTTAAGAGAGTAATTTAGTAAAATACGTAATTTTGGCATACTATTTGCAATATAACTTCCTAGAAAATATAGAAACCTAAAAACAAAAGGGAGGAATATTATGTACGGTTATAATGGTAAAGTGTTAAGAGTAAATTTAAGTGAAGGCACTACAAAAGTAGAAGAGCTAGACTTGGAATTAGCAAAGAAATACATAGGTGGTAGAGGTCTTGGAAGTAAACTTTTTTACGATGAAGTTGGTCCTAAAGTAGATCCTTTTAGTGAAGAAAACAAAATATTTATTGTTACTGGTCCGCTTACTGGAACTGCAACTCCAACTGGTGGAAGATATATGGTTATTACAAAATCGCCTCTATCAGGAACTATTGCAAGTTCAAATTCAGGTGGATTTTGGGGTGCGGAATTAAAATTTGCAGGTTATGATGTAATTGTTATTGAAGGTAAAGCAAAAGAACCTGTTTATATTAGTATTGTTGACGATAAAGTTGAAATTAGAAAAGCCAATCATGTTTGGGGTAAATATGTATCGGAAGCTACAGATATAATTGCAGATGAAAGTCCAGATAGGGCCAAAATTATGACAATAGGACCTGCTGGAGAAAAACTTTCTTATATTGCTGCAATAATGAACGATAAAGATAGAGCAGCTGGAAGAAGTGGTGTTGGCGCAGTAATGGGTTCAAAAAACCTAAAAGGTATTTCAGTTAAAGGTAGTAATAGACCAAATATATTTGATAAAGATAAGTTAAAATTAGTTTATAAAGATGCACTAGCTAAAATTCGTGAGAATGGTGTAACTGGACAAGGCTTACCAACTTATGGAACTGCAGTATTAGTAAATATAATTAATGAAAATGGCGCATTTCCAGTAAAAAACTTTCAAGGTTCAGTTTATGATAAGGCGGAAGATATTAGCGGAGAAACAATGGTTGAAAAACACCTTATTAAGACTACAGCTTGTTATGGTTGTCCAATTGGCTGTGGTAGATATGTTAGAATCGGTGAAAATGGAGAAGGCGGAGGACCTGAATACGAAACAATATGGGCATTTGGAGCTGATTGTGGTATCTCTGATTACGGAAAAATTATTGAAGCAAATCATTGGTGTAATGAAATGGGACTTGATACAATTTCTGCGGGTTCAACACTAGCATCTGCTATGGAATTATATGAAAGAGGTATTATAAAAGAAGAAGAATTTGATGGTGATAAATTAGAATTTGGAAACGCTGATTCAATTGTAACATGGACTAAAAAGATGGGACTTTCCGAAGGCCTTGGAAAAAAACTTGCAATGGGCTCATATAGACTTACAGATAGTTATGGTGCTAAAGAATTGTCTATGACAGTTAAAAAACTTGAAATTCCAGCTTATGACCCAAGAGGAATTCAAGGACAAGGTCTGGCATATGCAACATCAAATAGAGGTGGATGTCACGTAAGAGGTTATTTAATTTCACCTGAGATACTAGGTCTTCCTGAAAAACTTGATAGATTTGCTTTAGACGGTAAAGCTGTATGGGCTAAAGTATTCCAAGATTTAACTGCATCAATTGATTCATTAGGACTTTGTTTATTTACGTCTTTTGCTTTAGGCGCTAAAGAATATGCAGATTTAGTAAATTCAGTTTGTGGAACTAATCATACTGCGGACAGTATTTTGGAATCAGGGGACAGAATTTGGAATTTGGAGAAATTATTTAACCTTGAAGCAGGAATAGCACCAAGTGAGGATACACTTCCAAAGAGATTACTAGAAGATCCAATTTCAGAAGGTCCGTCTAAAGGTTGGGTTAATAAATTAGATCAATTACTTCCAGAGTATTATAAGGCAAGAGGATGGAGTGAAGATGGAATTCCAACTAAAGAAACAATAGCCAAGCTTGGAATTAAGTAAAATGAAAATAGAAATTAGATTATTTGCTACATTTAGGCAAGGAAGATTTAAAACTAAGGTAAAAGAATTTGATTCTGAAATAAAGGTTACTGATGTACTAGAATATCTAAATATATCAAAAGACGATGTTGCTATTTTATTAATAAATGGTCGAGATGGCAAATTTAATAGTCTTTTAGAAGATGAAGACAAGGTTTCCTTATTTCCTCCAGTTGGAGGTGGATAAATGGAAAGATACAAAAGAAACCATGATATGTTATCAGAAATAGATATGAAAATTCTTATTAATTCTAAAGTGGTTATTCTTGGTCTTGGTGGTCTTGGAGAATATATATTAGAAATGCTTGTAAGAATTGGTATCGGAGAAATTACTATAATTGATTTTGATAAATTTGATATGAGCAATTTAAATAGGCAAATATATTCTGATGAATTTGTAATTGGAAAATTCAAAGTCGATGTAGCTAAAGAAAGGGCAATTAACATTAATTCTAAAGTAATAATTAATGCTTTTACTAAAAAAATAGATAAAAAAAATGTAATAGAATTAATTAAAGGACATAGTCTAGTGGTAGATGGACTGGATGATATTGCTAGTAGGTTTGTAGTTAATAATGCATGTGAAAAACTTGGAATTACCTTTATTTATGGTGCGATTTCAAGTTGGTATGGACAAGTTTCAACTATCTTGCCAGGCGAAAAAACGCTTGGCAAGATATATGCAAAAAATAAAGAAGGTGACCTTAAAAAAGGTAGTCCTTCTTTTACACCTGCTTTAGTAGCTTCAATTCAAGTTTCAGAAGTTATAAAATATCTTCTTAAAAAAGGCAGTTTACTAAATGGAAAATTACTATTAATAGATACGCTACTTCAAGACTATGAAATTATTGAATTTGAATAGTTTATAATTATTTTAATTTCATAAGTCCGTATTCTATTACAACATTTGTGGAAAGTTCTTTTATAGATTTATTGAATTCTACTTTTACAATATTGCTAGATGAATCTTTAACTACACCTTCACCAAAAACATTATGAATAACGACATCGCCTATATTAAATTTAAGGTTGTCGTTATTTTTTTTAGTTTTAATGGTTTTTATTACAATGTTATTATTCTTTGATATTTCATTAGTGAATATAGATGGTTTTACATAAGTACCGTTTTTAAATTTTACATTAAGAATTCTAAGTGTCTTTTTAGCTCTTGAAATTCCAACATAAAACAATCTTCTTTCTTCTTCAAGTGGAGAAATTATATTTTTTTTGAATTTAGAAACTGCACTACCATTTGGGAAAAGTTCGTTTTCAGCATCAATAATAAAAACATTATCATATTCAAGTCCCTTTGCAGAATGAATAGTTGAAAGTTTTGTATTTGCATAATAGTTTTTTGAATTAGAGTTTAAGAATTCTTCAAGAGTATCAAGCCTTTCAAAAAAACTTAATATAGAGTCACATGAAGAAGCAATTTCTTTTAGTATCACAATAATGTTTACAAGAGACAAGAATGAATAGTCATCTACATCAGAGCGGGTGCTTAGAAATTCAGTGTAACCTAATTCTTCTTCTATTATTCTAATAGCATCAGCAGGTTTTGATTTAGCTAGAAGTTGAAAGTGACTTCTAATAGATTTTAGCTTAGTTATTTGATGCTTTTTTAAATCGGGGTATTCTAAAAGAACGTCAAATACATTGCGATTCCTATGATTTAGTTTTACAAATTGAATCATTTTTTTAGAGATATAACCATTAATTTTATAATAAACGTCTTCAAAAGTAGATAAGTCTTGCGTGATTAAGCTAAGAGAGAGAATGAGTTTAATATCTTTTGTTACCCAGTGTTTAAATAATAATAATTTACTATCTCTTATATTAAAAGATATATTTTTTAATTCTAGTTCATTTGCTACAGAAATTCCTGATATATTATTTCTATAAAGAATACCATAGTCTTCGGACGTATTTTTTTTAAGTTGATTTATTATAAAGTTATTTCTATCAAAAGTGCTATCAAAATTAATAATTTCAACATTACCTTTTGCTTCAAAATGAGCTTTTATTTCTTTTTTATAACGAATAGTATTTGATTTTATTGAATCATTACAAACATCAATAATATTTGAATAACTTCTGTAATTAGTTTTTAAATAGTAAATTGATGCATTCTTGTATTCTTTAGAGAAATTTAGTAGCATTTCAGGATAAGCACCTCTAAATCCATAAATACTTTGATCATCATCAGCAACCATAAAAACATTTTTGTTATTATTAGCTATTAATTTAATGATTTCATGTTGTATTTTACTTGTATCTTGAGTTTCATCTACTTGAATAAAATCGTATTTTTTTCTATAGTATTCAAGTGCTTTAGGATGGTTTTTCAAAATATCAAATGTTAAAGTTAGCATATCATCAAAATCAATATACATATTCTTTGATTTAAAATTTTCATATTCTATAAAAATATTCTTAAGGTTAGAAAATGTTGTAATTTCGTCTTCGATATTTTCAGTATCAATAAGCATATTTTTTATAAAACTAATAGAATTAGATAATTCTTCTAATTTATCTTCGGTGATATAAGATTTATTTAAATCCAAATATATTTTGCTAAGAATTTTTTGCTTTGATAGATAGCTATTAGTTTCGATTAATGTATATTTCAAATTTTTTTTCTTACAATAAGCCTTAAAAATTTGATAGCAAAAACTATGAATTGTTGAAAATTTAATTTTGTATGGAAATGAATCATAAAATACTTTTTCATATCTTCTATTCATATCTAAAGAAGCAGCTTTACTAAAGGTAATTGTAAGTATTGATGAAGCCTTTACCTTATATTTTTCTATTAAATTAATTGTCCTTGCGAGTAGGAGTGTTGTTTTACCACTGCCGGGAACGGCAAGTGTAAGAGCAGGCCCACTAAAATGCATTATAGCTTTAATTTGTTCTTCGTTAAATTTTAAATCTGTTTGAACTTCAATTTTTCTTAGTATATCCATTAGACACCTCATTGGTAAAATATAGAATTATAATATCATAAACTAATGAAATTGTCGCATATTTTCTAGAAAACAAAATCAGTATATATAGAACTATATAAATGAATTTCTTGGATTCAGGGGGAGTTTTTACTCCCACTGAATCTTAGAAAACATAATTCAGGGCCTTTTTAGAGTTCTTTATCCCCCACTTTTTTAAGAAGTGTGGGTATTAGAACTCTAAGGCATCGGATAAAACTAACTTATAAGAAGCTATGACTAATAAAAATCTAGATGTTGGATATAAAAAAATAGCAAAAAATGCTTAAAAAGCAACAAAAAAGGTGAAAATATGTACTTTTTGTGAAAAAAGTGTGAAAAAATTAAGAATTTGCTTTAAAAAGTGTTTACATATTATTTTTAGTGTTATAATATATGTTAGAGTATAGAGGTGTTTTAATGGCATCTTTGTCATTGTTATTGAACAGAATTGCATGTGTGCAATTGAAATATTGATATTTTAGGAGGAAAAAAATGAGTTCATCATTAAAAACAAAAGAAAATAATAAAGTTACAATTGAAATTAAGGTGTCAAAAGAAGAGTTCAAAGTTGCTATTCAAAAAGCGTACTTAAAAGAAAGAAAAAAATTCAATATACCAGGATTTAGAAAAGGAAAAGCACCAAGAAAGATTATAGAAGCACAATACGGGGTAGAAGTTTTTTATGAAGAAGCTATTAATGTAGTGCTTCCTGAAGAGTATTCTAAAGCTGTTGAAGAATTAAAACTTGATGTAGTAGATAGCCCTGATATTGATGTAAAAGAATTAGATGTTGAAAAAGAAATAATCATTGAAGCAGTTGTAACTGTTAAGCCAGAGGTTGAATTAGGCGAATATAAAGGTATTGAAGTAGAAGAAATTAAAGTTGAAGTATCTGATGAAGATGTTGATAAAGAACTTGAGAAATCAAGAGATATGGGTGCTAGATTAATTAGCGTTGAAGACAGAGCTGTTCAAGATGGTGATAGTGTTATTATTGACTATGCTGGATTTGTAAATCATGAGCAATTTGAAGGTGGAACTGCTACTAATCAAACATTGGTAATTGGATCTAAAACATTTATTCCAGGATTTGAAGAACAATTAATTGGTGCAAAATTAGATAGTAAAGTTGATGTTGTTGTTACTTTCCCTGAAGATTATTCAGAAAAAACTTTAGCTGGAAAAGAAGCTGTTTTTAATGTTGAAGTTAAGGGTATTAAAGTAAAAGAACTTCCAGAACTTGATGATGAATTTGCTAAAGATACTTCTGAGTTTGATACTTTAGAAGAACTTAAAAATGATATTAAAGTTAAATTACAAGAATCAGCAGAAAAAAATGCGAAATTAGCTCAAAGAGATAAAGTTATAGATGCTGTAAGCGATACTATGAAAGCTGACATTCCGGATGCTATGATCGATACAGAAGTTAGTGGTATGCTTAGAGAGTTTGATTATCAATTAAGTTCTCAAGGAATTTCACTTGATCAATATGTTCAGTATACAGGTGGTAGTTTAGATGCTTTAAAAGATCAAATGAAAGATGATGCAGCTATTAGAGTAAAAACTGCATTAGTTTTAGAAAAAGTTGCTGAACTTGAAGGTTTTAAAGCTGAAGAGACAGAAATTAATGAAGAACTTCAAAAGATTGCAGATGCACAAAAATCTACTATGGAAGAAGTTAAGAAATTATTTAAAAATGATGATTACTCATATATTGAAGATTCAATTGTTTCAAGAAAAACAGTTGATTTCTTGGTTGAAAACGCTAAATTAGTGTAAGAGGAGGTAACTATGGCATTAGTTCCTGTAGTAGTTGATCAAACAAATAGAGGCGAAAGATCATATGATATTTTTTCAAGACTATTAAAAGATAGAATTATATTTTTAGGCGAAGAAGTTAATGATGCTACAGCAAGTTTAGTTGTGGCTCAAATGTTATTTTTAGAATCTGAAGATCCAGATAAAGATATTAGTTTGTATATAAATAGCCCGGGTGGTTCAATTACAGCTGGTATGGCTATATACGATACTATGCAGTATATAAAACCTGATGTATCTACAATTTGTATTGGAATGGCAGCAAGTATGGGCGCTTTTTTACTTACAGCTGGAGCTATTGGTAAAAGATATGCTCTTCCAAATTCAGAAATTATGATTCACCAACCACTTGGTGGAACACGTGGACAAGCAACTGATTTAAAAATTCACACAGATAGAATATTAAAAATTAGAGAAACTCTTAATGAAATTTTATCTGAAAGAACTGGTCAGCCGTTAGAGACTATATCTAAAGATACAGAAAGAGATAATTTTATGTCGGCTAGTGAAGCTGCTGATTATGGACTTATTGATAAAGTCATTACTTCTAGATAGTAGAGAGAGGTTTACTATGAATAAATTTGAAGATAAAAAACAAGTTTCTTGTTCATTTTGTGGAAAGTCCCAAAATCAAGTTAAGAGATTAATTGCAGGACCAAATGTTTACATTTGTGATGAGTGTGTTGCTCTTTGCGAAGAAATAATTTCTGAAGAAATGAATGATTTTGAAGATGTAAGCTTAACAAATTTGCCGAAACCAAGTGAGATTAAGAAAATACTTGATGAGTATGTAATAGGTCAAGAAAAAGCAAAAAGAACCTTGTCGGTTGCAGTTTATAATCATTATAAAAGGATTAAAAATGATATAAAAACAGGAGATGTTGAACTTCAAAAGAGTAATATACTTCTTTTAGGTCCAACTGGTTCTGGTAAAACTCTATTAGCACAAACTCTTGCTAAAATATTAAATGTTCCATTTGCAATAGCAGATGCAACATCACTTACTGAGGCGGGATATGTTGGTGAAGATGTAGAAAATATTTTATTAAAAATTATACAAGCTGCTGATTATGACATAGAAAAAGCGCAGACAGGTATAATTTATATAGACGAAATAGATAAAATTTCAAGAAGATCTGAGAATCCTTCAATCACTAGAGATGTTAGTGGAGAAGGAGTACAGCAAGCGCTATTAAAATTAATAGAAGGAACCGTTGCAAGTGTTCCACCTCAAGGTGGAAGAAAGCACCCACATCAAGAACTTATACAGATAGATACAAGTAATATACTATTTATTTGTGGTGGAGCTTTTGATGGGATTGAAAAAATCATTTCTAAGAGAATTGGTAAAAAAGAAATGGGATTTGGATCAAACTTGCAAAGCAAAAAAGATTTAGAAGTTGGAAAGCTTCTTGAAAAACTTGAAACTGGTGATCTTCTTAAATTTGGATTAATACCAGAATTTATTGGTAGAGTTCCAGTTGAAGTTTCCCTTCATGAACTTGATGAAAAAGCACTACTTAAAATTCTAAAAGAACCTAGAAATGCACTTACAAAGCAATATAAAAAATTATTTGAATTAGATGGTGTTCAATTGGAGTTTGAAGACGAGGCATTATCGTTAATAGCTAATAAAGCTATTGAAAAGAAAACAGGTGCAAGAGGCCTTAGAAGTATTTTGGAAAATACAATGCTAAATATTATGTATGAAATACCATCTCGTGATGATATAAAAGAATGTATTATAACAAAAGACACGATTGAAAATAAAACTGAGCCTAAATTGGTTCTTAAAAATTTTGTTAAACCTAAAGGAAAAGACAAAGAGAATGCGTCTTAATTTAGACTAAAACAAGCGAGTCTTTTAGGGGCTCGTTTTTTATAATATAAGGAGTGAAAATATGGTAGATAGTGAAAAAAATATAACTATGCCACTGATACCACTTAGGGGATTATTAGTATTTCCTAATATGGTATTACATTTTGATGTGGGAAGAGATAAATCAATTAAGGCATTGGAAGATGCTATGGTAAATGATCAATTAATATTTTTAACTACTCAACATGATATAAACGTTGATACACCGACAATTGATGATTTTTATAGAGTAGGAACAACTTGCAAAATTAAGCAAATGCTTAAACTTCCTGGAGATGCTATTAGAGTACTTGTTGAAGGAATTGAAAGAGCAGAGATTGTAGAGTTAGTTCAAGAAACTCCATTTTTTAAAGCAGATATAAGAGTATATAAAGACATTTCTTTAAAAGATAAAGAAGTAGAGGCTCTTATAAGGACTGTTTTATCATCTTTTGAAAAATATATTTCTATAAGTGCTAAAACTTCTCCAGACGTACTTATTTCTATTTCTTCAATAGAAGAACCAGGAAGACTTGCTGATGTTATTGCTTCAAATATGACGTTAAAAATTGAACAAAAACAGCAGATAATTGAAGCTATTAGTATTAAAGCTAGATTAGAAGCCTTATATAGTATTTTAGTTAGTGAAATCGAAATCTTAGAAGTTGAAAAAAACATTAATGAAAAAGTAAGAAGTCAAATAAATAAAATGCAAAAAGAATACTATTTAAGAGAACAAATGAAGATAATAAAAGAAGAATTGGGTGAAGAATACAATCCTGATGATGAAATAATAGAATTAAAAGAAAAACTTAGAAAATTAAAAGCACCAAAAAAAGTGAAAGAAAAAATTAATAAAGAAATTGAAAGACTAGCTAGACTTTCACCAGCATCTGCAGAAAGTGGTGTAATTAGAACATATATTAGTTCAATTTTAGAATTGCCTTGGAACAAACAAACAAAGGATACGCTTGATATTACTAAAGCAAGAGAAATTTTAAATCAGGATCATTATGGTCTTAAAGAAGTAAAGGAAAGGGTTTTAGAATATCTTGCTATTAGAGAATTAACTAAGAGTATGAAAGGACCTATTATTTGTCTTGTAGGACCTCCGGGAGTTGGAAAGACATCTGTTGCAAAATCAATTGCACGTTCTCTTAATAGAAAGTTTGTGAGAATGTCTCTTGGTGGGGTAAGAGATGAAGCAGAAATTAGAGGTCATAGAAGAACGTATATAGGAGCTCTTCCTGGTAGAATAATTAACGGAATAAAAGAAGCAGGTACTAAGAATCCAGTTTTCTTATTTGATGAAATTGATAAATTAGCTAGTGATTTTAGAGGAGATCCTGCATCAGCTCTACTAGAAGTTTTAGATCCTGAGCAAAACAAAAGTTTTAAAGATCATTATTTGGAAGTAGAATTTGATTTATCAAAAGTTATGTTTATAACTACAGCAAATTCCCTTAGTACAATTCCAAGACCACTTCTTGATAGAATGGAAGTGATTAATGTAAGTGGATATACAGAATTTGAAAAAGTAAATATTGCAAGAAAATATTTGCTTCCAAAACAGCTTAAAGAGCATGGTTTAACGGACAAAAATCTTAAATTATCTGATCCTACACTTTCAAAAATTGTAACAGAATACACGAGAGAATCAGGAGTGCGTGAACTTGAAAGACAAATTGCTACGGTTTGTAGAAAAACAGCTGCTGAAATAGTTGAAACAAAAAAAGATAAAATACTTGTAAATTCAAAAAATTTAAATAAATCGCTTGGTGTGTCTAAGTATTCATATGACAAAAAAAATTCAAAAAATCAGATTGGGATGGTAACTGGTCTTGCCTGGACAGCAGTTGGCGGTGTTACACTATATATTGAAGTATCACCAATGAAAGGCAATGGAAAGTTAGTACTTACGGGTCAACTTGGCGACGTTATGAAGGAATCGGCTAGAACAGGATTAACTTATGTTAGAACAGTAGCAAAAAAATATGGTATTGAAGAAAACTTCCATGAAAGTAAAGATATTCATATACACATTCCAGAAGGTGCAATACCAAAAGATGGACCTTCTGCAGGCATATCTATGGCTACTGCAGTTATATCAGCTCTTTCTGGAATAGCAGTAAGTAAAGATGTTGCTATGACAGGTGAAATCACTTTAAGAGGAAGAGTACTTCCAATTGGAGGATTAAAAGAAAAATCACTTGCAGCAAAAAGAATGGGAATTAAAACAATAATATTTCCATTTGATAATCTTAAAGATTTAGAAGATATTCCTGATGAAGTAAAAGATGCAATTAAATTTATTCCTGCTAAAACAATGGATGATGTATTAAAACATGCATTAGTAAAGGTTGATAAAAATGAAAATAGGAAATAGTAGTTTTATTACGAGCGCAGTAAAGTATGAACAGTATCCAGAAATTATACCTCCTGAATTTGCATTTGTTGGAAGAAGCAATGTTGGGAAATCTACACTTCTAAATATGTTAATAAATAGAAAAAGCCTTGCAAAAACAAGTTCAAGACCTGGAAAAACACAATTAATTAATTTTTTTAATATTGATGATAAAATAACATTTGTTGATCTACCAGGTTATGGCTACGCTAAAGTTTCTAAAGCGCAAAAGGCAACTTGGGGTACTATAATAGAAACGTATTTAACAAAAAGGGAAAATTTACTTGAGGTTTTTCAATTGGTAGATTTAAGGCATAAACCAACAAAAGAAGATAAAGAAATGTATAATTGGATAAAGGAATATGGATTTAATGGAATAATAATTGGAACAAAGGCAGACAAATTGTCTAAAGGTCAATTATCTAAGAATGTATTTATGATTAAAAAAGAATTAGGAATGTCGAAAGAAGATGTTTTAGTACCGGTATCGGCAATGAATAGAGCTGGGAAATATGACGTTTGGGAAGTCATAAATGAAATTCTTGAAGTTAATAAATTTGACATTAAATTTGAAAAACAACAAAAGTAGGTTTAATTTAATATTTCAAAGAATAAGGTATAACAGCTAAATAATATTATAAAAAACAGCATATAACGGAAGGGAGAAAATAATGAATAAAAATCCAATAGTTACAATTAAGATGACTTCAGGTGAAATAATTAAAGCAGAATTATATCCTGAAATAGCACCAAATACAGTTAATAATTATATTAGCTTAGTTAAAAAAGGTTTTTATAATGGATTAATATTCCATAGAGTTATTAAAGGATTTATGATTCAAGGTGGATGTCCTGATGGAACTGGAATGGGCGGACCTGGATATGCCGTAAAAGGTGAATTTAGTTCAAACGGATTTAAAAATGATTTAGTTCATGAAGCTGGAGTACTTTCAATGGCAAGAGCAGCTGCACCAAATTCAGCTGGTTCGCAATTTTTCATTATGCATAAACATTCTCCACACCTAGATGGATCATACGCAGCTTTTGGAAAAGTAATTGAAGGAATGGATGTAGTTGATAAAATTGCTGAGACAAAAGTAGATAGAACAGATAGACCAGTAGAAGAGAAAAAAATAGAAGTGATGACAGTTGAAACATTTGACGTGGAATATAAAGAACCTGAAACAGTTTAATTTTATAATAAGTTAATGATTCTATATAGTTTAATAAATAGAGTAATATTTTTAAAACACTAATTAATCGCATATGGGTAAATAAAATGAACAAACAAAAGTACTCTTTTTAAAGAGTACTTTTGTATTTTTTGATTTAATTAGGAGGAGGAGGAGGAGGCATATTGCCGTCCGGAGGTTTGTAACCATCAGGAGGAGGCATATTGCCGTCCGGAGGTTTGTAACCATCAGGAGGAGGCATATTACCATCCGGAGGTTTGTAACCATCAGGAGGAGGCATATTGCCGTCCGGAGGTTTGTAACCATCAGGAGGAGGCGTATTGCCGTCCGGAGGTTTGTAGCCATCAGGAGGCGGCATATTGCCGTCCGGAGGTTTGTAACCATCAGGAGGCGGAGTATTGCCATCCGGAGGTTTGTAACCATCAGGAGGAGGCATATTACCGTCCGGAGGTTTAAATCCATCAGGAGGAGGTGTTATATTTCCATTAGGTGGTTTAAATCCATCAGATGGAGGCATAATGCTATTTGGAGGAACATAACCTTTTGGCGGAATAAATCCTTCAGGAGGTTTAAAACCTTCGGGTGGTTTAAAACCTTCAGGAGGTTTAAATCCTTCCGGTGGTTTAAAGTTATTATCTGGATAGAAAAATTGATCTTTTTCAGGAGGGATCCAACCTTCTGGTGGTATAAATCCTTCATTTGGCTTCCAATCTTTAGGTGGAACCCATCCTTCTGGAGCAACCCAATCGTCTGGAGGAATAAATCCTTTAGGAGGTTCCCATCCTTTAGGAGGTTCTTCGCCTACTTTAAAATTAGTTTTTTGAAAAGGTGCAGAACCTTCAGGCAAAGCGTCTCCTTTTTTCCAATCTTTTGGTGGAATCCACCAATCTGGTGGATTAAAATCTTCTGGAGGAGCTAGAGTTCCATCTTCTTTTCTAATCCAACCAGGTGATAATGCTTGTTTTTTATCATCGTTTGATGAAAATCCTTCGGGCGGAGTCCAATTATCTCCGAGTTTCCAATCTTTAGGTGGCTTCCATCCAATCGGTGGTTTAAAACCTTCAGGTGGAGTCCAATTTTCAGGTGGTTTAAAATCTTTCGGTGGAAGTGTTCCCGGTGGAAGTTTAAAGTTATCATGTGGTGTTAAATTTCCATCGAAGATTTCTTTAACTCCTTGATTGTAATTATTTTTAAAATTCGGATCTAAATCTTTAAAATCTTCAGGCATAAGTTCCCAATCTGGAGGTAATTCCCCATCTTTTGGTTTCCAATCTTTTGGAGGAATCCAACCAGGAGGAGGAATAAAACCTTTAGGAGGAACAAAACCTTCAGGAGGCTTGAATCCACCATTTGCAACTTGTTCGCCTGTTTTAACATCGAAAAATGTATCTTTTGGAATTAGATTATCGATTTTAACCCAGCCTGGTGGAGGAGTATTTGGGTCTAATTCTTCTGGATTCCAATTTTCTGGCGGAGTCCAATTTTCTGGTGGTACAAATCCTGGTGGTGGTATATACTCGGAACCAGTTTTATCTTTTACACCGCTAAATAAATCTTTAAAAGGTGTTTTTGTAAATGTACTATCTGTAGGTAATACAAACCCTTTTGGCATATTTATGCCAGGAGGTAATTTAAATGATGGTGGCAATGTCATACCTTCTTTTAATTCAAAACCTGGTGGCAATTTTGAACCTTCAGGAATTACAAAGTCTTTTGGTGGTACAAATCCTTTAGAAAATACGATATCTTTTGGTACTTTCATATTAGGATCAAATTTAAAATTCTGTGGAAGTATTGCGCCTTCAGGTATTACAAATCCATCTGGAATTTTAAATCCATTTGGAATAACAGTTCCGTCAGGCAAGTTAAATCCCTCTGGTATTACAAAATCAGGTGGAAGCATACTTCCTTTAGGCATTATAAAATTCTTATCAATTACTAATCCAGGAGGGAGAACTACTCCATCTGGTAAATCTGAATCAGATAGAATTTTTATAGAAGTTTTGATTGCGTCATCAGGTATATTAATTTTTGGAATTTTATCTTCTGACATAATTATATCTTTTGGTATATTTGCTTCAAAATTACCAGCTAAATCAATTAAATTTTGGTAGTTTTCAGATTGATTTGAATTATTGATATTAGCTGTTGATAAAGTTTGTCTAAATTGTTCCATCATTCCTTGTTGATTAGCTAGTATATTATCTTTTGTTTTAGAATCATCAACTTTCTTATTGAAAAAATCAATTACTTTTCCCTGAGAATTTAAAAATGTTTCTTGGACTTTATTATCAAGATGTAGTCCTGTAATAGGCATATTTTGTCTTATTTCAAATTGGTTTAATAAGCCTTTTTCTTGAATAGTATTAAGTTCATTTTCAACATTTTTTACTATTTTATCACCTTTTGGTGCTTTTTCTAGTAATTTTATCATTGCGAGTTGTGAATCAGCAATACGAGATTGATTTTCTTCTAATTTCTTAGATGACCATTTCTTGACTGCATCGGAATTTATAATTTTACTAGGTTTTAATACTACTTCACCTAATTCGTTAAGTTCTGTACCGGTAGAAACAGGAGTTTTTTTGCCTTTTTCTTCACTAACGACTGAACCGCTAATTACAGATACTTTATTTGCTGAAACACCAAATTGAGTACCTGTTGAAGTTACAGTTTTATCTCCCGATATAATCTGAAATTTTGAACCTTTAATTTGTTTAATAACACTTGCCCATACTTTTCCATCAGTTACTTCTAAAATTATTGTTCGAATTTTAGTTGAAGTATCATAAGTCAAAGTTTTGATTGCAACAGTTGTATTTTTTTCAAGTAGTACATTTGTTCCATCTGAAAATGTTATTTGTGCAGAGCTATCTTTACCAGTACGCAAAATAGATTTTTCAGTTAGTTTATCACCAAGAGTCGCAGCTTTCCAATCATAACTTTCGCTATTTGGTAATAGGTATTCAACTATATTTTCTATCTGCGTTATTGCTACTGACATATTTCCAGAAATAATATTAACAGTTCTAGTATCACCATTCCATGAAACTTTTGCACCAAATGCTTCAGCTAACATTCTAAGAGGAACCATTGTTCTTCCATTTATGACTTGAGCAGGTACGTCCATAGTAATTTCAGTAGAATTTCTTGTGGCAATTTTATTGTTTAACTCTAAACTTAATACATTGTCATTAAGTTTTACTAACACATTTTTTGTTTCCCCATTCCATACGACTTCAGCACCAAGGGTTTCAGCGACAGCTCTTATTGGAACTAAAGTACGCCCATCTAATACGGTTGGTTTAGTATCTGGAAATACAACTTCACTTCCATCAATAACAATGTTTATAGAATTCTCTGATGCGTAGGAATTAATAGGAATTGTTCCAAGTATCATAGTTAAAACCATAATTATTGAAATTAATTTGTAGAAATTTTTCTTATACATTATTTTTCCTCCTTTCTTAATAAATTTTTCATAAGTCATTTATACCCCAAATTTTAAAAAAATATCATAAATAAAATTTTACCGATGCATTAGTCCTCTAATAACCTTCTCCTTAAGTAAAAATAAAGAACTTTAATAGGCGAGAATTCCAGTTTTTTTGACTTAAGATGGAGTGAAAATTCCATATTAAGTCAAAAAATTCATTCATAAAAACAGGTTAATTACACAAATGGTATTTACAATCATGTTATGGTATAATATATATCATATAATGCAAACTTGTCATACAAGTTAAGCTAAATGTTATTGAGGTGAAAATTTTGAATAAGTATATAAAGGATGAACTTCGTGTTCGTAAAAGATATGAATATAAAAGAAATATTTTAAGTTACGAATGTGAGAAAAAAGATGATATATTAATAAAAAAACAGCCGTGTTTAATTAGTGTATCAGACATTTCCTATGGAGGACTTGGAATATATTGTAACAAAAAATTAAAAAGAGATATGATGCTAGGAATTAAAGTGAATAATGAATCTGTATCAAGAAATTTTAATTTAAAAGTAAAATGGTGTAAATTTAATGAACTTACTGATAATAGCTCGAAATTTAAAGTGGGATTAAAATTTGAAGATTTAACACGTGATGATATTATTTTTATTAATGAAATTATTAGAAAAATAAAATAATATATAACACTAAAAGTAATAGCAAATTAGAATAGTAATAATACTAAAATTATGTGTATAAAAAATATTATATTGATAATTGACTTACTTAATTGACTTTGTTAAACTGAAATTGATTTATAACAAATACAATGGAGGTAAAAATGAAAAAAAATAGTGTTAAAGAATTTGTAAATTACATAGATATTGCAACTACCCCAATACAAGCTGTTAGTCATAGTATAGATATTTTAAAAAATAATGGATTTGAGCAACTAAATTTTAATAAGAAATGGAATCTAGTAAAAGGAAATAAATATTTTATTAGACCATATAGTACGAGTTTAGTAGCGTTTTCAGTGGGGAGTGAATTTTCAGTAAATGATGGACTTAAAATCATTACATCCCATACGGATACACCAACTTATAAAATCAAACCAAATCCTGAAATTAATTCTTCGGGTTATTTAAAACTTAATACAGAAGTTTATGGAGGACCAATTTTTAATAGTTGGTTTGATAGACCAATTTCTCTTGCTGGTCAAATAGTATTAAAATCAGATAATATTTTTGAACCTAAAATAGTTGAAATTGATTTTAGAAAACCACTTCTTATTATTCCAAGCCTTGCTATACATTTTAATCGTAAGGTAAATAAGGGTGTAGAGGTAAATCCTCAAAAAGACTTACTACCTTTAATGAAGACTATAGAAAAAGATTTTGAAACAAAGAATTATTTGATGGGTCTTTTAGCTGAGCAGGCGGGATGTGAAGTTGATGAAATTTTGGATTTTGATTTGTATTTATATGTTACAGAAAAAGCTGAAACTGTTGGTTTAACAGAAGAATTTATTTCTTCGCCTAGAATAGATAACTTATCTATGGTATTTAGTTCATTTGAAGCATTAATAAATAGTAAAAATTCAAAAGGAATAAATATTGCAGTAGGTTTTGATAATGAAGAAATTGGTAGCACAACTAAGCAAGGAGCAGATAGTACGATTTTTAGGCAAATTGTTGAGAGAATTCTTTTGGCTCTTGAAGTAAAAGAAGAGGACAAATATAATTTGTTTAATAAATCATTTATGATTTCTGCTGATGGTGCACATGCTGTACATCCAAATGTTATAGAAAAAAATGATATTACAAATTTTCCTCTTGTAAATTCAGGAATTGCTGTAAAAGTAAGTGCTAAGCAAAGTTATGCTACTGATAGCATAAGTTCTGCAATATTTTCGCAGATATGTGAAAAAGCAGATGTTCCATTTCAAAAATTCGTTAATCGTTCAGATGAGCCTGGTGGGAAAACACTTGGACCAATTGCTGGCAAGTATTTACCTATTAAAACAATAGATGTGGGTCTGCCTATGTTGTCTATGCATTCAGCTAGAGAACTTATGGGAGCGAAAGATTTGATAGAATCAATTAAAATCTTTAAAACATTTTTTGAACTTTAAAAATTGATAAAATACTAGGAAAAACAATAATCTGATAAAAAAATTAACCGACCTCTAAAAAATAGATTAAAATCTAATTTAGGAGGTCGGTTTTTATTGCTAAATTAAATTACAAAGCCTCCATTTGGAGATATAACTTGGCCGGTAATAAAGTCACCACCTTCTTTTGCAAGAAAAAGAGCTAATTTTGCAATGTCAGAGGGTTTACCTAACTTTCCAAGTGGTGTTTGTTCTTTTAAGTAATTAATATCATCTGTGCTATAATCATCAAGCATTGATGTGTTAATTACACCTGGTGCTATACAGTTAACTTTTATATTTGAAGGTCCAAGTTCTTTAGCTAAAGCTTTTGTAAAGCCAATTATAGCAGCTTTAGAAGTCGAATAATGAACTTCCATTGATGCTCCTACCATTCCCCAAATAGAAGAAATATTTATAATTTTTCCTTGCTTTTTAGGAAGGATATATCTTAAAGCACTTTGAGTGGAATTAAAAACGCCCTTTAAATTTATATCAAACATTCTATCCCAATCATTTTCAGTAATATCTGTAAATAATTTTGATTCAGCTATACCGGCGTTATTAATAAGTACATCTATTCTTCCAAATTCATCTATACAATAATCAATCATTGAGTCAACTTCATTTCTTTTGGATACATCAGCTTTAAATATTCTTACATTATATCCTTGAGATATCAATTCGTTAAATAATTCTCTAGCTTTAAATTTAGACGTGAAATAATTAATAAGTACGTTAAATCCGCATTTAGCAAATAGTATAGCCATTTCTTTTCCAATCCCATTTGAAGCGCCTGTTATGATAACAGTTTTATTTATTTTATTCAAATTCTTTCCTCCTGTTTAGATTTAAAATAACAGTAAAATCTTATAATAACAATAATACACTATAGGAAGAAGCATATCAATTTTCAAATTTTATATTCTTATCCGATGCCTTAGAGTTCTAATACCCCCACTTCATAAAAGTGGGGTATAAAGAACTCTAAAAAAGCCCTGGATTATGTTTTCTAAGATTCAGTGGGAATAAAAACTCCCTTTGAATCCAAGAAATTCATTTATATTTAATTATTTGTACTTATATTATTTAGATTTAGAATAAGGTGTGTAATAATTATTTAATACGTTTGATATGGATACATTGTATATAAGATGATAAAATTATTTTAAAGGAAGTAGAATTACAATTTTGGAGGCAATATGATTGAATTATCGATAAAAAATTTAAAAAAATCTTTTGGAGCAAATGAAATATTTAGCTCAATTAGTTTTGAACTACATAGAGGAGCAAGAATAGGGTTGATAGGAAGAAATGGGTGCGGAAAGACTACTATATTTAAAATTATTGCTGGTATTATTTCAGCAGATGATGGAATAATAGCGCTTAGAAATGGAGTAAATGTTGGTTATTTAGATCAAATTCCAAGTTTTGAAAACCATAAAGTATTGGA
This sequence comes from Helicovermis profundi, assembly GCF_033097505.1. Lineage (NCBI taxonomy): Bacteria > Bacillati > Bacillota > Clostridia > Peptostreptococcales > Caminicellaceae > Helicovermis > Helicovermis profundi. The sequence continues at coordinate 2,436,678 of NZ_AP028654.1, read as the reverse complement.
TGTGCTTAGACTAGCCTTTAAAAAAGTATTTGAGATAGATAATGAATTAAAAAAAATAGAAATGGAACTTTCAAAAAATAGTAGTGATTATGACAAATTGCTTAAAGAATACGGTGAAAAGCAACTTGAATTTGAAAGAACTGGTGGATATAGAGTACATGAGCAAATAGAAAAAATATGCTCTGGATTTAAATTCACAAAAGATTTTTTGAATATGGATTTTGAAATACTATCAGGTGGAGAAAAAACGAGGGTAATTCTTGCAAAAATACTTTTAGAAAAACCACAAATACTTCTTTTAGATGAACCAAGCAATCACTTAGATATTGAGTCTGTTGAGTGGCTTGAAGATTATTTAATTGAGTATGATGGAAGTGTTATTATTATATCTCATGATAGATATTTTTTGGATAAAGCAGTTAGCGAAATTTATGAAATAGAAAATGGAGAAGCATATAAATATTTAGGAAATTATAGTTACTATATAAACGAAAAAGAGAGAAGAACACTTGAACAAATAGAAAAATATGAATTGCAACAAAAGAAAATTAAAGATATGGAAGATGCCATAAAACGCTTTAAAGACTGGGGAACAAGAGCTGATAATGAACAAATGTTTGTAAAAGCTAGAAATATGCAAAAGCGAATTGAAAAAATGGATAAAGTCAACAAACCGAAAATAAATAATAAAAAAATTGCTTTAGAATTTAATGAAAGTGAACGCTCAGGAAAAGACGTACTCGAAGTAGAAGCTTATAATAAATCATTCGATAAAAAAATTATATTTAAAAATGCAAATATGAATATAAAATATAAAGATTATGTTGCTTTACTTGGGAAAAACGGTTCAGGTAAGTCTACACTTATAAAAGAAGTAATGAATTTAGTAAATGGAAAAAATGAAAAAATTAAATTATCAAAAAGCGTAAATATAGGATATATGGAGCAAGAGATAAAATTTGATGAACCTAAAAAAAATATATTAGATACATTTAAAGAAAAATGTTTACTTTCTGAATTTGAAGCAAGACATAAACTTGCACGTTTTTTATTTTACGGGGAAGATGTGTTTAAAAAAATAGAAAATTTATCTGGTGGAGAAAAAGTAAGACTATCTTTATGTATTATGATGGAGAAAGAAATTAATTTTTTAGTGCTAGATGAGCCAACAAATCACGTTGATATAGAGTCAAGAGAAATGATTGAAAATGCTCTTATGAAATTTAATGGAACGCTCTTTTTCATATCGCACGATAGATACTTCATTAATAAATTAGCAAATAAAATAATTGAAATTGATAATTATAAGTTGAATTCTTTTAATGGAGATTATGAGTATTATCGCAGTGAAAAATTAAAAAATATTGAAAAGCAAAAAAATAAAGTTGTTAAAGAAAAAAAACAAAATAAGAAAATTAATAAAATTACTAGTGTGAAAAATAATAAAAACGTAAATAGCAAGAAAATTCAGCTTCTTGAAATAAATATTGAAAAAATTGAAAATAAAATAAAAAATTTAGAAAACGAAATGATAGAGAATAGCACAAATTCTGAAAAACTTATATCTATACAAAATGAGATTAATAGTGAAAAACTCGTATTTGAAGAACTTATGATAGAATGGATGAAATATCAAGCATAAAATTATCAAAAGAATTTAAATGTATTTTACAAAAGTATAAGAAATATTAATTATAAATATTCCATATAATAAAGGCACACCAAAAGGTGTGCCTTATTATATGGGATAGGGGGTAGTACAATACTTCATGCACAAATATCTTCTTAATGCTACTTCATAAAACGTTTAAAACCAATCAAAATCGTTTAGTAAAAGAGTAACTAACATACATTTACTTCTTTTTTCTTAAAACCTTAATCAAATCTTTAAAACATGAATCTAAATCTTTAAAACAAATCTCTTATTCGTAAAACTTGAAACTTAGTACTGTAAATTTGAAGCAACTTCTTATTCATAAATCTTGAAACACGGTACTTGTAACTTTGAAACAACGTTCTTGTTCGTAAATCTTGAAACATGGTACTTGTAACTTTAAACAAATTTCTTTGAATCTAAATCTTTAAACCATAAACTTAAAAACTAATTTAAACTTTTAACACTAACTTCTTAATTCTAAACTTTTACTACCTACCCTATCAAGAAGATAATTATCTTCTCATGCTATGTATACCCCCACTTTTATTTTTCAAACATTTTTTTAAAAATAAAACCTACTAAAATAAAAGTAATTTATTTTAGTAGGTTTTGATTTAATAAAATTATTATAAATTTATAAAGTATTGTCGCATCCTAATACGTCAACAATTTTATGTTTAACCATTTCTCTAATTGCAGTTCTACCTTCGCCTAAATATTTTCTAGGATCGAATTGTGAAGGGTTTTCAACTAAATATTTTCTAATTGCACCAGTAAGAGCAAGTCTAAGGTCAGTATCAATATTAATTTTACAAACTCCAAATTTAGCAGCTCTTCTTAACATATCTTCTGGAACACCTTGAGCTCCTGGGATATCTCCACCATACTTATTACACATTTCAACGAATTCAGGAATAACAGTAGAAGCTCCATGAAGAACGATTGGGAAATTTGGTAATAAATTAGTGATTTTTTCAAGTCTTTCGTAATCAAGTTTAGGTTCACCTTGGAATTTATAAGCTCCATGACTTGTACCAATAGCGATAGCAAGTGAATCAACACCAGTTCTTTTTACAAAATCAACTGCTTGATCAGGATCAGTATAAGTTGCATCTTCAGCTGAAACATTAACTTCATCTTCAACACCAGCTAGTTTTCCAAGTTCTGCTTCAACAACAACACCATGAGCGTGAGCATATTCAACAACTTGTTTAGTAACTTTAATATTTTCTTCATAATCTAAAGCTGAACCATCAAACATAACTGATGTAAATCCATCATCAATACATTGCTTACAAAGTTCAAAACTATCTCCATGATCTAAATGAAGAGCAATATCAACATCTGAATCAATAATAGCAGCTTCAACTAATTTTTTTAAATAAGCTGGTTTAGCATATTTTCTAGCACCTGCTGACACTTGTAAAATAAGTGGTGAATTTACTTCTCTTGCTGCATCAACAATTCCTTGGATAATTTCCATATTGTTAACATTGAATGCTCCGATTGCATAACCACCCTCGTAAGCTTTTTTAAACATTTCTGTAGTTGTAACTAAAGCCATAATAAAATCCTCCTTATATTATAAAAATTTTTCAGCTATCAAATGAATGGACGATACATTTGATGTATTAATACTATAGTGCTCTAATTAGTTTAAGTATTACTCTAGATATATACCCTAAAAACATAAATTAATCATAAAAGTACTATAAATATTATATTAATTGATATGGACAGTACCAAAATAATATAATAAACTTAACTGAGAACGTAGAGGTTTAAAAATATTTATTTACATATAAATAATATGAATATTTAGGTGTTTTGTCAATAGCGGGACATTTTACTAAAATCGCTGAAAATGTGAATAATAGACACTTTAATGAAATTATTATAATAAAATTAATTAAATAAAGGAAAAAATAATGAAGCTAAAAGAAGAATTTTTAGAAAAAATAAGAAAACAATTAAGTAAAGAGGAATATAGCAAGTTTTTAGAGTCATATAAAGATGAAAAAATTAGTTCACTTCGAGTAAATACTTTAAAAATAAGTGTTGAAGAATTCCTAAAAATTTCTCCTTTTAAATTAAAGAAAATTCCATGGTCAGAAGATGGATTTTATTTTGAAAATAGCGAGAGACCCTCTAAACATCCATATTATCATGCAGGACTTTTTTATATACAAGAAGCCTCTGCTATGTCACCCGTTAATGAACTTACACCTAAGAAGGGAGATATTGTGCTTGATTTATGCGCAGCTCCTGGTGGAAAAACACTTCAAATTGCAAGTAAACTTCAAAATACAGGAGTAATTATCACAAATGATATATCTACTGGAAGAATAAAGCCACTAGTAAAGAATATTGAACTTGCAGGTATAAAAAATGCGTATGTTATCAATGAAAATCAGTATAAAATTACTGACAAATATAAGAAAAAATTTGATAAAATTTTGATAGATGCACCATGTTCTGGTGAAGGGATGTTTAGAAAAGATGAAAGTATGTACAAAAATTGGAGTACTGACGAAGTTGAAAAATATAGCAAGTTACAGTCTGAAATTATGGATGTGATTGATGAATCACTTAAAGAGGGCGGTGAACTTGTATATTCGACTTGTACATTTTCTATAGAAGAAAATGAAAATACAATAAATATATTTATGAAAAAACATGGTGATTATAATTTTATTGATATCAAACAATATGAAGGGTTTGTTATATCCGGTGGAATCTCTAGACTTTGGCCGCATAAAATTAAGGGTGAAGGACATTTTTTAGCACATGTAAGAAAAACTAGTTTTCATGAGCATGATATTAAGGAAATAGAAAAAAATACTAATCAGCTTAATTTAGATAATAAACCACCTGAAATTTTTGAAAAATTTATGGAAAACAACTTAAATACAAAATTTGTAGGAACATTTGAGATTATTAATGATAGACTGTATATGCTTCCAAAAATAAAAATTGATACGAGTGGTATTAGAGTAGCAAGGAGCGGATGGCTTCTTGGAGATATTAAGAAAAAAAGATTTGTTCCTTCACAGGCATTTGCAATGGGTTTAAGAAAAGAAGACGTTAAAAGAACTATTAATCTACCTTCAGAGTCTGTAGAAGTTATAAAGTACCTAAAATGCGAAACTATAAAAGCTAGTGGAGAGGATGGACTTAATTTAATATTGGTTGATGGATATCCAATTGGTTGGGGAAAAATAAATAAAAATACACTTAAAAATATGTATCCTGCTTCGTGGCGAATGCAGTAAAGTAATAGGAGAAAAATTATGACAATAATGAGAATCGATAAAATGATAAGTAATAGTGGACACGGTTCAAGAAGTGAAATAAAAAAATACTTAAAATATGGAAATGTTAAAGTGAATGGAGAAGTTGTAAAAGCGGCTACAACAAAAGTTGATATAGAAAAGGACCTTGTTGAATTATTTAGAGAAAGAATTATATATAAAAAGAATATATACCTAATCATGAATAAGCCAGCTGGAGTCGTATCAGCCACAAAAGACAATTCATATGAAACAGTAATTGACTTACTAGATGATTTTTATAAAAGCTTTAATCCTTTTCCAGTTGGAAGGCTTGATATAGATACAGAAGGACTACTATTAATTACGAATGACGGTAAATTTAGCTATAATTTACTATCTCCAAAAAAGCATGTTCCAAAAACATATTATGCTTTAATTGATGCTCCAATAGATGAAAATGATGTAAGTGAATTTAAAAAGGGACTTAATATCAACGATGAATATATTACAAAACCTGCGATACTTGATATAATTAATTCAGGTGAAAATGAAAGTGAAATTCATGTAACTATAGAAGAAGGCAAATATCACCAAGTAAAAAGAATGTTTAAATCAAGTGGAAAACATGTAACATATTTAAAAAGAATCAAGATGGCGAATTTAGAGTTAGATGAAAATCTAAAAAATGGTGAGTATAGAGAGATTAGTGAAGAAGAGATGGAGTTGCTTAATAAATAACAGAATATATTATTCTCAAATTGCGAAAAATTCTTAATTTGAGAATTTTTTTTGTATTTATTAAATAGAATGTAGATAAATAGCCTTTTTATAAATGGCATGAATTTTGCAATAACAATATATACATATGTTAAATAGTCGCGACTAAGATATTATTTGTTATTTAAGAGGAGGATTCATTTATGGAGAAAAATATATTAGATTATAATGAAAAAAATGATGAAAAATTGAGTAGTAAAGATTATTTAAAATTTCTAATTCCATCATTGATAGGGGTATTTTTGTTTCTATTTCCGATTATTAGAGATGGGTCCGTTAATATCCCTCTAGGTTATTTAATAAATTTTTTTAAAAATATTTTTAAACCTTTTGGTATGAGCATTATTTATATGGTAGTTTTGCTATCATCTTCAATAACATTAGTTCATAAAGCTGTAAAATTGAAATTTATTTCCAAAAGTAGATTTTGGTCAGGAATTTTTGAAGTAGGTATTATAGGATTAATTATAAGAGTATTATCAATTATATTTTCAATAATACTTATTTTGAAGCCTGAAGGAACAATATTTGCTATGGTGACTAATGGAAATACAGGATTCCTAGCGATGGACTTGATGTTCACAATTTTTGTTACATTTTTTATTACATGTTATACAATACCATTAATATCTGATTATGGAATTATGGATTTTACCGGAACAATTTTTAGAGGACTTACATATCCTTTATTTAAATTACCAGGAAGAAGTACTGTGGATTTAGTGACATCATGGATTGGTGGCAATAGTACGGGAATATTAATTACCATTCGCCAGTATGTATCTGGACACTATAATGCAAAAGAAGCAGCAGTTATAGCAACAATGTTTTCAGCAGTGTCACTTCCATTTTGCCTAGTAATAGCAAATACTCTTAAAGTTGGCGATAAATTTATGATATTTTATGGGATTTTGGTTTTAGTAGGTATTTTGTCTACGATAATCATGGTAAGAATTCCTCCATTGTCTACATTTGATGAATCAACTTATAACGATATTGAATATCAAACAGATGAAATTGCTCCTAAAGGAATAAATAAATACTCTTGGGCATTTAGAAAATCTGTTTTACAAGCTAGAAAAGGTGGAGGAGTTAAAGAGGTAGTAATTTATGGAACAAGAACTTATGTGGATTTATTTTTATCACTTGCACCAACTATTATGACAATTGCTATAGTCGCTCTTATGTTATCAGAGTATACACAAATCTTCACATGGGTTTCATATCCAATGGGTTATTATCTAAATATTCTAGGCGTACCAGAAGCATTTAGTGCTGCTCCTGCAACTATAATAGGATTTGCAGATATGTTTTTACCAGCTATTGTTGGTAGCTCAATTATCGCTGCAAAAACAAGATTTATTATTGGTATTTTGTCTTTAGTACAAATTGTTTATCTATCAGAAATGGGTGCTGTACTTATTGGATCAAAAATACCTTTAAATATAAAACATTTATTTATCCTTTTTATCGAAAAAACTTTAATTGCATTACCGTTAATTGTTTTATTCACAAATATTTTTGGAGTGTACTAGAAACTATTAATGTAAAAGGAGATGTATTATATGAGTAAAATAACGATAATTGGGGCTGGTAATGGTGGTGTTACAGCTGCATATCATTTTTCTAAAATTGGTCATGATGTTTGTCTTTATGATCAAGTAGAATTTGATAAACAAATAAAGGCAATAGAAGAAAGTGGAGGAGTTAAAGCAATAAAAAATGTGGAGGGTGTAAATTTAATCTTGCATGGATTTGAACACATTAAAAAAGTTACAACATCAATTAGAGAAGCAATAGAATATTCTAGTATGATTGTGATGATTGTTCCATCTTTTGCTCAGGAAAAACTTTTTGAATTAATGTTACCTTATTTAAGTAATAATCATATACTTTTTTCAATGCCAGGTAATTTTGCTAGTCTAGTATTAGAAAATAAAAGGAAAAAAATGGGCTATAATGATTTAGAAATGACATATGTTGATGCAATGACTATTCCATGGGCATGTAGATTATTTGAACCGGGTACAATTGGAATAATGGGAATTAAAGAATTTATATATGCAGGAGTCTTACCAAAAAACAAAGAGTCTCAAGTTCTTAACAAAATTAATGAGTTTTTTCCAATAGAGATAAAAGCATTAAGTAATGTGATTGAAGCTGGTTTTGAAAATATTAACTTTGGTGGACATCCTTTAATAACAACATTAAATATTGGGTTACTCGAAAATTTTAAAGGTAAATTTAATTATTATTCTGATTGTGTATCACCTGCAACTGATAGAGCATCTGAAAAAATGGAAAATGAAAGAATAAAAATTGGTGCTGATTTAGGTTTAACGTTAAAATCTGAATTAGATATGATGAATTCTTTATATAATTCAGATGCGAAGTCAGTTTATGAATTTAATAAAACATCAGTTACTCATGGTAAAATTCACTCTGCTCCAGATTCTTCTAAAAGTAGATATATAACGGAAGATGTTCCAAATTTATTAGTTCCAATTTACGAATTCTCTAAATTATTATCTATACATGCGCCAATTATGGAATCCTGTATTCGTATTGCTTCTGCTTATAATGATGTTGATTATTTTGAAGAAGGAAGAACATTTGAAAAAATGGGATTTTCACATATGACAAAAGATGATATATTAGATTATGTAAATAAATAAAAGTTAAATCAAACTTCAGTAGATTATTTATAAAAAAGAGGTGGTGCGACAGTTCGGTGTCGTGTGTATAGTTGGTGGAAATCCAACCTAGTAAGATTTAGCAAATCGCTAGTATCTAGTCTTGGAGCCGAAGTCGCGAGATAAGGTTTAAGCGTAGACAAGAAACTATTCGAGCCGTAATGCGAAAGCGTGAAGTGATTGAGCCTCGTTAGATTATAGAAAGTGGAAGCTGATATTGTCACCTCGATAGTAAGCAAAATAAGTTGTTCGTAAAATGCGAGAATAACTTAAGTCCACCGGGGTCCTAGAGCATGGCGAGTCTAAGAGTGTTACACACTGCATACCTGTGAGATCTTATATGTTCTCTAATGTTTTTTTTTCAAAGGAGTATCTAGTACACAAGGATCATTTAATCTAAGGTATTGGAAAAGATATATAAGAAGTCGGATTAGTTCATAGTACTAATGAAACCCGTAACGAAGGTGGAGGGAAGGGACTAACATATAAATCGTTTTGTTAGATGAAACATCAATTACACTAGAGGTAAAGAAAAGATGGAAAATGAGTTTAGTGGAATAGCAAAATTAACAAGAAAGCATAAAAAGGTTCAAACTTTAATGCACTACGTTAATGAAAAGACTATTAAGGAAGAACATAATAGGCAAATCAAAGGGAAGACAGCAGGTATTGATGGCATAACAAAAGAAAGTTATGATGCAAATTTAGATGATAATGTGAGTAATCTAATTAGTAGAATGAAAAGATTTAGTTATAAGCCAAAAGCAGTTAGAAGAACCTATATTCCAAAAGATGCAAGTGATAAAATGCGTCCATTGGGTATACCTTCGTATGAGGATAAACTTGTCCAAGGTTCAATGAGAAATATATTAGATGAAATATATGAAAATAAGTTTTACAATTTCTCATATGGTTTCAGAAAAGGCCGAAATGCTCATCAAGCAATAAAGAAAGTTAATGAAATAATAATGAGAAAGAAAATTAATTTCATTGTAGATGCGGATATTAAGGGCTTCTTTGATAATGTAGACCATAAGTGGTTAATAAAGTTTCTCGAACATGATATTGAAGATAAAAATTTTATTAGATATATCAAAAGATTCCTAAAAGCAGGAATAATTGAGGAAATGAATTACTATGAAAGTGATAAAGGTACACCTCAAGGAGGAATAATATCGCCAGTACTTGCAAATGTTTACTTGCATTATGTACTTGATATTTGGTTTGAAAAAGTTGTAAAATCAAAACTTAAAGGTGACGCTTATATCGTAAGATATGCAGACGACTTTGTGTGTTTCTTTCAGTATGAAAATGAAGCAAATAAATTCTATCAATCGTTAATAAAGCGATTAAATAAATTTGGATTGGAATTATCAGAAGATAAAAGTAAGATAATAAAATTTGGTAGATTCGCTAGAGATAATAGTTTGGATGGTAAAACTGAAAGCTTCGATTTTCTTGGTTTCACACATATTAATGGTAAAACGCTTACCGGTAGATATAGAGTGATGCATAAAACAAGTATGAAGAAATTAAAAGTTAAGAAGGCAAATGTTAAAAATTGGTTGAAAGTAAATATGCATATAGGAATACCTGAACTTATTAAGAAAATAAATAAGAAATTAATTGGTCACTATGCATATTATGGTATATCTGGAAACTATAGAAGCCTTGTTAACTTTCGAAGGTTCATACTAGAAGCGTTTTATAAAGTTTTAACAAGACGTAGTCAAAGAAGTTATTTGAATGTTAAACGTTATAGATTATTATTGGAGCATTTTCCAATAAAAGAACCTAAGATTTATGTGGATATATGGTAATTTTGTAAGAATTATATGAAGAGCCTAATGCCTTAATAGGGCACGTTGGGTTCTGTGAGGGGCAAATAGACTACCCTTGCTAAATAAGGAGGTGGAGTCGAGAGTTGTCTACTCGACGAAAATATGGTATCACTTAAACTAATATCTGAGTATGTTTCGCAAACTGCAAATATCATAGGTGGTGTTTTAGAACTTGATGTATTAATTGTTGATAACAAACTTAGAGTAATTGGTGATAGCAATCTTGTTTCTATCTCTCAAAATGATTGTATAAAAAAAAGTTCGATGCTAGCTAAAGTTATGATGGATAAAAAAAGCATCATATTTAATTCAAAAGAAGAGAACATAGGTTGTTTAAATTGCAACCAAAAGGATCAATGTGTAGTAGAAATGATTATAGGAATTCCAGTATTTTATGCTAATAAGGTTTTAGGGAGTGTTGGTATTATAGCCAACTCTCCTTATGATAAAGATAAGATGATTAATAATAAAGAAAATTATTTGAAATTTATAGATAGAATGATTGAGTTAATTATTAATAAAATCACAGAAAAACAAGCTTTTGAGGAAATTTCTTTATTAAAAAAAAGAATGGAAGTAGTTTTTAATTCAATAGATTATTTTTTAATTCTTGTTTCTAAAGATGGTGAGATTATTCAAACAAATATAAATTTTAAGAACATCTTTGAACGAAAATTACCAAGAAATTTAAAAGAGATTTTAGATGAAAATTTTGTTGAAAGTTTATTATCAAATAGAGAAGAAATAAAATATAAAGAAGTAAAAATTTATAAAAAATTTGATTTTATTTTGAGCTCAAAACCTGTAATTTTAGATCAAAAAGATCAAGGAGCAATACTTACCCTTAGATCAATTAAAGATAGTGCAGTTAAAATGAATGAGCTATATACACATTCTATGGATGTAGATTTCGAAGATCTAGTTGGGGAAAGAAGTAATAGCAAGACTTATTCATAATACATCCAAAAGAAAGAATGAACCATTTGTTGCGATTAATTGCTCAGCAATTCCAGAAAATTTAATTGAATCTGAGCTTTTCGGATATGATGAAGGAGCATTTTCGGGTGCAAAAAAGGGCGGTAAAATCGGTAAATTCCAATTAGCTGATGGTGGCACTATTTTTTTAGATGAAATTGGAGAGATGGCTCTTCATTTGCAATCAAAATTATTACGCGTAATTCAAGATAAGCAAATAACCAAAATAGGTGGTCTTAATCCAATTGAGGTAGATATAAGAATTCTTGCAGCTACTAACAAGAAACTCGAAACGCTTGTGAAAAATGGAAAATTTAGAGAAGATCTTTATTATAGGCTTAAAGTAATTCCTATTTATAGCTCACCGCTTAGAGAAAGAATTGGTGATATTAAATTGCTACTTGATTATTTTGTGAAACATTATTCAGATATACTTGAAAAAAAAATTAGTGGAATAAGTGATGATGCGCTAAAAGTTTTATTATCATATTCGTGGAAAGGAAATGTTAGAGAGCTTATGAATGTTGTAGAATTTTCAATGAGTATGTCAAATACAGATATGATTACATTGAACAATTTACCAAATGATATACTAAACCCTATTGAAGATGATTTTGAAGAGTTAAATGTAGAATATAACATAAAATTATTAATTGAAAGGGCAATAAAAAAATATGGTAATTCAACTCTAGCAAAAGAAATGGCAGCAAAAGCACTTGGAATTTCTGTCGCAACATTGTATAGAAAAATGAAAGACTTTGAATAAAACATTTTAAAAGATGTTTTATTTTTTTTAAGATAGAAGTGTATAATATAGTTAAAGAACAAAATACATATATAAGTTTGTAGGAAAAAATGCCTAAAGTAAAAAGATCAATATTGACATTTGTTAAAGAAGAAAAATTTATTAGTAGAGATGCAGAAAAACTAAGAGGATATTTTGGAAATATAGAATTAATTCATTAAGTATAGGTTTAAGTAGGTGGTTATTTTTATTGACTTATGTTAGTTTGTGTGGTAACATTTTCGTATATTCGAAAATAAGAAAATGATTATTGAGATTTAAAGGAGAATTTATATGAATGAAAAAAAATTACCTGCTAATATTACTCAAAAAGATGGATATGTAGAAATAGAATTTTCAGAGTCTATGCCAAAAGACGCAATTGAAAAGCAAGTTAATCAGTGTATTGCAGAAACTTGTGATTGCTGTACACCTGAATTTAGAGAAAAGGTTGTGAATTTTGATGTGTCAGAACTAAGCTTTAATAAAGTTAAAGTTTATGGTACAATTTCAGAAGATGAAGTTAAAGGAAACGTACTTAGTTGTGCACCAAAATTAAAAAGGAAATAATATGGATAAAATTTTAGAGGCAAATTGTTGTAGCTATCTATGTACTCATGAAGAACTTATAAAAATTGCAGAAGATAAATTAAATAGAGAAATACGTATTTCTGAAATAGTAAATTATTATCATATTTTAGGTAATGAAACTAGAATTAAAATAATTGCAATTTTAGATGGTCTTGAATTATGTGTATGTGATATTGCTAAGGCAATCAACTTGTCAATTCCTGCTACTAGTCAGCAACTAAAAATACTTAGAAATAATAAGTTTTTGAATCAAAGAAAAGATGGTAAAACAGTTTACTATTCATTAAAAAAAGAACATTCGTTTACTAAAATTAAAGATATTTCTTTAAAATAACAAATGTGATGAAGGGTTTACTTTGTTGGGGGAGGTAAGTGTGAAAATAGTAGGAATACAATTTATTGGACCAAAAAAAATAGCTATACTAGATAATGGTGATGGAATAGAACTTGATGAAATTAATGGAAATGCTAGTGTTGGAATTTCACTTGAAGTTATTAATGGCATTTACCATACAACTTCAGCAGTTCAAGAAGCTTGCAGTTCATGAGGTAGTGATAATTTAAGCTAGTTTAGCTTACATAAAAAAATCTACGAATTATTAATTCGTAGATTTTTTATTACAAGAAGCAATAAATTAATGTACTAAGTTGCATGAAATATTATCCAATTAACGTTGGTGTTTAATTATAAAATTCATCATATCCATTCTCAAATATCTCTATAATTTCTGAACTAACTTTCTTGTTATATCCCATATTACTTATGTTATCCTTTTTATTTGTATGTGAGTAATTAGAAACAGAAATTATATTAGATAAATTTAATTCATTTATAAAATGTATTCCAACATTTTTTTCAATAATTAGCGCATCTATTTGATTTTTTTCAAGTTTTTTAAACATAGTTTTTTCATTTACACTTGTATCAAAATTAATATTTCTATTATTATCAAATTCATCAAAATAATTATAGCCATCTAATATTCCAATTTTTTTTGTTTCCAAATCTTTTAATGAATTCAAAGAGTATGAATTGTCCTTAAGTGTATAAAATGAAAAAGTTTCTTCCTTTCTATATGCTTTTGAAAAATTCATTATGCTTTCTCTTTCTTTTGTTTTAGCAATATTAGGAACAATATCAGCAATATTATTTTTAACTAAGTTCATACAATTATCCCAAGTGCTTATAATAAATTTTAAATTATATCCTTTTGATTGGTAAATTTTCTTTAAAATATCAATATCAATACCTTGAATGATATTGTTTTTTGAAACTATATAGGGTTCATAAGGTGATGATGCAACAATTAGAGTCTTGTTATTATTTTTTAATTGTGTTAAAAATTCAGTATTTAGTCCATTTAATACTTCTATTCCATTCGAAAGAGACTCAATTAATTGGTTTTCGTCATTAATTGATTTATCAATTATCATAGTTGAATCAGTATAATGTTCTATAGAATCTTTGATTTGATCCATATTTTCATCAACAGTTGATACCATTGAAGATAAATCAGTGATATTGTTAGATAAGTCAGTGGTAATATTCATAGTAATATTTGTAGTTTCTTCAACAGATTCTAACTCTTTAACAGAAGAATCAAGTGCATTAAATTCATTTTCAACTGAATTGATTACATCATCGATATTAGATTTTGTTAAGTTTGAAATGCTAATTAAGTTTGAAATAAGAGCAGTTAGATTTTGTACAACTTGGTTAGTTTCTTCAGAAAGTTTTCTAACTTCGTCAGCTACAACTGAAAATCCTCTTCCAGCTTCACCAGCTCTAGCAGCTTCAATTGAAGCGTTAAGAGCAAGTAAATTTGTTTGATTTGCTATTACTTCTATCTGTGAAATCATATCTTCTGCATTCTTGCTTTCTTTAGATAGGCTATCGATATTTACTTTTGAAGTATTTAAATTACTTTTAATTAATTTAAATGAAGAAACAGAATTTCTTATTTTTTCATTTTTGTCTATTAAAGTATGTAAAGAAGTATTTGAGTGTTCTTTTAATTTATCTGCTTTTAATGTCATATCTTTAAATGTATTAGAAATAGTATTAATAGCTTCATTAGTGGTTAATATTTGTGCCGATTGTTCCTCTGATATTGCAGAAAGAGTGCTCGTATTTATAAGTATTTCAGCCATCTCTACTAAAATTTCATCTATAGAAAAGGCAAGGGATCCAACAGAATTACTGTATTTATAAGGTAAATCTGAAATTGTTGATTCATTTACTACTTCTTCAGCTATATTTTCATTGTATTTATGTATGTTGTTAAACTTTTTCCTATAATAGATATGGTAACCTAATAAAATAATTAATAAGATAAATAAAAAGATATTTGTATACATTTTTTCCTCCTATGTAATTTAATAATTCTATTATACTATATATATATCTATTTATACAGGAATTAATTAAATAAACAATTGTATGATAAATCGTACGATTATCTATTTATAAGATTAGAATTTTCAATATGTTCGTAAATATTTCATAAAATGAATTTTTATTAATCTATACGTATAAATAATTAATTAACTAATAAATATGTATGCAAAAAATAGTAAATATTATTGGAAAATAAATTCAAATATAATTGATATACTAAAGTAACATCAATGTGCTTAGATGCAGTTATATGAAATTAATTGTTTATTTATAGTCTTACTTAAAGTATGCAAGTGCTCTGTTTGTAGATAAAGTTTGCATTAGTTTACTAATATCCTATATTGTGATCTGCATGTCGTTTCGTATCCAGTGAATTATAACCCCTACTTGAAATGATGATATATATTCTAGAGCATATTCATTTAAAACAGTATTTGCTAAGTTAGTAATATGATATTTTAATGCGATAGCTTTTTTAGTTCATTCATTAACAAATCAAACAATATTGTTGATTCACATGAAGACTACTATGGTCTATAATAAGTGCATATCAACACAGTGTTTATTTCAATGATTTAAAAATATTTTGGAGGTTAATATGATTAATAATTATTTAGAATGGATAAAAGATAATTGGCAGAAATCAGCAGTGCTGATTTTAATCTATGTTTTGGCAACAATAATTCCTTTGTATTCAAGGATAAATTTGATTGAGTTCATGTTTTTGCTTGCATTTCCGCTTTATTTAGTTCATGAAATAGAAGAATATATTTTACCTGGTGGTTTTGTGAGATTTTTTAATGAGAACTTACTAAAAGTAGATTCTCATGAAAAGATTTTACCTATAGATAGAGAGGTAGTATTTTGGATTAATATGATATATATATGGCTTGTCATTCCTATTTTTTCTGGCTTAGGTGTCATTAATATTAGCTTTGCAGCTTGGATTCCATATTTTTTCTTATTTCAAGCACTATCGCACCTTGTCATGGGTATAAAAGGGAAAATGATCATAAATCCTGGCATTAGATCATCATTTATTTTGCATACTCCCTACGCTATTATTATGATCTATCTATTAAAAAATAATGGAGTTATATCAAACCCTTATCTAAATATGTATATGGTTATTGGATTTTTATTTAATGGATTACTGCCTTTGATGGCAAAATTTATCATTCTACCAAGATACAATAAACTTTTAAAATGATCTTCTTTAAGGCACTTAACTTTTTATCATAAATTAATGAAGCAATTTCTCTACTGATGTTTGCAACTTGTAATATTTCCCAAGGTGTATGATATTCTCTCTAATTGTAATTAGGTATCCCAGAATTATGAGCTAGAAGATGATGAATTGTAATTCCATGATCTTTGTGGAAGTCCTATTAAAATTAAGTCAGAAATCTTAGTAAATTTGATTTGTAGTCAATGGTCAATATGTAAAAATTTAACACGCTTTAAAGCAATGTTAATCTTTCTTAAGAAAAAAATAAGAGGATTACTTAAGTAATAGAATTAAAAATAAAAGTATATATATAATTATTGCTGCAATATTCCAATATGTGCAATTATCTTCAAAACAAACTTCTGATATCCATGGTTTACTATCCCAAGCCCAGCGTCCACCATAAATTAGAGCTAACACAGAAACAAATAATCCAACAAATGGTACTAATGATAGAATGGCTATAAAATATTTTTTATGGACTATCGCCCAAATAGGAGTTAGTAATAATGCGCCCCAATTCAATTTTTCTGCACGTGCGGGATAGTTTGTTTCTTTAATCATTTTTTTTGCCCACCTTTTTTATAGATTATTACACATTAATGCATAATATTACATTTTATTATATAGTATTATACATTAACTTTCAATATTTAATTATAAACTTTATCGCTTATAATTTTTCGAGTTTACAAATTTTACATATTAAGTGTGATGTAAAATATTACAATCATCTATATGTTTATAAACAAGTTTTCTAAAAGGTAGTTAAAATGTTGAAGGGAGTTGATACATTTAATTATTTATTTTACTTGTAAATAAAGCCTTCTTTCATAAATTTTGCTAAACGTTTTTTAAACAATTTAAATAAAAATTTTGAAATTGAATTAATTTTTGTTGGATAATAATAATCTGTATTTATCCATCCCTTCGCTAACCAATATTCATAATCATAAGGATTTTTATCTTTTGAAATTATTGCTCTAGTTTGCCACATTTTAAAAAGTATTGCCTGCTTAAAATATGGTTTTTGTCTATTGCCTTTTTCTAGTGAAGTCTTAAATACTCCTGCTAATTTCTTTATTTTAATATCAGTTTTTCTCTTATATTTTTTATTGTTTTTGTAAGGTCCTATTTTTACTCCAATTCCACCTTCATACCTTAGACCAAGTGTGTTAAGAATATGGCTTAAATATTTTATAACACTTTTTGTTCCTCTTAATTCAGCTGTACAAATAGCAATTGTGGGTTTTCCAATTGAGAAAGGTCTGTGCAGTAAATAATTAGTTCTATCTATAAAGGCTTTCATTTGACTAGAAACTGCAACTGAATACACAGGTGAAGTAAAAACATAACCGTCAGCATCATTCATTTTGGAAACTATGCTTAGTAGGTCATCTTTAAAAGGACATTTTTCTTCATTCATTTTGATACAGATTCTACAACCTATACAAGCTTTAATTTCAAAATCATTTAAAAATAAATATTCCCATTTAAAACTTTTTTCATCTCCAATTTCTTTTATAATTGATTCAGTTATTTTATATCCATCACCTTTTTTACGAGGGCTAGCTGAAATAACGAGTATATTTTTAACCTCTGACATATTTATTCCTCCGTTTTATAAATCATGGCTCCTACTTATATAGGTAGGAAATCAAATGAATTAAATTCTCCATCTAATTTTTAGGTGGTTAGCTTTAGCTAAGATAGTTTACTAATTTATTGGCTGCATTGCTGACTTAATAAGTTCAATTGCGTTATCAACAAATTGTTTTATTTCTTCTGTAGACATATCATTATTTTCAAATAAATTCCAATTTGCTGAAATCCATTGATGAGTTGTAATAACCAAATTTAAATGTAGTGTAAATAAAAAATCCATTGGAAGGTCACTTCTGATAGCGCCTTTTTTTACTCCAATATCAAATACACTTCTAAAGTCATTTCTTACTTTGGCTTTTATATTTTTTTCGATTAAGCTCATTTCACTTGAAGTATTGTACTGAGAAAGTTTACTGAAAAAATTTCCTATGTCTTTGTCTTTAATAGAGATCATTACTTTTTTAAGAAGCCAGGTTTTTATAACTTCCCAAAAATACCCTTTCGAAAGTGACGCTGTAAAATTATTTAGCTCAAATTCAAGAGTGATTAATAGGTAATCTACAACAGTCATATATAAGTCTTCTTTATTTTCAAAATAGTAATATAAGTTACCAGCACTTAATCCAGCATTTTTGCTAATTTGGTTAATTGATGCTTGATTAAAGCTTTTAATAGAAAATTCTTTTAAAGCAGTTCTAATAATTAAGTCTTTTTTTTCTTGATCTAATTTATAAAATCTCGAGTTTGGCATAAGGCACTCCTTTTGAACATATATTCAAAATGTATATTCAAATTATATATCAGTGGATTTTAAATGTCAAATTAAGGTTCAAGATTAATTATCGTATTTATGTCACTTGATGTATTTTCTATATATTTTTAATGATATAACTATTTCTTTTCATATTTTTTGCTTCATAAAGTACTTCGTCTGCCATATTAAATAATTTCATTTGCGAAAGAGAAAGATTTGATGTAACAATGCCCCCAAGTGTCACTGTAAGTATATTTTCTGCTTTAGAAAACTCGTGTTTAATATTTACATGTTTAACTTTTTTAAGTAATTCATCTAGCATTTTTTTTAGATTAGTTAAAGTAATATTTTCTGTTATAATTAAAAACTCATCACCACCATATCTAAATATATGGATATTTGAAGAATCAAAAACTAATTTTGTTAAGTCCGCTATTTTTTTTAAAGCAGAATCTCCAGCAACATGACCATAATTATCGTTATATTCTTTAAAATAATCAATATCTAACATACATATACCAAGTGGCATATTCTTTTTTGTAAAGTAGTTCATATTATTTTCAATGTATTCTGTTAGAGCATGCCTATTAAATAATTTTGTTAGTGCATCAGATTTTGAGAGTATATCTAGTTGTTTATTGACTTCGATTAGTTTTTCGCTTTTTTGACTTGTCACAATTGCAATTCCAATATAGGATGATAAAAATCTAATTTTCTCCAAATCAAGATAATTAAATGTATAATTTTCTCTACTTTGTACTGTAACAGATCCGATTATTTTATATTCATAGTAAACAGGGCAAAATATAATTGAACGAGCATTGGAATTAAATATTCTTTTTGTGACTTTTTTATCAAATTTATTTTCATATTCATGTATTTTTTCTGTATCTAAAATAAGAATTTCTTTACCATCTCTAATTGAAATGTTCATTAATTTAGTGTAATCATCTAATTCGAATGTGCTTGTAATATTTTTTTCATTATCAGTATATCTATAAAGAAGTTTATCTTTTTTTATTACCCCAACACCGAATAAATCTATTTTAAATAAAATATTTAAATTTCTACTTAAACTTTGAAAAATATCATCGAAATTTTCGCCTTTTGTAATTGATTCACCTATTTTTGATAAAGTTTCCATTATCTTTATTGTGCCTTTAAGTTCTTTCATTTGAGATTCATTATAAGTGTTTATAAAGCTATTTTTTAAATAATTTACTTCTATTTCATCCCAATTATCAATTAAATTTTTCTTAAGAAGTACACGTTTTTTTGAGTAAAAATAAGCTTTTTTTATATTATCATTATCAGCATAATAGTTTTCTAAGTAAGACAAAATTTTTCTCGCTTTTAGATAATAACTTTGAATAATTTCTTCTTTTTCAAGTTTTTCTAAATATTTAATTGCTTGTTCTTTATAGCCAAGTTCATACAGTGAAATTGAATAATCATAAACTATATCTAAAACATTATATTTTGAACCGAATTTTTCAACATTTTTCTTAGAGTCTTTAAATAGCGATAATGATTTGTTGAGGTCTTTTGGTATACTAATAATTGCATCAATAGTTTTACACATATGAATACCTAGATAATCATTAATACTTTCTGATACTTTGTAGCTTTTTATTAAATATGTTTTTGCTTTTTCAAATTCTTTTTTTTCACAAAATATTTCTGCAATATTGTAATATACGATTGCATCAAGTAATCTGTCGTCGTGTTTTGATTTGAGTTCTATGCACTTCATATAAAAATCTAAAGCAAGATCGAGTTTTCCAAGTTCTTTATAGATAATTGCGCTATTATTTAGTAATAGTGCTTTTTTGCTAATTAACTTTTGGTCTTTATCAATTAATTCAAGCAATTCTTTATATTTAGCTAGTGATAGTTTGTACTTACCACTTTGAGAAATTAAATAAGCAATGCTATTTTGAATATCGATAAAATCATCAAAAAAATCATACATCAGAGCATTTTTTGAGGCTTTTTCGTAATAATCAAAAGAAGTTTTATAATCTCCTTTTCTTTCGAAAATAATTCCAAAATTATACAATGTTTTAACTATAATTTTATTATTGCCTTCATTAATAGCTTTATTAAAAATTTCACTATTAATTTTTTGGGCATTGAAAAGACTATTAATATCTAATAATTTTCTTACTTCAATTAACTTTTTTATAGAATCATCCAAAATAATCACCTCAACTATCAGAATTGCAATACTTACTTTTATTATACCCTTATTTTAGAAAAGTACACTTAGATTAAGGTCAAATAATTATAATATTTAATTATATAAACAATTTAAAGTATAGCTTAATATCTATTGACATAAAAAAAAGTAAAAGTTAAAATAGTTAGCGTACGAAACATTTGTACGCTAACTATTTTGGAGGGAGTTTTATGGAAATGCTAGGATATGAAATACTTAGTAAGTTAAAAAACTTACGTAAATTTATGCATAAAAACACAAAATCACAATTTAAAGAACTTGATATTACAGGAACGCAGGGAATGATGATTGGAATACTATTTAATCACTCTTCTTTAAGACTTAATGAACTTAGTAAAAAAATGGGTCTTTCAAATGCTACGGTTTCTGGAATTGTAGATAGATTGGAGAAAAAAAATATTGTTAAAAGAGTTAGAAGTGAAAATGATAGAAGAGTTGTAAACGTTTCATTAAATAAAGACTTTAAAGAGAATTCAAAAAACAAATTTAACAGCATGGATGATTTTCTTAACAAATTAATGGATAAGAGTTCGAATCAAGAACTTGAAAAAGTTTTAGAAGGATTAACTTTACTTGAAGAAATATTAAATAGAAATGATGAAGTGGGGGATAAAATTGATTAAATTAAAAAGTTATTTAAAACCATTTATTTTAATGATACTTATAACTATAGGATTAGTGTTTATTCAGGCACAAATGGATTTATCACTTCCAGGTTATTTATCAGATATAGTAAATAGTGGAATACAGTCCGGAGGAATAGAAGAAAATATTCCTAAAATTTTAGCAAAAGAAGATATGGATAAGGTTTTATTATTTTCAAATGAAAAAGAGAAAGATATTATATTAAGAGATTATATATATATAGGAAGTAAAAAAGATTTAGTAGAAAAATATATTGGTGAATATAGCATTCTAAGTAAAAATACCAATGTATATATAATTGGAGAAATTAGTGAAAGTGAAGATCAAATACTCTATAATAGTATTTCGAAAAAATTTAATATGGTTGTTGGAATTAAAGAAAAAATAGATTCGGGAGAGAATATTTCTTTTGGAAAAATAACTTTTCCAAAAGGAACAGATATTTTTAATATTTTTAAGCAAATGCCAGATGATAAAAGAATATTAATTACAAAAAATATATTTTCTCAAATGGATAAAATAGATGAAAATATATTTTCTCAAATGAATTTAAAGGCAATTAAATCATATTATGATTACCTAGGAGTTGACACTAAGAAGATTCAAACTTCATATATTTTAAAAATAGGAAGCATTATGATTCTAATAACGGTAATTGGCGCACTTTCTTCAATTTTAGTTGGTTTTTTTGCTTCAAAAGTTGCTGCTGGTGTCGCTAAAAATCTAAGAAGAGATTTATTTTCTAAAATTCTAAGTTTTACAAATAATGAATTTGATAAATTTTCAACTGCTTCTTTAATTACAAGGAGTACAAATGATATTACACAAGTTCAGACCATTTTAGTAATGATGATCAGGATGATGTTTTATGCGCCTTTAATGGGAATTGGCGGGGTAATAAAAGCTTTAAATAAAAGTACGTCTATGTCATGGATTATTGCACTTGCAGTTATAGTGTTACTTGGATTTATTTTAGTTACTTTTTCAATTGTCATGCCAAGGTTTAAAAAAATACAAAAGACGCTTGATAAAATAAATTTAATTACAAGAGAACATTTAAGTGGAATGATGGTTATTAGAGCTTTTAATAATCAAAATTTTGAAGAAGATAGATTTGATAAAACTAATAGAGAATTAACTAATTTAAATTTATTTGTTAATAGGGTAATGGCTCTTTTATTTCCTATAATGATGTTTATTATGAACGGAGCAATGGTACTTATTATTTGGGTAGGAGCTCATAATATAGCTAATTCTGCTATGCAAGTTGGAGATATGATAGCATTTATGCAGTATGCAATGCAAATAATTATGGCGTTTTTAATGCTATCAATGCTATTTATAATGGTTCCAAGGGCTTCTGTATCAGCTACAAGAATTGCAGAAGTTATAGAAACTAAAGTATCGATAAAAAATCCTGAAAATCCTAAAAAATTTCCTAAAACTAATGGAGCGAATATTGTATTTGAAAATGTATATTTTAAATATGATGGAGCTAAAGAGTATATGCTAAAGGATATTAGTTTTATAGCGAAAAAAGGAGAAACAACAGCAATTATTGGATCTACTGGATCAGGAAAAACTACTTTAGTAAACTTAATTACAAGATTTTATGATACTTCTAAAGGTAAAATTACTATTAAAGATAGATTAATTACTGAAGTAAGTCAAAGTGATTTAAGAGAACTAATAGGATACATTCCACAAAAATCAATGCTTTTTAGTGGAACGGTAAAGTCAAATTTAATATACGGAAATAATAATGCAAGTGAAGAATTAATTAATAATTCAATTAGAATTGCACAGGCTACTGATTTTATTAGTGAAGATGAACTTGGCATTAAAAAGGAAATTTCTCAGGGTGCTCAAAATATTTCAGGAGGACAAAAACAGAGACTTTCAATTGCTAGGGCGCTTGTAAAGGATGCTGAAATTTATATTTTTGATGATAGTTTTTCTGCTCTTGATTATAAAACTGATGCTTCTTTACGAAGTGATTTAAGAGAAATAGTCGAAAATAAAACCGTTTTAATTATTGCCCAGAGAATATCGACTATTAAAAATGCAGATCAAATAATAGTTTTAGATGATGGCGAAATTGTAGGAAAAGGAAGACATATAGAATTAATGAAAGAATGTTTAACATACAGAGAAATTGCAAACTCTCAGCTTTCAAAGGAGGAGTTATAATGGAAAATAGAAATAAAAATAACTCAAGACCACAAGCAAGACCAATGGGAAGAGGACACTCTATGATGAGGGCAACGGGTCCTAAAGCTAAAAATTTTAAAGGTACTCTGAAAAAATTAATTAAATACTTAAGTGTATATAAATATTCAATATTTGTTGTAGTTATTTTTGCAATTATTAGTTCTGCTTTTAGCATAATTGGACCTAAATTACTTGGAAATATAACAACAAAAATATTTTCTGGTGTAATGAAGATGATAAGTGGTTCAAAAGATACAATAGACTTCGTATATATTAAAAAAATCACTTTGATATTAGTAGGTTTATACGGACTTAGTACAATTTTTAGTTATTTTCAAAGATATATAATGGCAGGAGTTTCGATGAAAGTTAGTTACAATATGCGCCAGAATATATCTAAAAAAATAAATAGAATTCCGCTTAAGTATTTTGATGGAACAAATCATGGTGAAGTACTTTCTAGAATTACAAATGATGTTGATACGGTTAGTAGAACTTTAAGTCAAAGTCTATCACAAATAATTACTTCAGTTGCTACGGTTATTGGTGTGCTTATTATGATGTTTAGTATAAGTCCTCTTATGACTTTGGTAGCTCTTTTAATTCTACCATTATCAATGGTTTTAGTCATGCAAGTAGTTAAAAGAAGTCAAAAATTATTTAAAAAACAACAGGATTATTTAGGCCACATAAATGGTCATATTGAAGAAATATATAGTTCTCATTTAATTGTTAAAGCTTATAATGGAGAAGAAAAATCACTTGTAAAATTTGATACAATGAACGAAGAATTATATGATAGTGCATGGAAGTCACAATTTTTATCGAGTTTAATGATGCCTATGATGAATATTATTGGCAATATTGGATATGTTGCAGTTGCAGTTTTAGGAGGCTTTTTAGCCGCAATTGGAAGAATTTCAGTTGGTGATATACAGGCATTTATTCAGTATGTAAGAAACTTTACTCAACCAATGGCTCAGATTGCTAATATATCTAATGTACTTCAGCAAACCGTTGCAGCTTCTGAAAGAGTTTTTGAATTTCTTGAAGAAAAAGAAAAGGTGGAATTTGTTAGTGGAAATGCTCAAAGTACTTTAAAAGAAAAATATGATAAAAATGCTTCTTCAATATCAAAAACTTCAAAAGGAAGAGTAAGTTTTAAAAATGTCCATTTTGGATATAGTGAAGACAAAATAATTATTAATGATTTTAGTGCTGATATAAAAGAAGGAGAAAAAATTGCTATAGTAGGACCAACAGGGGCAGGTAAAACAACTATGGTAAAACTTCTTATGCGTTACTATGATGTTAATTCTGGTAGTATACTTATAGATGGTGTTAATGTAAAAGATATGAGTAGAAAAGAACTTAGGACTAAACTTGGAATGGTGCTTCAAGATACATGGCTTTATAATACAAGCATTATGGAAAATATACGCTATGGAAGACTTGATGCAAGCGACGAAGAAGTGATTGAAGCTGCTAAAAAATCACATGTTGATACTTTTGTTAATATGCTTCCGGATGGTTATAATATGATCTTAAATGAAGATACAAATAATATATCTCAGGGGCAAAAACAGCTTATTACTATTGCTAGAGTTATGCTTAATAATCCTAATATATTAATACTTGACGAAGCGACTAGTTCAGTAGATACTAGAACAGAGGTTCAAATACAAGCCTCTATGGATAGACTTATGCATGGTAAAACAAGTTTTATTATTGCACATAGACTTTCGACTATTAGAGATGCTGATTTGATTCTTGTTATGAATAATGGTGACATTGTTGAGCAAGGAAATCATAGTGAACTTCTTAGTAGAAATGGATTTTATGCAACTCTATATAATTCGCAGTTTGAACATGTTTCTTAAGGTTAGTAAAAAGTATATAAATATAGGAGTGTTATGATGTTACATGCATTTTCAAGAACAGAAATGGTAATAGGAACAGAAGCTTTAGATAAACTTAAAAAAGTTAAAATTGCTATAATAGGCATCGGTGGAGTTGGTTCTTACGTAGCTGAAGGTTTAGCAAGGATGGGAGTTGGCAATTTTATACTTTGTGATGATGATGATATTTGTCTTACCAATATTAATAGACAAATACATGCAACGAGAAAAACGGTTGGTAAATTAAAGGTAGAAGTAATGAAAGAAAGAATATTAGATATTAATCCGAGAGCTACAGTCGAAATTTTTCCTATTTTGTACAAGGAAGAGTCATCAGAAAAAATTATAGGAGATGACTGCGATTATGTAGTTGATGCAATTGATATGGTTACATCAAAACTAAATTTAATTGAAGTATGCTATAAAAAAAATATACCAATTATATCAAGTATGGGAATGGGCAATAAAATAAATCCAACAATGATTGAAGTCGCAGATATTCATAAAACTAGTATGTGTCCACTGGCTAGGGTTATGAGAAGAGAATTAAAAAAGAGAAGAATTAGGAAATTAAAAGTTGTATATTCTAAAGAAAAACCAAGAGAAACTTTTGTGACAGATGGTGATTGTAAAAACAACTGTATATGTACAAATAAGGACAGAACGTGTGAAAACAGAAGAAGTATTCCAGGAAGCGTTTCTTTTGTTCCTTCAGTTGCAGGATTAATTATAGCGTCAGAGGTAGTAAAGGATATTATTAATTTGGACGAAAAAATTGTTTAAATTTTGAAATAATATTGATAGAACTAATAGTAATATATTAGTTCTATTTTTTTATTTATCACTAATTATAATTGTTGTAAACTTGTATTCGATATAAATTTTAGTTAATAATATGATTAATGCAGATCTAAAATGGTATAATATACTTATTATATAGTTTTTAGGGAGGAAAAATGTTAGATACTAAAGCAAGAAAATATTTTCAGCCTTTTTTTAATACTATTGCTAAAGTATTTATAAGACTTAAAATTAGTGCAAATAAAATAACTATTTTGGCATTTATTACAGGTGTTTCAGTTGGGATTGCAATTTATTTTGATCAAAGGATGTTATCAGTTGCTTTACTTTGGGTTTCTGGCTTACTTGACGCAATTGACGGAAGTCTTGCTAGAATCACAAATACATCTTCAAAACTAGGTGCATATATGGATCTAATCATGGATAGAATGGTAGAAGCAGCTGTGATTCTTGGATTTGCAATTAGGTTTCCTAATCATTATATTTCTTATATTTTATTCCTTATACTCGTAATATTTAATTTTTCAACATTTATGGTAGCGGGTGCACTGTTTCAAAATGAGGGTGAAAAAAGTATGCATTATGACTCAGGACTTGCTGAAAGAACTGAAACGTTTATAGTTTTTACTTTAATGATTATATTTTCAAATTATATTTTTTATGTTCTTAATGTTTTTAATTTATTAATTTTATTTACCGGTATTATGAGGTTTTATTTTATTGTAAAAAATTCAAACAAAGTATAAATTTATACGTTGAACAATAAGAGGAGGACATATGAAATTTGACTATAATATAATTGTTCTAGGCGCTGGAAGTGCAGGTCTAGTTGTTGCCTCAGCAGGTGCAGGTCTTGGTGCTAAGATTGCACTTATAGAAAACGAAAAAATGGGAGGAGACTGTTTAAATGCAGGATGCGTTCCTAGTAAAACATTTCTTAAATCAGCTCATTTAGCTAAAGATATATCTTCTTCAAGTACCTTTGGAATAGATAGCACATTTAAAGAGATTGACTTAGAAAAAATAATGAACAGAGTTAAATCTGTTATAAAGTCAATTGAACCTCATGATTCAAAAGAGAGATATGAAAAACTTGGCGTAGATGTATTTTTTGGAAATGGTGTATTTGTTGATAAAAATTCAATTGAAGTTAATGGTAAGGTACTAACAGCGAAAAATATTGTTATTGCTACAGGATCAGAAGCTGTTGTTCCAAATATAAAGGGACTAAGTGAAGTTGATTTTTTAACTAATAGAAATATATTTGATTTAAAAATTTTACCAAAACATTTAATAGTACTTGGCGGCGGACCTATTGGATTAGAACTTGGTCAAGGATTTAGACATCTAGGATCGAAAGTTACTATTATTGATAGAAATGAAAGGCTCTTTAGGAAAGATGATCCTGAAGTTGCACCTATAATGGAAAAGGTTCTAAAAAATGATGGTGTAGATTTACTTCTTGGCTTTGGAATTCTTGAAGTTAAAAAAGCGGATAAATCAGTGGTTGTTGTAATTGAAAAAGATGGAATTAAAAATGAAATTATCGGTGACAATATTTTAGTTTCCCTTGGAAGAGCTCCTGTTTCAAAAGGCATGAATCTTGAAAAAATTGGAGTAAAACTGGACAAAAGAGGAAGCGTAATAACTAATTTAAAATTACAAACAAGTGTTAAAAATATATATGCTGCAGGCGATATAACTGGTCCTTATCAGTTTACCCATATGGCATCCTACCAAGCGGGAGTCGTTATTAGAAATATTATATTTAGATTAGGTACAAAAGTTAATTATTCT
Organism: Helicovermis profundi; assembly: GCF_033097505.1. NCBI lineage: Bacteria > Bacillati > Bacillota > Clostridia > Peptostreptococcales > Caminicellaceae > Helicovermis > Helicovermis profundi. Next base: position 2,408,512 of record NZ_AP028654.1, on the reverse strand, counting down.
GTTGTACCTTGGACTACTTACACAAAACCAGAAGTTACACACGTTGGCTATACTGAGCCGTGGGCAAAATCGCTTGGATTATTTAAAGAGTCTTTGATTATTGATCTAAAAGAAAATGATAGAGCGAAAGCTGAAAATGATATTGATGGGTTTTTAAAAATAATATTAGATGATAAAGCTAGAATTATTGGTGCCTCATTAGTTGGAGAAAAAGCTGGTGAAATGATACCTATAGTTACTTTAGCGATTAAGAAAAAATTGAAAACTTCTGTATTTTTAAATATGATTTTTTCATATCCTACAGAAGCTGAAATATTTGCAAGTGCTTCTTTAATTAAAGTTAGAAATTCCTTTAAATCATGGCAAAAAAATCTTATTAAAAAATTGTTTTTATAGGAATGATTCCAGGTACTCTATTATATACATTTTTAGGAAATTCACTGCTGAAGTATAGCAATTATTTTAGTGTAATTACAATAACTATTTTTCTAGTCTTTATTGTTGTGCTAATTCTAAAAAAGAAAAAAGGAGATGGGAAAAAATGAAAAAAAATAATTTGATTGTAATTTTACTTTTAATAACTATAGTACTTTCAATCTCTGCTTGCTCAAAAGAAAAAGTTGAAAATAAAAATACTGATAATTTTGATTCATTTAAACAAGTAGAAGAAAATGGGAAAAATAAAGAAGTTAGTATATTTATGTGGGGTGGCAATGAAAATATAAATAAATATATGGATAATTATATTGCTAAAGGATTAAAAGAAAAATATGGTATAAGGTTAAAAAGAATCCCAATGAATGCTCCTGAATTTATAAGTAAACTTTTAAATGAAAAGAAAGGTAAAGTAGAAAATGGAACTGCTGATATAATTTGGATAAATGGAGAAAATTTTAAAACTGCCAAAGAAGGAAAACTTATTTGGGGTCCCTTTACCCATTTGCTTCCTAATTTAAAAACATATTACGAAGCTGATTCAGATGATTTAAAATACGATACTGGTACTAAGATTGATGGATATGAAGGTATTTGGGGAAGAGCGCAACTAGTATTAACTTATGATTCTGCTGTTTTACCAAATCCACCTAATAATTTTAAGGAGTTAAAAACATGGGTTAAAAAAAATCCTGGTAAATTTACTTTTCCAAAGCTTCCTGATGATTTCGTTGGGGTTGCCTTTGTTAGAACAGCATACTATGAACTGACTGGGGAAAAAGATATTTTTCAAAATGATATGAGTAAAGAAGAATTCATGAAAGTTTCGAGGCCTGTAATTGAGTATTTTAAAGAAATTAATCCATATTTATGGCAGGACGGTGAAGCTTTTCCACCTACTCAAGCAAAATTAGATGAATTATTTAAAAATGGAGAAATTGCTATGACCATTGGCTTTGAGGTTGGTAAAACAGAAGGTCTTATAAAATCTGGTCTATATCCAGATTCAGTTAGAACTTATGTATTTGATACTGGAACGATTGGAAATTCGCATTATTTAGCAATACCCTTTAATTCAAAAGAAAAAGCAGCAGCAATGTTAGTTATAAATTATCTTGAGAGTCCAGACGCTCAAATTGAAAAAGCTAAAGCAAGCGTTTGGGGAGATATGTCAGCACTTGATGCTAGTAAGTTAACTAAGGAAGAGTTAGCAAGCTTAGATGAGGCAACTAAAGGTGGTGCAATGATACCACTTAAAACACTATCAGATAATCGACTACCTGAAATGAAGTCAAAATACATTGAATGGGTGAAAGAAATATGGCTAACACAAATTGTAAATCAGTAATTAAATCAAAAAAAATCATTCCATACCTATTAATATCTCCACTAGTGATATTATATGTTTTTTTCATTGGTGGGGGATTAATAGGTGTTTTCAAAGAGAGTCTTGGCTATATTCCGTCCATTGGCTTAGAACAAGTAAATTTTAATTCTTACAAAGAGTTATTTAGTCAAAATGGATTTTATAAAGATTTAGGTTTTTCGGTATATATTGCATTTACTTCTGCAATTATTTCGACGTTATTTGGTATTATTATTTCTTATAGTTTCGTATTATCAAACAATAAATTGATTAAAACTTTTTCTAAAAAATCTCTACAAGTTGGATTAATTTTGCCTTATTTATATGTGATATTTTTAGTAACTTTATTTTTCTCGCGTTCTGGTTTTTTTTCGAGAATTCTTTTTAATTTAGGTTTAATAAACAAAATAGAAACTTTTCCAAAATTAATTTATGATAGATATGGGTTTGGACTAATAGTGGCATTTGTTTTAAAGGGTACACCGTTTGTTTCACTTTTTTTAATTAATGTTATGTCAAGAATAAGTAATTCATATAAAAATGTTGCTGTTTCTCTTGGAGCAAGTAAAATTACAATTTTAAAAAAAATATTTCTTCCACTTTGCGAAGAAACTATTGTTTGGACTTCTTCAATTCTTCTTGCTTACGATTTGGGTTCTTTTGAAGTTCCATATTTACTTTCGGGCATTATAAGAGTACCTTTGTCATCTAAGCTTTATAGTTTATTTATTAATCCCAATTTAAGTATTATTCCAAAATCAATGGCTTTAAATATAATTTTACTATTTCTTTCAGGATTCTTAATATTCATGTATTCAAGAATGATTAGACAAATTATTAGGGGGAAAGTACTATGAAAAAACTAATATTATTTATGATTTCATTTATAATTTTATTTCCTCTTATACTTATTTTTTTATTATCTATCAACACATTTTATAGATATCCAAGTTTACTTCCAAAGGGCTTTACTTTAATGTCATGGAAATACAATTTATTTGGAAATAGCCTTTTATATAAATCTATTCTTACAAGTCTATTAATAGGTATATTGAATGGAATTTTTACTTCAGTAATTGCAATGCTAAGCGCAAGAGCATTGATCAAATATAAATTTATAGGACAAAATAGTATAAAACTACTATTTTCTATTCCACTTTTTATTCCCTCAATTGCCTTATTCATAGGTATACATTCGATGATGATTAAATTAAATATAATTAATACATATTTAGGAGTGATAATTGCTCATATGTTAGTTTCTATTCCTTATTCCATAAATATTTTTATTGCTTTTTTTAGTGGTATAAATGAAGATATGGAAAACGCAGCTATTTCACTTGGTAGCTCTACTTATAAGTTATATACTAGAATAATATTTCCCCTTATAAGCCCAGGAATATATTTATCTTTTTCAATATCATTTTTAATATCATTTTCTGAATATTTTTCAACTTTTTTAGTAGGTGGTGGAAATATTATAACTTTGCCATTATTATTTTATCCATACGTTAGTAATGGAGATTCACAAAATGGTGCAGTTATAGGTATTATATTTATAATTATAAATTTATTAATCTTTATATTTGCTGAATATTTATCAAGAAAAAAAATAAAAACAGAAAATTATTTATTTGAATAAAACTAGTAATTAATGAGGTAATGTATGAATATTGAAATAAAAAATATATCAAAAAAATTTGGTGAAACTAAGGTTGTTGAAGATATTTCCTTTAAAGTTGAGAAAGGAGATTTGTTGTCAATACTCGGAGAATCTGGTGCTGGAAAAACTACAATTCTTCGAATTATTGCAGGAACTATAAAAGCTGATTCAGGGAGTATTATTATTGATGGAAAAGATGTTACAAATATTAGTCCGGATAAAAGAAATATAGGCTATGTGTTTCAAACTCCACTTCTTTTTCCACATATGAATGTAGAAGCAAATATATGTTTTTCTCTTGAAATAAGAAAATGGACAAAAGAAAAAATGAAAGAGAGAACAAAAGAATTGTTAGAATTACTTCATATAGAAGGTCTTGAAAAGAGAATGCCAAGTGAAATATCTGGTGGACAAAAGCAAAGAGTCGCAATTGCAAGAGCTCTAGCTTTTAATCCTAGAGTACTCCTTATGGATGAGCCATTTTCGAGTTTAGATCCAAGGCTTAGAGAAGAAATGGGCGCATTAATAAAAAAAATTCAAGAAAAATTAAAAATAACAATAATTTTCGTAACACATGATAGAGATGAAAGTATGGCACTTTCTAAGGAAATACTATTAATAAGCAAGGGTAAAAAACTGCAAAAAGACAGTCCAAAAAATATTTATTATAGTCCAAAAACAAAAGAAGTTGCAAAATATATGGGTGATTGCAATTTCATTAGTGGAATATTAAGTGATAATTTATTTAAAACTGAAATAGGAGAATTTAAAGTTCCTAAAAATACTAATTCAAACTTTGTTTTACTAATAAGACCACATCAAATTAAAATAGATGAAACTAGAAGTGGATATTTAATTGAAAGCTGCAAAGTTATTGGTAAAAAAGCCTTGTATATGGTAAACAGTAAAAAAACCCAAAAAACATTTTTAGTTGAAGAATTTTCAAATAATATTTTACAAACAGGAGTTGAAGTTGGTCTGATTTTTCCAAAGCATAGTATTCACTATATTTGATTTTGAAAGGTGTTGATAATATGAAAAAGAAAACATTAGTTTTAGTTGGAGGAGGACATTCACATATATATTTGTTAAAAGAATTTGGTCTTAATCCTAATAGTCTTCTTAATATAATACTTGTTAGTGAATATAAATATCAATTTTATTCTGGTATGAGTGCAGCTTATTTAGAGGGCATATATTCCAAAGATGAAATCCGTTTTGATATAGAAAAAATATGTAAAGTTTCAAAAATAAAATTTATCAAAAATAAAGTTGTTGAAATAAATGCAAATGAAAAATACATTATGCTTAGTGATGACAAAAAAATTGAATTTGATATTATATCTGTTAATACGGGTTCAATTATGTATGGATTAGATATTAAGGGCGTAAGAGATTATGCAAGTGTTATTAAACCTCTCGAAAATTTAGAATCTTTAAGAGAAAAATTTATAAGTGGTATTGATAAAAGGAAAAATATTTTGGTTGCAGGAGGAGGAGCAGCAGGGTTTGAAATTGCACTTTCTCTAAAAGCACTATCTAAGAAATTAAATAAAGTAGTTGAAGTTACAATATTAGATAGTAATTCTGAAATATTAAGTAAATCAAATAAAAAAATTAAAAAAATATCGAAAAAATTAATTAGAGAAAATAAAATAAATTTCTTAGCAAATAAAAAAATTAAAGAAGTTTTTAAAGACTGTATACTAACAAATGAAGAAGAAAAAATTCCTTACGAATATTTACTCTGGGCCTTAGGCTCTTCTTCAAGTAATTTATATAAAAAATCAAATTTAAAAACAGATATCAAAGGATTTTTACAGGTAAATATTTTTTTACAATCAAATGAATATCCTTTTCTATTTGGAGCAGGAGATTGCATTTCTATTGATAAATATAAAAACTTAAAAAAAGTTGGTGTATACGCAATAAAGGAATCAAAAATATTATATAATAATATACTTAAATATTTAGATGGTAAAGAATTAGAAGAATTTGTACCTAAAAAAGAGTTTTTATCGATTATTTATTCAGCTAATAAGACAGGTATTTTAAATTATAAAAATATTACATTTAATGGAAAAATTGCATTTTTAATTAAAAATTATATTGATGTTAATTTTATGAAAAAATATAAGTAGTGTATTCTACATTTATATTAAAATTTATATAATAGTGGTATAATATACGTATAAAAAAAATTATACGCATAAAAAAATGGAGGCTGTTATATGAATTGGAGTTTAAAAGAGCTTTATAGTTCATTTGAATCAAAAGAGTTTTTGGATGATTTAAATAAAGCAAAAAAAATGATTGAAGAAATTGAAACTTTTTCAAAAGAATTTTGTAATTTAAAAAGTGTAGAAGTGTTAGAAAGATATATTAAACATTTTGGTGAGTATAGAACAGTAATAAGTAAACTGATTACATTTTCATCTTTAAGTTTTTCGGTAAATACTAGTGATACATCGGCACTTAAATATGCTGAAAAAATTAAAAAAATGAATAGTGATATAACTGGACCAATGGTAGAGTTTTCATATTATTTAAAAAATATAGGAGAAAATAAACTTAAGGAAATAATTAATAGTTCTAAAGTTCTTGAAGAATTTGAGTATCACATTTTAGAAATTTTTAATGGTTCATTGCATCTTCTTTCAAAAGAAGAAGAAGTATTAATTTCTAAATTAAAGCAAACAGGCTCAGCTAGTTTTGCTACTCTTCAAAGTCAATTGTCTTCATCACTACTTGTAGAGATTGATGGTGAGAAATTACCACTTCAAGCTGCTAGAAATTTAGCTTATGATAAAGATCCTCTAGTTAGAAAAAATGCATATTATGCTGAGTTAAAGGCTTACAAAGTTAATGAAGTTGCCTCCGCTGCTTGTTTAAATGCAATAAAAGGAGAAGTTATTACCCTTTCAAAAGAAAGAGGCTATGAGTCGCCTTTATATGAAACTTTATTTAATGCAAGAATGAAAAAAGAAACGTTAGATGCTCTTATTTCTTCGATAGAAGAATTTTTGCCTAAGCTAAGAGAATACTACAAATTAAAAGCAAAAAAACTTGGACATGAAAATGGACTACCTTTTTATGATTTATTTGCACCAATGGGTGGTTCTAAGGGTAAAATAAGTATAGAAGAAGCAAAATCGATTGTAGTTGATAATTTTTCTTCTTTTAGCAATGAACTTGGGGATTTTGCAAGAAATGCTTTTGAAAAAAATTGGATTGATATTCTACCTAAGAAAGGAAAAGTTGGCGGAGCATTTTGTAGTAATATAAAAGCTATAAATGAAAGTAGAATTTTAGTTAATTTTACAGGATCTTTAAATAATGCGGTAACTTTAGCACATGAATTAGGTCATGGCTTTCATGGGCAAAATATATTTGAAGAAAATATATTAAACACTAGTTATCCTATGCCACTCGCTGAAACTGCTTCAATATTTTGCGAAACTATTGTAAAAAAATCAGCACTTGAAAAAGCAGGTAAAGATGAAAAACTAACAATATTAGAAGCTTCACTCCAAGGATATGGACAAGTAATTGTAGATATATATTCAAGATTTATTTTTGAAACTAATTTATTTGAAACAAGAAGAGATCACGCTCTTTCAGTAGATGAATTAAAGAAGTATATGTTAGATGCTCAGAAAAAGGCTTATGGTGATGCACTTAATCATGAGTCATTACATCCATATATGTGGATGAATAAACCACATTATTACTATAGTGAAAGAAATTTTTATAATTTTCCTTATGCTTTTGGACTACTGTTTTCTAAAGGTCTTTATAGCTTGTATTTAAGTGATAAAGATGAATTTGTTAAAAACTATAATATTATGCTTAAAAATACAGGTAAACTTGATATAGAGAGTGTAGCAAAACTTATGAATATAGATGTTACTTCAAAAGAATTTTGGTCAAGTTCGTTAAAAGAAATTGAAAAAGAAATTGATGAATTTAGTAAAATTGTTAATTAGACCTCTAGTTAAAATCATATTCTTATAATTAAATTGTGACTTAACATTTAATAGAAGTAATCAATTAATTTGACTACTTCTGTTTAATTTATTAATTTATAGGTATAATTATAAAGTAAGAACTTTAATTGTAATAGTAGAATTTAGTTTTACTTTACTGTGAACTTTAATAATAAAGTTGGTGGTTTTATGAAAGATCTAATAAAAAATAAAAATTTTATAGTGTTTAAAGAAAATTTATTATGTGGGTATTTATTAGTAAAACCTATATATGCAGATGGCATAATAGTAGATTTTGTAGTAATCGATACTAATTTAAAATTCATAGAATTAATTAAAGAAGAAAGAAAAAATATCATTGGCGAAAAACTTTCCCAATTTGATATTACAAGGGAATATATAGATACATTTATTACAGTGTATTCGCTTAAGGGTTCTATTTTAGTTGAAGCTTATATAGAAAAATTAGACCAAGCATTTATTATTAAAGCAAGTAAGACGGAATGTGATTTACTTATTCTTTCATTTGATGATATAGAGTCAGCAAAGGCTGAACTAAAAAAATATGAAAATAGATTATTTGTTTCTCAAAAAATGTCTAAAACAGGAAACTGGGAGTTAGATTTTAATAGTATGTCAATTTGGGCATCAAAAGGTGCATTTGAAATATATGGTATTGAAAGAAAATCTTCAGTACTTCCACTTGATTTAGTTCAAAAATCAAGACATCCTGAAGATTCATTTGTAGACGAAGCTATTCCTAATCTACTTAATAAGGGTATTCCTTATGATGTAAAATTTAGAATATATCGAATTAGTGATGGAGAGTTAAGATATATTCATTCAATTGCGAAACTTGAATATGATGAATTTTCTAAACCATCAAAATTAATAGGTGTTACAAAAGATATCACTGACCAAGTAAAGATAAATGAAGAATTAAAAAGTAAAATTTCTGTTATAGAAAAAAACGAAAAAAAAATAAGTGAATTAGCATATTTTGATGTTCTTACTGGTTTGCCTAATAAGAATTATCTTTATAATAATATAAATTCTATATTAGAAAAAAATAAAATGTTTTTTATTATTATGTTGAATATAGATAATTTTAAATATATAAATGATACGTTTGGACATCTAACAGGTGACAAATTACTTGTAATTATTTCTAAAAGACTAAATAAATTTGTTTTAAAAAATGATATGCTAACGAGATTTAATGGTGATGAATTTGTATATATTATTTCAGATAAAAAAACAAAGGAGGAAATTAAAGAACTAATAGTTAAAATTTCTAGTAAATTAAGTGAAGTAGTTTTTCTAGAAAATAATAGATTTTATCTTACGTGTAGTTTTGGTGTTTCGGTATTTTCAGAAAATTCTATTAATTTTGAAGAACTATTAATGTATGCAGATTCTGCCATGCAAATTTCAAAAAAAATTGGTAAAAATAAATATAAGTTTTTTGATATGAATATGAAAAAAGAGTTAGTTAGAAGAATGAACATTGAAGCTTCAATTAATATAGCCTTAGAAAAAAATGAATTTTATATGTGCTATCAACCACAATTTTATACAAAGGAGTCAAAAAGACTTCGTGGCTTTGAAGCTTTATTAAGATGGAAAAATTCTGAAAAAGAAAATGTATCAACTTTCGAACTTATAACGATAGCAGAAGAAATAGGTAAAATAATAGATATAGGTAGGTTTGTTATAGAAAGTACAATTAAGTTTTATAAAAAACTTGGCAAAAAAGAGTTGATTGCGTCCATTAATGCATCGCCAATTGAGCTTAAAGAAACTGATTATTGTGATTTTTTGACTAGTATAGTAAAAAAATATGATGTTAATCCAAGATCCGTTGAAATAGAAATTACAGAAAGTATTTTTTTAGAAAATAATGGACAAGCTTTATTAACAATAGAAAATTTAAGGCGAAGTGGCTTTAGAATTGCTCTTGACGATTTTGGAACTGGATATTCATCTCTTTCTAGTATCATGAATTTTAATATTGATGAAGTTAAAATAGATAAAACCTTTATTGATAATTATGAAAATAGATTTATTGAAGGAGTTCTTATATTTTTTGATGAACTTGGAATTGAATCTGTTGTTGAAGGCGTTGAAACAAAAAAACAACTTGAATTTTTAAAAAATACTAAATCTAATTGTGTACAAGGCTATTGTTTTGAAAAGCCATTGATTGAAAGAAAATTTATAGAATTTTGTAAGAAAAACGAATAAAAAAATATTTGTTTTTATAAGTATTTTAACTTATTTTAATAAACTAAAACAAAAATACAGGATAAAAAATAGGATTGAATCAATTCGTTTTATCCTGTATTTTATCCTGTTTATATATTTTATTAGCTTTATATTGTTAAATTCAAAAAATATATGTCTATTTATTTTTTTAAAGTAATTCTTTTGTATATTCTAAAAAAGAATTGCCTTTTTCATTTATATAGTTTCCACTTCTACCTTTTTTTGAAAATATGAGTTTGCTTTTACTTAATGCTTTTAAAGATTTTTTTAATGTATTCTCTGATACTTTTATTTTTCTATTTTCTAAATAGTTTAATAAATGCTTTCTACCAGCAGTTTTATCTATTTCATTTAGGATTTTTATAGACTTGAGTATTTCTTTTGATAAATTATAATTAGAAAGTTCTTTAATTATTGTAATTTCTTTTGCAAATATATTTTCAGCTTTAATATTTTCATCAAAATTAAGTGCAGTTAAATAATTTGGAAGTGATGTAGTTTCAACTACTTGTTTTTCTTCAAGTGTAGATATATACATAGCTATATTACAAAGTTCTCTTATGTTGCCAGGCCAATTGTAATTTAGCAAATGTTTTAAGCATTCTTTTGAAAATTCAAACTTGTTATTTGTAAAATGATTAAGGAGAAGTTTTACGTCCTCGTTTCTGTCTTTAAGCGGAGGTAATTCAAGGGGAAAAACATTTAATCTATAAAATAAATCTTTTCTAAAATTACCTTCTTTAATCATAATTATTGGGTTTTTATGTGTAGCAGCTATGATTCTTACATCAATTTCAATGACATTTTCAGAACCTATTGGAATGACCTGCTTTTCTTGAAGAACTCTTAATAACTTTGATTGTAAATGTTTTGGCATATCACCAATTTCATCTAAAAAAAGCGTTCCACTATTTGCTCTTTCAAATATCCCTTTTTTTCCTTCGTTTAGTGCTCCTGTAAATGATCCTTTTGTATATCCAAAAAGTTCACTTTCAAGTAAAGAATCAGGAATTGATGCGACATTTATAGCAATAAAAGGTTGTTTTTTACGATTGGAATAATTGTGGATTGCCTGAGCTAAGACTTCTTTTCCAGTCCCACTTTCACCAGTAATCAAGACAGTCAAATCAGTTTTTGCAATTTTTTTACTATTTTTGATTATTTCATTCATTTTATCTGATTGTGTAATAATATCTTTAAAAGTATATTTTGCTATTTGCCCTTTTTGACGAAGTTTATGTGAAAGATTTTGTTCGAGTTTTTTTATATAAGTAACTTCTTGAAAGCTGAAGTACATTCTAAACTCACTATTAAAATAAGTTATATTCTTTTTTTCAAGGTTGATATATTTGTTTTTAAAATATATTAATCCATCATGAAAACTATTAGAGTAATACTTTGAGAAATCAATATTTTCAATTATTTGATGAAGGTAAGTCGACACTATATTTTCATTTATATTAAAAATCTCTTTAAATTTAGCATTACAAATTAATATTTTTCCGTCTTTATCAGTAAGCAATATTCCATCGTGTGAAAGATCAAGTAGATTATCAATCTCTTCAGTTCTAAATAATAGATTATTAAAATTTTCTGTAATAGCGTTATTTGAACTAAAAAGATTTTGATAGTAATTGTATAGGTTTTGTTGTGTTACTTTATCATTAATATTAAGTTTACTCATAATCAATAGAATAGTTGAAACATCAACCATTCTATTGCCAACATCATAGATGTTTTTAATGTAATTAGGCACAAGTTCATTTTCAGAAGGAGTTATTGCATATTTAATTTTATGGTAATCTTTATCTTTTTCATAAGGTATTAAATTTACGTGTTTAATACCAATTTGATAAAGAGACGAAATTGAATTAAGTACTGTTTCAATATCATCATTTACAACTAACACGTCAGAATCGTTTGGAATTTGAAAAAGTTGGTTTATTCCTTTTTTTAAAAAAGTTCTTTTTATTACAACTATATTATTAGTATCGTTTACGAAGTTTTTAATTTTTAAAACTCTACTTCCGGCCATTACAAGTACTAAATCATCTTTGATTAAGTCGCCCTTAACTAACTTATCAATATAATAGTTTGTAATCTTTATTTTTTGTCCAAAAATTGAATTTAGGTTTTCTTTAATAAGTTTATCAAGTAAGCTTCTACGATTATGTTTATATTCAGAGTCTATTACTATTGCTATTTTATTCATAAAACCTCCAAAATTACGATAAATGAATTTTTAAATTTGAAAAAATCCTAACTAAAGTGTAAGGAAATAATTTTGATATTACAATTTTATAATAAAAAAAATGTATATGCAAAGAAAAATGTTTAAATATGTGCTTATTGTAATATTTGGCATAGTAATTGCATATATATTATGCTGAGGTGGTAAAATGCAAAGAGAAATTAAATCTGATGATTTTTTGAAAAATAAAATTATCACTAATTTAAAAATTAATAATGATGAAAGTTTTGGATTATATTTTACATATTCGCATGATATGAATTTAAATAAATATAAAAGAGAAGTATATTTAATTAATTTGAAAGATTTAAGTCTTAAAAAAATAATTTTAGATTTTGAAGCAGATGATTTTTTTATTGACAATGACTTTATTTATTTTAAAGTTGATTTTATAGATAGTTCGAAATTTTATAAATATCTTATCAGTAGTCAACAAGTAATAAAAGAATTTACTATTCCATTTGTTGTTAAGGACTATTCCATTAGCAATAAAAATATTTATTTTACTGCGATAATTCAGAGTCAAAATAAATCTGAAGATTTTAAATATAGTTTTACTACACCTTCTTTTGTTGAAGGTAGAGGATTTGTAGGTAAGGAAGTAAAAGCTTTATTTAATGCTGATGAGAATGGTAAAAAAATAAATTTAATTACTTCTTTAGATTTAGATATTGATAAAATTGATTTTGATTTTATTAATAAAAGAATTATGTTTAGTGCTTATAAAGTATCTAATTTAAAGAATATTGCCACAGATATATATATATATAATTTAAAAAATGACGATTTAAAAATATATACAAAAGGGAATTTTAATATTGGATATATTAAGTCAATGAATTCAAAAAAAGTAATTTTTACAGGAGTTGATTTAAGAAAAAAAAGTAGAAATGATAATCAACAAATATATAGCGTTGATTTACAAAGTAATGAATGTGAAAGATTAGGAAAATACATTGATTTAAGCAACGAAAAGCCAAGTGTTGTTGCTGATAGTTTCTTTACTACTTCAAACTCTGTCTATAAAAAAAATAATAAATTCTATAGTTTAAGAGTGGATAGAGATAGAGAAAAAATTAATGAAATTGATATGTTCGGTAATAATAAAATGATTGATACTGGGCTTAAAGTTATAAATAGCTATTGTGTACTTGAAAAAGGAATATTAATTATTGGTTTAAAAGATCTTGATTTATTAGAATTATATTTATATAAGGATAAGAAACTTAAAAGAATAACTAATCATAATTCATGGCTAAATAAATATAAACTCTCTAAGCCAAAACAATTAATATTTAAGCATAATGATATAGAAATAAATGGATTCGTATTTCCACCAACTGAAATAGAAAAAAACAAGACTTATCCTGGTATTCTTATGATTCATGGTGGGCCAAAGATGATATATTCTGATATTTTTTCATTTGATGTTCAGTTATTTGCTTCAAATGGATATTATGTCTTCTACTCAAATCCAATGGGTAGTGATGGATTTGGTGATGAATTTTCGAATATTAGAGGTAAATATGCTGATTTGCCTTATAAACAATTAATGAAATTTGTGGATGAAGTAATAAATAATAATAATCAGATAAATCAGGAATTACTTGGTCTTACAGGTGGATCCTATGGTGGTTATATGACGAATTATATTATTACAAAAACAAATAGATTTAAAGTTGCAGTTTCTGAAAGAAGTATTAGCGATTTGACTCACTCTTTTATGACATCTGATATTGGATATAATTATATATATGAATATATGGGTAATAATGAAACACCGTGGACCAATTCAAAAATTTACATGGAATCTTCTCCGCTTACCTATGCTAATAAAGTTAAAACTCCTACGATGTTTATTCATGGTAAAAATGATTGTAGATGTAGTTATACGGAATCTTTATCAATGTATAACGCTTTAAACTATTTTGGAATTGAAACAAAAATTTGTCTTTTTGAAAACGAAGACCATAGTTTATCTATAAAAGGGAAACCCCAAAATAAAAAGCATAGATATAATGAAATATTAAATTGGTTTGACAAATATTTGAAAGGAGGTGTTAGCTAGTGGCAGTTGATGAAATCCTTATAAAACTATTAGAAATAGATACTTCTATAAAAGAAAATGCAAATTTAGCTATAGAATATGCAAATGAATATTTGCTTAATAATGGTATAGAAAGTCAAATTATTGTTAATAATGGTTATAAAAGTCTAGTTTCTCTAATAGGATCAGGAGAAAAAACCTTGGTTTTAAATGGACATTTAGATGTAGTGTCAGCATCTAAAGATCAATTTAAACCTAAAATTATAGGAGAAAAATTATTTGCAAGAGGTTCAGCTGATATGAAGAGTGGATGCTTTGTAATAATGAAAGCTTTGATTAAATTAAATAAAGAAAAATTAAATTCAAAAATTATGCTGCAACTTGTAAGTGACGAAGAAACTGGAGGAATAAATTGTACAAAAAATTTGGTGGAAAAAGGCTATGTTGGTGACTTTGTAATATGCACTGAACCTACTAATTTAGAATTATCTATTCAGTCAAAAGGAATTATTCGAATTGATATTGAATCATTTGGAGTTTCTGCACATGGTTCTAGACCGTGGGAAGGCGAAAATGCAATACTAAAATCATATGATAATTTTTTAAAAATTGAAAAACTAAATATACTAAATATTTCTTCAACTCTTTATAAAAAATCTTCTATTAATTTGGCTAAAATTAATGGAGGCGATATATACAATAGGGTTCCTGACAAGGCTGTAATGGGACTAGATATAAGATATGTTCCAAATTTGGATCCAGGAGAAATACTAGAAAATATAAATGATGTAATTGAAGGCAAAGTAATTGTTAAAGCTGTTGAACCAGGTGTTTATGTTGATCCTAAGGATAAAAATATTGGAGAGTTAAAAAAATCTATACTTAGGTTTTTACCCGATAAAAAAATAGAATTAGTTGGACAGCACGGTGGGTCAGATGCTAGATTCTTCGCTGAAAAGGGAATACCAGCGATTGAATTCGGTCCTGTAGGAGAATTTTGGCATGGAGAAAATGAATATGTAGATATTACTTCGCTAACAATTTTAGAAAAAGTAATATGCGATTTTGCAAGAAATTTTTATAGCTATTAAAAGTTGATCTTTTAATATAGAAAAAAAGGGGGAAAAAAAATGAAAAAAGTATTATCGTTATTAGTGGTTTTAGTTTTAATAGTTTCAGCATTTTCAGGATGTTCAGCTACGAATAATACATCTAGTGAAACTAAGAAAACAGAGGATGTTAAAGTAGCACCAGCAGATACAAAAACAGATGAAGCATCTAAAGAGGAGCCTAAAAAAGATGTACTTACGATTGCACTTAGTGCAGATATTACATCATTAGATCCACAAGGTCATAATGACACTAAATCAGAGAGAGTATCATTTTTACTTTTTAACAGACTTTTTAGATTAGATACTGATTTTAAAGTTGTACCTGATCTAGCTGATACTTGGAGTCAAGCGTCAGATACTGAGTGGATTATTAAGATTAAAGAGGGTGTAAAATTTAGTGATGGAAGTGAAATGACTTCTGAGGATGTTAAATTTAGTTTGGAAAGATCAATGACTATGCCAAAAGTTAAACATGTTTTAAGTGAAGTGAAATCAGTTGAAATAGTAGATAAATATACTGTTAAAATTACAACTAAAACTGCATTTGCTCCATTTTTATATACTTTAGTGCACGCAGGAACTTCAATTTTACCAAAAGCATATGTTGAATCGGATGATAATTTTAAAAATCCAATTGGTTCTGGTCCATATAAATTTGTTTCTTGGGATTCAGGAGATAAAGTTGTTTTAGAAAGAAATGATAATTATTTTGATGAAAATAATATGGGTCAAATGTCTAAAATTGTATTTAAAATCATTCCAGAAGGAACTTCAAGAACTATTGCTCTTGAAACTGGTGAAGTTGATATAGTTGATGAACTACAGACTATTGATATTAAAAAAGTAAAAGAAAATTCTGATCTTAAATTATATGAAACTCCTTCAACAAGAGTAGATTTCTTTGCAATGAATAATGAAAAAAAACCTTTTGATAATCAAAAAGTAAGACAAGCCATGAACTATGCAATCGATAAAGATGCTATAATGGCTGTTGCAATTGATGGTGCAGGTACTCCTGCAAAATCTGTTTTAGCACCTTCAATGCTTGGTTATAAAGCTTCTGATTATAGTTATGATCCTGAAAAAGCTAAGAGTCTACTTAAAGAAGCTGGATACCCAGATGGTTTTGAAATGACAATTTGGGCTTCAGGTGATGAGAGAAAGAGAATTGCTGAAGTAATACAAGCTAATCTAATGGATATTGGAGTAAAATCAACGATTGAAATGTACGAGTGGGGAACTTATATTGACCTTCTTATGAAGGGTGAAGAGCAAACTTTAGTACTTGGATGGAGCTCAAATCCTGATCCAGACTCAACATTAACTCCATTATATTATTCAGGAAATATTGGTGGAATGAACTTCTCAAGAATTAATAATCCAAAAGTTGACCAATTAATTGAATCAGCTAGAAAAGAACTTGATATAGACAAAAGAATTAAGATATATAATGAACTTCATACTTATATTATGGATCAAGCTCCAATAGTTCCGTTATTTGTTAAAAATAATGTAACAGGCGCAAATGCAAATTTAAAAGATGTAGAATTAAGTCCACAAGGTCTTTGGAATATAGAAAAAATTCATTTTTAGTGTGAATTATATTAATTTTATGAGATGATTAATTCATCTCATAAAATTAATTATGTATTTAGTAAATATTTTAGAATTGGAGGCATTATGTCAAAATATATTTTTAGAAGGCTCTTAATGCTTTTACCAGTTATGATAGGTGTTACATTTTTAGTATATTTTATTATTAGTTTAACTCCTGGAGATGCAGCATCTATGATACTTGGTAATGGTGCAACTAAAGAGGCAATTGTGGAATTGCGTCATGATATGGGGCTTGATAAGCCAGTTATAATTCAATATGCAGTTTATGTAGAAAAGTTAGTTACTGGTGATATGGGCATTTCTTATTCTACAGGAAAGTCTGTTGCAAGTGAAATAGGGGAACGTTTTCCTAATACATTTAAATTAACAATTACGGCTATAATTTTATCAGTATTAATATCAATACCAATTGGAGTAATTTCAGCCACGAGGCAATATTCTATTTTTGATAATTTCGGTATGATTTTTGCCTTAGTAGGGATATCAATGCCATCGTTTTGGACTGGATTAATACTTATAATTGCATTTTCATTAAATTTAGGTTGGTTTCCATCAGGCGGAATGTCTGGAATTAAAAGCTTAATTCTTCCTGCCTTTACTTTAGCAATAGCTTCGACTGCAAGTATAACAAGAACTACACGTTCATCAATGCTTGAAGTGATTAGGCAAGATTATATTAATACTGCTAAAGCAAAAGGTGTTAGTAGGTCTAAAGTTATTAGAAAGCACGCTTTGAAAAATGCTCTTATTCCTGCTATAACTGTAATAGGGCTTGAATTTGGAGTTCTTTTAGGTGGAGCAGTACTTACAGAAACAGTTTTTTCATGGCCGGGTATTGGAAGACTTATGGTTGAATCAATTCAAAGAAAAGATACACCAATGGTTTTGGGCTGTGTAATAGTGTTTGCACTTGCTTTTAGTTTAGTGAATTTATTAATTGATATTCTTTATGCTTATATTGATCCTAGAATAAAAGCAAATTATAATTAGGGGGTTGAATATTATGGAAAATACTTTAGAAAAATCAAATTCTAGTCAACTCTTTAATACGAAAAAACGTAGTCAAATGCGTGATGTATGGCGAAGACTAAGAAGAAGTAAGACTGCAGTACTTGGACTAATATTAATATTTTTATTTATATGTTTAGCTATTTTTGCACCATTAATTGCTGATTACAATAATGGTGCACTTAAGATGAATTTTCACTCAAGGCTTGAAATGCCAAGTATGGAACATTGGTTCGGTACTGATGAATTCGGTAGAGATATTTTTGCAAGGATAGTGTATGGAACTAGAATATCACTTTTTGTAGGAGTAATATCAGTTACTATTGCACTTTCTTTTGGGGGATTTTTAGGCTCAATCGCGGGATATTATGGTGGAAAAATTGATAATGTAATTATGCGTGTGCTTGATGTTCTTCTTGCTATACCAACAATTTTACTTGCCATTACAATCGTTGCAGCACTTGGAGCGAGTATACTTAATTTAATGATAGCAGTAGGAATATCAAATATTCCGGGTTTTGCTAGGGTAGTTAGGGCTGCAGTTCTTAGTGTAAAAGATCAAGAATTTATTGAAGCCGCAAGGGCTATTGGTGCAAGAGATCATACTATAATTTTAAAGCATGTTCTTCCAAATTCAATGGCACCAATAATTGTTTATGCTACACTTAAAGTTGCTACCGCAATTATGGCAACAGCTTCACTTAGTTTTATTGGTCTAGGAGTTCAACCTCCAACACCAGAATGGGGAAGTATGTTAGCTGGTGGTAGAGCCTATATAAGAGATAATATGTATATAGTTTTATACCCAGGACTTGCAATAGTTCTAACTGTTTTATCTCTTAATTTGATTGGTGATGGTCTTAGAGATGCACTAGATCCTAAATTGAAATAGTGGAGGGAGTTCATGAATGATAAAGTACTAGAAATAAATGATTTAGTAATTCAATATATAACTGATGATGGTATAGTTGAAGCAGTAAATGGAATTAATATAAATCTTGAAAAAGGAAAAACACTTGGGCTTGTAGGAGAAACAGGAGCGGGTAAAACAACAACTGCACTTTCTATTTTAAAATTGATACCGAATCCACCTGGAAAAGTAGTTTCAGGTAGTATTATTTTAGATGGAATTAATTTAATGGAAACTTCTGAAAAAGATATGGAAAAGATTAGAGGTGAAGTTGCTTCAATGATTTTTCAAGATCCTATGACAGCACTTAATCCTGTAATTACAGTAGGAGATCAGATTTCAGAAGCAATTAGTATTCATCAAAGTGTTTCAAATGAAGAAGCTAATAAGAAAGCAAAAGAAATGCTTGAACTTGTAGGTATTCCTGGAGAAAGAATGGGCGAATATCCTCATCAGTTTTCTGGTGGTATGAAACAGAGAGTAATTATTGCAATTGCACTTTCATGTAGTCCAAAATTACTTTTAGCTGATGAACCTACAACAGCACTTGATGTTACAATACAGGCACAAGTTCTAAAACTTATGAAAGATTTAAAATTAAAATTTAAAATGGCAATGCTTATGATTACACATGATCTTGGAGTTGTGGCAAAAGTTTGTGATGATGTTGCGATAATGTATGCTGGAAGAATAGTGGAACAAGGAACCTTGGTTGATATATTTAATAATACTAAACACCCTTATACAGAAGGATTATTTAATTCTATTCCCAATATTGACGATAGAAAAGCTGAATTAAAACCAATTAGAGGCTTAATGTCTGATCCATATAATCTTCCAAAAGGATGTTCATTTTGTGATAGATGTGACTATGCTATGGATATGTGTAAAACTATAAAGCCAGTTAAAGTAAAATTTTCAGACACTCATTTTGTTGAATGTCATTTATATAAGGAAAATAAGGATTTTAAGTTAGATAAATTAAAATAAGGGGGGAATTAAAATGCCAGATATAATTTTAGAAGTAAAAAATTTAAAGAAGTATTTTGATACTCCTAAAGGTACTTTACACGCTGTAGATGATATTAATTTTTCTATAGAAAAAGGCAAAACATTAGGCTTAGTTGGAGAATCAGGATGTGGAAAATCTACTACAGGTAGAGTAATATTAAGACTTCTTGAAGCTACTGACGGAGAAATAATTTATAAAGGAAATAATATTAGAAATTTATCTGCAAGTAAAATGAGAGAACTTAGAAAAGAAATGCAAATAATATTTCAAGATCCATTTTCTTCTTTAGATCCCAGAATGACCGTAAGTGAAATAATTGAAGAACCTATTAAATTAAATAAACTAATAATTGATAAAAAGAAAAGATTTGATAGAGTACTTGAACTAATGGATTTAGTAGGCCTTTCAAGACGTCTTATGAATACTTATCCACATGAACTTGATGGAGGTAGAAGGCAGAGAATTGGCATAGCAAGAGCCCTTGCACTAGACACAAAATTTATTATTTGTGATGAACCTGTATCAGCACTTGATGTTTCTATACAAGCACAAATACTTAATTTGCTTAAAGATTTGCAAAAAAAATTAGCTTTAACATATGTTTTTATTACGCATGATTTATCAGTTGTAAATCATTTTTCTGATGATATTGCAGTTATGTATTTAGGAAAATTAGTTGAAAAAGCACCAGCTAAAGATTTATTTGATAATCCAATTCATCCTTATACAAAAGCTTTACTTTCTGCAATTCCTAGACCAACACTTGATAATGATGATGAAATGATTATTTTAAAGGGTGAAATAACTTCACCAATAAATCCTAAAGAAAATTGTAGATTTGCAAATAGATGTAATTATGCTGAAAGTGTTTGCATGGATAAAGAGCCAAAACTAATTGAAGTATCTAAAGGCCATTTTGTTTCATGTCATATTTTTAATAAATAGTAACTATGAGGTAGTGATATTATATGAAGTTTGACTTAAATCCTGAAGTAGATAAGTATCTAAAAGATCAAATTAATAAACAATATATAAATCCAAAGCAAGGCTACTTAAATAAGCCATTAAATGCTGAAATTTATGAAAAAGAAATTCAAAGTATGAGCTTGCTTAGATATAATATGATTAGTAAACTTGTAGAAAAAGTTAGCATTGATAATATAATTAACCTATATGAGAAGAAGCTTGTAACACCTAGAGAAATTGTTATTTTTTATATAAAGAGAATTATAGATCAAAAAAAATTAAATGCTATCATATCTATAAATCCTTTTGCACTAGAAGTAGCAAATAGTTTAAAAGAAAGCAATATAAATAAAATGCCTTTATATGGCGTACCTATAGTACTTAAGGACAATATTGCAACAAAAGATGATATGCCAAATACAGCAGGGTCTATTCTCTTAAAAAATTCATATGTTAGTAGGGATTCATTTTTAACTGTCAAACTTAGAGAAGCTGGAGCTATAATAATTGGTAAAGCAAATATGAGCGAATGGGCAAATTTTATGACTTTTGATTCATCAAATGGATATTCTTCACTTGGAGGACAAACTAAAAACCCTTATGGAAATTTTGATGTAGGTGGGTCTAGTTCTGGAAGTGCGGTTGCAGTTGCAGCAAATTTATCGCCTATATCTATAGGAACAGAAACTTCAGGCTCATTAATATATCCTGCAAGTCAAAATAATATATTTGCGCTTAAACCAACTGTAGGTTTAGTAAGTAGAGATTTAATTATTCCAATATCAGAAAATCAAGATACTGCAGGTCCTATGGCAAAAAATATTAAGGATTTAGCTAAAGTATTAAATGTAATATGTGCTTACGATGAAAGAGATAAGAAAGCTAATAAATATTATGTAAAGGATTATACTAAATTTATTAATAAACCAATTAAAAATTTGAAAATTGGTTTTTTAGAAGATGAATTTATTAAAAATGAATATAGAGAAGAAGATCAATTACTATTAGATAATATAAAAAAATTATTTTTAAATGAAGATATAGTAATTGAAAAAATAGGATTTTCTGAAGAAAATTATAATATTAATTTAATGGATTTAATGTTATATGAATTTAAAATAGGAATAAATGATTATTTAAAAAAAGAAGAAGTTAAAAGTGATTTATCTTTAGATAAAATAATAAAAAAATATACCGAAAATAAAAAAAAGTTTGCACCTTACGGATTGGATATACTAGAAAAATCACAAAATAATAATATTTCTAAAAATTTGTATGAGAATATAAAAAAAGAAAATACAAAACTAAGTACAAAAGTTCTTGAAGATGCACTTAATAAAGTTGATGCAATAGTAACAATTTCTAATTATGCTTCAAGAGTATATTCCTGTGCACTATTTCCTGCAATTTCAATTCCTATGGGATTTAGAAATAACGGTGAACCAATAGGTGCTACTGTGATTTCAAGAAAATTTTCTGAAGATATTCTTATTAAAATTGCAAGTTTTATTGAAAAAACAATATAAAATAATTTAAATTTATTAATTTTTAAGTTATTATTCTAGTCCCCCTAGAATAAAAAATGGAGCTTATGCTCTATTTTTTTGTAAAAAACTAAAAAAGGGATTATATATTTTTTTAAATAATAATTTGATATACTGTATCTGAGAAATAATTAAGGGGTGAAATATATGAGTAAAGGTTATACACATATTTATACTGGGAATGGAAAAGGAAAAACAACAGCAGCATTTGGAGTTGTTTTAAGGTCAATTATGATTGATAAAAAAGTATATGTTGGGCAATTTATTAAGGGAATGAAGTATTCTGAAACAAAACTTGAAAATACATTTACTAATCTTAAAATAGAACAGTATGGAGTGGAATGTTTTATTGATAGTGAGCCGCTTGAAGATGATTTCAAACGTGCTTTACTTGGATATAATTATGCTCTTAATGCTTTAAAAAGCTGTAAATTTGACTTGATAGTATTAGATGAAATATTTATAGCATACTTTTATAAAATGATTTCAAAAGATCAGATTATTAATTTAATAGAAAGTAAATGCCAATCAACTGAATTAATACTTACTGGTAGATATTGTCCAAAAGAATTATATGAGTTTGCCGATTTAGTTACTGAAATGACAGAAGTTAAGCATTATTATAGTGAAGGTGTTTTATCAAGAGAAGGAATAGATTGTTAAAAAAGCTAAGTATCATTATTGATACTTAGCTTTTAGTATTTTATAATTTCCTTCTATTCTACATTTTTTCTATATAGAAATTCATTTATGAAGTAGTAGAAATAGATAAAACAAATTTTGCAATATTAGCTGAAAGGTCTGATATTCTTTCGATATTGCTAATAATATCTAAGAATATTATTCCAGACTCTGAAGAACATTCATTGTGGTTAAGTCTTCTTATATGACCTTCACGAGCTCTAAGTTCAAGTTGATCAACTTTTTCTTCAATTTCGATTATACTTAATACTCTATCAGTTTTACCTGTTTTGATTGCTTCAAGTGTATTTTCGTAAGCAGTCATAGCCATTTCATACATAACTTTAAGTTCTTCTACACCTTTTTTAGAGAAAACTAATTTATTTTCTATTGCGGCAAGTGAAAGTTCAGCAATATTATCAGCATGGTCTCCAATTCTTTCTATATCATTGACACTATTGAAAAGACCGTCTATGATTTTTCTATCTAAATCAGAAATATCACAATTTGATACTTCTACCAAATAATCTGTAATATCTTTTTCAAGCTTATTTATTTCTTTTTCGAGCTTAAAAGTTTCCATTACTGCTTTTTTATCAAGGTTGAAGAAACTATCTAAGGACGTTTTATACGATTTTTTAACAACATTACCCATGTGAAGAGTTTCTCTAATAGAATTACTTAATGCTATTGAAGGAGTAGCAAGAAGTCTTTTGTCAATATATTTTGTTGTAGTAGTTCTAATTTTTTCATCTTCTCTTTCAGGAACTAACCACATAACTATTTTAATTAACATAAAAGAGAATGGAAGTTGAATTAAAACGTTTGATATATTAAAGATTGTATGAGTATTTGCGATTTGTCTTGCAACATCATTCGGGTCCCATGATTGTACTAGAGCCATAATTGGTTTTGTGAATACAAAAATGAATAGCATAGTACCAATTAAGTTAAAAATCAAATGAATAATAGCAGCTCTTTTTGCGTTTCTTGAAGCTCCAATACTTGAAATTAACGCTGTAGTACATGTTCCGATATTGTCACCATATAAAATTGGCATTGCAGCAGCTAGTGGAAGTGCTCCTTGTGATGCAAGTGCAATTAACATTCCAATAGATGCACTAGAACTTTGTACAGTTAAAGTTAATAAAAATCCAATTAGTACTCCAAGAACAGGATGATGTCCAAAACTTATCATAATATCGTTAAAAGCTTGTATTCCTCTAAGCGGTTTTAAAGCGTCTTTTAAGAATTCCATTCCGATAAACAAAATTCCAAGTCCAATAAAAATCTCAGCAATTTGTTTGACATTATCTTTTTTACTTGTCATCCAAAATAGCATACCAATACCAACAGCTAAAGGTGCATAATGTTCTAATTTAAATGAAACAAGTTGACCTGTTACAGTAGTACCTACATTAGCCCCCATAATTACGCCAACAGCTTGTGAAAGTTTCATAACACCAGCATTTACAAATCCTACAACCATAACTGTAGTTGCACTTGAGCTTTGAATAATACCTGTAACGAAAATACCTACAATAACTCCAATGAATTTGTTGCTTGTAAGAATTTCAATAATTCTTTCTAATTTTTTACCAGCAGCCTTTTGAAGTCCATTTCCCATCATTTGCATACCAAATAGAAATAGACCAAGCCCTCCGATTACCCCAACAGCAATTTGAAAACCCACTTTTTTTCCTCCCGTTATTATCATTTAATAATAAAATACCCTATTGTTTTTAATATAAACCAAAAGGTTCTCTATATAATCAATTTATTTTAACAGATTAGATAAATTAAATTGTTAAGATTATGTTAAATTATTAAAATATAATTGTTTATTTGTAAGTTGTTGTTTACAATTACAAATGAATGAAATATAATTAATGTAAAGTATTATTAAATATTGAATGGGTGATCTTATGTTTTACTTTTCAAAAAATGGATTTAATCATAAAATTGGATATAGAAGTCATATGAAAAGGGAATTTATTCCAACGACTTTTATAACTTCAACAGTGATTTTTTTAGTTAATATTTTCAAAATGTTATTTTTAGGAAAATTAATTAATTTTAATGATGTAGTTACTATATTTGCAATTCCATTTGTTTTATTGTCTTTGGTTTACTTTGTTCAAAGTAACTACAAGTGGATTATTATGAATAAAGTTAAACTATATGATTTTGATGTTAATAAAGAATCAAAATTTATTTTCATTCTCATTTTTTATATAATTGAGTATTATGCACTATTAGAACTTGTTTTTGTATTAACTCCAGAAAATATTATAATTATTAATAAAACGAATATTGTAATGTATTCTTTAGTATTTTTAATAATTAGCATTATTGTTGGATTAATTGTAGGGAATTACTATTATAAAAAATTTATAAATGAAATAAAAGTAGACGAATATGATTATGGTATAATTGAAAAAATTAATTAATAAGAGTGGGTGTATTATGAAGAGATGTGATTGGAGTGAAGTTAATCAATTATACATTGATTATCACGATACAGAATGGGGAGTTCCTGTATATGATGATAAAGTACAATTTGAATTTTTAGTATTAGAATCAGCGCAGGCAGGCTTAAGTTGGAATACAATACTAAATAAAAGAGAAAATTATAGAAAAGCCTACAGTAATTTTGATGTTGAAAAAGTGAGCAAATATGATGAAACAAAAATAAATGAATTAATGAATAATAAAGGCATTGTAAGAAATAGGAAAAAAATTGAAGCTTCAATAAATAATGCTAATCTTTTTATTGAATTGCAAAAAGAATTTGGTAGTTTTTCAAAGTTTATTTGGAGTTATACCCAATATAAACCTATTGTTAATTCTTTTGAAAAAACAGAAGATATTCCTGCTAAGACTAAATTAAGTGAAAGAATTTCAAAAGATTTAAAAAAACGAGGATTTAAATTTTTTGGTCCAACTATATGTTATGCGCATATGCAAGCGACGGGTATAGTTAATGATCATATTACTTCGTGTTTTAGGTATCTTGAAGTACAAAAAATAAAATAACTTTGTAACCCAGATTAATAAGTATTTAGTCTGGGTTAAATTTTTTTATAAATAGGTAAAAAATAGATTGTTTTTTATTTAACTATGCTATGAATGTTTAAATAATATTGGTAAAATATAATTAAAGAGATATCTTAGCTTGAACGGAGGTTAGTGTGAAAAATAATAATAAGTATATAGATGAGTTGATTCAAAAACATAATTTTGATAAAACAAAATTACTGAAGATTTTACTTGAAATTCAAGAAAATAGTGAACAAAATTATGTTTCTAAAGAAGATATAATTAATCTTTCAGAGAAGTTAAAAGTACCATTAAGCCAAATACATGAAGTCACTACTTTTTTTTCTGCAATCAATACTGAGCCAAAAGGAAAATATATTATTCAATTATGTGATTCTACAGTATGTAGATTAAGCAAAAATTACATTGCAAAAGATGAGCTTGAAAAAGAATTAAATATTGAAATGGGTGGTACAACTAAAGATAATTTATTTACTTTAGAATACGTAGCATGTTTTGGAGCGTGTGATAGAGCACCAGCTATGAGAATTGGAAAAAAAGTATATGGAAATTTAGATAAGGAAAAAATTTCAAAAATTATTAATGAATTAAGGGGTGATTTAAATGAATAAAACAGTTTCATTTGTCACTGATAATTTTAATAAGTATGATGGATTAAATATAAAAAAATATATTGAAATAGGTGGCTTTTCAGGTTTAAAAAAACTTATAGAAAAAGGGCCCGATTTTGTAATTAGTGAATTAAAAGAAACAGGACTTAGAGGTAGAGGTGGAGCTGCATACCCTACGTGGAAAAAATGGGATATGGGCAAAAAAAGAATTGCTAAGGATAAGTATATTTTATGTAATGCTGATGAAGGCGAGCCGGGTACTTTTAAAGATAGAGAGTTACTTGATAAAGATCCATATAGCGTTCTTGAAGGCATGATTATAGCAGGCATTACAATTGGATCAGTAAAGGGCTATATTTATATTAGAGAAGAATATCCAAACATTCAAGATAAAGTAGCAAAATGTATAGAAAATGCAAGAAATGAAGGTGTATTAGGAGAAAGTGTACTTGGAACAGATTATTCTTTTGATATAGAATTATATACTGGGGCAGGTGCTTATATATGTGGTGAAGGCTCAGCATTAATTGAATCGATGGAAGGTAAATCTGGAAGACCAAGAAATAAACCACCAAGAATAGGAACAAAAGGTTTTATGCAAGTTCCAACAATGGTTAATAACGTTGAAACATTTAGCTACGTTACAGCTATTTTGAGATATGGAAGTGAAGAATACGCAAATTATGGTACAAGTGAGAGTAAAGGAACAAAGTTAATAAGTTTATCTGGTAACATAAAAAATCCTGGAATGTATGAAGTTCCATTTGGTGTAACTTTTTATGATGTTATATATACCATTGGTGGCGGAATGAAATCAGATAGTCCTTTTAAATTTTTACAATTAGGTGGAGTATCGGGTCCAATTATGCAAAAATATATATTAAATACTCCAATAACTTATGAAAATACATCGGCATATGGACTTCCAATTGGTTCAGGAGCTATTACTGTTGGTGATGAAACA
Organism: Helicovermis profundi; assembly: GCF_033097505.1. Lineage (NCBI taxonomy): Bacteria > Bacillati > Bacillota > Clostridia > Peptostreptococcales > Caminicellaceae > Helicovermis > Helicovermis profundi. Next base: position 2,381,014 of record NZ_AP028654.1, on the reverse strand, counting down.
AACAATGTAGTTGAATTTTTACTTGGTGTTCAGAAATTTTTTGTTCATGAATCATGTGGAAAATGTACTCCTTGTAGAGAAGGAAATATACAGTTAAAACAACTATTACTAAAGCTAAATGATGGAACTATTACTGAAGAAGAAGTTATTAGAATAGAAAGAATTAGCAATACTATGAAAATTGCATCTCTTTGTGGGTTAGGTCAAACTGCACCAACTGCGATACTTTCAGTGATAAGATATTTTACAAATGACGTGTATAAAAAAGTAGGTTTTCATGTTGATTTTGATGGAGACTTAGTTAAACATTATTTAGAAAATATGAAAATAGATATGAGTCAAATTAAATTAAAATACACTGAATTTGAATATTAAAATAGAATCTAAGTAGTAATGGAGTAAGATTTATTAAATCTTACTCCATTACTCTATAAAGGTCTATTAAATCTTACTTAGTTTTTAAATAATGAGTCTTATTTTACTAAAATTTCATATGCATTCTTTATATTCTCTTTTTTTCCTACTATGAAAATTTGGCAATTTTTTTCAACAATTGTGTCGCCTCTAGGTACAATAAATTTATCAAGGTCTTGATTAAAAATACCAGCAACAACAATTTCTTTAGGAAAATTTCTCATCTTAGTAATTTCAGAAATACTTTTTCCAAAAACCCAAGATTTTTTAGGTATCGTTATTATAGAAATATCGGCTCTTCCATTTCTAAGTGAAGCTACTGTTCTAATTTCAGGATTTTCGATATCATAGATAAATTTTTTAGTCATCATATCTACTGTGTGAGCAATATTAGTTGCACCAGCGATTTCATAAGCTTCTTTATATTCAGGATCTCTCATCCTAACAAAAATATTTTTGATATTAAAATTCTTTGCAAGTAGTGAAAAAAGTAAATTTTGCGCGTCATATCTCATAACTCCAAGAGCATAATCAGCCTTTTCAATTCCTGCGTCTTTTAAAGTTCTTATATTAGTTGCATCGCCATTTATTGCTACTGCACCATATTTTGAAGCGATTATTTCGCAGTTTTTTTCATCTTTATCAATAACAACGATATCATGATTTTTAGCTAAACTTTTTGTAATATTTCTTCCTACAATTCCGCCACCAGCAATTAATATAAACATATAAGCCTCCTAATGAATAATTTATTTACTTACAACCAAGATTTTCTATTAAAAACAACTAGTAAAGGTAAAAGTTCAAGTCTTCCAGCTAACATACCTATAATATAAGTATATTTAATAACTGGAGAAAGTGAAATCATTTTATCTACACTAAAGTAAAAAGGTCCGATATTACCTACAGCAGAGGCCATTCCTGAGAAAGCTTCAAATGGACCAAGGTCAGAAAAAAGAGCAGTTATACCAGCACCTATAAAAATAAGTACAACCCATGCAAAAAGTAGTGCAGAAACTTTAAAGATTTCATCTCTGCTAACTATGGTGCCTTTTGCAGTTACAGGTAAGATAGCACTACTAGGGAGGTGAACTTTTCGTACTTCACGCTTTAGTAATTTTCTAAGAAGTACAATTCTTATAACTTTTACTCCACCAGCAGTAGAACCAACACATCCACCAATTATCATAAGTAAAATAAATAGTTGCTTAGCGATAGCTGGGAAAAAAGCGCTTCCAATATCTTCTGTTCCAAATCCAGTTGTGGTAATAAGAGAAACGACTTGAAATATAGTTTTTCTAAAACTTTCCTCAAAGTTAGCCAAATTCAAATTTCCATTAACAAATATTCCAATTAATATTAATAAAGTAAAGCCAAGTACAAAATTTAGATATGATCTTGTTTCTAAATCTCGTTTAATATTTTTTAATTTTAATTTAAATAAATTATAGTGCATTAAAAAATTAACGCCACCTAAAAACATAAAAATTGTAATTATATATTCAATGGCTCTGTAATGTTTAAATCCGGCTATTTTATAGTAACCAACACTTGCATCGTGATTGGAAAATCCGCCAGTTGAAAGCGATGTTAAGGAATGAATAAATGCTTCATATGGTGACAAACCAGCAATGAAAAGTAGAACTGTTTCTAGTAATGTGTAAAAAATATAAAGTGACCATAAAATTTTTACTGTTTTAAATACATTTGGTACAGGCCTAGCTGAATCAATTTTATGACCTTCCGCAGAAAATAAATGCCATAAATCGCCTTCGCTTTTAAAAGTTATAAGCAAGAAAAATGTTAAAATTCCAAGTCCGCCAAGCCACTGAATTAAAGCTCTCCAAAAAAGAATCGAATAGGGCATTTTATCAAGACCAGTAAAAACTGTAATTCCAGTTGTAGTAAAACCTGATACAGCTTCAAAAAAACTATTAACAAATGATTCGTTTAATCCAATCATAAAAGGGATTGCACCAACAATAGATAATAATATCCATGCAAAAGTGCAAAGTAGCATACCAGTTGTAGCAGTAAATGGTTTATGATTGTTTTTTGAAATGTACTGGGAAAAAACGCCAAGTAATAAAGATAGTATTGATGGAATAATAAAAGAACTTAGCATATCGTACTCTTTATAAAAAAATATAAAAATTATGGGTATTAATAGTAAAATTGCTAATGTGTAAAAAAGTGGACTCAATTTTTTTATAATTGCTAATAAAGTGTTTTTCAAAAAGCATCACCTCTAATTTTGATATGTATATATAAATTTTATATTATTATATATTTATCCACTAGATAGACAAATAAACCTATTATTGAGTGTTTATCTAAATAATACATATATTTTTTTTGAAAAATAAAGAGCTATTAATTGTATACGATTAATAGCTCCTTAAAAATGTATTTGATAGTTTTTTGTATGCCAGATTTTATTTACTTAGGATTATTCTTAACTAAATTAGCCATTTCTTTTGCAAGGAGTGAAAGCTCTTTATAGTCTTTTTCTTTTGGTGAGTAAGTTGCTTCAACAGGAGAGGCTACAAAGTCCCATTTGATTTTCTCGGCAAAATTCATAATAGTTTTAACTCCACCGCCGCTCCACGATTTATTGCCAAATACGCCAAGATATCTATTTTTAAGTCCACTATTTTCGATTTTACTAAGTACAGCCTCTACAGCTGGAAAAACAGTAGTATTGTATGCAGCAGAACCTATTATTACACCTTTATATTTCCATAATTCACTAATAATATAAGAAAGGTGAGTTTTACTTGCGTCAAAAATTTTAATGTTTTTTATTCCATTTCTTGAAAGTTCTTTTGCAAGATAGTCAGCCATTTTTGCAGTGTTTCCATACATCGTACCATAAACAATAACTACTCCTTCCTCTGCTTCAAATCTACTCCATTTATCATAGTAGTTGAAAATAGTACTTGGAGATTCTTTCCAAACAATTCCATGAGTTGGTGCAATCATAGAAATTTCAACATCTTTGAATCTTTGAAGAGTTCTTTGAACAATTGGACTGTATTTTCCAACAATATTTGAATAATATCTTCTTATTTCATCTTCATAGAAAGATAAATTAACTTCAAAATCAAATATTCCACCATCAAGTGCACCAAAACCACCAAAAGCGTCCATTGAAAATAGTATTTTATCTGTAGTTTCGTAGGTCATCATAGTTTCAGGCCAGTGGACCATAGGAGTTATAAAAAATTTAAGGTTATGATAGCCTAAGTTAATTTCGTCGCCTTCTTTAACTTCATAAAGATTATCTGTGATTTCATAAAACCCTTTTAAAAAGCCAAAAGTTTTTTTGTTTCCAACTATTTTTACATTGGGCCACATTTTTATAACTGCAGCAATAGATCCAGAGTGATCTGGTTCCATATGATTAATAACTAAAAAATCAACATCTTTTTCACCGATAATTTCTTTTATTTTTTCTAGATACAAATCAGTTTTATTGAACTTAACGGTATCAATAAGTGCAATTTTTTCATCGTTTACTAAATAAGAATTGTATGTTACACCTTTTTCAAGAGGCCAAAAGTTCTCAAATAGGTGAGTTTCTCTGTCGTTTACTCCAATCCAATGAAGTTTATCACTAATTGGCAATTTATAGTTCATAAAATCCTCCTAAATATATTAATATTGTATTAAGTATACTTCTTATCAGATTAATTATAATCTCTTTAAGTTAATAAGTCTACAACTAGATTATGAGAAATAAATGTAGGATAGTGAAGTAAATATAGTTGAAAAAAATATAAAAACATAAAGTTACATAAATAAATATCTAAGCATTAGCTTTGAGTAAAATTCAAAACTGAAGCTTAGATATTTTAATAATTTTCTTTAACTCTTAAACTTATTTATAATCATCTATAAATTTTTTAAGTTTAAGTTTAATTTCACTTGAAGCAAAGGAAGCATTATTAGAATTAATAAATACTTGTTTAAAGTCTGCTTTACTATAGTTTGAATATTTACTAAGGGTATTAAATTCATCTGTTAGTGTAACGTTTGAAACTGTTCTATTATCAGTGCTAAGTGTAACTAGTACTTTTTTATCTAAAAACATTTTAGATGGATGATTTTCATAGGTGTCAACAGCTTTTGTTTGAATATTGCTTGTAGGACACATTTCAAGTGCAATAGAATTATCAATAACTGAGTTAAGAGTATTAAGATCATCTTTTGCATTAACGCCATGACCAATCCTCTCAGCGTGAAGTAGTTCAATTGATTTTGTTATGTTTTCATATTTACCAGTTTCACCTGCGTGAACTGTTATATGGTAACCATACTCTTTTGCTCTATCAAAAGCTTCTTTATGGATTTCTGGTGGAAAATCATGCTCATTTCCAGCGAGATCTATAGCAACAACGCCCCTTTCAATAAATTTTCTTCCTTGTTCTACTACTGATAGGGAATTTTCGATGCTTTCATGTCTCATTAAACAAAGAATCAAATTTCCAAATATCTCGTATTTTGCTTGAGCTTTTTTTATTCCAAGTAGAACACTTTCAATAACTTCATCAAAAGTAAGACCTTTTTTTAAGTGAAGAAGGGGTGCAAACCTAAGTTCGATGTATTTTACATTTTCTTTTGCAGCGTCTTCCATTACTTCAAATGTGATTCTTTCAAGGTTCTCTTTTGATTGCATAACTAGATTTGGATATTCGAATCTATCTAAGTATTCAATTAAAGATGAACATTTCTTTGGCGCTCTAACATACCTATTAAATTCATTTAAAGTATTTGCCGCGACTTTTATATTTTCTTTTTGTAATAGTTCAAATATGGTACTTGGTCTTATGCTACCGTCAATATGACAGTGCAGTTCAATTTTTGGTAAATTTTTAGTATTCATTTTATCACACTCTTTCTTCCATTATATTTGTTGTATGTAGGATTATCTTTTTTTTATCTCTACATTAATTACTATCTATGATAAAATAAATAGTAATTATATTTAATTTAATTTATTTATGAAAAAATAGCAAGTATTTTTATGAAATTTGTTAATATTACTTTGCCTTAAAGATTCTATTTAGGAGTTAAAAATGTTGAAAAAATTAGTTGTAATCATGTTAGTTCTTTTAAGTTTTATATATAATCACACAGTATTTGCTGAAAATTCTTCTGATTTTAAAGTAAAAAGCTCAGGAATTTCTTTCTATATTGATGATAATTTAGTTAATAATAACAATTTAGATTTTCCCTTGGTTTCATATAAAAATATTATATATCTACCACTAAGCTATAATTCATCAAAATCTTTTGGTTTAAGTCTTAAATGGAATAATGAGAAAAAAACATTATCACTTGATTCTTCAAATGTTATAGATATAAAAAAATTTTCATGTAATAATATTTTAGATATAAGGAAATCAAAATTTAATGTTGAAATCAAAGATGAAAAAATAAACTCTAATGATTATCCTAATTTACTTATAAATAATCTTATTTATATTCCACTTATTTATGATAATATTAAAAAATTTGGATGGACTTCATCTTGGGATAATGTGTATGGTCTTAAAATATATACAAAAAATTATGAAAAGCTTGATAAAAAAATTATAAAAGATGATTCAAAGGAAAAAGAAATAGAATTTATGAGGAAAATCAATAAAAATCTTTCATATGATGAGGCTAAAAATATTTTGGAATTAATATATAAGGCAAATAATGATTATGGAATTGATGTTCACTGGATTATGTCTATGATGTGGCTTGAAAGTAATTATGATAAAGATTGTGTGTACAAAAATGCTGTAGGATTAATGCAAATGCTTATAGCGACCGCTAGAACAATGGATATTACAAAAGAAGAACTCCATAATCCAGCTATAAGTATAGATTCCGGTGTTAAGTATTTAAAAAACGATTTAGAACATTATAAAGGTAATTTAGATCTTGCTACGCTTGCTTATAATCAAGGCAGTGTAAGAGTTGACAAAGGAACATATAAAACATGGTACCTTGAGAATATAAAAAAGAAGTTTAAAACAATAAATGAATATGTAAATTAAAAAAATTTAATTAATAAAAATCATGCATTTGAAGAAATAATTCTATCAAATGCATGATTTTTTTCTGTTAGTTAATTTGACTTTAGTTAAAAATAGTAAGGCGTTTTATTGAATTATACGGATAATAACTGAATATATAATAAAAAAAACAATTGATAAAATCAAATTTATTATTAGGCTAATACTATATCTATCACTTGCTCTTTTCATTCTTGTTGAATTAATTGATAAACCATATGCTGTAAGAGAAAATTGTAGTATTGATAAAACAAGTGCAATATTTAATGAGGTAAGATTCCATACACTACCATAGTACATATTGAAAAATAATTGAACACCATATGGAATTTTAGGTCTTGCTTTAAAAAAGAATAAAAGAATTATAAAGAAAATAAACCATGAAAAAAATGCTAAATAGTTGACCATTCTAATATTTATATCGTCTTCTCTTCTTTTCTCGTCTTCAAAATTCAATAATTTATAAAGTTCACTGTAGCCCTTGCTATCTAGATTACTTCTTATTTCTTCAGCTTGTTTACTAAGTAAGAAATTTGAAATTTTCGAAATTGTAGCTTCGTTTGTGTCGATAAATTTTAATCTTGCTTCATATTTACTAATACTATCTTTAATTTGAAAAGAATCTACTACATGTGCGTAAATTTCAATTATGGTGTTTTTATAAGGAAAAAATATTTTCATTTCTTCTTTTGCTTTTATCTGGTAAGGTAGAATACATTTCATTCCAGTTGAACTAATATCTTTTGTAAGAAGTTCACCTTTTTTTATATTGTGCTCAAATTCAATGCTATTTACCACAGATAATCGAAAGGATTGTCTTCTTTGAGCATTAGTAACTTTTGAAATTACTTTAAGTACTAAATAGGAAGATTTTTTAGATTTTTTTCTGTCTATGATACTAGCAGTGAATGAATATGGCTTTTTAAAGTCTTTTTCAGTATCATTAAATAAAAAAGTGATTTTTACTTTGTCGCTTATTCTTGGCACATAGTATTTTCCTTTATGCATGGGTGTAAAAACAGTAAAGGTACCGTTAATTACTTGTCTATCGACAATAGTTTTAAACTTACTATTTTTTCCATCCTCAAAAAAATCTATATCAATAAGCATTCCAGTAATTAATGCGGTTTTAAGTTCCATTTTTTCACCACCTTTTATCCGATGCCTTAGAGTTCTAATATCCCCCCCACTTCTTAAAAAAGTGGGGGATAAAGAACTCTAAAAAGGCCCTGGATTATGTTTTCTAAGATTCAGTGGGAGTAGAAACTCCCTCTGAATCCAAGAAATTCATTTATTTTGTGTTTAATAGTATTAATATAAAGTATATTTTTTACCTTGAATAGAGTATAGTAAAACAAAAAAATATTAAATTAAAAATTGTCTAAAGAGTGTTAACATTAGTGTCTAATTTATATACAATATCTTTTCTCTCTACAATAATAGAAATTTTTTTGCTTAAATCAGGATCATATTTAATATTATTAAATAATTCTTTGGTTGGGTTAATAGCATAAGGATTTCCAACTTGAGAAAGCATTGAAAAATCACCGTTTGTATCACCATAAGCATAGCTTTTGTTTAAATCAATTGAATATTTATCAACGAAATTTTTTATAGCTTTATTTTTATGTTCAGAGTCCCACATAGGGACAACTTCTCCTGTGAATTTTGACTCAGAATCTACAAGATACTTAGTTCCAACGTAGTCTTCAATTCCATATTTTTCTGCGAGTTTTTCAACTAAATGTTCAGGGCTTCCAGATACAAATATAACTTTATGACCATTTAATTTATGCCAGTAGATTCTATCTCTAGTATATGTATAAACAATGTCACCTTTTAACTTGATAACTTGATCTGCTATAAAATCAATTTTTTCTTTATTTAATCCTTTTAGAGCTTCTATATAAATATTTGCAAGTTCTATCATGTAATCGTCATATTCTCCGATTCTTTCAAGCCAATCTCTATGAGTATGTTTTACATGATTATGCCAAAGTGCGGGATCAATAACTTCATATTTTAGTAATTTTTTAAAATGTTCTATCATAAGTGAATCTCTATAAAGTGTACCATCAATATCATAAAATGCCGCTATTGTCATATTTCCTCCAATCTGATAAATTATTTTAATAGTAAAATAAAAGTTTAAATCTAGTTATTTTGGATATAAATTAGATATAAAAAGTATATATATATTATACCCTATATGCTGATTGTTAAGCAATAAGTCATATACATAACAAATAAAATTAATCATAAAGGAGTGAGTTTTATGCTAATTATACTTTTTGCTTTGTTAATTACTTCTATACTTGGGTATATTATTGAGACTGTAAAAATGAAAATTGAGCTTGAAAATGCTGAGCACTTGAATCTTGAACTTAAAGATGAACTTAAAGATATGATTTTTGATAAACATGTAGTAGATATTTTTCTTATTGATTCACTGAGGACAATGATCAATAGTAAATTTTTAAATAATCATAAGATCGATAAATTTAAAATTTACAGATTAAATAATTATAAAATTAGATTTATTTATAGGATAAATAATACTATTCAAACAATGGATTTGTATATTGATGATTGTTCGTATTCAATAAAAAATATAGCAAAATATTATATTGAAAATAATTCAAAAAAAATAATTGTTTAGAATTAATATTTTGGGGTAACATAATAATACTAACAAGAAGTTAGTGGGTTTGCCTTTCATATGAAGGGTTAACATAGATGCAATATGAGGATGTAGATGCAAGGTGAGTCTTGCAAAGATATTCCTAGTAACAAATATAACTTAATAAACGATTTTTATTATGTATTAATGTAAGTTGTAGGAGGAATGTGATATCGAAAAAGAGCTGACACGAAAAACTGAATATAGAAAACTTATGTCATGCTCATATTGCGAATGAAAACCTAATCGATTGGTGTAAAGATTAATTGATTAGGTTTTTTTATTTTGTTTAATTATAATAAAATTATTAAAAAAATAAATTAAAAATAGTTTTTAGTTTGAAAGTAAAGTATTATTTTAATATTTCAAGTAAATTTTTTGTGATTCTTGCAGTGATACCCCATATATTTCTGCCCTTATAATCATAGAATACAACAGCATATTCACCTTGTCTCCAGTTATATTCCTTTCCGTTACTAATAAGCTCATAAGGAAATTCATCTGATAAATCAAAACTTGATTTTAAGGTGTATTGTTTGGGTTTGATTTTTAAAAGTTCATCTAACGAAGCTAAAAAAACTTCTTTAACTTCATCTTTATTTAAAACTAAATTATCTATAGAAAAATCTTTTACAAAACCAATATAACAATTGATAATAATATTAAATGGCGTTATGATTTTTTGTATTTCTCCAATTATTTCAACATCTTCTTTTGCTATTCCTATTTCTTCATATAATTCTCTGAGACCCGCATCTAATTTAAGCTCATTTTTTTCTATTTTTCCACCAGGAAAGCATATTTCTCCAGGTTGACTTCTTAAATTTTCACTTCGTACTTCATATAGTAAATGTAGTTCATTGTTAAGTAAAACTACCGGTACTACAATTGAATATTCTTTATAATCTTTAGAGTTAGTTTTTGATAATTTTATACTAGTTTTTAGTAAATCTATATTTATCATTAGTTTGCTCCTTATCATTTAGTGTTTTCATTTAAGAAAAATTTTAATTTAATCTTTAAATACATTATAACTTAAAAACTAAGTTTGGTTAATTTTTTTTTGTTCGTATGTAGGCTGTAATATTATATTCATTATGTTAAAATATAAGTATGTAATTTTATCCGATGCCTTAGAGTTCTAATACCCCCACTTTTTAAAAAAGTGAGGGATAAAGAACTCTAAAAAGGCCCTGGATTATGTTTTCTAAAATTCAGTGGGAGTAAAAACTCCCTCTGAATTTTAGAAATTCATTTATAACGTTGATTATTCTTTATTTACATATCTCAGGGGGTTTTTTTGAATAAAATTAAAAGGTTTGCAAAATATTATAAAAATCATATGTTTTTATTTATTGTTGATATGGTTGCAGCAATTTCAGTGGCTGGAATTGATTTATTATTTCCAATGTTTTCAAGAGAAATAATAAATGACTATATTCCAAATAAAAACGTAAATGGAATTTTAGTTTTAACTGCAATAATTGTGGGCTTATATATTATAAGGCTAGGTTTATATTACATTATGGCTTATTGGGGACATGTACTTGGTTCAAGAATGGAATATGACGTAAGAAAAGATTTGTTTTCGCATATTCAAAATTTACCCTTTAACTATTTTGATGAAAATAAAACAGGTCAAATTATGGCAAGATTAACTGGTGATTTAAATGAAGTATCTGAACTTGCACATCACGGACCCGAAGATTTATTTATTTCGCTTCTTATGATTTTTGGATCTTTTTTTATCCTTATGTCAATAAATATTGAACTTACGTTAATTATTTTCTCAGTAGTAATTGTTTTGATTATTTATACAATTACTAGAAGAAAAAGCATGACATATGCTTTTAGAAATGTTAGAAAGAAGAATGCAGAAATTAACTCAAAAATAGAAAATTCTATTTCAGGTATTAGAATTTCTAAATCTTTCGCAAATAGAGATTATGAAATTGATAGATTCGATGAATTTAATACTGAATATAAAAATTCTAAAAATAACGCTTATAGAGCAATGGGTATTTTTTCTTCTGGTACACATTTTTTAGCTGATTTACTTAGCGTTATTGTAATTTCTGTTGGAGGAATTTTTGTTTATAAAGGAATAATTAATTATGGAGATTTAGTTGCATATTTGCTTTACACTTCATTTTTTATAAGACCTATAAGAAGACTAATTCAATTTACTCAGCAGTATCAATCAGGAATGGCAGGATTTGAAAGATTTATAGAAATTATGGATCTTGAAACTGAAACAATTGATAATGACGATGCAATTGAAGTGGACACTTTAAAGGGAGATATTAAAATTGACAATATTTCTTTTAAATATAATGATAATGATAAAAAATATGTATTAACCAAATTTAATTTAGAAATAGAAAAAGGTAAAACGATAGCACTTGTAGGTCCGTCAGGAGTAGGTAAAACTACAATATCAAATCTAATACCTAGATACTATGATGTAAATGAAGGTACTATTTATATAGATAATATGGATATAAAAAACATTAAATTATTTAATCTAAGAAATAATATTGGAATAGTTCAGCAAGATGTTTTTATTTTTTATGGAACAATAAGAGAAAACATTATTTATGGTAAGCCAAGTGCAAGTGAAGAAGAAGTAATAGAGGCTGCAAAGAACGCAAATATACATGAATTTATAGAGACGCTTGAATACAAATACGATACAATCGTTGGAGAAAGAGGAATAAAATTATCAGGCGGACAAAAGCAAAGAATTGCAATAGCAAGAGTATTTATAAAAAATCCACCTATATTAATTTTAGATGAGGCAACTTCATCGTTAGACAATCAAAACGAAATCATAATACAAGATTCGATTGAAAAACTATCAAAAGGAAGGACAACTATAATAATTGCACATAGATTATCTACAATAATGAGCGCTGACGAGATACTTGTTCTAGCAGATACAGGAATTATTGAAAGAGGAAATCATAGTGGACTTCTATCTTCGAATGGCTTATATTCAAAGCTTTTTAACGCGCAATTTAAAGGATTTATTCCTGATAGTGTTTCATAGAACTATGTAAAATTAAAAGGATTATTACTCTAATTTATTAAAATTTTTAGGAGTGTATATGAAACATATATTTGTTGTAGACGATGAAAAAAACATTAGGGAACTAATTAATAAATATTTAATAAAAGAAGGTTATAAGACTACTACTTTTTCAAATGGGAATACAGTTGAAGAAGAAATTTTTAGACTCAAACCAGATTTAATTGTTCTAGATATAAATATGCCAGGGATAAATGGACTTGATTTAACAAAAAAAATTAGAAAAAATAGCGAAATACCAATTATCTTTGTAACAGCTAGGGACGATGAATTCGATAGAGTGATAGGACTCGAAATTGGAGGAGATGACTATCTATCAAAGCCCTTTAGTCCTAGAGAACTTGTAGCAAGGATTAAAAATATATTTAGAAGGATAGATAAAGGTAAAAATATGACCACGGACAGTACTATTGAATTTGAAGATATTAGGCTTGATAGAAAAAAACGCATAGTAAAAATTAATGAGAATTTTATTGAATTGACAACAAAAGAATATGAATTATTTGAGTTTTTATTGGTGAACGCTGGTATTCCTTTTGAAAGAGAAACTATGATAGAAAAAATTTGGGGATATGATTTTTTAGGAGAAACAAGAGTTATTGATGATCTTGTAAAAAGAATTAGAAAAAAAATAAAACTATTTGGATCTATTGTTGAAATAAAAACGGTGTGGGGATATGGGTATAAAATTGAAAAAAAATAAAAATAATAAAGGGAAAATAGGTAAAAAGATATTTTTATCTTATATTATAGTTATTCTTATTACTTTTGTGATAATTGGAATTTCTTTTAGTAAAATTTCAGAATCATATATATTAGATAGTACTAAAAAAGAGATTAGCTTAAAAGTTGATAAAATAACAAAAGTTGTAAAACCATTACTAATAAAATATGATAAAGATCCTAGCTTTAAAATTTCTAGAGAGGATTATAATCAGACTCGTTTAAGAGTAGGCGGATTTGGAATCGATTCTCAAATTTACATTTACAATGTGAATAAAGATAATATTTTCAAACTAGGTAATGTTCCTGATAATAAAATTCGAAAACTTGTTACAAAAACATCTGGGCGAAGCGGAGATATTGTTTATGAAGCAAGGAAAGTTACAAATAATGAAAAAATAATTGGTTACGTAATTGTAATTGCAAAAATTGAAGATGTAAAAGCCATAAATAAAAGTGCAAGAAGAATTCTGATTATAGCATTAGGTATAAGTTCTATTTTTTCAATACTTCTTAGTGTTTTTATGCAAAATAAAATAGGTAAACCGATATCAAAATTAAAAAATATAATATCTAAGTATAAAATAAGCAATAAAATTGATCAAACCATAAATACTGGAGACGAAATTGAAGATCTTTATAATGCCTTTATCGAATTAACAAATAAAATTAACTCTTTTTCCCAAAATCAAAAATCGTTTTTTCAAAATGCTTCTCATGAACTTAAGACTCCACTTATGTCTATACAAGGGTATGCGGAGGCTATAAAAGATGGTGTTGTTAAAGATAAAGAAAAAGAAGAGTCACTTGATATTATTATTAGTGAAAGTCAAAGATTAAAGAAAATTGTTGAAGAAATGATAATGATGACGAAATTAGATGATGTAAGTGAAATATTTACCTATAAAAAAGAAGATATATATGATATTTTAGCAGATTCATTAAATAGCGTTCAACCAGTCCTTGATAAAAATGATATAGTTGTCAATTTTAACTGCGAAAAAGGAAGTAGCGGAGAATTTGATAGAGATAAACTAACAAGAGCCTTTATCAATATTATTGGCAATTGCGCTAGATATGCAAGAACTAAGATTGATATAAATGTGAATATATCAGGAGAATTTTGTTATATAGATATACTAGATGATGGACTTGGATTTAAAATAGGGGAAGAAAAGAATGTTTTTGATAGATTTTATAAAGGAGAAAAAGGTGGTTCAGGCATTGGACTTGCCCTTACTAAGGTTATTATAGAAAGACATAATGGGGAAATTAAGGCAATTAACAATATTAACTATGGTGCTCTTTTTAAGATTATCTTATCTTTGAAAAATAATATTTAGAAATGTAAACGATAAAAACACAGTTATAAAGATTATAAAAAGTCTTTATACTGTGTTTTAATTTACTAATTGTGATTGTTAAAAATAAAATCAATATTATTTATTCATTATTTTATAAGTTGAATCAGTTAATGTAAATTTATGATTATTATATAAATTAGTAGTTAAGTATACTTCTTTATTTTTTGTTATAAAAATAGCTTCAGTATTTTCTAGATTATTTATAAAATCAAGACCTTTTTCTAATCCATATTCAAAAGTTATAGTTGAAAGAGCATCAGCATCAATAGAACTTTCTCCAATTATTGCAACACTCATAAGATTATTATCAATTGGATATCCATCAAAAGGGCTAAGAATATGATGATATCTTTTTCCGTCTTTTATAAAAAAACGTTGATTTATACCGCTTGATACAATAGTTTTATCTTTAACGCTAACAATTCCAATATATTCTCCAGTATCTTTAAAAGGATTTTGTATGCCTATGTTCCAAAGTGTGTTTTCACTTTTTTCACCTAGTGCATATACATTTCCACCTAAATTAATCATCGCTTTTGTATAGCCTTTTTCTTTAAGGTATTTTACAATTTCATCAGCTGCATATCCTTTGGCGATTCCGCCTAAATCAATTTTAGTAGAAGTATCCTTTTTAGTTATAATATTTTTTTTAAGTTCAATATTGTTAAAATCAATATTAGATAGAGCTTTTTTTATTTCACTTTGACTGGGAACTTTGTAATGTTCACTTCCAATTCCCCAAAGTTTAACAAGAGGTTCGATACTAATATCAAATAATCCATTTGAAAGTTTGCTGTAATATAAGCCTCTCTCAATAACTGTATTCATTTCATCTGATATTTTAAGCGGTATATCTTTATCTAATGAATTGATTTTACTTATCTCGCTATCATTTAAATCAGTACTAAATTTTTTTGTAATATCAGAAAGTATATTAAAAATGTCATCAAGAATAGTTTGATCATTTGTGTTATATACTGTAATAGTTACTAAAGTGTCAAGTTCCAAGTTTGAGCGAGTAATATAGTTATCTTTTGGATTAGACGTGCAAGAAGTAGCAAAAATAATTATTGTTAACATTAATATAATTATACGAATTTTTTTCATATCACCATTTTCCTTATAGATAGTTTAAGCTGGCTAAAACTATTTTGTCTTATTTTATAAAAATAGTCTTACTTAAATACTACTACATAAAATGTTATGATTAAAGGTAAAATAAATGATATATTAAAAATATAAATAAATAATTATTTTTTAATATTATTATTGTTAATTTGTAAATTTAATGTTAGAATGTTGTTCGCCGGAGGGTAAGTATGAAAAAATTAGATTATTTTTTAATTGTTATATATATAGTTATTAGCATCGGTTTTGCATTTTTTCTAATAATTCCAAATGGTGAGTACAATAAAAAATATGTTGAAATTAAAATTGATAATAAGGAATATATGAAAATAGATTTACCGCAAAAAACGAAAAAAACAATTGTTGTTGACAATAAATATGGTAAAAATGTAATTGTGATTGAAAATGATTCAGTCCAGGTTATAGAAGCTGATTGTTTTAATCAAATAGATGTACTTGAAGGAAAAAAAGACAAAGTTGGAGATATTATAGCATGTCTTCCGCATAAGTTAATAATAGAAATTAAAGGAGAAAAAAGAAACAACGAAGTTGATGATGTTTCTTATTAAAAGGAGGTAAATATGGGAATTTGGCTTTACGTATTTATAGTTTTTGCAAAAATATTTGAAGTGTCTCTTACAACTGTTAGAATTATGTTTATTACAAAAGGAGAAAAAAAATTAGGAGCTATTATAGGTTTCTTTGAAGTTATTATATGGATATACGTTGCAGGTTCTGTATTAAAAGATGTTATGTCAGATCCGTTTAAAGTAATTGCATATGCTTTAGGCTTTGCTCTAGGTAATTATTTTGGAAGTATTGTTGAAGCAAAAATTGGACTTGGACTTAGTAAAGTTGAAGTAATAGTTAAGGAAGAAGATGGAAAAGAATTAGTTGATTATATTAGAGATAAAGGATTTGCAGTTACAGTACTTGAAGGTAATGGTAAGAATTTTAGACGAAATATATTAGTTATGTATATTGCTAGAAAGAAAGTTTTAAAATTAATAGAAGAAGTTAAAGAATTTCAGGAAAATTCGGTTATAACGGTATCAGATACTAAACCAATTTACGGTGGTTATGGAACGCTTAGAAAATAAATAAAAATATTGGAAGTTAAATTATAGCAATCAGAAAAGGAGTGAATTTCATTTGAGAGTCACTCCTTTTTCCTTATATTGATTAGAAAATATAGCTTTAATTTATATTACAAGATACTTACTATCTTAGAAGTTTATTAATTAAAGCAATATCTTTTAAATTATCTTCAATAAAGTTATTTGTTTTACCATAAAGTAGCTCATTGCAAATGGCATTACTATAATTGTAATCTTTTAATAGTTTTATTTGAGAATCAAAGTTAATTTCGCTTTTATTAAGTGGAATATGTTTAGTTTTTATTTCAGAGTCAGGTGCTTTTCCAAAACCATGTATATGGACATTATTTATTTTTTCAACGAAATTTTTGCTTGGATTTAGATATGTATCATAGTTATTTAAATAATCATGAGTCAAATCCCAGCAAATTCCAAAACTTGAAGTATCAAAATCATTTATTGTACTAAGAATATCTTCTCTATTTGATCCAAAAGAAATGTCTTTTTTACTTGTTAATTCAAAAGATAAATCAATTTTAATTTTATTTTTTTCAAAGTAATTTAGAGCCCAGTCAATAAAAAAATATGTATCATCTTTTAAATGACCTTGTTCACTTTCTACAATGCTTTTAGCACCATGAAAAGTAAGTGTAGGTACTTTGTTTGAGCTTTCTATCATATTGTAAATGAGTTTAAATAAGGTTTTATAGTTATCTTTAATAGTTGTGTCTTTTATAAAATCACATAGTTCAAAATTATAGCTTTTAAGAAAATTTGGTACGTGAAAGTTGATATTTTGTTTATTAGTATATATTTTTTTTGCTAAGGATAAATATTTTTTTTCTTCAAGCAAAGAATTATGAGGTGCAATTTCAAAGCCTTTAATGATTCTTAAGTCAAAAATACTCAGGAAATTTGAAAATTCAATTCCATTAAATATTTTTTCATCTAGTGTAATAAAAGTGTTCAAAGCATCACTTCCTTTTTAGAATAATCTATAGATAGTATATAATAGAAATATATTCATAGCTAGATAATTGTAATATTTATTGTTGACTATTTATAAAGAATAAATGTATAATCACAGTAAATAGTGAAATAAATGAAGTAATACTTAAATTTCTGTGTAATATAATGATATATATTAAAAAAATTGAAAGAGGTGTTTCTTTGATATTAATGATAGATAATTATGATTCTTTTGTTTATAATTTAGTCCAGTACTTAATGATGTTAAAAGAAGAAGTAAAAGTTATAAGAAACGATGAACTTACTATTGATAAAATAAGAAAACTAGACCCTGAAATGATAGTACTTTCTCCTGGGCCATGTACTCCGATGGAGTCGGGTATAAGCTTAGATATTATACGTGAATTAAAAGGTGAATATCCGATTCTAGGTATATGTTTGGGACATCAGGCAATAGGTCAAGAATTTGGAGCAAATATAATAAAAGCAATTGAACCTGTACACGGAAGAGTATTTGAAATTACTCATGACGGAAAAGGTGTATTTAAAGGTTTAAATAATCCTTTAAAAGTGACTAGATATCATTCGCTAGTTATTGATAGTGAAAATGTTCCTGAAAGTTTGGAGGTTACCGCAAGACTTAGTGATGGTCAGATTATGGGGATAAGGCATAAAGAATATTTAATAGAGGGAGTTCAATTTCATCCAGAAGCAATACTAACAGAACAAGGGCTTGAACTTCTAAATAATTTTTTAATTGAAGCAAGGGAATTTAATAAGGTAAAAAAATTGGGTGGTGCAAAATGATAATTAAAGAAATAAGTACAGATTTAACCTCTTTTGAGTTGTTTAGCGCTTTTAAAGATGAAAAGTATCCTTATTTTTTAGATAGTTCATTAATAAATGAATTAGGAAGGTACTCATTTATTAGTTGCAATCCATTTCTGATTTTTAAAAGTAAAGATAAGGCTATATGCATAGAAGATAGCTTAAAAAATGAACATATTTCAGGAAATCCTTTTGATGAATTAAATACTTTATATAAAAAGTATTACAAAAATTATGAAATAGATTTACCATTTATAGGCGGAGGAGTAGGTTTCTTTTCTTATGATTTATGTCATCACCTTGAAAAACTTCCTAGAAGAGCTATTGATGACACAAATACACCAGATTTGATTTTTGGTTTTTATGATGGTGGTATTGTAATTGACCATATAAAGAAAAAAACTTATATTACAGATGCTGGTATAAATGAAGGCGAAAATGACAGAGTTAAATGGATTGAAAAAAGAATAAAAGATTTTGAAGAAAATCCTATTAGTATAAATCCTAAAAAGCATAGAGATAAGGCTATTTTTAATTCTAATTTTACAAAAGAAGAATATATAAATGCAATTAAAAGTATTAGGGAATATATTCGTATGGGCGATATTTATCAGGCAAATATGACACAAAGATTCACAACAGTGCTAAGAGATGAACCAATTGAACTTTATAAAAAATTAAGGGAGAAAAATCCAGCACCATTTGCATGTTATTTTGATTTTGAAGAAGGTAAAATTATATCAAGTTCTCCGGAAAGATTTATTAGTATACGCGAAGGCATGATTGAAACTAGACCGATAAAAGGTACTATGCCAAGAGGAAAAAATAAAAAAGAAGATGAAAAAAATAGAAATATACTTATAAATAGTGAAAAAGATAAAGCAGAATTACTTATGATAGTTGATTTAGAGAGGAATGATTTAAGTAGAGTTGCAAAAACTGGAAGTGTAAAAGTACCAGAGTTATTTAAAGTTGAAGAATACGCAACTGTATTTCACCTTGTAGCTACTGTTCGAGCTTTGGTAAAGGACAATTTAACACCAATTGATTGTTTAAAATATACTTTTCCAGGTGGATCAATAACGGGAGCACCTAAAATTAGATCAATGGAAATTATAGATGAACTTGAACCGACAAGTAGAAATATTTATACAGGTTCAATTGGATATATTGGATTTAATGGAGAGACGGACTTAAATATTGTTATAAGAACAATTGTTACAAAGGACGATAAAGCATATTTTCAAGTAGGTGGTGGAATTACTTGGGGTTCAATTGAAAAAATGGAGTATCAAGAGTCGCTTGATAAGGCCAAAGCTTTGATGGAGGCATTAAATGAGTAATTTAAATATAAAAAATGATATAAATTTAATAGAAAAAGATATTAAATTAGAATCAGATTTTTTGAATTTTGGATATGGTCTATTTGAAACTATTAAAATTTTTAAGGGTAATTTAGAATATATTGATGAGCATTTAAATAGATTATTTGATTCATCTAAAGTAGTTTTTTCTCATTTAAAGCTAGATATAGATAGGATTAAAAATGATGCAGAGGTCTTTACAAAAAAAAACGAATTAGAATTTGGCGCACTGAAAATAATTTTGTTTAAAAATAATAATGAATTTGACTGGATAATTAAATATAATAACAGAACTTATATTAAAGAGAAATATGATATAGGTTTTAAAATAAGAGTATCAAAATTTAGTAAAAATGAAAAATCTATTTTAGCCTATCATAAGACACTTAATTATATGGAAAATATAATTGAAAAAAGAGATGCTCTTTTAAGTGGATATGACGAAAGCATTTATACTAATTCAAAGGGTAATATTTCTGAGGGAACTTTATCAAATATATTTATTGTGAAGAATGGATTAGTAATAACACCTCCTCTTAGTTCTGGAATTTTAAATGGTGTAATAAGAAAAAATATAATTAAATCATCTAATAAATTTGATGTTCAAGTAATTGAAAAAGACTTTGGATTTTATGAATTAGTAAATGCTGATGAAATATTTATTACTAACTCTCTACTTGAAGTAATGCCGATTGCTAGAGTAGATAATTATAATTTTAATATAAAAAAATTTAGAATAACAAATAAAATTATGAGTATATTTAACAACTATATGGAGATATAATGGAGAAAACGGTTGAAAAAGTAATTGATAATCTAAAAATTGATAGTAATTTATTAGCATTATTTTTCGTTGGAAAATACTCTGTATGTATGGATTTAACAAAGACAAATGATGTTGATATTCTAGCGGTTTATAAGGATAATCGTGAATTTGAAAGAGAAATAATCGTTAAAAATAATATTAATTTTGATGTTTCATTTATTAATTATAGTGATATAATGAATAGGTTAAGTGAGAATAATTCTCTTTGGATTAATATCTGCTTAAGAAATAAGTTGATTTTCTCAAAAAAATCTAGCTTATTTGATTTTTTATATGAAAAAATAGAAAATTTAAAAATAGTTTCTTATAATATAAAAGAATGTGATGTAGACTATATTAGATATAAATTACATGAATTTATATCTATATTATACGGCAGAAAAGCTGATGTATTTGAAAAAGAATTTCTAATTAATGTGTATTTATATAGAGCAATTAAGTATATTTTCGAACTTAATAGTAAAAATATTCCAAGTGATAAAAAGTTATATAATGAATTAAAAAAAATAGATGAAAAGTTATTTGAAAAAGTTGAATTGGTTTTAAAAGAAGGAAATATATTGATAAAGATTGAATATTTAGATGATTTTTTTCAAACTATATTAAAAGAATATGGTGGTTACCTTAAGTTTTGGAAAAAAGGTCTATATCCTATTGACAAATGAACTAAAATTTTTGTTTGGAGTGTATAAGTCTAAACTAAAAGTTAAAATATTTATAAAAGAAAGATGAGGTAAGATTATGGATAATAAAAGAATTGAAAGTGCTGTTAGAGAATTACTTGCTGCTATTGGAGAAGATCCAGATAGAGAAGGTCTTGTTGGTACACCTGACAGGATTGCAAGAATGTATAATGAAATTTTTGCAGGACTTAAGGAAGACCCTAGTAAGCATTTAGAAGTTTTTTTCCAAGATGAAAAGCATGAAGAATTAGTTATTGTAAAAGATATTCCTTTTTACTCTATGTGTGAGCATCATTTAGTTCCGTTTTTTGGAAAAGCTCATATTGGTTATATTCCAAGAGGTGGCAAGTTAACTGGCTTAAGTAAATTAGCTAGAGTTGTAGATACTGTAGCTAAAAGACCGCAACTACAAGAAAGAATTACTACTACGGTAGCAGATATAATTATGGAAAAACTTAATCCCTACGGTGTTATTGTTGTTATAGAAGCTGAACATATGTGTATGACTATGCGTGGCATAAAAAAACCAGGTTCTAAAACAATTACTTCTGCGGTTCGCGGCATTATGAAAACTGAAGCTAAATCGAGAGCAGAAGCCTTATCATTGATAGAATTTGGAAGATAGTATATTTTGATTCCTTCAAAAAATTAATTTCAATGTTAATATAAATGAAGTTTTATATGGAGGTAAATTGTGATTCGGAGGAAAAATGGATAAGATTATAAAAAAGAACTATAATAATTATACTTTAAAATTAAAAGAACATAATTTAAATATTGGTGAAAGAACTTTTATTATGGGTATATTAAATGTAACTCCAGATTCTTTCTCGGATGGTGGAAAATTTACTGACGGGGAAATTGCTCTTAGGCATGCAAAAAAAATGATTGAAGATGGTGCAGATATTATAGATATAGGTGGAGAATCTACTAGGCCAGGTAGCAAAATAGTTGATGCTAAGGAAGAACTTTCTAGAGTAATTCCAACATTAAAAAAATTGGTGGATAATCTAAATGTGCCTATATCAGTAGACACATATAAATCAGAAGTTGCTTTAGAAGCGCTTAAAAATGGCGCTCATATGATAAATGATGTATGGGGACTTCAAAGGGACGAAAAACTAGCTAATGTGGTTGCAAAATATGATGTTCCGATTTGTATTATGCATAATCAAGAAGGAACAAAGTATGATAAGGATATTATTGAATCTATGAAAGATTTCTTTGTAAAATCACTTGATATTGCCAAAAAAGCTGGAATTAAAAAAGAAAATATTTTACTCGATCCAGGAATTGGTTTTGGTAAAACTTATAAACAAAATTTAATTGTTATGAATAGGCTGAGTGAGTTAAATACACTAGGTTTTCCTATATTACTTGGAACTTCAAGAAAATCAATTATTGGTAAAACTTTAGATTTGCCACCAAATGAAAGAGTTGAAGGGACAATTGCAACTAATGTTATAGGTATTGTAAATGGAACCGAAATTATAAGAGTTCATGATATAAGGGAGAATTTAAGAGCAGTTAGAGTAGCAGATGTAATTCTAAGGGGTGATTTTAATGGATAAAATAATAATGCATAATATGTATTTTTACGGATACCATGGAGTTCTTGAAGCTGAAAAAACAATTGGTCAAAAATTTATAGTGGATGTAGAAATAATGCTAGATCTTGAAAGCGCAGGTAAATCTGATAGTGTTGAAAATACTATAAGTTATGCTGATGTTTATGATGATATAAAGTATCTAGTGGAATCCGAGAGATTTAATTTAATAGAGGCTCTTTCAGAGAGGATTGCTTCAAATATTCTTAGTAGATATTCTTTAGCAAAAGAAGTTCTTGTTAGACTAAAGAAACCTGAAGCGCCAGTTAAAGGCATTTTTGACTATTTTGCAGTAGAAATTAGGAGAAAAAAATGATAAGGGCATATTTGAGTCTTGGAAGTAATATAGGAGATAAGCTTAAAAATTTACATGACGCTTTAAATATACTTAACTCTAATAAAAAAATTAATAATATGAAGGTATCGTCATTTTATGAAACTAATCCAGTAGGCTATTTAGATCAAGATATTTTTGTTAATATTGCAGTTGAAATTGAAACAGATTTAACGTCATATGAACTTTTAGATGTTTGTCAAGGTATTGAAAAAGAACTTAAAAGGGAAAGAATTATCAGATGGGGACCTAGAATAATAGATGTTGACATTTTACTTTATGGTGATACCATTAATTCCTCAGAAAAACTAACAATACCTCACCCAAGAATGATTGAAAGAGCCTTTGTAATTGTTCCTCTTATTGAACTTAATTCGGAGTTAATTATCTCGGGTAAACATATAAAAGAGATTTATAAATATTTGGATAAAGAAGATATAAATAAGATTTATCAATGACACTTAAAGTGTTGAAATTAGCTTGTTTTGCAAGAAATAAAAAAGGAAATAAAAATGAAATATAAAAAGATATTAACGGGCGATAAGGTAGTAGTAGAAGTAAATGATTTGAAAATTGGTGGTAATAATAAGCCGATTTTTATTGCTGGACCTTGTTCTGTAGAAAGCAGAGAACAAGTAATTGAGACAGCAATTCAATTAAAGGAAAGAGGATGTGATGTACTTCGTGGAGGTGCTTTTAAACCTAGAACAAGCCCTTATGATTTTCAAGGACTTGGTGAAGAAGGTTTAAAATATTTAAAAGAAGCAAGTGAAATTACAAATCTTCCTATAGTTACAGAACTTATGGATGAAACAAGTTTAGATATGATACTTGAATATGCTGATATAATTCAAATTGGTTCAAGAAATATGTATAATTACTCTTTACTAAAAGTTGTAGGTGGAGTTAATAAACCCGTTTTATTAAAAAGAGGAATGAGTGCAACAATTAGAGAATGGGCATACGCTGCTGAATATATAGCTGCATATGGAAATAAAAATATTATACTTTGTGAAAGAGGTATAAGATCTTTTGATTCATATACTAGAAACACTTTAGATATCTCGGCTGTACCGATTATGAAACAAGAAACGGGATTACCAGTAATAGTTGATCCAAGTCACGGAACGGGTATAAAATCACTTATAAAACCAATGTCAAGAGCTTCTATCGCATCTGGTGCAGATGGACTTATGATAGAAGTACATTTTAAGCCTGAAAATGCACTTTCAGATGGTTTTCAGTCACTTACACCAGATGAATACCTAGACGTTATTAATTCAATAAAAACTTTATATTAAAGTAGAATAAGCTAAAAAACTGGGTGGTTATATGGATTATTTTAAAAAGTTATTTAAATTTAGTTTAGCGCTAAGTAAAAAGTATAAAGAGCACCATATTACAGCTTTTAGCGCTCAAATGGCATATTTTTTTACACTTTCTATATTTCCGTTTTTGATCGTTATTATCTCATTGTTTGGAAAATTATCAATGAAATATTATTTTAAATTAGATTTTATTTTTAATGTTGTACCTAAAGAAGCTTCAGAAATTATTAGAAATTACATAAGTGATTTGTTTCTAGTAAATACAACTACTCTTGTGCCTCTAACCATAATATTTGCACTTTGGTCAGCATCTAAGGGTGTAAATTCCTTGATGAGATCTCTTAATATTGCATATGATGTTAAAGAAACAAGAAGTTTTATTAAGATTAAATTACTAGGAATGGCTTATACTGCGATGATTTCAATTTCCCTTGTAATAGCAATTGTAATTCCAAGCATAGGGAAAAGTGTTTTAGATATATTTGAAAGCATTCTTGAAATTCCAAATTTTTTGCTTGTTATTATAAAATGGTCTTTTTATATAGTATCTATAAACTTTGTAATTAGTTCACTATATGTACTACTTCCAAATAAAAAAGTTACTTTTAAAAGTGTTATGCCAGGGACTATATTTGCAATATTAGGATGGTTTATAATATCAAAAGGTTTTTCATTATTTGCTACTAACTTTCATAACTTTTCATTAATATATGGGTCTTTAACAGCAATTATAATTCTTATGATTTGGTTATATATTTCTTCCATGATTCTTATGGTAGGTGGAGAAATTAATGCTATAGATTTTAAAAAAGAATTTATGGAAATAAAATAACTCACAAGTAATAAATCAATATTATTTGTGAGTTTTATTTATGTCTTACTTTAATTTATGATTAGCTTTCGGTGGTAAAAGAATTTTATATACTGCATATATAAATATTAAGATATTAATTAATAAAAGTGCATAAAAAATGGGTGAACCCTGTGTAAAACTCCAAGTTAAAGATAAAAACATTGATGATGTAATTAATACTACAAAAAGTTTAACTAACTTTTCGCCTAGAGTTTCTTTCCTATTTTTATTTTTTTCATATCTTTCTTTATCTATATTTTGTTTTATTTCGAATAAATTAAATCTTTTAACTTTACCCATATTAACTCCTTTTGAAAAATTATTTATTGTTTCTGCTTAATCACTGTTACATTATATCATATGGGTATAAAATTAAGTAAAACATTTAACATTTTTCATCTACTAGAAATCCATTGATGTTTTTATCAAATATTTTATTATCTGTATCAAGTGGTATAACAGATTTTATGGTTGAAAAAGCAAGATAAAGTTTTTGAAAAAAGCTATTATTATCTAAGCAAAGAAAATTAAATAAGCTATTATTAGTAGTATATATTTTTTTTAGTTTAGATTTATAGTATCTTAGTTTTGCATCTGGTTCTATAAAAATTGATAATTTTATAAAATCATCTTCATATTTATATACAATTTCTTTTATAGTTAAATTATATTCAGTTTCAAAAATTTTATCAAATGCATATAGAGAATCAACTGAATCATTATAGGTATTTAATAATCTACATAATATTTTTATAAATTCTTCTTCGTTACTATTGTCGAATAGCATTTTAATATTTGACTCAAGAATTTGTTCGTTATTAAAAAAATCTTTATATTCTTTTTTTAGTTTTTTAAAGTTGCTATATATTTGATTAATCAATTCATTATTTGGCATTTTATTGTTATTAAATGCAGGTTTGATAGGCGTAACTTTTTCTACACTAGTTGCTCCTTGATAAGAAATAGTGTTTTTCTTTTTGTATTTTGTAATATTAGAGTTCGTTTTTTCAATCTTTTTAATATTAAGCATAAAATCACATTCTTTTTTTAATATTTTGTTTCATAATATCTATCGGTAAGTTATTAAATATATTGAATTGTTCTAGTAATATATTAATAAATTTAGAGCATATATATAGTAATTTTTTTAGATACATATGTTACAATAATAGTATACATTGGAGGTGCGAATGGATAATAAGATTAATAAAAAACAAGTTTTTAAAATTGTATCAAAAATAAATAAAAAAATTACATTTTCAAAATTTATTAAAGAGTATGATATTAGAGCACTTACTATAACTGATTTTATACATGATGATATTTTTATTGATAAATTTACAGAATTTTTAGAAAAAAAAGATTTTCATTCGAGTAAAATTTTTGATTTGTTTTATGATTTATTTGTAACTTTAGGTTACGAAGATTCCTTTGATATTTTAGAATCAACTTACAAATTTGCTGTTAATTTATCTTTTCCAGGAACTATAGAAATAAATTTTTCTTCAAGCGAATTAAGTTATATTAATTTACTTTTAAAAATATTAAAGAGTTTTAGTGAGCTTGAAAAAATATATGGCGAAGAAAATTGGAGTACAAAATTTTCAATAAAATTTTTATCAATTGAGGAAGAAGAACAACTAGAATCAAGTCTCGAATATGTTAGATTTAAAAAATATTATTGTAGTGATTATGTAAATGAAATGATGAAATTAAGCCAAGATCTACATGGAAGAACAACACTTGATCATGTTAGTGGAGTTCATTATTTGTCTATGAAAGTTGCTAGACAGCTTAAAACGTTAAAATTTCCAATAGATTTAGGAAAAGTATCAGGAGCAGCTGCTGGGCATGATATAGGCAAGTATGGATGTAAGAAAGACGAATTAAGTAGAGTTGCGTATTATCATTATTATTATACTGGCGAATGGTTTAAGAGGCATAACATTACTTATATAAGAAATATTGCAATCAATCATTCTACATGGGATTTAGAACTTGATAATTTACAAATAGAAGCGCTTCTTTTAATATATGCTGATTTTAGAGTAAAAGCAGATAGTGACAGAAAAATGAAATTTTACACGCTGGATGAAGCGTTTGATGTAATATTAACTAAGCTTGATAATGTTGATGAAGCAAAAGAGCTACGCTATAGAAAAGTTTATAATAGATTAAAGGACTTTGAAGAATTTCTTTTGTTTTTTGACGTTAATATTGATGTGTTTAATGATAATGATGTAAAGGAAGATACAAAAAAAAGAAGAAAATATTATTCTCTTATTGAAAGTGAAGATATTCCAATACAAACTAAATTTGCTTCAATTGAACATAATATAAAAGTTATGTTTAGACTTCGTGATGAAGAATCATTAAATAAATTATTAGAAAAAGCTAGAGATGTTAAAAATTTAATAGCACAAAGGGGCTATATAAAAATCCTTAGGGAGTATTCAACATATCTAACTCACAAACAAAAACTTATTGCGATTAATTATTTGTATGACATTATTGTTACTGTAGAAGAGGATATTAGAGAAAGTGCTTCAAATTTAATAGGAAAACTAATAGCAAATTTTGACGAGGAATTACGAAAAGAAGTACCAAAAGGTGCAATTCCTGAACTTTTAGAGATGACAAGTTTAGGTCTATTTGAAATATATATTTCAAAATTTTTGTTTCCAGATCATAAAATTGTTGATAAACATAGGGTAAGAATAATGTCTAGTGCGAAGAGAATGCTTAAATCTTATTTTGTTGAACTAACAGATGAAAGTAAGATTAATACTTCCTTAGAACTGCTTTCAAATATTTATGATGTTGAAATGGATAATAAAAAACTTGGACGTCATCTTTTAAATTCCGTATCTTATTTTCCAATTAAAAATCTAGATAAAGATCAAAGAAAAATTATACTGGATTTTATTGTGCAAAAGGTAATAGGTGGAAACTATGAAATTAGGCTATTAGCGCTTGAAAAATTATATATATATGCTAATACTTTTGGAAAAGATATATTTGATTATGTTTATTTAGATATTGTATTTGATAAAAATAGACTAAAGAAAAAATCTTCAGTTGAATTGTATTCAATTTTTAAATCATATAGGTGCTTATATGATGATTATAAGGATTTTGAAAATGAAATATATTCTAATATCAAATCATTTTCTGAACTCTATTTAAGTAATTTAAAAACTGTAACCTTAGAAATAGTTAAAAAAATCCAAGTGGAAATTTTATTAAAAACTACTATCAAATATAAGACTCGTGATGCATTTTATACAGCTCTTCATTTTTGTAATTTATTAAAAGTTTCTTCTAAAGAATCTGTAAGAAATTTGGCAGGTCGTGGACTTATTGAACTACTTCCAATATTATCAGTTGAACAAAAAAATGATATTGTTGTAGAGCTTTTAAGGGCTATTGAAATGGAAAGTTATCAAGTTTCAAGATATATTCCAGATTATTTGGGTAAATTGATGCTCTTTACTAAGCCAAAAGAATTAAATGAAATAATAGATGATTTCTCTATTAAAATCAAGAAATCTAATGCCCAAACAGGTATGTTGGTTTTAAAAACAATTGGAGTTGCAGTTCAAAATTATAATGGCTATTCTGCAGAATTTAATGAAAGTAACGAGAAGAATGAACTAAGATTAAAAAAAATGCTAGGTATACTATTAAATGGATTCGTAAGTTTTCTTCCAAGTGTAACACAAACTGCATTTGATGTAATTGGAAGTGATATATTTGCAAATGCTAATATTGATATTGAATTTAAAAGAAAGATATTTGATTTGATTGAGAAAAAATTACTTTCATTAATAATAACTACAAATGAAAAAATTGATCTTGTGTTTTTTAATAACTCTGCTGGACTTAAACATATTTATAGTTTTATTTCTGAATATAATATTAAATCTGGCAAACTTAAATTAACTAAGCATGATAAAATTGCGTTTTTCCCAGGGGCTTTTGACCCATTTTCATTAAGTCATAAGCAGATAGCAACTGAAATAAGAGATTTGGGATATGTTGTTTATCTTGCAGTTGATGAATTTTCATGGTCAAAAAGAACTCATCCTAATTTACGGAGACGAGATATTATAAAAATGTCAGTAGCAGATGAACTTAATATATATACTTATCCAAGAGATTTAATTGTTAATATTTCAAATAAAACAGATTTAGATAATTTGCGTAATACTTTTAAAAATGATGAAGTATATATTGTTGTTGGAAGTGATGTAATAGTAAATGCTTCAGCCTATAAAAACGATGAAGAAAAAGCTATTAAATCTTTTGCACATATAGTATTTGATAGAAATAATTTTGAAAAAAGTAAAGAGGAAATTGAAAATTATCAATCAATTTTTAGTAAACTCCCTAAAAACTCAATTAAATTAAAACTTTCTTCAAAATATGAGAATATTAGTTCAACTCAAATTAGAAATTATATTGATGAAAATAGAGATATTTCAGAATTAGTTGATCCTTTAGCACAAAGATATATTTATGAAAGGGGTTTGTATCAGAGAGAACCACTATTTAAGCAAGTTATGACTATAAAATCGGTAACAATTGAAATTGTAAAAAGACCTAGTTTGAGTTTGCTTGAGGAACTTGCTACTCTTCTTGGTAATGACTTTTCTAAAGATTTTTCGAAATTAAAAGAACTGACTGAATTTAGCGATTATAGAATGATTGTTATAAGAAGTATTTTAAATAATAGAAAAGTTATTGGATTTTCTGGATTTCATTGGCTTCGTTCAAGCGAAATTTATTCTGAATTTGAAGATGAGTATATTGAAAATTATATTAGAGATAACTCAGTTGGTCGAATACTAGTAATTGATGGTATATATTCAAGTGAAAGTTCGGATGATTACAGTAGTGAACAAATAGTATTAACGGAAACATTAGCTTATGCACTTGCAAAAGATTATACTTATGCAGTTTTTAAGAATAAGTTTTCTTATAAAACTAAAAGAAGTCTTATAAATATAATGAAAAACCAGGGCTTTATAGAGAAAAAAGGTGTAAAAACTAAAGAAGATATTTTTGTTGTTGATATGAGTGCACCCTGTACACTTAATTTGGATCTTAAATCAGCAATAAAGGAACCCTATAGAAATTCAAGTAGAATGCTCAAAGTTGTTACAAAAACAAGAAATAGACTTCAGGAAGCTCTAACTAATTTATATGCAGGTAATCTTGTTATAAGCTTCGAGCGAACTATGCTTTATGAAAATTTAATTAAGAAAATATGTGATGAAAATAAAATGCCAACTACACCATTAAAACCTAAAATAGTTGGTGAGGCAATGTGTGTACCATTTGGCGCAATATTTAAAAGATGGATTCTTCCAAATACTGCAACAAAAGCTTTTCATGCAGAAAAATATTTTAAACCAGATTTAACAAAATATAAAATTGATTCATATCCTTATTATTTAGATATAGAAAATCAAGTAAAAACTCTAAAATCTTTTAATAAACCAATTATGCTAGTTGACGATATTTTAAATAAGGGATATAGAATAAAAGCGCTAAATCCACTATTTAAAAAGTACGATGTTGATTTTAAAAAGTTTTTTGTAGGAATAATGTCAGGACGCGGAAAAGCGCTAATGGAAAAGGAAAATATAGAGGTAGACAGTGCATACTACATTCCTAGATTAAAAGTTTGGTTTAATGAAGCTAAAGTATATCCGTTTATTGGTGGAGATGGAGTTATGAAGAAGGTTCTACCTAATAGAAATATTATTCCATCAATCAATTTACTTTTACCATATTCATTTCCAGCATATATTAAAGGGGCTTCAAAAGAATCGATATTTAAACTTAGCGAAGTGGCACTTGAAAATGCAATCGATATACTAAATGCACTTGAAGAAGAATATCAAGATATTAATAATAAAATGTTAACTCTTGGTCAACTTGGTGAAGTTGTTATCACACCAAGATTTCCGGATAAAGGTGAGAATATTTCTTTAGATTTTGATGTTAAAGCTTCTGAATACTTAAAAACAGATCTTGAACATCTTAGAAGATTAAAATCTATGTTTTTAATGGGAGAATATAAATGAAATACTATAAATTAATGAATTCAGTTTTAGTTGATGTAGAAGAAAAAAATGAGTATTTTAAAAAATTTAATGAAATAAATGAAGATCAAGCAAAATTAGGGGAAAAGTTTATAATTTGTATAAATAAAAAAAATAAAAATACAAAATCATATTATAAGCTTCTTTCAAGTAAATTAATAAAAACTAACAACGATGGTTTAGAGTATTTGTTTGATAATGAGTTATTAGAAAATAGTGAGGAATTACCAAAATGGCTAAATGAAAAAATAGAACTTGGAATTGTTAGTATTTATAATTTAGCATATGGCGCGGAACATTTAGAAAAAGCAGAAAATTATTATAATAATACTTTATCTAAAAAGAAAAAAGTTAATGTATTAGGACTTGGAGATGTTGGTGGAATACTCTTAGTTGGTTTAAGGCTTCTAGGGTCGGACTCCATAGAAGAAATTGGAATATTTGATTTAGATAAAAATAAATTAAATAGATGGGAAGCTGAATTAAATCAAATAATAGATTTTAATAATTTGGCTATGCCAAAAATAAA
The DNA here is from genome assembly GCF_033097505.1 of Helicovermis profundi. Taxonomy (NCBI): domain Bacteria; kingdom Bacillati; phylum Bacillota; class Clostridia; order Peptostreptococcales; family Caminicellaceae; genus Helicovermis; species Helicovermis profundi. The sequence goes on along the minus strand of NZ_AP028654.1, from coordinate 2,349,021 downwards.
AGTTTTAGAGGAAAAAGACCTATTTAACTGCCATATGTTTGTTTTTAGTGCTAGTAAAAGCGTGCCTGAGGTCGGTTCTGATATTAAGGATGTTAGAGAATTTCAAAGAGAAGCTAATAGCAAAATAATAAGTATATATGCAAAAATGGCAAGAAAAAGAAATTTCAGTGGAATTTTTGCAGTAGTTTCTGACCCTGTGGATGAGCTTTGTAAAGTGGTTTATAGGGAAAGTAATAAAGATGAAAATAACGTTTTTGATTATAAAGGATTACTTGCAGAAAAAATTAGAGGATATGGACTTGGTGTTATGCATGGTAGAAGTCTTTATTACGCTGACAAAATGGGTGTAAATAGTACAAATATTAGAGTTTATGGTCCGCATGGGAAAAACTTAATAGTAGCAAATGATATATTAAATTATGATGAAGAATTATCATACAAGTTAACAAATAAAACCATAAAAGCAAATATGGATATTAGAGAATACGGATATAAACCTTTTATAGCGCCTGCAATTTCAAGTGGTGCTTTATCAATAATTAATACTTTAAGTGGTAATTGGCATTATTCTGCTATTTTTGCAGGTGGATGTTATTTTGGAATTAAAAATAGAGAAACTCAATATGGTCTTGAAATTGAAAGGTTAAAAGTTGACGATAAACTTTATAATAGAATTAAACATTCATATATGGAGCTTTCAAATGAATAATACAAGTGTAATTGAATTTGGTGATTCTTCAAGATTATTAAAAAAAATGTTGCATTCATATATAGATGAGATTGATTTTTTAAAGGTAGATTCAAATACTGATTTTAAGCTTTTTTTTAAAAATTTTCATTATAATAAAATAATTTTTGCTTTTGATTTAAATGTAATTGGAATAAACTATTACGCACTTGAATTTTTAGAGTACTGTAAAATAAATAATATTGACTTTAGTGGATTTTATGGTGGTGTTTTAGTTAAAAGTTTAGGAGAACTTTCTACAAAAAACTTCTCTAAAAAGTTTATCTTTGAAATGAATGAGCTTGGAATGTCATTTATTGGCCATTCTCTAGTAGAAGCTACAAGCACTTTAAATAATTTTAAAACATGGCAAAAGACTATTAATAAATCTAAAGAAGAAATTTGTATTGATATGTCAGCTAGGTTAATCGAACGTATTAAAACATTGGAAGTAAAGAATTTTAATAAAAAAAATATATTGGTACTTCATGCAAGTAGCAATGCTACTTCAAATACATTATCATATTGGAATATGATAAAAAAAAGTATGAAAGAAATTCTTGAAAAGGATGAAATTAATTATAATATTAAAGAACTTCATGTTGAAAATGGTACAGTTACTGATTGTAAGGGGTGTGAATTTACAACATGTATGCATTTTTCTAAAGAGAAAAGTTGCTTTTATGGTGGACCTATTGTAAAAGAAATATTGCCTGCTGTAGAAGATGCTGACATTATTGTTTGGATAACTCCTAACTATAATGATTCAATAAGTGCAATGCTTGTAGCGGTTATAAATAGATTAACGGTTCTTTATAGAAGAATAAGTTTTCATGAAAAAGCGATATTTAATGTTGTAGTTTCAGGAAATTCCGGTAGTGATACTGTCGCAATGCAGGTAGTAAATTCACTTAATATTAATAAAGGTTTTTTTCTTCCAGGAAAATTTTCTTTTAAAGAAACAGCAAATGATCCTGGTCAAATATATGAAATTAAAAATATAGAAAAAATTTCATATGAAAATGCAAAAAATATATGTAACTATATACAAAATAATTAATATAATGGAGAGAATATATATGTTTAATGTTAAATCAATTGAAGAAGTAAAGGAAATTTTAGTAGAAAATTTTAAGGATAGTTATAATAAATTTGAACTAATAGATTCAGTCGATTCTCTTAACAGAATTTTATATGAAGATATTAAGAGCGTGGAAAATGTTCCTCAGTTTAATAAATCAACAGTTGATGGATATGCAGTAAAATATAAAGATATTTTAGGCGCAAGTGATAGTATGCCAATACTACTTAATATGATTGGAAAAGTAGAAATGGGCACTGATGCTAAAATAATTGTTAATGAAGGTGAGTGTGTTTATGTTCCTACAGGTGGAATGCTACCAAATGGTACTGATGCAGTTGTTATGATAGAAAAAGTTGAAGAAATAGATAAAGAAACTATAGCATTTTACACAGATATAACTTTTAATAAAAATGTTATTTTAAAGGCTGATGATGTAAAAAAAGGTGATGTAGTGCTTAAAAAGGGCATTATATTAAGACCTGAAAGTATTGGAGTGTTAGTATCACTTGGTATAAAAAAAATAAAGGTATTTAAAAAGCCTAAAATTACAATTATATCTACCGGTGATGAACTTGTGGATATCGAAGAAAATCTTAAAATGGGTCAAATTAGAGATATAAATACCCATACGCTTAAAGCAATTTCTATTTCATATGGCTTAGAAGTTGTTGAAACGAAAGTGATAAAAGATATAAAAGAAAAAATAACAAAAAGTGCTAAAAAAGCCTATAGTGAAAGTGATATTGTGATAGTTTCTGGTGGAAGTTCTATGGGTGAAAAAGATATGACTGCAGAAATTATTGATTCATTAGGTGATCCAGGCGTTCTTGTTCATGGTATGGCCATAAAACCTGGTAAACCAACTATAGTAGCAAGTTGTGGTGGAAAACCTATTATTGGACTACCAGGCCACCCTGTTTCCTCAATAATTGTTTATAAAGTGCTTATTGAAACTTTACTTGAAAAATGTTTTAATTTTGAAATTGAAAAGAAAAGAAGTTTAGAAGCTACTGCTTTAAGTAATATTCATGCAGCTCCAGGAAGAACAACTTATAAAATGATTAAAATAGAAGAAATTAATAATGAATTCGTATTTGCTCCATCTTATGGAGAATCTGGAATGATTACACTACTTACAACGTCAAATGGTTATACCATTATACCAATCGATAAAGAAGGGATTGTAAAAGGTGAGAAAGTAAGAGTTAATTATTTTTATTAGTAGTATTCATTTCGGAGGAATAAAATGAAAAAAAATAAAAGAGATTATTATTTAAGTAATATACCACTAGAAAAAGCACTGAGTTTAATAGAAAATTCTTTTAAAGATTTTTTTGGAAATGAAGAAGTAGAGAAAGTAAAGGTAATTGACTCTTATAATAGAATAGTGGCTAAAAGTGTAATAGCTAAAATTTCATCGCCCCATTATAATTCTTCTGCAGTTGATGGAATTGCTGTAAAGAGTATAAAAACAATTACAGCAAATGAAAGAAATCCAATTAAACTTTTAAAAAATGAAGATTATATTATTGTTGACACTGGAGATTCTATAACAGAACCATTTAATTCAGTTATAATGATAGAAGATATTGTTGAAGTTGATGAGAATACTGTTGAAATAAGAAGTGCTTCAGTGCCATGGCAAAATATAAGACCTGTCGGAGAGGACATTGTAAAGAGCGAGATGATTATCCCCTCTAATCATAAAGTAAAACCTTTTGATATAGGTGCTATGCTAGCTGGTGGAGTAATAGAAATTGAGTGCTATAAAGTTCCTAGTGTTGGAATTATTCCGACTGGTACCGAGATAATTGAACCAACTTCCACACCAAAAACTGACCAAATAATTGAGACTAATTCTAGAATGTTTGAAAATTTAGTAAGAGAATATGGTGGCAATCCTAAAAGATATAAACCAGTTATTGATGATTATGAATTAATTAAAGATGCAATTTTAAAAGCAAATAAAGAAAATGATATAGTGGTGATAAATGCAGGTTCGTCCGCAGGAACTGAGGATTATACATCTCAAATAATAGAAGATTTAGGAGAACTTATTTTTCATGGAGTAGCTATAAAACCAGGAAAACCAGCTATGGTTGGTAAAATTAATAATAAACCAATAGTTGGTGTTCCAGGTTTTCCTGTTTCAGCATATGTCGTATTTGATATTTTTGTAAAAAATATTATAGATAAAATGCTTCAAAATAATGAAAAAAGAAGTACTGTTAAAGCTATTCTATCAAAAAAAATATTCTCTAGTTTAAAACATGATGAATATATTAGAATTAAACTTGGAAAAGTTGATAATAAGTTAATTGCAACTCCTTTAAAAAGGGGTGCAGGAGTAACTATGTCCTTAGTAAAGGCTGATGGAATGTTTATAATTCCAAAGTCAAAAGAAGTAGTAGAAGCTGGAGAAAAAGTTGATATTCGTCTTTTTAGAGATATTTCTGATATAGAAAATACTATTGTTTCTATTGGTAGTCATGATATACTTTTAGATATTGTCTCAGATATACTTGCTAAGAAAAATAGTTTAGTTTCACTTTCATCAGCTCATGTTGGAAGTTTAGGCGGTATTATGGCACTTAGAAAAGGTGAATCACATATTGCTACATCACATTTATTAGATTTTAATACAGGTATATACAATGAATCATATATATCCAAATTTCTAAAAAATAAAAAAATTTATTTAATAAAAGCTATAAAAAGAGAACAAGGTTTATTTGTTTTAAAAGGAAATAAAGATAAAATTACATGCGTAAAAGATATAATAGAAAAAAAATTACTATTTGTGAATAGACAAAATGGATCGGGAACAAGAGTATTACTTGATTATATATTAAAAAAAGAAAAATTAAATAAAAATGATATAATTGGATATGATAGAGAAATGAATACTCATATGACTGTTGCAACTGCAGTTCTTTCAGGAAGTGCAAAAGTTGGCATGGGAATAAAATCGGTTGCCAATATTATGAATTTAGATTTTATACCAATTGCATCAGAAGATTATGATTTTATTGTTTCAGATGATTTTTATAATTCTAATAATTACAAAGTGTTTTGGAATGTAATAAGTTCGGATGATTTTAAAGAAAAATTAGAAAAACTTGGTGGATATAGTCTGGGTGAATTCAGAGTGAAATGTATTGAAGTTGGTGAAAAATGAATGATAAATATGGAAGAAAAATAAATTACTTAAGAATTTCATTAACAGATTTATGTAATCTTAGATGTAAGTATTGTATGCCTGAAAATGGCGTAGGAAAGATAGAACATGACTCTATTATGAAAATAGAAGAGGTAATTAAAATAGTAAAAGTTATGGTGAAACTTGGAATTGATAAAATTAGATTAACAGGTGGAGAGCCTTTAGTTAAAAAAGGTATTATTTATTTAATTGAGGAGTTAAATAAAATTAAAGAAATTAATGAAATTACTATGACTACAAATGGCATTTTGCTTTATGAAATGGCTGAAAATTTAAAAAGAGCAGGCCTTAGTAGAGTGAATATTTCAATTGATACTTTTGATAAAGAAAAATACTTTGATGTAACAAGAGGTGGAAATCTTGAAAAAGTACTTAAAGGAATCGAAAAATGTAAGGAAATTGGACTTACTCCAATTAAATTAAATACAGTACTTATTGGTGGATTTAATGATGATGAAATTGACACTTTTGTTAATTACACATTAGAAAACGAAGTTGATGTAAGATTTATTGAACTTATGCCAATAGGTCAGGCAAGTGATTGGCATAAAGAAAAATTTATTTCAAATCAAATTGTTTTAGATAAATTTAAAGAGTTAATACCTGTAAAAAGTGAAGATATAAGTAGTCCAGCAAAATATTATAAATTACCAGTTTCAAAAGGAAAAATAGGATTTATTAACCCAGTGTCATGTAACTTTTGTTCAAACTGCAATAGGATAAGACTTACTTCTGATGGTAAAATAAAACCTTGTCTTCACACTAACGAAGAAATTGATATACTTACTTCACTAAGGCGTGGTGAAGATATTAGATCAATTATAGTAAATACGATTTTAAATAAACCTAAGGAACATGAATTAAATGAAAATGGATTTATTCCGATTATTAGGAATATGAACAGCATAGGAGGGTAGAATGGAATTTACTCATTTTAATGATTTTGGCAGAGCGAAGATGGTATCTGTTGAAGATAAAGAAAATACAAAAAGGCTTGCAGTTGCTAGAGGAAATATAAAAGTTTCTAGAGATATTATTGAAAAAATAACAAACAAGTCTATGAAAAAAGGCGATGTTTTATCAGTTGCTCAAATTGCTGGCATTATGGGTGCTAAAAAAACATCTGACATAATACCTATGTGCCATAATATATTTTTAACGGGTGCTGATTTGCAGTTTATAGTGGATGAAAAAAACTCTTTAATAATTGCAGAGTCTACAGTAAAAACTACTGGTAAAACAGGAGTAGAAATGGAAGCACTAACAGCAGTATCGATTGCACTACTTACAATTTATGATATGTGTAAAGCGGTAGATAAGGGAATGATATTGAGTGAAATTAAGTTGATTCATAAATCAGGTGGTAAATCAGGTGAATATAATTTAGTATAATAATAGTTACTTTTAGGGAGAACATAATGGAAATCGAAAGTTTTAAGACACTGATTTTAAATATAGTAGCAAGTGAAAACGTTTATGAAAATGAACTACTTTCAAAACATACTTCTTTTAAAATTGGTGGACCAGCAAAGTTATTAATTGAACCAACAAATATAGAGGAATTAATTAAAGTAGTAGACAAATGCAGAGAAAATAATATAAGATTTTTTATACTTGGAAATGGTAGTAATATTATTGCACTTGACCAAGGCTATGATGGTGTAATAATTAAAATTTCAAATAAGCTAAGTAATGTAGAATTTATAGGCGAAAATGTCATTTGTGAAAGCGGAGTGCTTTTATCGACTTTATCTAAAATGATAGTAGAAAAATCTCTAAAAGGATTTGAGTTTGCATCAGGAATACCTGGAACTCTAGGTGGAGCTATATATATGAATGCAGGTGCTTATGACTCTGAGATGAAAAACGTTGTAGAAAACGTAACTGTCATTGATGAAATTGGTAAGGTAAAAGTGCTTTCTAATGATGAGATGAAATTTGAATATAGAAATAGTGTAGTTCAAAAAAAAGGATATATAGTTTTAAAAGTTAATATAAAACTAGAAAAAGGTATAAAAAGTGAAATTATTGAAAAAATAAATGAATTAACTATTAAAAGGACTACAAAACAACCACTTCATTTGCCTAGTGCTGGAAGTACTTTTAAAAGGCCAAGTGGTTATTATGCAGGTAAACTGATTGATGATGCTGGACTTCGTGGTGTAAAGTTTAGAGGAGCGATGATTAGTTCTCTTCACTCAGGATTTGTTGTTAATGTGGATAATGCCACTTCATATGATGTATTTACCTTAATTGACGTTGTGAAAAAAACAGTAAAAGATACATTTGATGTAAATCTTGAAAGGGAAGTTAGAATACTTGGGAAGGAGTAAATATGTTTGTATTTGCAGATTACCATACTCATACTACTTATAGTCACGGCAAAGGTTCTATTGAAGACAATGTTAAAGTTGCTATTGAAAAGGGATTAAGAGAAATTGCAATTAGTGATCATGGTCCGGGCCATATGGGATTTGGAATAAAAAGAAAAAAATATAAGGAAATGCGCAATGTTATTGACCAACTAAATGTAAAATATAACAATATAAATATTTTACTTGGACTTGAAGCAAATGTTTTGGATATTGAAGGAAATATTGATATAGATGAAGAAATGATGGAATATAATGATATTCTCTTAGTTGGCTATCATTTTGGAAGCAAACCAACAAAGCTTTATAGAGATTTACTTATGCATTTTCATAATTATAGAAGTTCGAAAAGTGATTATAGTTATAAAAAAGTGAAAGAAATAAATACAATTTCTTTGGTCAATGCAATTAATAAATATAGTATTGACTTAATAACTCATCCAGGTGCAAAAGGGCCTATTGATTTGTTTGAAGTATCAACTAATGCTAAAAATAATAATACTGCTCTAGAAATAAATTCAAGTCATGGTCATTTAACAGTTGATGAAATTAAATTATCAATGAATGTTAAAGGGCTAGAATATATAATTAGCAGTGATGCCCATATTCCGACTGATGTTGGTAATTTCTCTAAAGCAATTGAAAGAGCTGAGTTATCAAGTTTGGATATTTCAAGGATTAGAAATGCAGAATAAATAAGAAAACAAATAATTTTAGTAAACTTAAAAATAGTAATTTTCTAGTAAAAAGGAGGAAAAGTGAAACTTACAATTATAACTGGTTTATCAGGAGCGGGTAGAAGTCAAGCAATGAAAGCTATGGAAGACATCGGCTATTATTGTATTGATAATTTGCCTCCAATATTTATACCAAAATTCATGGATTTAATAAGTAAAAATATAAGAGAATTTTCTAAGGTTGCTCTAGTAATAGATATTCGTGGTGGTAAATTTTTTGATGAGCTCTATAATTCATTAGATTATTTAAAAAATAATAATATTGGTTTTGATATTATATTTTTAGAGGCTAATAATAAAGTTCTTTTGAAGAGATTTAAAGAAGCTAGAAGAACTCATCCCCTTCTTCCAGAAGGAAGTATTGAAGAAGGTATAGAAAAGGAAAAGGAAAAACTTTATTTACTTAGAGAAATGTCACATATAATAATAGATACAAGTAATCTTAATATTAGTAATTTTAAAAAGGAACTTTATAAGTATTATTTAAAAGGCGAAAAGAAAGACAATATGAGTATAAGTGTAGTTTCATTTGGATTTAAAAAAGGAATTCCACTTGATTCAGATATGGTTTTTGATGTAAGAATGCTTCAAAATCCATATTATATTGAAGAACTAAAGTATTTAACAGGAAATGATAAAAAAGTACAAAATTACGTTATGAAATTTCCCGAAAGTATAAAGTATTTTGAAAGAATTGTAAATATGGTTGATTTTTTAATACCACAGTGCCTTGTTGAAGGTAGGACTCAATTTGTAATTGCAATTGGATGTACTGGCGGTCAGCATAGATCAGTTACTTTCGCAAATAAATTATATGATTATTTAAGAAGCAATAATAGAGAAGCAAATTTATTGCATAGAGAATTAGCTAATAAAAAAGTATGATGAGGAAGATATGGAAAATTTAAAAATAGTTGCAATTGGTGGTGGAACTGGTATATCAATTTTACTACGTGGTCTTAAAGAAATTACGGAGAATATAACTGCGATAGTCTCGGTAGCAGATGATGGTGGTGGTTCAGGCGTTCTTAGAGAAGACCTTGGAATGTTACCACCAGGGGACATTAGAAGTAATATATTAGCACTTGCAAATACTGAACCTATAATGGAAGAATTGTTAAAATATAGGTTTGATTCTGGAAAACTGCAGGGTCAAAATTTCGGCAACTTACTTATTGCTGCACTTTTAGGTATTTCAGGAAATTTTGAAGAGGCAATAAAAAACGCAAGTGAAATTTTTGCAATTACTGGAAAGGTTATTCCGGTTACAACTGAAGAAATGCATTTATGCTGTGAGCTTGAAAATGGGAGAAAAATTATTGGAGAATCAGCAATCCCTAGAGAGGTTTTAAAACAAGGTTCTTCAATTAAAAAAGTATACTTAAGTGATAATACGATAAAACCTCTTAAATCTGCAATAGATGAAATTATGAAAGCTGATATTGTATTTTTAGGCCCTGGAAGTCTATATACAAGCTTACTAGCAAATATCTTGATTGAAGAAATTGATTTAGCTTTAAGTAAAACGAAGGCTAAAAAAATTTTTATAGCAAATCTTATGACTCAACCAGGTGAAACAGATTCATTTGGAGTAAAAGAACATATAAGTGCTTTTTACAAACATTCTAAATACAAATATATTGATTATATATTTGTGAATAATGGCAATATTTCAGACCAAGTTATAAAAAAATATAAAGAAGAGGGATCTTTGCCAGTAAAAGTTGGGAAAAAAGATATTGACTATTTAAAAAAGTTTGAAATAGAATTATTAGAAGGCGATGTTGTAGAAGAAAAAAAAGGTTATTTAAGGCATGATTCAAAAAAAATGTCTAAATTAATATGTGATTATTTAGTAAATGTTGTTGAAACAAAAATAGAAATATTAAAATAATTTTAATATTTCTATTTTTACTTTTTAAAAAAGTAATTTTATGATTCGGCTTGGTCTTCCGGCTTTTGAAATAACTTTCTTTCCAACAATAGTAGCAAAATTATTTAATTCAAGTTTACTAATAATTCTATTAACACTTCTTTTAGAAAGTCCAAGTTCGTCAGAGAGCTCGGCGGACGTAAAATTGTTTTTCTTATTTTGCTCTATAACACAGTGAAGTTTATAAATAATATTTACACTTAAATCTGATTTTTCTGCTATTTTTAAATACATTTCATCAATAATACTATTTTCTTTTTCACTAGATTTATTAGAAGTAATAGGTCCAATTGTTTTATTGTAGTAAACAAGATAACCCTTGTTGCCACCACTATTTCTAGCTTTTATCATACCTTGATTAGCGTTGTATTTAGCTTCTCTTGCAGTCACACCATAACCAATCCCCATACTAAGCGTATTGTTTGTTTTCTTTGAAACTGTGGCAAGTATTTTAAGATTGTTCATATTTTCAGTTTCGATTTCTAATATTTTTTTAGTAGAAAAAAGTAAATATCCGCTAAAGCCAACTTCAACAACTGCAGCTTGAATTTTTTGAGCAAATAAATATATTTCTTCGGAAACTTTCATTTTATTAAGCATAAGTTGATATTCATTTTCGTTAATAAGTGAATACTCATTTGGAAGGTCAATTTCAATTGATATTACAACTATTTGCCTGTCTTCCATAATTCCAAATTCATGTTTAAGTCTAAAATGTTGAATAGATTGCTTAATTGTATCAATTGTTGGTTCTATCATTATTGTAGGAATATTTTTACTAAGTAAATATTCGTAAATACTTGATATACCAGTAATACAAACAGAAACGTGGTTCTTATAATAATTATCACTATGAAATTTTTTAAGAATCTCAAGTAAATTAGTATTTAAAATATTTGTAGTTGATACAAAAGCCTTATATTTTTCTTTTTCTATTTTTAATTCACTATAAATATTATCAATAGATTCTTTTGAATAAGAATCAATGCTTACATTTCGAACGTCATAGTTATATATTAAATTTGCTTCAAGAAGAGTTCTAATAAGTTGGTTGTTTTCTCTTTTAATATAGGTCCAAGGCTTAATAGAAATCATTTGACTATTAAGAATTTCATAAGGTATTTTACCAGTAAATAGAATACCATCTACATTTTTTTCTTGTATTTTAATATAGTTAACTAAATTTTTAGTTTCTGAGTATTCTTCAAAACGAATTTCTATTATCTCAATATCAGTAAAATTTGCATAAATTACTTCTTTTATCTTTGCTATACTTCGTCTATGACCTACTACTCCAAGTTTAATTTTCATAAATACCTTCCTAGCTGCATAATTTAATAGGTGAATTATTTGAAACGATTTAAAAATCATATAATTTTTCTTTAATATATTATATCAAAGTTTAAAAAACAATTAAAGACATATTAAAGACAATATACAGTCGTAGCTTTAAATAGTATTATTATATTGAGAAGAACATGGATTACTATTTTTAGGGAGGATGATATTGTGAAAAAGTATGTTGCAGAACCTTTTAAAATTAAGATGGTTGAACCGATTAGAATGACAACAAGAGAAGAAAGAGTAGAAAAACTTAAAGCAGCAAACTATAATGTTTTTTATCTAGCTGCTGATGATGTTTATGTAGATTTACTAACTGATAGTGGAACTGGTGCAATGAGTCATGAGCAGTGGGCTGGTATCATGAGAGGCGATGAAGCATATTCAGGTGGTAAGAGTTATTTTAAATTATTAGATGCCGTAAAAGACATTTTTGGCTATAAATATGCACAACCAGTTCACCAAGGTAGAGCTGCTGAAAAGGTATTATTTCCTACATTACTAAAAAAAGGTCAATATTGTATTGCTAATATGCATTTTGATACAACTCGTGCTCATGTAGAACTTTCAGGTGGAACACCAATTGACTGTGTGTGTGAAGCTGCAAAGAATCCTGCAATATACGATGATTTTAAGGGAAATATGGATGTTGAAAAACTAGAAAAATTAATTAATGAATATGGTAAAGAAAATGTTGGTGCAGTTCTTATGACTATTACTAATAATAGTGCAGGTGGACAGCCAGTATCAGTAAAAAATATTAAGGAAACTGCAGCTGTAGCTAAAAAATATGGTATTACTTTTGTAATTGATGCTGCAAGATATGCTGAAAATGCTTATTTTATTAAACAAAGAGAAGAAGGATATCAAGATAAGAAAATTGCTGATATAGTTAAAGAAGTATTTTCATATGCAGATGCATTTACAATGAGTGCAAAAAAAGATGCTATTGTAAATATGGGTGGTATTGTTGGAATTAAAGATAATGCTGAAATGTATGAAAATGTTAAAGCAATGACTATTCCATACGAAGGTTTCATTACTTATGGTGGACTTGCTGGTAGAGATTTAGAAGCACTTGCAATAGGACTTTATGAAGGTATTGACGATGATTATCTTAAATATAGAATCGGTCAAATGGAGTATCTTGGATCAAAATTAAAAGAAGCAGGAGTTCCTTTCCAATTCCCTGTTGGTGGACATGCAATGTTCCTAGATGCAAAAGCATTACTTCCACATATTCCTTACAATGAATTCCCAGGACAAGCATTAGCTCTTGAATTATATCTTGAAGCTGGAATCCGTGCATGTGATATTGGTTCTTATATGATGGGTAATGATCCAGATGGAGTTCAAATTGAATCAGAATTTGAATTTACAAGACTTGCAATTCCAAGAAGAGTTTATACACAATCGCATTTAGATGTTGTTGCTGACGCGATTATTGCTATTAAAGAAAGAGCAAGTGAGATTAAAGGTTATAAAATTGTTTGGGAGCCAAAAGTACTTAGACATTTCACAGCACATTTAGTTCCACTTGATAAATAGAATTGAATAGAAAAATAAATAATAAATAGGTTTAAGTAAAATAGCGCATTCTTAGGAATGTGCTATTTTTATTAAGATTATTCATAATAAATTTTCGTAAAATTTGTCGAAAAAATTTGAATTTTTCATGTATATAGTGTATCCTTTAGTAGGTTGTACTTTACAAACTTCATATAAGTTGCAAAAAATTGCAATTTGTCTGATTATGCTTTATTTAAAAGAAGGGTGCTTACATGTCTTTTTCTTCAAAAACAAAAAATGAATTGTGTAGAATTAAATCTGAAGATAAGTGCTGCATGATTGCTGAACTTAGTGCTATTATTAGAGTTAGCGGAAGTGTGAGTTTAAAAGGAAAAAATCAAATTAGTTTATCGATTCTTACTGAAAATCCTGCCATTGCTAGGCTAGTATTTACATTGTTTAAGAAAGGTTTAAGAAAACATACAGAAATTCTTGTGAAAAAGAGTAAAGTATTTAAAAAAATTAATACATATATTATTAATATTGATGATGCTAAAGATAATTTAGTTACTTTAGGTATTATTAGTTTTGAAAAAGGTTATTTTGAAATAATTCATACAATTCAAGATAAAATTATTGATAAAGAATGTTGTAAAAGGGCATATATTAGAGGTATATTTTTAGGTGGTGGATCTGTTAGTGATCCAGAAAAAGGATATCATCTTGAATTTGTAACACATAGTAAAGATTTTTCTGAAGATTTTATTAAACTTATAAATGAAGAATATGATTTAGATGCTAAATTAATTGAAAGAAAAAATACACATATTGTCTATCTAAAAGAGGGCAATCAAGTAGTTGACTTACTAAATATTATTGGTGCTCATAAAGCACTACTTGATTTTGAAAATGTAAGAATTGTAAAACAAATGAGGAATCAAGTTAATAGAATTGTTAACTGTGAAACAGCAAATTTAAATAAAACAATTAATGCAGCTTTTAGGCAAGTTAAAAATATAGAATTAATTAGAGACAGAAGAGGACTTGAAGTTTTACCGGATTCTTTAAGAGAATTAGCATTTATAAGACTTGAAAACAGAGAATCAAATTTAAGCGAAATTGGAAATATGTTGTCTAAACCACTTGGAAAATCAGGTGTTAATCATAGGTTTAAGAAAATTGAAAGTATTGCAAACGAAATAAGAGAGGAAAGTGTAATAAAAATGGAGGACAAATGCAAAAGAGTATAAGAGAAATATCTACTTCGAGTATTGTTGAAGGAATGATGCTTGCCGAAGATATATTAGATAATGAAGATAATATTCTTTTGTCGGAAGGAATAATCTTAAGAGAAAAATATATTGAAAAAATTAAAGACTTAAATATTATAACTATTAAAATAGTTGATAGCAATCATCTTATAGAAAAAAAGAAGAAGTTTGAAAGTGTAGTAAAAATGGATAAAGTGTTTATTGCTACTAAAGAATACGCTAAAAAAGTTGTTAAATCTACTGTAAAATCAATACTTGAAGATTCAAGTGTAGATTTTGAAAAAATTGAAATGATAGTTTCTCAAATGATTGAAGATATTTTTATGAGTGAGGATATCACATTAAATTTAGCCAAAATTAAAATTTTAGATGATTATTTATTTGATCATTCAGTTAATGTATGTGTGTTTTCTCTTATTATAGGAATTTTTATGCGTAGTGATAAAGATGAACTTAAGGAACTTGGAATTGGAGCAATGCTTCACGATGTAGGAAAAGCATTTGTACCGCAAGATATATTGAGCAAACCATCTAAACTTACTGATAAAGAATTTGAAGAAATTAAAAAACATTCAAAACTTGGGCATATGTCGTTTTCTAAAAAAGTTTCATATGGTGCTGGTGAAGCGATACTTTCTCATCACGAAAATATTGATGGAACAGGATATCCAAATGGGAAAAAAAGCAAAGAAATTCATGTGTTTGCAAAAATAGTATCTATAGCGGATGTCTTTGATGCGCTTACTTCTGATAGAGTTTATAGTAAAAAAATTGATAAGTATTCAGCCGTTCAAATTATGCTTAATGATGTGGGAAAAAAGTTTGATATTAGTATAGTAAATATATTTTTAAAAGCAATAAGTTGTTATCCAATAGGACTCAATGTAATTTTAAATACTGGAGAGTATGGTATTATTGTAAAACGAAATATGGATAGACCCTTAGTTAGAGTGTTGCTTGATAAAAATAAACAGAAAATTCAGGGATATTTTGAAATTGATTTATCAAAAAATCCATCGGTAAATATAGTGAATATTGATCCAAATAAATCCATTATAAAAAATAATTAAAGGTTAAAAAATTATATAATATTTTCTTATATAATTTTTTCGCTTTTTTTGGATATTTTTTATATAATGAAAGTAGAAAGTATTGTATTGTTTTTAATGCTTGCTTGAATGATATTGAAGTAGTTATTTATTATAGATGGAGGTTATATGAAAAAACTGTTAATAATTGGTGTGATATTTATAATTATTTTTACTGGATGCACATCAACTGATACTGGTAATCCTAATATAACAAAAAAAGACATGGAACTTATGTTAGATAGTTCAAAAGGTACGACTATAATTGCATACCATAACATTAAAGATAAATTGAAATTAAAATGGTTAGAATCTTACGTTTCTAAGGGTATAAAAAGTGAATATGATATAGATGTTAAATTTGTATATAAGCCTTATGAAGAGTATTATAAGAAATTAAATAAACAGTATTTAGAGGAAGACAGTAATGGAAAATTCGATTTACTCTTATATGATGATAATTCTTTTAAACAATTAAAAAACGAAAAACTTCTATATGGTCCATTCTTAAAAAAAGTTGATAATTCTTATAAGTATCAAGATCAAGAAAGTTATGAAATACACTTTAATCAAGGTATTCCTATTGAAGGATATGAGACTTTACTTGGAAGAAATCAACTTCTATTTATATATGATGAAGATTTTCTAGAAAACGCTCCATCTACGCCTGAGGAAATTATTAATGCATTAAAAGATAAAAAAGGAAAATTTACTTATTTAGATCCTTCTACTAAAATTGGAAGAGCGTATATTAATTCGATTTTCTTTTCATTTGTAAAGTATGAAGATGTTTATGGTGAAGATTTATCTTATGAAGAACTAAAAACTAAGATGAAACCAGCGCTTGATTATTTTAAAAAGTTAAAACCTTATATGGCGTATAAAGATGGTAAACTCCCAATGACTCAGGATGAAATTGATGAGATGTTTTATAAAAAAGAAATTATGTTTTCAATGACCTTTGATATAGATCACGCTTCAACAGTTTCAAAACTTGATTTGTATCCTATTGGTGCGAAAGCGTTTGTATTTGATACAGGTACTACAGGATATGATTTTTATGCGGCTATTCCGTTTAATTCGAGTAATAAGGCATCTGCAATTCTTTCGATAAATTATATGTTAAGTCTACATGCGCAAAACAACAAATATGACCCTAAAAAATGGGGTAATTTGCCTTCGCTTGACAGTGTTTTTATGAAAGCAGAAGATGCAAAAATACTAACAAAAGCTACTATTAAACGAAGTGACATTAAGGAAGCTGATTTACTTTCTGTAAGAATTCCAGAGGTTCCAAAGGATCTTAGTGATAAATTATATGAATTATGGCAAAATGAAATTTTTAATAAATAGAAAAAAATATATAATGTTCATTATAGAGGATGTGTAAAAATGGAAAGTAAATTTGTTCATTTACACCTTCATACAGAATATAGCCTATTAGACGGTTTTTGCCGTACTGATAGGCTATTTGAAAAAGCAAAGAAGTTAGGAATGACTTCTGTGGCTATTACTGACCATGGTGTTATGTATGGAGTTGTTGATTTTTATAAAAAAGCTAAAGAATATGGCATTAAGCCAATAATAGGCTGTGAGGTATATGTTTCTGAAAATGATTTAAGTAGTAAAAATGGAAATGAAGATAAGAAAAGAGGTCATTTGGTTCTTCTAGCTAAAAATGAAGTGGGTTATAAAAATCTTATCAAACTTGTTTCTTTAGGGTTTACAAAAGGTTTTTATTATAAACCAAGAATTGATTATAAAGTGCTCTCTAAATACTCGAAGGGGTTAATTGCACTTAGTGCTTGTTTAGCTGGAGATGTACAAAAGCTATTAATTGATAATAGATATGAAGACGCAAAAAATATGGCTTTAAAAATAAATAGTATTATGGGAAAAGGTAATTTTTATTTAGAGATTCAAGACCAAGGTTTAAATTTACAAAAAAAAATAAATCCTTATATATTAAGTTTATCAAAAGATACTGAAATTGAACTTGTAGCAACTAATGATGTCCATTATATTGATAAGCATGATAGTGATGCACATGATGTTTTACTCTGTATTCAAACTGGAAAACATGTGGATGATGAAAAAAGGCTTAAATTTCCTTCGGATGAGTTTTATTTTAAATCATATGAAGAAATGCTAAGTGCCATGCCTTATGCAAAAGTTGCTATCGAAAATACAGTGAAAATAGCTGAAAAATGTAATTTTGATTTTAATTTTAATGAAATGCATTTACCTGAGTATGAATTAGAGGAAAATCAAAATGCTAAGGAGTTACTTAGAGAACTTTGCTATAAGGGGTTAAATAAACTTTATGATGTTAATGATAAGCATATTAAAAGACTGGAATTTGAACTTAAAACAATTGATTCTATGGGATATAATGATTATTTTTTAATTGTATGGGATTTTATTAAGTTTGCAAAAGACAATGGTATTGTTGTTGGACCAGGTAGAGGTTCTTGTAATGGAAGTATTGTTTCATATGTTTTAAATATAACTACAGTTGATCCATTAGAATATGATTTAATTTTTGAGAGGTTTTTAAATCCTGAAAGAGTTACTATGCCTGATATTGACATAGATTTTGAAGATGATAGAAGAAGTGAAGTAATTGATTATGTTATCAAAAAATATGGTAAAGATAAAGTAGCGCAAATAATTACATTTGGTACTTTTGGAGCAAAAGCTGCAATAAGAGATGTGGGAAGAGTCCTTAATATTCCATATTCAGAGGTAGACAAAATTGCTAAGGAGATACCTTTTCAAATTGGCATTACAATTGAAAAAGCAATAAAACAAAATAAAAAGTTAAAAGATATTTATGAATCAAATCAAATGATTAAGAAATTAATTGATACAGCAAGAAAAATTGAAGGCGTTCCTAGGCATACTTCTACACATGCAGCTGGAATAGTAATATCAAAAAAATCAATTGATGAATACGTACCTTTATATCTTCAAGATGGGAATGTTTCTACTCAGTTCAATATGATTTTACTTGAAGAACTTGGATTATTAAAAATGGATTTTTTAGGACTTAGAACTTTATCTGTTATAAAAAATACTACAAAATTACTTAAGAAAAGTAGGAATATAGATATTGATATTGAAAAAATACCACTTGATGATCAATCTGTATATAAATTAATAGGAAAGGGAGATACACTTGGTATTTTTCAACTTGAAAGTACGGGTATGCGTAAATTTTTACGAGAACTAAAACCTTCATCACTTGAAGATATAATTGCAGCTACTTCCTTATATAGACCTGGACCGATGGATTCAATTCCGAAATATTTAAAAAACAAAAATGCTTTAAATCAAGATTATTTTATTACTGATAAATTAAAGCCCATACTTTCTGTAACATACGGTTGTCTAGTTTATCAAGAGCAGGTAATGCAAATCGTTAGGGATCTTGGCGGATATACTTTTGGTAGAAGTGACCTAGTTAGGCGTGCAATGAGTAAGAAAAAAATGAAAGTTATGGAGGAAGAAAGAAATAATTTCGTTTTTGGAAAAAAAGATGCTAATGGAAATATACTTATAGATGGATGTATTAGGCGTGGAATTGATGAGAAAAAAGCAAATGAAATATTTGATGATATGATTGATTTTGCCAAATATGCATTCAATAAGTCACATGCAGCAGGTTATTCTATTATAATTTATAGAACTGCATTTTTAAAAACACATTATCCACTTGAATATAGAGCTTCTTTAATGAGTAGTTTTATGGGAAATCAAAATAAAATTGCACTCTATATTGATGATTGTAGAAAAAATAGTATTGAAATATTGCCTCCTGATATTAATAAATCATTTAAAAATTTTTCTGTTGAAAATGGAGCAATTAGATATTCATTTAAAGCCATAAAAAATGTTGGAAATGGCATGATTGAAAGTGTTTTAGAGGAAAGAAAAAACGGTGAATTTAGTGATTTTAATAATTTTTGTGAAAGAGTTGATCCTAAAGAATTAAATAAAAAAGCAGTTGAAAGTATGATAAAATCTGGAACATTTGATTCTTTTAGATTAAAGAGATCTCAATTAATAAGTATGTATGAAAGTATAATTGAGAGTATTCATATTAAAAGTAGGAATAATGTTAAAGGACAATTTTCACTTTTTGACTCCAATATGGATATTGATATGGGTGATATTTCAAAATTCAAGTATCCAAATATAAAAGAATTTCCACTTATGGAAAAATTGAATTTTGAAAAGGAAATGATAGGTGTTTATTTAAGTTCACATCCGCTTGAAACATATAGAGAACTGATTGATAAAATGGATACTTTTGATTTAGTGAATATTAATGAAGAAAATATAATGAATGTTGAAGGAAAATCAATTGTTATAGCGGGAGTAATTAGTAAAATTACAAATAAAAATACAAGAAAAAATGAAATGATGTCATTTATAAATATTGAAGATTACAATGGTGTAATTGAAGCGATAGTTTTCCCACGACTATTTATTAGAAGAAGAAATATTATTAATATCGGCGAATTTATCGTCGCTAGAGGACGAATTAATGTAAAAGATGAAAATGATATAAAGATGATATTAGATGATATTGAAATATTAAACGAAGAAAATTCAAAAAAATATATTAGAAAAGAGTTAAATAGAAAGCGAATATTTATAAAAATAGATTCATATGATGAGATTGTAATAAAGAGAATATATAGTATATTAAAAAATTATAAAGGAGAAAATAAAGTTGTAATTTATTTAGCAAATGAAAAAAAGAAAATGATAGTTGATAAAAAATTATGGGTATCAAGTGAAATAGGGATGATTAAAGAGTTAAAAAAATATTTAGGAGAAGAAAATGTGGTTTTAAAATAAAAATCCAGTTTTTTTTCACAAAAACATTGAATTTTAGAGTAAAATGCAGTAAAATTAATTATGTTTTTATTTACTGGGACGTAGAAAAACCATATGGACGAAAAACGGACAGCTGAAAATATTTATCCAATTCTAATAGTTTTATACTCTAACTTTTAAAAGTTTTGAGATAAGTAACTTAAAAAGGTATTGGATAATGTTTTTAGTAGCGCAGAGCGCAGTTTCTATTTTTAGATGAATACTTAATATTCATCTAAATTTTAGAAGTTTTGTTGGTTTATTGATTCTGATGAATTTTAACTCTTTTGGGTTTATTATTATATATTTGAAATTGAGGTGGAATATGAAAAGAATAGGTGTTTTAACTAGTGGTGGAGATGCTCCTGGCATGAATGCTGCTCTTAGAGCTGTGGTTAGAGTTGCTATTTACAAAGGTTTAAAGGTGTCTGGTATTAGGAGAGGTTACCAAGGGCTTATTGAAGGCGACATTTTTGAAATGGATGTATCTTCAGTAGGAGATATTATTCAAAGAGGTGGAACTATTCTTCAAAGTGCTAGATGTTTAGAATTTAAAAAAGATGAAGGTATAAAAAGAGGCGTAGAAGTTCTTAAAATGTTCAATATAGATGGACTTGTTGTAATAGGTGGTGATGGTTCGTTTATGGGAGCGAAAAGGTTGTCTGATGCTGGAATACCAACAATCGGAATACCTGGAACGATTGATAACGACCTTGCTTATACTGATTATACAGTTGGTTTTGATACTGCTATTAACACTGTAGTTAATGCAGTAGGTAATATACGTGATACATCGTCATCGCATCAAAGAGCGTCAATTATCGAAGTAATGGGTAGAAGTTGCGGGGATATTGCTCTTTATTCTGGTATAGCTGGAGGCGCTGAAACAATAATTGTTCCTGAAATAGATTTTACTTATGACGATATATGTAAAAAACTAATTCAAGGACAAAATAGGGGGAAAGTTCATAGCATTATTTTATTAGCTGAAGGAGTAGGTAAGCCATATGAATTTGCAGAGGCTATTAAAAATAAGACAGGAATTGATGTTAGAGTATCTGTAATTGGATATCTTCAAAGAGGTGGAAGCCCAACTGCATTTGATAGAATTCTTGCAAGCAAATTTGGATCTAAAGCAGTAGAACTTCTAATTGAAGGTAAAAAAAGTAGGGCGCTTGGAACAAATGGAAATAAAGTATTTGATATGGATATTACTGAAGCAATTACCATGAAAAAAGAAATGGATCATTGCATGTATGATTTAGCTGATATGTTATCTATATAGTATTAATATTTTAGTATATAAAAGGGAGATAATAATGAAAAAAACTAAGATTGTATGTACACTTGGACCTGCTAGTAGTGAAAAAGAATTATTTGCAGATCTAGTTAATAGTGGACTTAATGTTGCTAGATTTAACTTTTCACACGGAGACCACGAAGAACAACTTGGTAGAATGAATATGGTAAAAGAAGTTAGGGCTGAACTTGGTGTTCCTGTTGCTCTTTTATTAGATACTAAAGGACCTGAAATTAGAACGGGTAAGTTTAGTGTTGATGTTGTTAATCTTGTTGAAGGTCAAGATTTTACATTAACAACAGACCAAAGTGTAATTGGAGATCAAAATAGATGTTCAATTACTTATGAAGGACTTAATAATGATGTAGTTCTTGGTGATACTATTCTTCTTGACGATGGATTAGTTGGTCTTGAAGTAGTTGGGATTAATGGAAAAGATATTAAATGTAAGGTATTAAATGCAGGACCTGTTAAAAATCATAAAGGTGTTAATGTACCTGGAGTAAGTATTAAGCTTCCTGCAATAACTGAAAAAGATATTGCTGATATTGAATTTGGTATTGAGCAAGGAATAGATTTTGTTGCAGCTTCATTTATTAGAAAAGCTAGTGACGTTTTAGAAATAAGAAGAATTTTGGAAAGAAATGATGCATTTGATATTCATATTATTTCAAAAATTGAAAATCAAGAAGGTGTAGATAATCTTGATGAAATATTAGAAGTTTCTGATGGTTTAATGGTAGCCAGAGGGGATCTTGGAGTTGAAATTCCAACTGAACAAGTACCTATTGTACAAAAAATGATGATAAAAAAATGTAATAAAGCTGGTAAACCAGTAATTACAGCAACACAAATGCTTGATTCTATGATTAGAAATCCAAGACCAACTAGAGCAGAAGCTACAGATGTTGCGAACGCAATCTATGATGGTACTGATGCAGTAATGCTTTCAGGAGAAACTGCAGCAGGAAAATACCCTGTTGAATCAGTTAAGACTATGAGTAGAATTATTAGTGCAACGGAAGAAGTTTTAGATTATGATGCAATTCTTGCTTCTAAAACAAGACAACTTGTAGATGATGGAGTTACTTATGCAGTGTCTCATGCAACTGTAACTACTGCAAATGACCTAAAAGCGGCAGCAATTATTTCTGCTACGTCTTCAGGTTTTACTGCTAGAAAAGTTTCTAAATTTAGACCAAAATCTCCAGTAATAGCTGTAACTTCTTTTGAAAGTGTAAGAAGAAAGCTTTCTCTTGTTTGGGGTGTTTACTCTTTAAAAATTAAAGAAGCGAAATCAACTGATGAAATATTTGATTTATCTGTTGAAGCTGCTAAAAATGCTGGATACCTTAAAAAAGGTGAACTTGCAGTTATAACTGCTGGTGTTCCAGTAGGTGTAGCGGGAGCGACTAACTTAATGAAAGTTCATATTGTTGGAGAAGTACTTTTCAAAGGAACTGGAATTGGTAATGCAGCTATAATAGGAAGAGTTTGTATTGCAAGCACTCCTAAGGAAGCTGAGTTAAAATTTAAAGACGGAGATATTTTGGTTGCTACTTCAACTGAAAAAGATATGATGAAATTTATTGAAAGAAGTTCTGGACTAATAGTTGAAGAAGGTGGTTACACTTCTCATGCGGCTATAGTTGCTCTTTCTCTTAAGAAGCCAGCGGTAATTGGTGCAAAAAATGCTATTTCAATTATGAAAGATGGCGATATTGTAACACTTGATTCAATTAAAGGTATTGTATACGCTGGTGAAACCAGAGTATTATAATATATCCTAGTGATAGGAAGCCTGAAGAGGCAAAGTAAAACATTTTTAACGTATAACCCTTTACTTAGGTGAATTTATTTTATAAATTCACCATTTTTTTTTGAAGATTTCACACTAATATTTATTGTGATATAATGAATTATTGAAAATATATTGAAAAGAGGGTTAATCATGAAATCTAATGATGCACTAATAAGAACAAGATACGAAGAAACAGACAAAATGGGAGTAATTTATCATTCTAATTATTATGTTTATTTTGAAGTTGGAAGGGCAGAATTTTTTAGGAAGTTAGGATATTCATATGATAGATTAGAAAAAGATGGTATTATAATGCCTGTACTTGAAACACACTGTCTATATAAAAAAGCGGCTTATTATGATGATGAACTATTAATACGAACAAGAGTATCGATGTTTAAAGGAATTAAAATAGAGTTAAGTTATACTGTTATAAGAAAAAATACTGATGAAGTACTTGCTGAAGGCAAAACTCTTCATGCTTTTGTAGATAAAACTCTAAAACCAGTGAGAATAAAAACACTAAATAAAGAGTTTTTGGATATTCTTTATAGCCTTATTTAGTAGTAAATATAATTGTACTATTCCTAAAGGATGATAATCATGACTAAAAAAGAACAAATAATTCAAATAATTCATGAGACTAATGCTAGTCTTTCTGCTAAAGAACTAGGAGTAAAACTCTCTATTGATAGAAGTACAACCAGTAGATACCTAAATCAACTATGCGCTGAAGGAAAATTAGAGAAAACTTCTGGAAGACCAGTATATTACAGGTTGAAAGCTAACACTTTAAAAAATAGTAACAAAGATGATAATAAGAGTGATATTGATTTTCTTATAGGAGCAAAATATTCTCTTCAAGTTGCAATTCAAAAAGCAAAAGCAGCTATACTTTATCCGCCTAGAGGACTTCATACTTTGATCCTAGGAGAAACTGGTGTAGGCAAATCTATGTTTGCAAAGTTAATGTTTGATTATGCAAAAGAAACTAATATGATAGATAAAGAGGCCTCTTTTATTAGATTTAATTGTGCGGATTATTCAGAAAATCCACAGCTTTTAATTTCTCAAATTTTTGGAGTGAAAAAAGGTGCATATACAGGAGCTGATAAAGATAAAAATGGTCTTCTAAAAAAAGCAGATGGTGGAATTTTGTTTTTAGATGAAGTGCATAGATTATCACCACAAGGTCAAGAGATGTTATTTACCTTTATTGATAGTGAGGAGTTTAGAAAATTAGGAGAAACTGAAAAAATAGAAACAGCAAAAGTTCAGATAATAGCTGCCACTACTGAAGATCCTACTTCTTATTTACTTAAGACTTTTACTAGAAGAATTCCGATGACGATTACTATTCCCCCGCTAAGAGAGAGAACTGTTAAAGAACGTTATAATCTTATTGAAAAATTTATTATTGATGAATCAAAAAGAGTTAATAAAAGCATTTATATTAATAAAAATGCGATAATTTCAATATTGCTTTATGATTGTCTTAATAATATTGGACAGTTAAAAAGTGATATACAACTTTCATGTGCTAAAGCTTTTTTAAATTACAAATATAAAGAAAAGGATTATATATTGGTTAATAATTCAGATTTACCTGTTCATGTAAAAATGGGTGTTATGAATATTAAAGAAAATAGAAATGAAGTAAATTCACTGTTAAAATCCAAAGATGATATTATTAGATTTTCATATAAAGAATTTTCAGAAGAATTACTTGTTTCGGATGAAGAGGATTTCATATATTATAATGAAATTGAAGATAAAGTTAATCATTTAAAGCAAAAGGGCCTTAAAAGTGATGAGATAAAAAATATATTAGATATTGATATAGAGAAGCATTTTAAGAATTATATTGTTGATTTTTCGATAAAGAAAAAAAGAGAAGAAATTGAAAAAATAGTACATAAAGATATTTTAGAAATAGCAGAGTATGTACTAAATTATGCTAGAAAAAAATTAGAAAAGGATTACGATGAAAAAACTTTTTATGCATTTTCACTTCATTTAGATAGTTCCATAGAAAGAATTAGAAATGGAGCTAAGATATATCACCCAAAGCTCAATAGTGTAAGAAAGAAATTTAAAAAAGAATTTTTAGTTGCAATGGAGATTGCAAAATATATAGAAGATAAATTTGAAATTGATATTTCCCTAGATGAAATAGGATATATTACAATGTTTATTGCTTCAAATCCTTACGAAGTAACAAAGGAAAATAATGATAGGGTTAGTGTTATTCTTATGATGCATGGAAGCACAACTGCTACTAGTATGATGAATGTAGCAAATACTTTAGTTGGAACTAATCATGGTATTGCCATTGATATGCCCCTTAGTATGGATGTAAAAGTCATGTATGAACTATTAAAAAATAAAATACTTAATTTAAATAGTACTAGTAAAGGGATTTTATTTTTAGTAGATATGGGTTCATTGGTAAATTTTGCCGATATGATTAAAGAAGAGCTTTCTATTGATATAAAAACTATAGATAAAGCGAGTACTCCACTTGTGATAGAAGCGCTTAGAAAAGCTACGCTTGGAAGAGAATTAACAGAAATTTATAGTACATGTGCATATAAAAATATAAATTCTAATGGAGAAACAATTCACTTAAGTAAATCTAAAATTATTGTTTCAGTTTGTTTTACAGGTGAAGGAGCATCAAAAAAAATTAAATCAATACTTGAAAAAAATATTAAAGATAAAAATATAAAAGTTATGACTTTAAATATTTTAGATAAACACGAATTTAAAAATTCTTTGGAGAAAATTAAAAGAGAAAATGAAATTCTTGCGGTAGTAAGTACTATAGATATTGATTCAAAAGAAATTCCTTTTATACCTGCCATTGATTATTTCGCAGGTAAAGGAAAAGAAAAACTTGATAAAATACTAAAAAAAGAAGAAATGATTGATAGTATAAGTGAGTCTTTAAAAGAACATATAGAAGTTGTTAATGCAAAAGAACTTGTAATATTAGTAAAAAGTTTCATTGGAAGTTTATTATTTCATGTTAGTATTTCGATAACTACTGAGGTATTTACTGGAATACTGCTTCATATTTGTTTTTTAATTGATAAAAAAGTAAAAAATGAAATTACAAAAGAATTTGAAAATGTAGGAAATTTTATTGAAGAAAACAAAGAAAAGTATAGTGTTATAAATGGCGAAATTATGACTATTGAACAAAAATATGATATTCGTTTAACTAAAAGCGAGAAAGCATATATATTATATATGATAATACAAAATAGCAATTAGTTTAATAAATGAAGAATTATTTAATTTGCTAAAAGAGTGTGCATTAGTGTGCATCACAGTGTGTGGAAAAATTACACACACTGTGATGCTTTTATTTTGTAAAAATAAATTTTAAATGCTAGTAAAATAGCCAAAGTTAAGAAATAAAAAAAATAAATTTATATTTTAAAAATTGGCATGAAATATGCTCATATATATAGTGAAAGAAAAATAGAGGAGTGATAATGTGCAAAACTTTAAAATTGTAGTATCAAATAAAACTGGATTACATGCAAGACCGGCAAGTATTCTTGCCATGGAGGCTCAAAAATACAGTAGTAATATTTGTATTGAAAAAGATGGAAAGGTTGTAAATGCTAAAAGCATTATGAGTATTTTAAGTGTAGGTGCATCTTTTGAAGATGAGTTAATTTTAAAAACAAATGGTGAAGATGAAATAATTGCAATGGAAAATATTAAGGAATTATTTAAAAGGTCATTAGCTAATGAAAAATAAATAAAAAAATTTTAGGAGGTGAATTATGAAGAAAATAATGTTAGTTTGTTCTGCTGGAATGTCAACTTCTCTTCTTGTAAAAAAAATGCAAGTAGCTGCCCTTGATCAAGGCAAGCAGGTTGAAATATTTGCAATAGCAGAATCAGAAGTAAAAAATCATACTGATGTAAATGCTGTGCTTTTAGGTCCACAAGTTAGATTTTTATTAGGTAAAATTACAGATATGCTTGCTAAGAATTCTATTCCTGTTGAAGTTATAGGGAGTGTTAATTATGGTACTATGAATGGAGATGCAGTATTAAAGCAAGCGTATGAAATTATGAAAGAATAACTATATAATATTTCTAATATGATTTAGGGGGAAAAAATATGAATGGATTTATTTCTTTCTTAGAAAGAAAAGTTGTACCAGTAGCAGCAAAATTTGGTTCGCAAAGACATCTAGTTGCAATTCGTGATGGATTTGTTGCATTAATGCCATTGATTATTGCTGGATCATTTGCAGTACTTTTAAATAATTTACCTATTCCAGGATATCAAAATATTATGAATAATATATTTGGTGGATCATGGAAATCATTTGGTGGTAATATTTGGTGGGGAACATTTGCAGTAATTTCTTTGTTCTTAGTATTCTCGATTTCATATAATTTGGCAAAATCATATGAAGCTAATGGACTTTCTGCAGGTTTGATTTCGCTTGCAAATTTTGCAATACTCTTACCGCAAGCAGCTAACGTTACTTCACCTTCTGGAGAAGCATTTAGTGCATGGGGAAACATTAGTTGGACCTATATCAATGCTCAAGGAATGTTTGTAGCAATTATTGTGGCTTTAGTATCAACTGAAATTTTTGTTAAATTATCGAAGAGCGATAAACTTACAATAAAAATGCCAGATACAGTTCCACCAGCAGTTTCAAAGTCTTTTGCATCTTTAATACCAGGAATTATAGTACTATCAATTTTTGCACTTTTAACTATTTTTATTGGATTTGCCTCAAGTGGTTCAAATATATTTGCACTTATTAGTAAATTCGTATCTACACCACTTCAAAATGTAGCAGATTCATTAGGTTCAGCAGTTACTATAGTGTTTATGACACAATTTTTATGGTTCTTTGGATTACATGGTTCCAATATTATAGGTAGTGTAATTGAGCCAATTTTGTTACCATTATTAAATGCTAATATGGAGGCTGTAGCAGCAGGACTTCCACCAGTGCATATTGTAACTAAGCCATTTTTAGATACATTTGTTTATTTAGGAGGAGCGGGAACAACACTATCGCTACTTATTGCAATATTTATTTCTGGTAAAAGAAAGCAAAACAAAGAAATTGCAAAGTTAGGAATTGGACCTGGATTATTTAATATTAATGAACCTGTAATTTTTGGAATGCCAATAGTATTAAACCCATTACTATTTATACCGTTTTTATTTGGACCAGTGGTGCTTGTAATAATATCATATTTTGCAATGGCTAGTGGACTTGTACCAAAAACTATTGCCATGGTTCCGTGGACTTTCCCACCAATTATTGGTGCAGCACTTGCTACAAGTTCTATTAGAGGAGGAATTCTTGCAGCATTTAACTTAGTACTCGCAGTATTAATGTATATACCATTTATTATTGCAGGAGAAAAATTAGAAGAAAAAAGAGAAAGTAAAGAAAAACTTAAAAAAGCAAATTAATTATTACTTATTGATAGGAGAAAAGATATGAACTTAGAAATGATTATTTTTCAGATAATTACACACAGTGGAGATGCAAAAAGTAGTTTGTTTGAGGCAATTGCTTTTGCTAAAAAAAATGATTTTAAAAATGCAGAAATTAAAATTAATGAGGCTGAGAGTAAAATTGTGCTTGCACATAATGAACAAACTAAATTAATTCAAAATGAGGCATCAGGTAAAACTACTGAAATATCACTCTTAATGGTTCATGCTCAAGATCACTTAATGAATACTTTAATGTTTAAAGATATTGCTAAAGAATTTATTGAACTTTATAAAAAAATAGAGGAAAAGTAAAAATATCAATATAGTATATATAATATTCTAAGCTTAAAGATTAATAATCTTTAAAGCTTAGAATATATTTATATTAATGTATATGATTTAGAGTAGTATTAATTGATTTTAGATGGAGGTTATTATGAGAGAGATTGGAATTTCAATTTATCCAAATCGAGAAAACATAAGCAGAATTTTAGAATATATTAAATTATCTTCAAAATATGGTTTTACTAGAATTTTTACTTGTTTAATTTCTACTGATGATTCGAAAGAAGAGGTGAAGAATTTTTATAAGAAAATTACGGAGACTGCAAGTTTAAATAATATGAAAGTAATAGCAGATGTGAGTCCTTCTGTTATGGATAAATTTAATATTTCGTATCAAGATTTAAGTTTTTTTGATGAAATTGGTTTTTATGGAATTAGATTAGATTTAGGTTTTTCTGGTATAGAAGAATCAATAATGTCATTTGATAAGAGTAGATTGAAAATTGAACTTAATATGAGTAATGGAACAAAGTATATTGATAACATTTTATCTTATATGCCAAATACTGATAGTATAATTGGATGTCATAATTTTTATCCACATAAATATACTGGTTTATCAAGAAAACATTTTATTAAAACATCAAGGCAGTTTAAAGAGCTTGGAATAAGAACAGCTGCATTTGTATCTAGTAAAACTGCACTTGAAGGACCATGGCCAGTTAATGAAGGGCTATGTACGCTTGAAGAACATAGAGTTTTAGATATTGATATTGCTGTGAAAGATTTATTTAATACCAATTTGATTGATGATGTAATTATTGCAAATCAATTTGCCTGTGAGCAAGAACTAAAAAAAGTTGGAAATATTAGTGCTAATATATTGTCACTTACAGTTACACCAAGTAAAGAAAATAGTGAAATTGAGAATAAAATTATATTTGATGAATTTCACTTTAACAGAGGTGATGTTAGTGAATATTTAATAAGATCAACTCAAAGTAGAGTTAAATATAGGTCAAAGGAATTTAAAGCACACACAAATATAGATATAAAAAAAGGAGATATATTAATTGAAAGTTCTCTATATAAAAGATATAAAGGAGAATTACAAATAGCACTCAAAGATATGAAGAATAGTGGAAAAACTAATGTAGTTGGAAAGATTAAAGCAGAGGAAATTTATTTATTGGATAGCATTTTACCCTGGCAAAAATTTAAATTTAATAAGTAATAAGAAGGTAATAATTATGAAAATATTTAAAAATGCAAATTTGATTTTAGAAGATAAAATTATTAGAAGTGACTTAGTCTTTGATGAACAAATTTTGTCTTTTGATATAGAAGATGTAAATAAAAATGATATTATACAGGAAATCAATCTAGATGGTAAATTTGTTTTTCCTGGTTTTATAGATGTTCATATTCATGGTTCCAATGGATTTGACGTGATGGATAGAGATGAAAATTCAATAATTGAAATTGCAAAATCAATTGTTAAATCAGGCGTAACATCATTTCTAGTTGCAACAATTACAGATGAGTTTAATAATATTAATAATGCTATTCTTAAGGTGAAAAAAGCTATAGAAAATGAAAAAAATGGGAAAAAATATGCTAGAATTTTGGGTGTTCATTTAGAAGGACCTTTTATTGATAAAGAAAAAAAAGGTGCACATAATGAAAGGTGGATAATTAAAGCTGATTCAAGCTTGCTTGAAATTCATAAAGATATTATTAAGATAATTACATTAGCTCCAAACCAAAATGAGTCAGAAAAATTAATAAAATGGGCAAAAGAGAATAATATCGTGATATCACTTGGACATTCGAATGCAACTTACGAAGAAACAATAAGAGCTATAGAAATAGGAGCTAAAAGTTTTACTCACCTTTTTAATGCTATGAGTCCATTACATCATAGAAGACCTGGAATGATAGGTGCGTGTTTTAATACAGATACTTTTGCAGAAATTATTGCAGATAATATACATGTGAATCAAAATCTATACCAAATGATTTTAAAACAAAAAAGCGATGATAAAATTATGTTAATTACAGATGCAATGAGAGCACAGTGTTTAAAAAAAGGCACTTATTTATTAGGTGAATTTGATGTAATTGTAGATGAAACTAGTGCAAGGCTTAAAAATGGTACTTTAGCTGGTTCAGTACTTAAATTTGATCAAGCTTTAAGAAATTTTAAAGAATATACTTCAATAGATTTAATTGGATTATCTAAAATTTCAAGTACAAATCAAGCTAAACTTCTCGGTATATATGATAAAGGCTATGGGAGTATAAAATTAAATAATTTAGCTGATTTTACAGTACTTGATGAGAAGTTAAATCTTTGTATGACGGTTATAGGCGGAGAAATTGTTTATTCAGTCGCTTAATGACACTATGTTGGCATAAAGATTGCTTTATTTAGTGATATGATTTGTAAAAGATAATTTTGGAGGGTAAAAATGAGGATTATTGTAGCTAAAAATTATGAAGAACTTAGCACTAAAGCTGCACATTTAATAGCAGGTCAACTTATTATGAATCCAGAAACGCGTTTAGGACTCGCAACTGGAGCTACGCCGATAGGTACATATAAAGTACTGGTTAAAATGTATAATGACGGCTTGATTGATTTTAAAAAAATCGTTTCATTTAATTTAGATGAGTATTATGGTATAGATTCAGAAAATGCACAAAGTTATTATTATTTTATGAATAAGAATTTATTTGAGAAAGTGAATATCGATAAAAACAATATTAATATTCCAAATGGAATGTGTGAAGATATTGAAAAAGAATGCAATGATTATGAAGCTAAAATAAGAGGAAAAGGCGGTATTGATTTACAACTACTTGGTATAGGTAGAAATGGTCATATTGGATTTAATGAACCAGACCTTAAATTTGAAGCAATGACACATTTGGTTGATTTAGATGATGATACTATTGATGCAAATTCAAGGTTTTTTGATTCAATAGATGAAGTTCCTAAAAAAGCAATCTCTATGGGTATTAAGACAATTATGCACTCTAAAAAAATTGTTTTAATAGCGAGTGGAATTGATAAAGCTGATACTGTATATGATATGATATTTGGCCCAATTAATCCTAATCTTCCAGCATCCGCACTTCAACTTCATAAAGATGTTACAGTTATATTAGATGAAGATGCAGCTAGAAAAATAAGTGGTAGAAGAGGAATGGATAGTAAATATATTAAAATAGAATAAGGAGATAATCATATGATAAAAGGTTTAGGAGCATCTTTTGGCTATGCCCTTGGTAAAGTTTTTGTATTGGAAGAAGAAAATATAATTGAAAAAATAACTATTAAAAATGTAAAAAAAGAAATAGAAAAATTTGAAAAAGCGATAGATAGTTGTAAGCTTGATTTAAAGGATTTAATTGATACTACTAAACTTACAATTGGTCTAGAAGAATCAAAAATATTTGAAGCACATCTTATGATGCTTGAAGATCCAGAATTTATTGATAAATCAAAAGAGTTAATAAGTTCTAAAAAGGTTAATTCTGCGTGGGCTGTTTCTAGTGTATCAAAATCATTTATTGAAATATTTGAATCAATTGATGATTCTTATTTAAAAGAAAGAGCAATTGATATTAAAGATGTTACAAAGAGACTAGTAGATAAACTATTAGACAGAAATAATGAAATATATAATAGATTAGGAGTAATAATAGTAGCAAATGATTTAGCTCCATCAGACACTGCTAAAATGGATATTAATAAAATTTTAGGATTTATTACAAGAAATGGAGGGGTTACCTCTCATTCGGCAATTGTTGCAAGAACAAAGGGAATACCTGCAATTGTTGGATTAGGTGATGATATTGAAAATATAAAAAATGGAGATATAATTGCATTTGATGGAAATAGTGGTCAAATATTTATAAATCCTAGTGAAGAAATTAAAAATAAATTTATAAGGCTAAATGATGAGTACTTAGAGAAAAAGGAAGAATTAAAAACCTTTATTGGAAAAAAGACAATTTCAAAAGATGGTAAAGTGGTAGAAATTGGATGTAATATAGGAAGTCCAAAAGATTTAGAGTATGTACTTGACAATGACGGTGAAGGAATAGGACTATATAGAAGTGAATTTTTATTTATGGATAGAAAAAAATTCCCAAATGAAGAGGAACAATTTCTATCTTATAAAACAGTTCTTGAAAAAATGAATGGAAAACCGGTGGTTATAAGAACTCTTGATGTTGGTGGAGATAAAAATATTTCCTATATTAAAATTCCTAAAGAAGATAATCCGTTTCTAGGATATAGGGCGATTAGGTACTGTCTTAAAAATCCGGATATTTTTAAGGTTCAAATACGAGCACTTTTAAGAGCAAGTAATTATGGAAATTTAAAAATTATGTTTCCTATGATATCTTCTATTGGAGAAATAAGACAAGCTAAAACAATAATTGAAGAGTGTAAAAAAGAACTTGAAAATGAAGGTATTATTTTAAAAAATAAATACGAAGTTGGAATAATGATAGAAATCCCATCCGCAGCCATTATTTCGGATTTATTAGCTAAAGAAGTAGATTTTTTTAGTATTGGAACAAATGACTTGATTCAGTATACTAGTGCTGTTGATAGAATGAATCAAACTATATCTGAATTATATACACCATTTCATCCAGCAGTATTAAGATTAATTAAACTTATTATAGAAAATGGACATAAAAATAATATTTGGGTGGGAATGTGTGGTTCTGTTTCAGGAAATCCAGAATTAATTCCATTATTATTAGGCATGGGATTAGATGAATTTTCTATGAATCCTTCAAAAGTATTAAATTCAAGAAAGATAATTTCAAAAACAGATGCAGGATTTATTAACGAAAAAATTGATGAGATATTAAATATTTCTGATGCATTTGAACTTAGAAATACGCTTAAAAATATATTGTAACATTAACCAAAATTAATATGGCGCTTATGTACTTATTATACAAATTTAATAAAAAAATTGAATTACTTTTAATAAATAGGGTAGGTATGATACAGTATAGTATATAAGAATGGAGGAAGCTATGTTTACTTGGGATGAAAAATATTCAGTTGGAATTGAAGTGATAGATCAGCAGCATAAAAAACTTTTTGCTATAGGAGAAGAGATTCACGATAAAATTATTAAAGATTCTTGTGAAGAAGATGAATGTTTAGTAGAAGCATTAAAAGTTTTGGAAGAATTAAAGCAGTACACTGTATATCATTTTACTACAGAAGAAGAACTTTTAAAAAAATATAATTATATGGAGTTAGAAAACCATTTGATACAGCACGATTTATTTATAAATTATCTTGAAGATATTGATCCCAAAAGATTAGAAAAATATCCAAAGGAATATTTATATGAAATTATGATGTATATTTCTAAGTGGATTTTTAAACATATTAGTACTGTTGATTTTAAGTATGTAGATTTTTTGAAAATTAATATGATTTAGAATTAAAAAATAGAAAGTAAAAAAGCAATTAATCTTAAGTGAAGATTTAATTGCTTTTTTGAATTTAAAGATTAAGTATGTTTTATGCACTCAGGTATATTATCGTTAAGAATTTTTTCAATTACATCTGGCTTTTCTATAAAACCCTCTTTAATCCATTTGATATTTGTGTGAATAACACCACAAACGAAAAGTTCTAAGGTTAGAAATATTTCAAAAGACACAATGACAAAAGCGGTTAAAGAATTCCTAAGATTATCGGGTATTGATGTTGTTGGTATAGCAAGAGTTGAAAAGGAAGATCTATATACTTTTCGAGGGTTTAGTAAAAAAAATTATAATTATGGTGATGTAATTGAGTATAGATTTGAATATGCTATAGTATTTGCAGTAGCAATTGAACTTGACTATATTAATCGTTCACCCAGCAATGAAACATTTATGGGAGCAATGTTAGCTCTCATACTCCACTAAACTAAATTCCAAAATAAATTAATTAATTATTCCAAAATATTTCAAAATGGATTCACAGAGTTTGTGTTGAATTATAACTAGCGCAAATGATGATATAAACATGTGCGATGATCACCGTTCTTTATCAAATTCAATTTTCATTTGAAAAATATTTAGAATTACAATTTATTTGAGAATATCTGAATATGAAATAGAACTATCAAGATCAATCTTGTATTGACTAAGTAAAACCTTATAATATAGTTTTGCAGATTCAATATCATCTTGAATTAAAAATAACTCTATAGATTTTATTAAAGAAGTTTTGAATGTTTTTATATCTGAATACATCTCAGCAATTCCTTTTCTAAAATATAGATGTGATAAACAATATATGAGATGTTGAGATAATGAATACTGTATACCAATATTTGCATATTTTAGTGCTTCATAATGATTATCTATTATATGATAATTGTAGGAAATGTTAAAATATAGTTTTATGAGTACTTTTTTTGAATCTAACGACTTTACATTTTGATTAATTAGATATGTTAAACAAAATTTTAAAACTTCAAGACTTTTTAGTATATTTTTATCTTTAATTAATAACAATCCAATTAATAATAAACATCTTATCTCTAAAGAGTTATAATTGTATTTTGAAAAATTAGCTAAATCAAAATTTATAAGGGAAAGTTTGATTGACGATTCAAGTGATTGTATTAGTACTTTTATATTAGTATTATTATTAAAATACTTTGATGTACAACTTACAAATGCTTTTAATTGGGCGATATCTGTTGGTTCTAAAGAATTAAGACTAGTAAAGTCAGAAAGCGTATTTTCAAGTTTACACATTGCAGTCTTAATATCTTCAAGGTTATAACAATTAATTAAGTTGTCAAATTGATTATAAAAAATTGAAATCTGATTTTGCTTCATACTTTCATTTAAAATATGCAGCAAATTTTCTTTATATACATGTGATAATATTTTTAGAGTTTCATATTTTGGAATTACTAACCCATTTTCAATTCTTCTCAAAGTTTCTTCATTTATTCCAGAAATATTTTTTACTTGTTTTTGGGTTAATCTGTTATTCTTTCTAATTTTTCTTAAATTATCTCCGAAATACTCTAAATTGTAAACTGAGAACATTTTTCCTCCTTCCCCACCTTAAAGTGGGTTTTCAATTTATATAATTAGTATATACTAGAAAACAGATTATAACTAGAATATATTGTATATAGATGATTGCGAAATGAAGTAAAGAAAAACTGTTAATAAAATGACAAACAAAAGTAAAAAAAAGGCAACCTTAATAAAGGTAAGATACTCTGTTGAAAATTTATGATTAAATATTTTAAGCTACTGTTTTAAAAGCACGTAAATTTTTTGTAAATTTTGACCTTGTCATTATAAGGACTCCAATTAATTGTGTAACACCAGCAAGTAAAATTGTTGATTTAAGAGATGTTGTATTTTGAATTTGTGAACCTCTAATATTTATAAAATCTTTAAGTTGTCCAATTGAACGTTCACATACAGTTCTTGTTTTATAAAGGTTTTTCCAAATATCAGAATCTCTTGAGTATGTTGAATTAAACCTATATTCTTCATCTAAAGCAATATTAACTTTACGACCATATATTGCATTAGAGCATGGATTTTTACAGTCATTCGCATAAATAATTTTGCCCTTTACCATATGAGTTTTAATTAAAGGACATCCATAAGAAAATCTGTCAGCTCTGTGTTTACTTATGATTGGACCAAGGGATTTCATTGCTAACTTAGTACTACGACAGATTAAATTACCATCAGAATTAAAGAAGAATTTATTATTTTCATTATCACTAGAATAACGATAAGTAGAACATTTAGAGCCACTATTTCTTTTGTTTAATGGAATAATAGGTATAATGTTTTTCTTTGAAATATATTTATAATTATCGTAACCATCAAAACCAGAATCACCTAAAAAGAAATTAAAATTAATTGAAGAATGCTTAGTAAAAAAGAGCTCTAATGATGGAATAAGAGTAGTTGAATCATATTCATCTTTAACTTCTTTAGGCATTTTATCGTTATAAAATTCTTGTATAGCATCGGGAAATTGAATGTCTTGAATAACGCCTAAACCATCAGTAATAATCATTGATTTTAGGTAATAACCAAAATGACCGTTTAGGTAAGCTAAAGATATATCACTATTAGCGTTAGCTTTTTTAGGCATGTTACCTTGAGCATGTTTAACGGGATTAAAATTATCAGGAGCCTTACCAGACTTTTCAAACCTTTTAGATGAGGCAAGTTTTTCTTCAAAGAATTTGGGATTATTTTCGGTGACATATGATTCAAAACCAGTAGTATCAGCAATAAGTATTTTAGATGTAGAAGGCGAAATTGATTTAAGTTCATCATTAACTAAGGAAACAAGCTTATCTAAAGTTAAATGAATTTGATCTAGAAAATTAATTTTAAATCTAGAAAGCTGAGAAGGATGAGGTAAGTTGTAAAAACCAAGAGATTTTCTTAAATCGGGAGAATCGTGAAGAATCCTTAGAAGCGTAGTGTCTCTAGAAATAGATCTAAAATTTTTATAGATAAAAAACATAAGCATAGATTCAAGTGGGAATTCACGAGTACGCCCCATATTTTTATAATAAGTATTGTAAAAAGAGAAAGGAATAATTTCAGAAAAAGAAATGTAATTTCTGAATAATTCAAAGTAGTTACTAGAAGTATCAGTGAGGAAATCAGAGAATTCCTTGTTTAAATCGAGTAAAGAAAGTTGATAATAGTTTGACATAGTTTTCTCCTTTTTTAGGGTTTGTGTTTGGTTTGGCATTAAATATATACCCAAAATGGAGAAAACTATTCAAAATAGAGCTTAGAAACAAAGTGATTGCAATGTTTTCAGAGTTGTGCAATCACCTATATATTGTATAAATAAGGAGTTGAAATGAAAAAAAATAATGCGAAAATAATTACATTTATTGTGATTTTATCAATTGTTTTTTGTAATAATGTTATAACTTTTGCTGGAAATGAAGATATTCCAAGAATTTTTTCTGTTGGAATTCAAATTAATGAAGATCAAATTAAGTTACTAGAATAAAGTTTCATATGTTTAATTATTGTTAATCAAGTCAATTGTTTTGATAAAATATAACTATAACTAAATAGATAAGAAGTTTTACCTTTAATATTAATTTTTTTACTTTCAGGACAAAGTATTTAATTCTATCGGCACGACCTCTTCTCTAATGATGCTATAGTATTTAATTGCTAAATAAGGGATTAAATAGCAAACGGGAATACCTATAGAATTAATATCAAGAACGTTTTTAATAATAAAAGCTAATAAAAAAGCTTCTGGAGAATAATTTTTTTCTACCAAAATACAGAAAGAGAAAAACCAGAAAAATTGTTGAAACTTTCATCATTGTGGTAATTATTGTATTGTTGGATTCAACAAAAGTTGACATGAAAGTTGACATGTTTATTTTTACGACATGCAATATTAAGAAATCTAATAGATAGAATAAAAGACTCTAGAATAGTGGCTAAAAGCAAATAAAAAAATAAAGTTAGTATATATCTAATAACTTCGTACACAGAAAGGATATCAAAATTTTTAAAAAAATACTACTGCATAAAACAACATGATATAGTGGATTGCGGAGTAGCGTGTCTTACTACTATTTCAAAACAATATGGACTTAAAATTCCAATAACAAAAATAAGAGAAGTAGCAGGAACTGATAAAAAAGGAACTAATGTATTTGGCATGAAAAAATCGGCTGAAAAAATTGGGCTTTCTGCTAAAGGAGTAAAAAGAGATAAAGAAACTTTTTTTATGAGTTTCTACTTCCGGCTATTGTACACGTTGTAGTTAGTAAACCTGCAAAAGGTTTTACTAAGTTTGCATATTTCTTTAAATAATTAATATTATCAGCGCTACAAAAGAGTTGTTTTGAAATAATATATGTAATAACTTGATTAATGAATACATATAACAATAAAAGTGAAAATGATTAAAAATTAATTTTTTTCATTTATAACCTTTTGAAGAAAAAATATATAAAAGTACATTTATTTACTGACAAACTCGTGGGGCGTAGTATTGTATAAATGTCAATTGAACAAATTAATTTATTCAAATTATCAACAACTGTTTTGGACGAATATATTTGAAAATCTTAAACGAAATTGTAATTTCCGTTTTTAATTCTATAACGGAAATTAGTATTGCGATAAGGAAGTTATTATTGCATTTAAATTATACATACTAATGTAGATATCTATCCTGAATGAATATGAGGCATACTATGTTAGATAATAAAAAAATAAAGGTAAATATTTAACAATTCACGATAGAACGTTTATTAAAGATGTACTTACAGACGTTGATAATAGAGTCAACAAGTGTAAATGGTATATATCGATAAATAGTTGGTTAAATTTAGAATTTTGAAGAGCAGCCAATGTATGATAGTTATGTAGCAATTTTAAATCAGATTTTGATGATGAGTTTTTCAAATAATATTGGTTGATTACAATCTAGAAACTCTAGTGTTAGCATGGTTTAGAGCCTTTTTAAATTCTTTATTTATATCAATATTAAATTGACATACCAGAATAAAAGTATAAAGCACATATGATAGTTTAAGAGTAGAACAACCTTATAGGAGGAGATGAAAATGTCAAAAATACTATTAATAGCACCTATTGACTTTAACGAACACACAATTCCAAATGGGATTCTTAATTTAGCGACAATACTACACCATGATAATTATGATGTAGAAATACTTGAATTGAATTATTTGATTGAAACAGGATCAATAAGGAAATCAAAATTAGTCAGTGACTGTATAGAAAATATTGTTAATTTTATAATGTCGAAATCACCTGAAATTATTGGATTTAGCTGTATGTGTAATGATTATCATATTCATATAATGGTTTCTGAAATAATCAAAGCCCGAAATCCTAAGGTTAAAATATTTTTTGGAGGACCTCAAGCAAGTGTAACCGCTATAGACACATTGAAAGCGTTCTTACATATAGATTTAATAGCCATAGGAGAAGGCGAGTTGAGTATTGTTGATATTATAGAAGGCTTGTTGGGAAATAAAGAGTATAGGCAAATTAAAGGAATTGCATACAAATGTTTGGATAATATTATTGTTAATGAGCAGCATGAATTGTTACCAGAACTTGATGATTTGCTATTGCCGAATTATAAACTATTAAATAATATGGATTATTTAAAACTTAGTATAGAAGCTGGAAGAGGTTGCCCTTTTAATTGCACATTTTGTTCAACTCAAGAGTTTTGGAAAAGAAAATTTCGGTTGAAAAGTATAGATCGTATATTGCTTGAGATTGAAAACGCAATACATAATTATGGGATTTATATGTTTGAATTTGTACATGATTTATTTACCGCGAGTAGAATTAAAACAGTAGAGTTTTGTAATAGATTACTTAAAGAAGATTTGAAAATTCAATGGAGTTGTAGTGCTAGAATAGACACACTTGATGAAGAGTTAATAGATCTAATGTATGAATCTGGTTGCAGAGAGATATTTCTGGGCATAGAAACTGGTTCGGCAAAAATGCAAAAAATCACAAATAAAAATCTTAAGCTAGATGATGTTAAGGATACCTTATGTTACTTAAGTAAGTATAAAGACATGGTGATTAAATTGTCATTCGTTTATTGCTTCCCAGCCGAAACAGAAGAAGACTTAAAAGACACTTTAGATCTAATTAGTACCTCTTTGAAAATAGGTTATAGTGATATTCGAATTCATTCACTCTTGCCATTTGTAGGAACAGAAATTTACAATGAACACAAAGATGAATTAATACTTAGAAATTCACAAAACACATGTAGCTATACTCATTTTTGTGAGGCTGCAAGTAAAAAAATACTAGAATATCCAAGTTTGTTTTCGCAATTCTACTATATCAAAACTGATATTTCAACTCAGTATAACAATTTGAGCTTGTTTATAAATTATTTCATCGTTGGTAATAAAATGATATTTAAAAAGACGTTAGAGTTGTTATTTGATTATTTTGGAGGAGATTTACTAAGATTTTATAATGCTTTTAATATTACATTTGAAAATTTATCGAATGATATATTTGATGGATCAATATTCAAAACAGAAGAAGAGTACTTTGATCGATCTAAACTATTACAAAAAATTATGCTAAGCAGTATTGGTAAATTCATGAAAACATATAATTTCAAAGAATATACTGATATTTTTTTGAGTGTATACACTTTAGAAATGAAAATGTATGAGTTCAAAACTAATATTAATATTTTTGAAACAATAGTTAACACATCGCATGATGGACACATAATTAAAAAAATTAATTTATCCTTAGAAGATTTAAAATTGTATAAGGACAAACTTTTACTAAATGAAATTAAGATCTTGTTAAAAAGGAAAAATCAGCATCAGATTTCAATACAATACTCAAAGTAGATTGATTGAATTAATTTTGTAGATGTTATTTTGTTTTTATAGTAAAATTGATATTCAATCGAGAATCATAGATTAGGCAAATTGTGTTATTACACTTTCAAATATAATAGTTCCAATATTTATTAGGTGATGTCTTGTCTGCAAAATTGATGAATTGCTCTGTGAAT
This sequence comes from Helicovermis profundi, assembly GCF_033097505.1. NCBI lineage: Bacteria > Bacillati > Bacillota > Clostridia > Peptostreptococcales > Caminicellaceae > Helicovermis > Helicovermis profundi. Next base: position 2,307,356 of record NZ_AP028654.1, on the reverse strand, counting down.
TTTCAAATTACTGTTTCAATCATGCTGAATTAAAGTATACAGGTGTAACTTAGAGTTTCTGTGAATAAATACAAGGATTTTCGTGCATATCAATTGAAACTCTTTATGTGTTACACATGTTCATCAAAGACTATGCTGAAAACTATATAGTGAATGACTTATGAATCATCTACACTACAAGTTAGGAGGTTCGCGTAGTTGCATGCCATACTAGTTTAGGTGGAGTGTTTCATGCTCACACTATTGTGGATAGAATTGTCCACAATTTAGCTTGATTATCAAGGGGTACATTTAACATTAAACGATAAATGTAAAGAGATTCAAGTGAAACTTATAAAACAATTATACTGTCAATCGGAAGTACGCTTGCTCAAAACGGAAATGATGATCTGATTAGATAATAGTTATTCTTATGCTGTGTATCGCTTATGATTTTGTTCAAAATATTCAAAGAAATTTAATGGAATTAAAAGGAACTATAAAATTTTAAGAATCACTTAGATTGTTGGCACGCTTAAGAAAGAAATATTTACGATCATCAAATCAAATGAAAATTTCACGTTAGGGAAGGATGGTCATATGATGAAAGCTGTTGTAGATAATAAAAAAAATTGGATTGATTGCAGAATCAGCTGTGTGAAGGAAATATTTTCAAGGAATGATATTAATCTAGATGATTTTGATTTGTTTTTGCTAGGTGAAAGCTTGGATTTCAACTTTTACTTAGTTGAAAATAAGGGGATTAATTTTCCAATTCTATTTGGTAAAAAAACCGATAATGAAATCGTTATTTCAAAAAAACTTGGTTTTTCAGTTTATAAAGAGAAGTGTTTAGATTTCAATGAACAGGTAAAGAATATCTCGAAATACGAAATACTGATTAATACTGATAGGTTCTATTTGGATTATTTGGAAATTAATAAAGCTCACTTTGGATTACACGCTGTAAATGTTATTGATTCAAGATGTGAAGGAAGCAAAACGGAGGTTTTGCTATATGATTGTTTACATTTTGCACGTATATGGATTGATATTGAAGCATTAAATAGAGCTATGTCATCAAAAAAAGGACTGATTTTACCGGAGAACATAATTTATAAACTGGCAAAGAAGCGTGAAGTGAATGTTGTTGTTTCGAAGAATTTATATTGCAATTCAATCATTATCAATTTCGAACATATGTTATCAGAAAAAGGAGCATTTGGGCATATGAAGAGTTTTAAAAAATTTTTAGAATTTTGTTTGGTAAATTATAGTTATTCAACCAAAAATACAATTAAATTATATATGAGAATGATTGAGAAATACATTACGTCAATTGATGCAAGTAATTCTTTTTATAGAGGGACCTTAAAAAAGGCTTTGATTCGTGCGTGCTTAAAATATGATATTAATCTAAGTCAAAATCTAATTGAAATGGTTTCAGAAATGGAAAGGAAATGGTGTGAAATGGCCAATTTCATTTGTGAAGAATGTTATGTTCCTTCTAAAGAACTTCTAAATAAATTTAATGAAATAATGAATTTTGAACATGAATTTTTCATTATGTGCATTGATGAATTAATTAATAACTTACAGTTGTAATAATATATTGTTAAAAAAAGGAGAAAAATTATGAATTTAGAAAATGAGAAACGCGAGGTTAAACAAGAGATTAAAGAATTTAATATTGAGAAAATGAGATTGGATTTGTCTGATGTCGAAAATATCGAAGAATTGGTTGTTCCCGGAGGCTCTGGAGCTGGATGTAACTGCAAAACTGGACTGTAATTATATAGGAGGTGACGAAATATGAAAGTAAATGAATTGTTCGAAAAATCAGAAAAAAGAGAAGGAAGAGAAATTGATTTTGATATTGAAAGTATGAGATTTGATTGCAATGATTTGGAAAACATCGAAGACTTAGCTGTTCCGGGTGGTTCTGGATTTGGATGTGATTGTAAAGGAGCTTTGTAGTCAACAAAACTATGGAATGTATTTAGCTACATAATTATTACTCTGTAAGTTATTAATAAGCTAGCTATTACAATTTAGGAGGGTATAGTGAACAAATTACATTATTATGAAATTGAGAATCAAGGTATTTTATTTGATGGACATAATGTTGAAATTTATAAAATTCCAGATGTTCATAAAAATAAAGTGAATGAAATTAAAGAGAATATATTAAATACTAATTATTTAAAATCTTCTCCACAAAACGATGAAAGAAATATGCTAGAGAGGCTAGTTATTATTTTATCAGAATCATGTAATTTAAGTTGTAAATATTGTTATCTGCATGATTGTATTGATGATAATAATGTGTCAGAATGCTTAATGAAATTGGAAACGATGATAACTGGAATCGATTTTATTCTTAATAAGTATAATGATGGAGTCGGATATATACAGTTTTTTGGTGGAGAACCACTCTTAAATGCTGGGATTATTGAAGAAGCTTGTAAAATTATACACGAAAAATTCAGAGAAAAGGGGCTTGTTATTCCAAAATTAACAATGGTAACAAATGGGACCCTTATCAACGAAAAAATAATTGATATTTTTAATTTGTATTTCGATAATATTACGGTAAGTCTAGATGGTATGAAGCAAACTAATGACGATAATCGAATTTACAAGAATAGTAATAAAAGTGTTTATGATGAAGTACTTAAAAATATATCAAAAATGAAAAAATACGGAAAATTCAAGATAAATATTGAAATGACTGTTGCTAACAACCAAATTAAGAATTTTGTTGATGACAATGACATATTAGACTATAAACATATTTGTGATTTGGATGTTGATCAAGTACATTTTTGCCCCAATATTGAAGACAGTAAAAACAAATATTATGGAAGTGAAATTTTTAGAAACTACTTTGATGCATGTTCGAAATATTCTTTTAACCTAAATAATAAACTGAGTGATTTTAAAAAAGCTACTATTAGAAAATTACTAAGAGATAAGGAAACACAAGAGTATTTTTGTATGGCAGGTCTATCTGACATAACAATAAACTACAATGGTGATATATACCCTTGTTTTATGTTTATTGGTTCAAAGGAATATAGAATGAGTAATGTATTTAACTATAATGAAACTGAATTTAATAGTGTTTTTGAAAAATTATCTCAAAATAAGATAGCTAATAATAAAGAATGTAATAGTTGTTGGGCACAAAAAATTTGTTATGCTGGATGTTCTGGATGCATAGGTACTTTTAATATGGTAAATGGTAGCATATGCAAGCCAGTTGTTGAAAATTGCATATTGTCAAAAAAACTTCTTGAAAGAGTAATCTATGAATCTATTAAATGATAATAACAATGTTGAGAATCTATATGTTGATTCGAATGTACCAAAATTAGCTGGGGAAATATACTACAATGACTTGTATGCAGAAACAGGTGGTAAGTGGATCGTTGGCTCGCTAGAAAACGATTCGTCTATATTAGTAACATACAACAAGATAAGTGTGTTCAGACAAGTATTAAGTAAAATTGACGGAAGAAGAAATATTGAAGAATTACAAAATGAGATAAACACACTTAATATTAAGTGTGATGTGAAAGAAATTATTATCTATCTAAGTGCTAATGGAATTGTTGAGTATGATAATATCAAAAAGAAAGATTTTAGTGAAATAAGAAACCTTTCTATCAATTTGTTTTCTATTAGACTTACGTGGTTAGTTAGATTTTTAAAACGGAATATGACTATTTTAGATAGATTTTATGAAGTGCTTTTTTTCTTCATGGTTTCACTGTTCGTGTTCAATACTCTAAATAACAATTTTGGCAATTTGTTTTTGTATGAAAACTCGGTTTTAAAGGGCTATCTTATTTCAAATGTTTCAATGGTAATCTCCTTATTATTGCATGAATTTTCTCATTGTTATCAGGCATTAAAAAAAGGTTTAAATCCAGAAAAATTATCATTTGTGTTATATTTCGGATGGTTTCCGATGTTTTATATTAAAATACCTAATATGTATTCTTTGGAACGTAATGATCTTCTTCAAGTTATCAGTGCCGGTGCTAAATCCAACATATTCCAAGCTTTATTTTGGATGAATTTGTATTTCATCAGCAGAAATGAACTTTTCAAAATGTTCGCATTAGGTAATATAAGCATATTCATTTACAATCTTATGCCAATATCCTTGACAGATGGCTATTTCTATATGTCAATTATGTTAAGAAAAAGCAATTTAAGGCTCAATTTATATAAATTCGTAATGTATGTTTTTAATAAATCAAAAAAAATAAAATTGGATATTGATAATTTTGATAGGATTTATTATGTTCTCGCAATTTCATTTATTTTGATTGGGCCACTATTTAATCAAGTTCATTTAATTTATGCAATATTCTCTCTATTGGGAATTCAAATTTTTTGTGAAAAGTATATTTTGTTAATTATACCAATTTTGATTATTTTTAACGGTATATTGAATTATATAGTTATTACATATAAAACAAAAAATTACATCAATGCCTAGAATTGTTTTAGGATACCATTTGATTCATATATGTAATTTGTATAATTGTATTTTTGAATATTTTTTTGTTTTAATGCTATGTAGATGCTTGATAATTAGTACTAATAATATGTATATGTTATCATTTAGTATATTTTGTTTATAGAGGAGGTAATAATGGAAGAGTTACAAACTGAAAAAATAATTCACCATAAAAGTTTTGTCCTTTTAATATTAGGTAGTATTGTATCAAATATTGGATCTGCAATACATATAGGTGCGATAGGCTGGTATATTATGACTTTAGCTGATGCGACTGCGACTGGGCGGTTACTCTCTTATTATGGGATAAGTACATTAATTCCTGTAATAATATTTGGAACTTTTGGTGGAGTTATTGTGGATCGATTCAACAGAAAATGGATTATAGTATGGACAGATATTATACGAGGTGGCTTAATTATCCTCATGGGCTTATTAATTAAGTTCGGATTTTTTCCGTTTGTCAGTATTATAGCAATTTCAAGTATTTGTGCTATTTTAAATTCATTATTTAATTCTGCTATAGATGCATCAATTCCAAATATAGTTGATGATTATAATTTACAAAAAGCTAATTCTATAAATGAGTTGTCGGGTCAACTGACTTTCATGATTGGGTTATTCATATCTGGATTTCTTTATTCATATCTTGGTATAGCAGGCATTGTATTTCTAAATGGAATTTCTTTTATTCTATCTGGAATATCAGAGATGTTTATCAAAATGAGGAAGTGTGAAGTACAGCAAAAGGCTGAAACTTCAATGTATGCAGACTTTAAAGACGGTATTATGTACATAATGAATAAAACATCCATATTAACGCTGCTATCATTTATTGTGTTTTTTAATTTTCTGTTTAATCCGGCATTACAGATTGTACTACCTAAGGTTATAAAATTCAATTTAGGTCTTGAAGCCCAATCCTATGGATTGTTGAGAGGAATTATGCTATCTGGAGGTGTGTTTGGAATGGTAGTGCTGAGCATAATACCTCAACCTAAAAAAATATTCAGAAGCTTGTTTTTGTCTATTCTAATATTTTCTGTATTATTTTCGATGCTATCAATTCCATTATTGCCATTGTTGAAAAACGTATTGTCGGATAATATGAAATTCGCCATAATCTGCTTTATTGGGTTTCTACTTATGGCTTGTGGTTCCTTTTGCAATATACCTTTTATGACAATGATGCAAAAAATAATTCCGGACGATATGAGAGGGCGTTTCTTTTCAACGATGAATTCGCTTAGTCAGGCAGTTGTGCCGTTCGGAATGCTTATAATTGGGTTTGTAGCTGATTTCTCCGAAAGTTATATAATATTTTTGGTTTGTGGACTATTAAGCCTTTGTCTTTGTATCTTACTATTGAGGTTTAAAGATATTAAAGAAATATAGAATGTGTTTTGTGCTATATAGCGAATAGAGGATGACGGCGATATAAAAATATGAGAAATATATTTATGTAATTATGATTGTAAGAGAATTTGTAAGAAATATACGACACTCAATTGCTATAGATATTGTTCTAATTTTACAAAATAAATCTGTCAGCGAACAAAGAAATTTTCTCATATTTGTAAAGGCCGCGAAACTAAAACGATGTGTAAGTTGCACAAGTATAGATATAGTATTTAGCATGCTGAAGCCAGTTATAGAGAAAAATTAGAAGTAAACGTATATTCTAGTACATCTTAATTAACTAAAATATTAACAAAAATAAAATAAAGTTTGAAAGTCATATACTCTCTAAAATGGATTCCGTCTTTTGGAATTTTTAAAAGTCAAAGATAAAGGTTATAATTCGCCTCTGTATGACGATTTCTTACTAGCCAATTATTATACGTTTTGAGTGGTCTAAGCCTTACGTTTACTGTACATGGTGCATAATCTTCTCATTAATCATATAGTCTTTATAGTCTATAAAAAGAGCCTTTTGAACATATTGGTTTTCATAAGACCAATCGGATGCTAACAACCACTTACTAAATATTTTAAAGATATATATGTGGTCTTTAATAGTCCTATCACTTAGGTTTTCCAACTCTTTATCACGTATAAATTCATCATGTAAATCAAGGTAAGTTTGTATTAACATTTTTTCCCGATATTTTGGAATATTGTTCATAGTGGTTTTATAATTTGTTTTTCCTTTCATAGAAATAGCCATTTCCAACACCTCCGCGTATTATAATAGATGAAACTAACTATTAGACACATTGGTTTTAAAATTCTACAAAAAAGCGAAAAAACAACAACCGTAGAATCTCTACAACTGTTGTAACTAGTACATTTTGGCGGGAATACGTGGGAATCGAACCCACCTAAGACGCTCTTAACGCCTCATGCTGGTTTTGAAGACCAGAGGACACACCAGCGCCCATCTACTCCCAAAATTAATTGGCTACTACATTATAACAAAAACTAAATAAAAAGCAAGAAAAGAAATTTACTATATTTCACTAAAATTAGATAACTAAGATTGAGTTTCGCCTTAAAATACAAGTTATAATAGAATTGTAATTGTTATGTAACTAAAATTATAATAAAACTTATATAATGAATATATATGCTATTTATTGGAGGCTTAATGAAAAGAAAAATTATTTTCCTTATACTTGTCATTTTTTTATTTTCAGGTTGTTCAAATATTGAAAATAATACTGACAAAAGGTACAAAGTTAAAGTTATAGATAATACAGAAAATGAAGCAATAATTCTTGGTGGTGATATTAAAGGAGAATTTAATATACTTCTCTCGAAAACACCAAGTGAAAAAGAAGTTTTAGATTATATTGATAAATATATTGTTTCTTCAGATAGTGAAACGAATGATTATTTGATATATGGTTTTGAAAGAGTACAAAAGAAAAATATAAAAAGAAGAGTAAATAACTTTTTTAGGGGGAATATTCAAGAAAAATTTTCCGAGGAAGACTATCTAAGAAAAAATTATGTTGAAATTGATAAAATTGAAGATTTGTCATATCTACAGGATAAAGAATTAAGAAGCTTTGTATTAGAATATCTTCAAATAGGCTATAAAATAATAGGTAAAAATGGTGTTTTTTATCCAGAAATTAATTATGATTTTTATTTAAAATATAAAAAAGATTTATCGTTAGAGACAAATATCTATTTTGAACTTATGCAAAAAGAATATGCAAGTATTGTAATAAATGATGGAAGTCTTAATATAACATGGGATGAAGTTTTTAAAAGAATTTTATTAGCAGAAAAATATGTTACTAATTATAAGAGCGCAGAAAAATATGATGAAGTAAGTGAACTTTATAAAAAATACGTTGAGATATATTTGTTTGGAACACCAAATACACCTGCATTTGATGGAAATAATAAGTTGAAGAAATATTTAAAACAGTCATATGATAATGTTTATTTAGAAAATTTATCTAGTATATTCGTTTTAAAATTAAGAGAGTATTTTAAATTATTAAAACAATCAAATTATTATTTGGATGATGTTGTTGACAAGTATAGAAGTGATATAAGGGAAAATATTAATCAAAAAAAATAAAAAATTAACAGCTTATGAGCTGTTAATTTTTTAAAATATTTAACTGTTTTTTTTGAATTTTAGTTTATTTTCTTTTCCGCTTAGAAGTCTGCTAATATTTGCTCTATGTTTATATAAAACAAATAGTGAAAATATAATAGAATAAATTATAAAAGTGATTGACTTATTAAAAAGTATGCCAAGAAAAGGAAAAAGTATTGCAGAAAGTGAGGATGCAAGTGACATATATTTAGTAGTAGCAATTATAATTATTTGAAAAAATAGTAGTATAAATCCAATTATTGGAGAAATAGCAAAAATAACTCCAGCAGAAGTAGCAACACCTTTTCCACCTTTAAAATTTAAAGTAAAAGGGTAACAGTGCCCAATCACTGAAGACAATCCACACAAAAAAGCTCCATTTGTACCGAAAATAAATCCACCAATAATAGTTGCGATTAAACCTTTTGAAAAATCTCCAATAAAAGCAATAAAAGCCGCTTTTTTTCCAAGTGTTCTAAAAACGTTAGTAGTTCCAGAATTTCCACTACCGTGTTTTCTTATATCAATTTTTCCAATATATTTGCTAGTTAAGTATGAAAACGGAATTGAACCGAGTAAATAGCCTAGTACAATAAGAATAAAATATTTAATCAAAATAAACCTCCTAGTTTTTTAATCCATTTTATTTTATCATATTAAAATGAAATTAGCTATATGTTTGTAACTTGATACTAAGACCAAGTTGTAAAGTGGAAAGATTGCTTATAATAATATATAATTAAAATGGATTTATATTTTAATACATAATAAATTTAATGGAGGTTAAGATGGAAAATGTTACTTTTGTAACTTCAGATAAGAAAGAGCTATATATGAAAAAATGGACTGGTCAATTTATTCCAAATGCTATTATTTTAATTGCTCATGGAATGGCTGAACATATTGACAGATATGATGATTTTGCAAATTATTTGCTTTCTAAAGGATTTTATGTATATGGGTATGATCAAAGAGGACATGGTAAAACTGCGAAAACTGTTGATAAATTAGGATATTTTGCTAAAATTAATGGCTGGAATAGAGTTGCTGAAGACTACAATGAAATGTATAACTTTGTAAAAGAGAAGCACCCTGATAAAAAAATTATTTGTTTGGGACATAGTATGGGCTCGTTTGTAATTAGAACATTTATGTTTAAATATCCTGATAAAGCTAATTACATTATTCTTTCAGGAACAGCAAACGGAGAAAATTTTAAAATTCTTGCATCTAAATTGCTTGCAAAGTTTATAAAGAAAACAAAAGGTGAATGGTATAGATCTAAATTACTTAGAAAATTAACTTTTACTGATTTTAATAAAGATATTGAAAATTCGACAACTGAATTTGATTGGCTTTCAAAAGATAAAAAAAATGTTAGGAAATATATAGAAGATCCATACTGCGGCAGCACATTTACTGCTTCATTTTTCTATGATTTATTTAAGGGGATTGAGCATTTAAGTATGGAAATGAATATTAATAAGATAAACAAAGAGTCAAAAATACTAATTTTAAGTGGGTCTAATGACCCTGTAGGAGAAATGGGTGATGGTGTTCAAAAAGTTTATGAGTCATATAAAAATAGTAAAGTGAAAAATATTAATATAAAATTATTTGAAGGAATGAGACATGAAATTCTTAATGAAGTAGGTAAAACTGAGGTTTATGAATTTATTGTTGGTTGGATAAATAAAAATATTTAAATAAAAAATGTTATCTTTATTTAAAAAATATTGATAACATTTAAATTATATGTTATTATATGAGTGTAATCGATTTTAATCATATAGAGGAGGACGTATGGTAGAAATTTTTAAGACATTAGGAGATTTAAATAGACTTAGAATAATAAATATTTTAATTAAAGTAGAGCTTTGTGTGTGTGAAATTGAAGTAATTTTAGATATTAATCAATCAAATGCATCGAGGCATTTATCAAAACTAAAGAATAATGGTTTTTTGGATTTTTCAAAAGATTCTCTTTGGACTCACTATAAAGTTAGTAAAAAATTTGCTAAAGAAAACGAATATTTATTTAAATATATTGAGAAGAAATTAAGTGAAAATGAAATTTTTACTAATGATCTAAAAAGGCTTGAAAAATATAAATTTAATAATTTATCATGTAAAAAGATTGCAGAAAATAGAGAAGCTGTTTTAAATATTATTTCTTAAAAAAAACAAATGTAATAATTGCAATACTTCTAAAAATATGTAGAAGTATAAAATCAAAATAAAAAAGGAGGGGTATATCAAAAGTAATATTTGGTATACAAAATATTATGGAAATTAATAAAGAAATAAAGCCATCTGATGAAATGGGTATATTTGGGAGATATTTAACTCTTTGGGTTGCGCTTTGCATTGTTGTAGGACTTATTATAGGACGATTTATCCCTATTATTCCCAGCACTTTAAGTAAATTTGAATATTATAATGTGTCACTTCCGGTAGCAATATTAATATGGCTTATGATATATCCAATGATGCTTAAAATTGATTTTTCTAGCATAATTAGTGCTAGTAAAAAGCCTAAAGGACTTATGGTAACGACTCTTACAAATTGGTTAATAAAACCGTTTACAATGTATATAATATCAGCATTTTTCTTTAAAGTAGTATTTAAATCTTTTATTGGAGTTGAACTTTCAAATGAATATATAGCTGGGGCTGTGCTTCTTGGAGCGGCACCATGTACTGCTATGGTTTTTGTATGGAGTCATCTTACAAAAGGCGATCCTGCATATACACTTGTTCAAGTTGCAGTAAATGATTTAATACTTTTAGTTGCTTTTGCACCTATTGTTGCATTTTTACTAGGAATTGGAAATATTGTAGTTCCATACAATACACTTTTTCTTTCAGTAGTATTATTCGTTGTAATTCCGCTTCTTGGCGGATATATATCAAGAAAATATATTGTTAAAAATAAGGGAATAAGCTACTACGAAAATGCATTTATTAAAAAATTTGATAATGTAACTATTATAGGACTTTTATTAACTTTAATAATTATATTTTCTTTTCAAGGTAATATAATATTAAATAATCCTTTTCATATAGTACTTATATCTATTCCGCTTATTATTCAAACATTTTTTATATTTTTTATAGCTTACTTTTGGTCTAAAATTTTAAAACTTAAGCATAATATAGCGTCTCCTGCAGCAATGATTGGTGCTAGTAATTTCTTTGAACTTGCAGTAGCAGTAGCTATTTCTCTCTTTGGTTTGAACTCAGGAGCAACTCTTGTTACAGTAGTGGGAGTTTTAGTAGAAGTTCCAGTGATGCTAACTTTAGTTAAAATATCTAATAATACAATTAATTGGTTTGAAAAATAAAACGAATTTTTTAAAACATATTGTAAAAAAAATTTATTATCAACAAAAAATATATTAATGGAGGAAACTATGAAATTTAAAATAGCATTTGTATGTGTTCATAATTCATGTAGAAGTCAAATGGCAGAAGGGATAGCAAAAAAACTTGGGTCTGATATTTTTGAAGCTTATTCCGCAGGAACTGAAAAATATCACGAGGTAAAACCTCTAGCAGTAGAAGTTATGAAAGAAATTGATGTAGATATGACTAACTATAAACCTAAATTATTAACTGAAATTCCAAATGAACTTGATTTACTAATAACAATGGGATGTAACGTGGTTTGTCCTTTTGTACCAAATAAATATGCTGCAGATTGGGGATTAGACGACCCATCAGGTGGGCCTATAGAAGATTTTAGAAAAACTAGAAACCTTATTGAAGAAAAAATGAAAGAACTTATCAATCAAATTAAAAGCGGAAAAATTAAATTATAAATGAATTTCTTGGATTCAGAGGGAGTTTTTACTCCCACTGAATCTTAGAAAACATAATCCAGGGCCTTTTTAGAGTTCTTTATCCCCCACTTTTTTTAGAAGTGGGGGTATTAGAACTCTAAGGCATCGGATAAAATAGAAAAGTGGTAATTATTATTATCACTTTTTTTTACTTATTAAAGTATTTATTATAATTTGTATAATATTTACTTGACAAAGAATAACAATAGATGTACTATAAGTTTGCATTACATATTCACTTATGCAGATATGTATATTGATAGTTATATATATTAAGGAGATGGAAAAAATGGAAAAAGAAAAGAAAAAAATTATGACGATTTTAGAAAGAAAAATGGGTATGGTTCCAAAGCCTTTAGAAAACATGTCTAATCTTGATATGGATATGCTAAAAAATTATTTAGAGGAAAAACAGATTGCCTATAGTGGAACTAATTTAGATAATAAAACACAGGTATTAATTGCTTTATCAGTTGGAATTGCACTTGATTCACCAGGATGTATTATGGGCGGATTGACTTTTGCAAAAAAATATGGAGCAACAGTTGAAGAAATATTAGAAATGTATAATGTGGTAAAATTTTCAAAGGCATCAAGTTCTATTTCTAGTTTTGCACCAGCTATGCAGTGGTTATTAGAAAATGATGATGAATAGAGCATTTAATAAAGCTTGTATATATGTAATAATAAAGTAAAAAAGCTAGGAGAAGAATATGATTAATTTAACTAATATTTTCAAAGTTTTATCTGATGAAACAAGGATGAGGATTATTGTAATTCTTATGCAAAAAGAATTATGTGTTTGTGAACTTTGTGAAATTTTAGAGTTGCCTCAAAGTAAAGTTTCAAGAAATTTATCAAAATTAAGAGATATGAATTTAGTTACCTTTGAAAGAAGAGAAAAATTTATATTCTACTCGCTAAAATTAGATAACAAAATTTTAATAACTATAATTAAAGATATATTAAATGATATAGAAGAACATGAAATTTTACTTGAAGATCAAAAGAAATTGATTGATATTGATAAAATTCTTGTTCAGTGTAAATATTAATATTGTAAATTTGGAGGAATAAAAATGGAAACAAAAGACATTTTAAAAATGATAGAAAAAGAAATGGGAGCTATTCCAAAGCCACTTAAAGACTTATCAGAGCTAAGTGATAGTATTTTAAAAGGTCATGTTATTGCTAAGAAAAATGCTTATTCTGGAGAAAATTTAGATGCTAAAACAAAGGCGCTTATAGCACTTGCTGTAGGAATTGCTTTAGATTCTGAAGGTTGTATTATGAATAATGTTAAAGAAGCTAAAAAACTTGGAGCAACTACTGCTGAAATTATGGAAGTTTATTCTATAGCAAAATTTTCGAAATCATCTTCTGCGATATCAGGATTTGCACCAGCTATGGAATGGCTTATTAACAATAAAGATGAAATGTAGTAAAAATTATTATTAGTGCAGGAGGAATGAAAAAATGGAAACAAAGAATATAAGTTTTAGTGACATAGTAAAAAATTTTTCGCCGGCATGGTATGCCTCAGTTATGGGTACAGGCGGACTTGCAAATGTATTTTATTTATTAAGTATGAATTTTAAATTTTTAAAACCTATTGCTCTTGGTCTATGGTGGTTAAATATAGCCTTATTCTTAATTTTTATTATACCTTGGACTTTAAGATGGTTCTTTCATTTTGATAGTCTAATAAAAGACTTAAAACATCCAATTATGTCGAATTTTTTTGTAACTATGCCAGTTGGGGGATTAATTCTTGGAACTAATTTTTTTATGATGGGAAAAGGATATTTTTCTATGTCTTTTATTATTAACTTAGGATTAGTTTTATGGAGCTTTGCTGGAATTACTTCACTTTTCTTTGGTGTTTACGTTATGTATAATATGATGATAAGTGAAAAAATAGGATTTGAAGTTAAAAACTTTTCATGGTTAATAACACCGGTAGCTAGTATTGTTATACCATTGCTTGGAAATTTACTTGTGAAATCATATTTTAAATCAAATATTTCTCTTGCTAAATTTATTAACTTAATAGATATAAGTTTCTTTGGAATTGGATTTATGTTATTTGTAATATTAACAACAGTAATTATAAGAAGATTTATAGTAAATAAAATGCCACCTTCAATGGTTGCACCAACATTTTGGATTATATTAGGACCGATTGGCGTTGGAACAGTTAGTTTAATGGGTATAGCTGATGTATCTAAAATGCTTGGATTAATAAGTTCAGTTGGTACGCTTAAATTATTATCTTTAGTATTTTGGGGATTTGGAATATGGGCATTTTTCCTTATTCTAGCTATTACAGTGAAGTATATGAATGAAGGTAAGATACCTTATTCTCTTTCTTGGTGGGCCTTCATATTTCCAATGTCAGCATACACTTTATCTTCATTTAGCGTATATGCATATACAAAAGTAAGTTTTATTTTAGTGTATACAATTGTTTTAGCTGCTTTACTATCTTATCTTTGGATTGTTACCTTTATTAAATCATTAGTTGGAACATTTAACGGTAAATTACTTGCTCCGCCTACTATGAAAAAAGCAAACTAGTAAATTTAGTTTTAAATTTTAATCTTAAACCTTGTAATAAATAAATATGGAGATGATATTATGAAAAAACTAAAATTAAGCTATTGCCCTACAATGCTACCATATATAAATAAGCTAATAGATAATAAAATTGACCTAGAAATTGTGAATGGAATGAGCGCAGCAGGGGTACTTGCAATGCTTAGAAATAGAGAAGTAGATATGATTATAATAGGTAGAAAAGCTTATAAAAGAGAACTTAATCTAGAAATAAAAGAGAAAAGAATCAAAAATGGTTATACATTAGCTTATTCACATAAAACTTCAATATCTAAGGAACGTTTAAAAGAACTAGCTATAAAAACGTATATCCCAAAAGTAATTGTTGAAAAAGATTTTTCCTTCTTTGAACAAGTAGAGTATTTTGATTCCAAAAAAGATTGTATGAAAAATTCGTTTTCTACACCAACCCTTGTTGATTGGAATGACTTTGAAGAAGAATATGAACTATTAATACCCATGGATGAAAATAGAAATAAACTTAATATATTTAGAGCCCCAGTAGTTTATTATAATGAAAATATTGATGAAAGTCTTATAAAAGAAATTGATAGAATTCTTAAGTAATTTTTAATAAATATTAATAAAAAAAATAATATAAAAATTTATTTTTATATTATTTTTCTTTATTAGTTGACTGGTAAACTAATAGGATGTATACTGAAATAGTAAACTGGTGAACTAATTTAGGAGGACGTATGTTAAGTGTAAAAATTATAAAAAAGAATTTACCAAAACTTAGAGATTATATTGACCTAGATACAGTGACTGTTAAGTCTAGTAAAAAATCACCTGTAGGATTAATTGTTCCTGAAATAGTCCTTACTTATGGGAAAGGTAAAATGAAAAAGGATGATTTAATAGTTACAATGCCTAAAATGGTTAAGACTATTATTGAGGTGAAAAAAAGCTATAAAACTCTTAAAAATAATCCTTTAAAAGCCAAAACTATTATTGATGAAAAAACATTAAATGAATTTAAAAAATATGCTTATGAAATAGGTATAAGTGATATTGGTTTTACAAAAGTTGAACCCTCAATGATTTTTTCCGGTAAAGAAATATTATTTGCAAATGCATTTGTTTTTACAATGGAAATGAAGAAAGAGTCAATAGAAAAAGCACCATCACTTGATTCTAAACAAGAAATATTTAGAACTTATTTAGAACTTGGAAAAGTCGTTAATAAGCTTTCGTCCTTTTTAAGAGAAAGAGGTTTTAATGCACAAGCGGGACCCGCTCTTGGCGGAGACGTGATATATCCACTACTTGCTGAAAAAGCAGGACTTGGTGCTTTAGGAAAACATGGACTTTTAATTACTCCAAAGTTTGGACCTAGTCTTCGTATAGCGGCAATTTATACAGATATTGAAAATTTACCTTTTAGTGAAAAGAATGAACACCTTTGGATAAAGTCATTTTGTGAGAAATGTGGTAGATGTGTTTCAAAATGTCCATCAAATGCTATTTATAAAGATGCTAAAGTTATAAATGAAACTAATAAAGTTTGTATAGATTATAAAAAATGTGCGGTTCCTTTTACTATAAATTATGGTTGCTCGGTGTGTATAAAAGAGTGTAGTTTTTTTAGAAATGATTATTATAAAATTAAGGAGAAATTTATATGAAACCATTTGTTATTGGTAAAAGTATAAGGTTACTTGAAAACAATGTTAAATCATATATTAATAAAGAATTAAAAGATTATAATCTTTCAGATGGGCAATTTCAGTATTTTATTTTAATATATGAAAATGAAGGAATAAATCAAAATGAACTTGCAAATTTATTGAAAGTAGGTAAAGCAAGTGTAACAAAGGCAGTGAAAATTTTGATTAAAGAAGGTGTTATTGATAGAAAAATTGATGAAAGCGACAAAAGAAACTATGGTCTTTTTATAAGTGAAAAAGGTAGACCACTTATTAATGTTTTTAATAGAATTTCCAAAAGAATTGATGAATCGGTTTTTAAAGGTTTTGATGCTTCAGAAATGGAAATTTTAAAAAGTTATTTAAATAGGTTGTATAATAACAGTAAAGTTATATAAAAGTGTTTTTGACTTCAGTGATAGATATTAGCTCATTGTGTTTTTAGACTCTTTGTGAAGCAAAAAAAATAGATATAATGTTAATATTTATTAATAATAAAGAAGTATTTTTACGGGAAATTAATTTGAATATATGATAAAATGATATACAAGTAGCGGATTACTAACATTACATTTTTATTATGAATGTAATTAGTACATGCGCATAGAGAGAATATTATATGGGTAAGAGGTATATATATGAAAAAAATTATTAATGTAGGAATAGATGTAGGTTCAACTACAATAAAAGTTGTAGTACTTGAAAATGATGAAATAGTTTTTTCAGAATATAAAAGGCATTTTTCTGATATTAAAAATGCTAGTAAAGAAATAATTAATAAAATAATAGGTAAATTTGAAGGCTATAATGCAAAATTATCGGTAACAGGATCAGCTGGAATGATGCTTTCTGATAGACTTTCAATAGAATTTATTCAGGAAGTTATTGCAAGTTCAAAAGCAATTACTGAGTATTTTCCTAAAACGGATGTAGCAATTGAACTTGGCGGTGAAGATGCAAAAATAACTTATTTTGGTGCAACACTTGATCAAAGAATGAATGGAGTGTGTGCAGGTGGAACAGGAGCTTTTATTGATCAGATGGCTCTTTTACTTGATACAGACGGTGCAGGATTAAATGAACTTGCAAAAAAAGCAACTACTATTTATTCTATAGCTTCAAGATGCGGTGTTTTTGCAAAAAGTGATGTTCAGCCACTTTTAAATGAGGGTACTCCTAAAGAGGATATAGCATTATCAGTTTTTCAAGCTGTTGTTAATCAAACAATTGGTGGACTTGCTAGTGGTAAACCTATAAGAGGTAATGTTGCATTTTTAGGTGGTCCTTTATTCTTTTTAAGTGAACTTAGAAAACAATTTATTGAAACATTAAATCTTACTGAAGACGAAATTATTTTTCCAAAAAATGCCCAGTATTTTGTTGCACTTGGTGCTGCTCTATATTCAAAAGACTTAAAAGCGGTAAAGGTAAGTGATTTAACAAATAAATTACTTTTATTAGACACTGATTTTGTTATGACGGAAAGAAAGCTAGAACCTTTGTTTAAAAGTGAGGAAGACTATAAAAATTTTCTTTTAAGACAAAGTAAATATAAGGTTAAAAGAGGAAATTTAGAATCTTATAAAGGAAAAGCATATTTAGGAATAGATGCTGGTTCAACAACGACTAAAGTAGTATTAATTGGTGAAGAAAAAGAGCTTTTATATAGTTATTATGATAACAATCTTGGTAGTCCACTTGATTCGGCGATTAAAGCGCTTAAAGATTTATATAAAAAATTGAATAAAGATACTGTAATTTCAAAGTCAAGTGTAACTGGTTATGGTGAAAATTTATTGAAATCTGCTTTAAAAGTCGATATCGGAGAAATTGAAACTATAGCTCATTACAAGGGTGCAGAACATTTTCAGCCAAATGTTGATTTTATTATCGATATTGGTGGTCAAGATATGAAAAGTATGAAGATTAAAAATGGTTTTGTTGAATCAATTATGCTTAATGAGGCTTGTTCTTCTGGTTGTGGATCTTTTATAGAAACTTTTGCAAAATCGCTTGGTATTTCAATTTCAGAATTTGTTAAAGAAGGTGTGAATTCGAAAGAACCAGTGGATCTTGGTTCAAGATGTACAGTTTTTATGAATTCAAAAGTTAAACAAGTTCAAAAAGAGGGAGCAACGGTTGGAGATATAGCAGCAGGAATTTCATACTCTGTTATTAAGAATGCTCTTTATAAAGTTATAAGACTAAAAAATTCTGATGAATTAGGCGATAATATTGTTGTTCAAGGTGGTACTTTTTATAATGATGCTGTTCTTAAATCTTTTGAACTTATAACAGGAAAAGAAGTTATTAGACCGGATATAGCAGGTACAATGGGAGCCTTTGGTGCTGCTATTATTGCACATGACGATAGAATTAAAACTGAAAAAAGTTCTATACTTTCTCTAGAAGAATTGGAAAATTTTAGTGTGAAAACAAGTCATGGAAGATGTAAACTTTGTGGCAATAAATGCTTACTTACAATAAATGTTTTTGATGATAATAGAAAATTTATATCAGGAAATCGATGTGAAAGAGGACTTGGAAATTTTAATAAAAAGAAAGATTTACCCAATTTATATGAATATAAATGCAAAAGAGTGTTTGGGTATAAATCTCTTGATAAAAAAGAGGCACCCTATGGAGTAATTGGAATACCAAGAGGTCTTAATATATATGAAAACTATCCATTTTGGCATACTCTTTTTAGCGAACTTGGATATTCAGTTCTATTATCCAGTAGATCTTCTAGACAAATTTTTAGTAAAGGTATAGAATCGATTCCTTCGGATTCCGTTTGTTATCCTGCAAAACTTATGCATGGTCATATTGAAGATTTATTAGAAAAAGGGGTTAAAAGAATATTTTATCCATCAATTCCATTTGAAATTGATGAAAATAAAGGTTCAGACAATAATTTTAACTGTCCAATTGTAACTTCGTATCCTGAAAGTATAAAAGCAAATGTAGAAAAATTAAATAAAGATGATATTGAATTTATTAATCCTTTTTTACCACTATACAATGAAAAACAAATGAAAAAAGTATTTTTTCAAAATTTTTCTAAATACGGACATACTAAAAATGAGATAAATATTGCTATTTCAAAAGCGTATGCTGAATTAAAAAATTATAAAAATGATGTAAGAAATAAAGGTGAAGAGGTATTAAAATATATTAAAGATAATAATTTAAAAGGTATAGTGTTAGCAGGTAGACCTTATCATATTGATCCAGAGATTAACCATGGTATTCCAAGTATGATTACAGGTTTTGGACTTCCGGTGCTTAGTGAGGATTCTATCTCTCATCTTTCAACAGCAGATAGACCACTTAGAGTAGTTGATCAATGGACATATCATTCAAGACTATATGATAGTGCGTCATTTGTTGCTAAAAATAAAAATTTGGAGATGGTGCAATTTAATTCATTTGGTTGTGGTCTTGATGCAGTTACTACTGATCAAGTTAAGGAGATTTTAGAGAAAAATGCTAGAGTTTTTACTTCTTTAAAAATTGATGAAATCAATAGTCTTGGTGCTGCTAGAATACGTATTAGATCACTTATTGCACTTATGAAAGAAAAAGAATTTAATGAAAAAGATAAAGCTAAAGAAAAAATAGTTCCTTATGTTCCTGTTTTAAATGAAAGAGTTGAATTTACAAAAGAAATGAAAAAGAGACATACTATTTTATGTCCACAAATGTCACCTATTCATTTTAGATTGCTTAAAGAAGGGTTTAATTTAGCAGGATATAATTTTGTAGTTATTGAACATACAAGTAAAGAAATGATTGATGAAGGGCTTAGAGTAGTAAATAATGATGCATGTTTTCCATCTATAATTGTTGTTGGACAGCTCTTAGATGCAATTAAATCTGGAAAATATGATTTAAACAATGTGTCGATTATGATTTCTCAAACGGGTGGAGGTTGTAGAGCTACTAATTACATCGGTTTTATTAGAAAAGCTCTTAAAGATTCTAAATTAGGCCATATTCCAGTTATTTCGCTGAATATGGGTGGGCTTGAAAAAAATTCTGGATTTAAAATTACACTTCCTATGATTAAAAGGCTTACAATGGCTCTTATTTATGGAGATTTATTAATGAGAGTTTTATATAGAGTTAGGCCATATGAACTTGTAATTGGTTCTGCAAATAAGTTATATGAAAAATGGAATCAAATATGTATTGATTCCTTGAAAAAAGCACGCTACCGTGATTATATAAAGAATATAAAAAACATAGTAAAAGAGTTTGATGAAATTGCTATACGAGAAGATTTAGTAAAATCTAAAGTTGGTATTGTTGGAGAGATTTTAGTTAAATTTCATCCTTATGCAAATAATGATATAGTTAATTTTCTTGAAAGTGAAGGCGTTGAAGCTGTAATGCCAGATTTAACAGATTTTATGCTTTATAGCAGTTACAATACGACGATTAGAAGAAATCTTCTTGCTGCTTCATATTACAAAAAATTAGGTGGGGATTTGTTTATTAAGTATTTGGAATTTTATAGAAAACATATGAAAAAATCCTTACTAGATTCAAAAAGATTTAATCCACCTAAGAAAATTGCTGAACTTGCTAAAAGCGCATCAAAACTTATATCGCTTGGTCATCAAACGGGTGAGGGGTGGTTTTTAACTGCTGAAATAATTGAGCTTTTAGAAAGTGGAGTTAGTAACGTTGTTATACTTCAACCATTTGGATGTCTTCCCAATCACGTCACTGGAAAAGGTGTAATAAAATTATTAAAATCAAAATTTGTAGATGCAAATATTGCTGCAATTGATTACGACCCAGGAGCTAGCGAAGTAAATCAAATAAACAGAATCAAACTTATGCTTTCAAATGCAAAAGAAAATATAATAAATGGTGATAGTTAGTTAATAAACAGCAATCATTTTGTAAATATATTACAAAATGATTGTTTTTTTTTTATTAAAGATTATATATAATAAACAAAAAAGCAGTTATAAACACATTTATAGCTAGTGTGCTTAAACTAATAAAAAATCTATATTATAGTAATTAACAAATATTATCAATATCAAAAAGAACGATATAATTTTCTGAAAATTCTGTTAAAATATAAGTATATTATATAAGGGGGTTATATAAATGAGTTATATTGAAAGTGTAATTGAAAGAATTAAGGCAAGGAATCCATATGAAAAGGAATTTCTTCAGACAATTGAGGAGGTTTTTAAATCACTTGAACCTGTAATTGAAAAGCATCCTGAGTATGTTAAAGCAAATATTCTTGATAGACTTGCTGAACCAGAAAGACAAATTATGTTTAGAGTACCTTGGGTGAATGATGATGGCAAGTTAATCGTTAACAGAGGTTATAGAGTACAATTTAATGGAGCAATCGGACCTTATAAAGGTGGAATCAGATTTCATCCATCGGTATACATAGGAATTGTAAAATTCTTAGGTTTTGAGCAAATATTTAAAAATTCTCTTACAGGACTTCCTATAGGCGGAGGAAAGGGAGGAGCAGATTTTAATCCTAAGGGTAAATCGAATGGTGAAGTTATGAGATTTTGTCAAAGTTTTATGATGGAGCTTCAAAGACATATCGGCCCAGATGTTGACGTACCAGCTGGTGATATTGGCGTCGGTGGAAGAGAGATTGGATATCTTTATGGTCAATATAGAAGAGTTAAAAAAGTATTTGAAAATGGTGTTCTAACTGGTAAGGGGCTTACTTATGGTGGATCATTAATTAGGACTCAAGCTACTGGATATGGTCTTATGTATTTTGTAGAAGAAATGTTAAAACATAATGATATTTCATTAGTTGGAAAGAGAGTTCTTATATCAGGTTCTGGTAATGTAGCAATTTATGCATGCGAAAAAGCTACAGAAATGGGAGCAAAAGTTGTTGCTATGTCAGATTCAAGTGGCTATATTTTGGATGAGAATGGTATTGATTTAGATACAATTAAAAGATTAAAAGAAGTTGAAAGAAAAAGAATCAGTGAATATTTAAAAGAGAATCCAACTGCTACCTTTACTAAAGGTTGGGGAAATATTTGGAATGAAAAATGTGATGTTGCTCTTCCTTGTGCAACACAAAATGATATTGATCTCGAAAAAGCTAAGAAATTAGTAGAAAATGGATGTATAGCTTTGGGAGAGGGTGCAAATATGCCTACAACTAATGAAGCTATAGATTATTTACTTGAAAAAGGCATTTTACTTGCTCCTGCAAAAGCGGCAAATGCTGGTGGTGTTGCAACTTCAGCACTTGAAATGTCCCAAAATAGTATGAGGTATTCTTGGACTGCTGAGGAAGTTGATAAAAAACTGAAATCTATTATGATTAATATCCATACGAATGCATCTAAAGCATCTAAAGAATATGGCTTTGGTTATAATCTAGTAGCAGGAGCTAATATTGCAGGATTTAGAAAGGTTGCGGATGCAATGCTTGCTCAAGGAAATTATTAATTTAATATTATTTACTTAAATATTAGTGCGGTATAAGTGTGATACTTATATCGCATTTTTACTGCAATAAAGTAAATAACTATTGTTGAAGTTTTAAAGAAAATCTGATAAACTTAAAATCATAAATGAATTTCTTGTATTCAGAGGGAGTTTTTACTCCCGCTGAATCTTAGAAAACATAATCCAGGGCCTTTTTAGAGTTCTTTATCCCCCACTTTTTTAAGAAGTGGGGGTATTAGTACTCTAAGGCATCGGATAAAATAAAGTTGAAAAGAAGGTATAAACAATGGAATTACACAGAATAGGTGAAAATACTTTTTATTTTGATAACCCTTCAATAATCGGACTATATTTATTTGAAAGTAATAATGTATTACTTATTGATACGGGGATAGATAAAGATACTATAAAAAAAGCAATTAAGATTATTGAAGAGAAGAATTGGAAAATCAAATATATTATAAATACACATTCTCACGCAGACCATTGCGGGGGAAATTACTATTTATTAGAAAAATATGATATAGCAGTTTATGCATCTTCACTTGAAAAAGTTATGATAGAAAATTCAATTCTTGAGCCTGCCTACTTATATGGTGCATATCCTCAGAAGAAATTGCAAAAGAAATTTTTAATGGCTAAGAGTTCTAAAGTAAGTCATGTAGTAGAATATGGAGAACTTATAATAGAAAATAAAAAGTTTGATATTATCGATTTAAAAGGACATTCCCCGCAGTTAATTGGAGTTGTAACTGATGACGATATTTGTTTTTTAGGTGATAGTATTTTTCCTGATTATATTATAGAAAAGCATAATTTGCTTTTTTTATTTGATTACAAAAATACAGTTAATACTTTAAATTGTTTAAAAGATGAGAAGCATGAAAAATATGTTCTTTCTCACGGTGGTGTTATTGAAAACTTAGAGCCTGTTATTGATTACAATATTAAAGCTTTAAAAGAAGTAAATGATTATATATTTAGTTTATTAACTGACTATAAATCGATTGAGGATATTCATAGAAGTGTTGTAAATAACTATGAAATAAGAGAAAATTTACCACAATTTTATTTGAATATTTCTGTTATTAAAGCTCATTTAACGTACTTAGTTGATGAAAAAATTATAATAAATAGTATTATTGATTCTGAGGTGAAATGGAAAATCAATAATAAATAAAATGGAAATACAAGTATAGAAATAGTTGAGGTGTGTATGATAGATTTTGTAAGTTTAAAAAATGATATTCTTTATTTTGTTACTTCTAAAAAAAATATAATTTTAGAGGCAAAAGAAGCATATTACAGTGACGAAAAAGAAAATGGTAATAATTTTAACGAGTGGCTAATTCATGATTTTATGTATAATAATGAGAAAATTATAGAAATATTTAAAAGAGAGAATGCTGGAAAATATGAGAAAAACAAATTAGAGTATGACTTAATTAACAATTCTTATGTGTCATTTTTTGAGATGTTGATAACGCCAAATAATTTAATATTAAAAGATGTATTTACTAATAAAGACTATATTTTAGAAAATTATGATGGCATAAAAGAAAATAGTTTTCTTAGAACTAGAATATATATAAAAGGACTAAAATGTTATATTTCAGATGATATTTCATATTATGAGACTGAATATAAAGCTACTTTTAAAAAAGCAATATATGAAAAGTATAATGACTATTGTAGTATTTCTGATAATATTGGAATCGAAGAATTTATTAAGAAGAATTCAATTTTAATTTATAAATTTAATGATATTATAGATGAAGTAATTGGTGATATGACGATTGATGATGAAATATATAATGTTTTTCAATCAATTTATACATTTAAGAACTTAAAAGAAATTAAAATTTTACTTGAAGTTGATGAAAATATTGTTTTTGTTGAAGACGAAAAAGAAGTAATTTATAGAATTTCTTTAAAAAAGGACGAATCAATAATAATTGGCGAAATAGTTCTTGAAAAAAGTAGGCTTGAACTTGAAGCAAGAAACCAAATAGACTTAGAGTATTTTAAAGTATATTTAGATAATATAAGTGAAGGAATATTGATTTTTATTAAAGATGAAGTTGTTAGTATTGACAATCTTTTGTAAAATCATTATTATTATATTAGTTTGTATTATATACTTGAAAGGAGCATTAAAATGGAAATGACTACATCCGATACGGATGATGTACCCGAACAGAAAGCGAAAAATGAGATAGATAAAGAAGTTGATCCCGGTCATATTATATCAGAAATTAAAAATTTACTTGTTGAACATAAAGACCCATCAAATAAATTACAAGAATATATTGATCATGTAGAAAAAAAAATTGATATAGTTAATAAAAATGAGTTAAATAATATTGATAAAGAAGAAGTAAAAAAATTAATTGAAAAACATCCATATTTTAAAAATCCAAATTCTTATTCAATAAGACTTATTACTATTATGAAGTACCTTAAGAAAAAAAACGTTAATGTTTCACTATTAGATATTGATTTATTAGTAGAAAAAATAATATTATCTATTGATGGAGTTGTAAAAGAAGGGTACGGAAAATATTCAAGAAAAAAATAGAAATGAGCATAAGTTCATTTCTATTTTTAATATGTAGATTTAAAATTAGTTCTTGTGATACAATTGTAGTTTGTATTATAAATGAATTTCTAAGATTCAGAGGGAGTTTTTACTCCCACTGAATCTTAGAAAACATAATCCAGGGCCTTTTTAGAGTTCTTTATCCCCCACTTTTTTAAGAAGTGGGGGTATTAGAACTCTAAGGTGTCGGATAAAAAAATATGGTGAGTGATAGATATGAAAAATGAATTATTTGAAGTAGTGAACAATTTTTCACTGAATAGTGAAAAATTAAAATTGTATAATGATATTTGTCTATATAATAATTTTAAAGGACTAGATATTAGTAATTTAGATTTTATTTCTATAGACGATTTTATTACTAATTACGATAAAAATATTGATGAAAAATTAAGAAATGCTACTGGTAGCTTTTATACTCCTATTAATGTTTGTGAATTTATGGTGTATAGGGCAATTTATGATTACATAAAAAAAAATACAGAAATAAAGTTACATATTTTAGAAAAATTGTTTTACTCTTCACTGGATACAATCTACATTAAAGAGTATCATGAAATCTATAAGTTAATAATTGATTTTAAAGTAATTGATTTGGCTTCAGGGACTGGAAACTTAATTAAAACTTTTATATATAAATTGATTGATATAAGAAAAAAACTATTGTTAATTTCAAAGTTCAATATTGAATTGATTAATCTAAATAATTTTTTTTGCTTAGATAAGCAAGTTGAACCACTTAATATTTGTCTATATGATTTGATTCGAAATATTGATAAAGACCATATAAAAAATTTCAATATAAACTTGATTAATTGTAATACAATTACTGATATGATTGATAGAAAAGACTATGTAGATATTCTAGAAAAAGGCGGATTTGATATAGTTATTGGAAATCCACCTTATATAGGAGAAAAAGGAAACAAAGTCTTGTTTGATGAAGTGAAAAAGTCAGAGTTTGGAATAAAATATTATGAAGGTAAAATGGATTTTTTTTATTATTTCATTTATAAAGGAATCTCAATATTAAAAAAATCAGGGATACTTGTGTATTTAACGACTTCTTATTTTATTACAGCTGACGGTGCAAAAAAACTGAGGTGTTTCCTTAAAAAAGAATGTGAATTTAATAGTATAAATAATTTTAAGGAGTCAAAATTATTTAAAGATGCACCAGGTCAACATAATATAGTTTACTCATTGTCAATTAAAGGAAATACAGATGCTAATATAAGTTTGGAAAGTTATAAATATGACAAATCAAATTTCTATAAAATTGTAAAAAGTTCGGAATTTATAATTAAACAGAGTGAAATTTATGACAATATGAACAATATTTTAATACTAGAGAAACAAAATTATTATAATATAATTAATAAAATTTTAGATGTAGCAGAGGATGTTCTTTTCAACTATGCGGACATTAAACAAGGTATAGTAAGCGGCGCGGATAAAGTTACTAAAAGAATGGTAGAACATAATTTGATTTCAGATAGTGAAGCCTTAAATAAAGGGATTTTTATTGTTTTGAAAGAAGAGGCTCTGAAATATAATTTAGAAAGTGAATTGTTAAAACCGTTATATAAAAATAGCCATATTAAAAATTACTTTTTTGATAATAAAACTGATAAATATATAATTTTTATTAATAAAGAAATTAAAAATATCGAAATAAAATATCCAAATATTTACAAACATTTAAGTGGTTTTAGAACTGTTCTTGAAAAAAGGAGAGAAGTTAAAAAGGGATACAAACCTTGGTATGCTCTCCAGTGGGGACGAGATTCGAAACTTTTTGAAACTATAAAAATAATTAATCCTCAAAGGGCTAAATTTAACTATTTTGCATTAAGTAAAAGCAGTTTTTACTCAAGTGCTGATGTGTATTATTTAAAAATTAAGCGCAGAATTGTTAACCAACTAAGTATTAACAATGAAGATGAATATTATTATTTACTAGCACTTCTTAATTCAAAATTATATTTTTTTTGGTTTTATAATGTTGGCAAAAAAAAAGGCGATATGCTTGAATTATATTCTAATCCAATTCAGAATATCCCTATTATAAGTAATGACCTTACATTTTTTAAAACTGTTGTTAGTATTTCAAAAAAAATATATGAAGTTTCAAGTTATAGTGATATAAATAATGATAAATTCAAAACATTGCTTATAAAATTAGATAAGATTATTTATGAAAAATTTAAACTAACGGATGATGAAATAATTGAAATAGAATATGTATTAAAGAAAGGTGAAAAATGAATAAAAAGATAGTGCTTTATGTATTAACGGCGATTGTAACCGTAATTGTAAGTTATATGTTTTTCTTTAAGACTACGGTAACTTTAAAGGAAAGAAATAAATTTAACGTAGAAAAAATAAAGTCAGAAATTGAAATAAGTAACAATGTTATTTCTATGTATTCCTTTAGTAATATTACCGATGTCAATTGGATAAGTGCTAGTAAAGTTAAAATTATAGGCACACATAGTTCTAGTGGTAAGGGCACATACTTATTTGATTTAAAAAATTATAAATTGAACAAAACTGATATAGAATTGAACAAATTAGCGTTGAATGAAGAGGAATATACTATTCTTGAGTCAAATGATGAAAATAAACTTCTAATGAAGCTAGATGAAGAAAGTAACAAAAAGCTATATTTATATACTAATAGTAAACTGATATATATTTCTGATGTAAAGTACACCACAAAAGAGATGTATCTAGTGTCAAAAGATAAGAGCAAACTTTTATATGTTGATAAAGATGGATATATTGATACGTTTTCATTAAACAATTTTAAAACTAAGAAAAAAATTGTAAAATTAGATAAAGATACTATTAACAATTTTTTTGAAAATATTAAAATAAGTGATGATGGCGGGTTCTTTTTAGTAAAAACTAAAGTTGAAAATAAAATTAAATTTAATATTTATGGTGCAGATTCTGGAAGAACATATGGCAAAAATATATTAGGTGTTAATCCAGTGTTTTCACCAAAAAGCAATAAAATTGGATTTTATTATAGTGGTGATTTAGTATCTGAAAAATTAGTAAATACACGCGTTGGTGTTATAAATTTAAAGACTAAAAAAATTATATATTATGATAGTGCTCTAAAAAATGATGAATTTGTGAGTAGTATTTACTGGCTGAATGACAATTCAACATTAGTCTACAGATATAAAGATGAAATAAAATCTTATATTTGCTTATTAAATACTTCAAAAATGCAAAAGAAAAAATATGAAATTAGAGGAGAATTCTTGAAAGAATTTGGTGTTATTATTTTTGAAGATCATATATATTGGGGTGAAAAATCAGATGGTATTATTTTAAATTCATTATCTTATAATAATTTTGAATTAAAAACTTATAAGAATATTAGATTAATAGGAAATGAAAATAATGAAAAAATAGCTATTAATACTGATAGGGGATTAATGATTTCAACTGAAAATGGCATAAAATTTATCAGTGATACATCAATAATTACTAACGAATATACATATTCAAACCTTAAAGTAATTTCAGTTTCAAAAGAGGGTACCTTAGTAATTGGGAAAAAAGAAATAGAAGGAGAAATCGTATATGAAATAATTAAATTGTAACTATGTTGCGATACAATTCAAGTAAAAACCTTTATAAAAGGTTTTACAAAGGGTACAATTAATAGTATAATAAAGTGAAATTATATTATTAGAGGAGAGTGAAACATGAAATTTACTACAAAAAAAATTGTTCTTGCAGGGGTAATGGCTGCTATGGTAACTATTGGTACTATGCTTATACATGTTCCAACACCTACAAAAGGTTATATTCATATTGGAGATAGTTTAGTATACTTAGCAGGTATATTACTAGGACCTGTACTAGGTTCTCTTGCAGCAGGACTTGGTTCTATGATATCGGATTTATTACTTGGGTATGCTGTTTATGCAGTTCCAACTTTTATTATAAAAGCACTTGATGCTTTTGTAGTTGGTTACTTATATTTAAAATTAAGTAAAAATAAAACATCTGTTACTGAAAAGTCGTTTTCTTATATCATTTCATTTGTTGCAGGTGGAGCTGTTATGGTTTTAGGATACTTGGCATTTGAAACTTTTTTATATGGATTTATACCAGCTACTGCTGGAGTTGTTTCAAATACAATTCAAGCAATTGGAGGAGGAATACTTGGTTATCCACTTTTAATAGCACTTGAAAAAACAGATTTAAGAAAATATATAGAATAATTATATCTTTTAGAATAAAAAAAGTAGCTTATGCTACTTTTTTTTATTCTATTATAATATAAATAAATTTCTTTAATACAAATCATCGTACAATCTGCAAATAATAATTAATCAATTTATATAAAATTGTATTCATTTTTTTTATATTCGAAAATACAACTAAAATTAAACTTTTAAAATGTGATTTAGCACAGTACATGGAGCAATTGGTACAAGCGGTTATAGCTTATGATAAAGAACTCCAAGTTTAACTAAAAATATAGTGAAAATTGAGATTTTTTATAATATTTCATGTATAATATTATAGTAAAACTACATAATATTATGAGGTGTTTAAATGAAAAAAGTAATTATATTTTTATTAGTTATATTATTGTATGGATGTATCTCTATTAACTTTGCTAATACGACAGATATTTTGTATTCAAGTGAAGATAAAGCAGAAGTTCTTCACGTTGATAATCTTGGAAAAGATCCTAATGTAACCTATGATATGGTACAAAAGGTTGTTATTAAAATTACTACTGGAAAATATAAAGGTAAGATTTTTACAATTGATAATATTTTATCGGATAGTATTGTTTTTGATATTCCAGTTAAATTAGGAGATAATGTATTAGTACATATTGATGAGGCTGATGACGGAAGCGTAAATATTTTTATAGCAGATTACATTAGAGATAAGTACATATATATTTTGATGGTTATTTTTGCTGTAGCTGTTATTCTAGTAGGTAAATTCAAGGGCTTTAAAACTGTAATTACGATAATCGTAAGTGTATTATTAATATTTAAAGGATTGATTCCAGGACTATTAAAAGGGTATAATCCTATATTTTTAGCTGTTTCAATAGCTGTTTTAATAACCGTTTTTAGTGTTTATTTTATATCTGGTATAAATAGAAAATCTACATCTGCGATTCTTGGGTCTATTGCAGGAGTTATTATTGCAGGTATATTGGCATTTGCTGTTGGTTCTAAAGTAAAACTAACTGGTCTTTCAAGTGAAGAAGGCGTTATGCTTTTATATCTTCCACAGCAAATTAAATTTAATTTTAAAGAACTTTTGTTTGCAGGTATTTTACTAGGATCATTAGGTGCAGTAATGGATGTAGCTATGTCGATTGCCTCTACTATTGAAGAAGTTTATAAAAATAATAATAAATTAAATATACGTGAACTTTTTTCTTCGGGTATGACAGTTGGTAAAGATATAATGGGTACTATGACAAATACTTTAATTCTTGCATATGCAGGTAGTTCTATTCCATTATTGCTTATTTTTTCTGCAAATGGTTCATCTTTTCATAAATTCATGAATTTGGATATAATTGCGACCGAAATGGTACGTTCGTTAGCTGGAACTATAGGACTCGTTCTAACGATTCCTATAACAGCTTTTATATCTGTAATGTTAATAAAAGAGTAATAAAAATAAATTTTTAAAAATGCGATCAATTAATATTGATTGCATTTTTTTTACAAATAGACTATAGTGACTATAAGTTATATGCTAGTTGAAATAGAAACAGGAATATATTTACAAATTAATACAAAAATGATAATATATCCAAAAGAGGTGCTTTTTTTGTTTACTAAAAGGTGTTTAACGGATATTTCACTAATAACTATTTTTTTAGATTTTATTCTTATCAATAGTGTTAATTTGTATTTAGTTTTAATGAGTATGTATTGTATAATTCTATTTATTTTTTTTGTAAAAAAATATAATTTTATAAAAGAGAAAAAAATTGTGCTTTTAATAATATTATTTATATTTTTTTTATTGCTAATAAGTCACTCATATTATGAATATAGAAAAGAGATACTTTCTAACGTTGGTAAAAATTTACAAGTTGTATTTTATTATGAAGATCCTATAAATAAGAAAAATGCTATATTTAAAACTATAAATAATAATGATTTCTATTTAAATGGAATTAGGTTAAACTCAAATGTTTCTAAATTAAAAGAACAAATAAGCGATGGCGAAGTAGTTGAAATCAGCTTTTTTTTTACAGATGTAAAAAAAATAAGAAATATAGGAGAATTTGATTATGAAAAATATTTACAAGGTAAAGGATTATTTGGAAGTATAGATATTAAAAATATTAAAAGGACAGGCGAGAAAAAAAATATATATTTATATCGAAAAAATATTTTAACATATATTACTGAAAAATATAAAAAAGTAGGACCCAATTTTTCATATATAGCAAGTAGTTTAGTATTTGGTATAAAAACCCCTCTTGAAAATGAAAAGATGGTGACAAACAGTTTTGTAAAAACATCTACTATACATTTTTTAACCGTTTCAGGTTTTCACTTTGGCATACTATATATTTTTTTATTAAAATTATTTAGAAAAATTAAGATTCCCTTTATTATTAGAAATTTAGCTATTTTGATTATAATCTCATCCTATTGGTTTCTTACAGCAATGAAATTTTCTGCGTTTAGAGCTCTATGCACCATAATCATAATAATATTGGCAAAAAGTTTTTATAAAAAATTTGATTTTTTAAGCGGAGTTTCTCTTGTAATTATTATTTCAATTATTTTGAATACTTTGATACTGCAGAGTCTATCGTTTGTGTTAACAGTATTAGCTTGTATAGGAATAGGAATCATATATCCTGTTTTAAAAGAAATTCTCTTAAATAAAGATAGTTTTTCTAAAAAAATAATTACGAGTCTTTTATTGTCGTTTTCAATACAATTTTCTATGTTACCTTATAATATTATTTATAATAATAATATTTCATTTATTAGTTTAATTTACATGCTGATATTTGGAATAATTATAAGTATATTATTTTATATTTCGTTTTTTGCCATTTTTATTTCAAATGAATTACTTATCATTTTATCGCCATTTTTAGATGGAATTTGTAAAACTTTAATTAATTTTAATATTAAAACAGCAAAATTAGATTTACTATACTATAGCTTAGGTGTGTTTAAAATATTGACTATTGCTATTTTTATTATAGTGGCACTAGTATATTTAAAGCAGAATTTAGATTATTATAAAAAAATAAAAATAATTAATTTATCTCTTATAATACTTTTTATTTCAGTTGTTTTAAGCTACCAAATGCAAAATTCATTACTGATTTATTTTATTGATGTTGGAGAAGGAGATTCATCGCTTATAATTACTCCAAGTAGAAAGACAATCTTAATTGATTCAGGAAATGGATATTTAAGGATAAATAGTGTTTTAAAAGCATTAAAAGTGAATAAAATTGATTATTTAGTTATATCACATGAGCATATGGATCATATTGGTGGAGCTATAGAACTTGAAAATGAAATTGAAATTAAAAATATTCTTTATTCTAAAGGCAATAGGATTAAAAATTATCTTCATAATACCAAGAGTAATTATTTTGAACTTAATGGAGAAAACACAATTTATGTTGATGGTGTAAAACTTGATTTTCAAACATCAGCTATTAATTTACTTAAAAATATTAATAATAATTCTTTGATTTTAAAAGTTACTTTTAAAGACTTAAATATCCTTTTTACTGGTGATATGGAACTTGAAGAGGAAAAATTATTGTTAAATAAAAAAATAATAGCTAGTATTGATATTTTAAAATCTCCACATCATGGTTCTAAAACATCATCATCAGAATACATTTTAAATAAGATTAATCCTAAAATTGTTGTGATTCAAGTCGGTAAAAATTCTTACTCTCATCCTTCTAAGGTTGTAATTAACAGATATAACAATATGAAGCTAAAAATTTATCGAAATGATAAATTGGGAATGATTAGACTTAAGTATAAGAATGATTTTGTTTCTATAAAAAGTATGTTAAAATAATCAAAGCGGGAGGCTAATATGTCGTATAAAATTATTTTTGATGATATTAAAAACAAAAAACTAAACAATTTATATTTACTCTATGGAAGAGAAAAATATCTATTTGATTCTATTATAAATTCTCTGGAAAAAAAATATGAAAATAATTCTTTTAAAGAATTTAATTTTGAAATTATTGATGCAGGAGATAAATCTGTAAAAAACCTAGTAAGTAGTTTTGAAACATTACCATTTATGGATGATGAAAAAATTGTTATTGTGAAAAATTGTCTTTATTTTAATTCTATTAAAACGGGCATTAGTGACAAGGAAACGGAACAGTTATTAAATTATTTTAAAAATCCTTTGAAATCAACGATTGTTATTTTTTATGGTGGAATTACTGTTGATAAAAAGAGAAAACTTTATAAAAGTATTAAAAAAAATGGTAGTATTATAGAATTAAATAAACTATCTGAAACAGATTTAACAAAATGGATGATCAAAGAATTTAAAAATGGAAATAAGAAAATTGAAAGAGAAGCAGTTAAATTTTTAATAAAGAGTTTTTCTTATTTAAATAAAAATTCAACGAAAACAATTTATGATATCAAAAATGAAATAAACAAATTGGTTAATTTAATTGGTGAAAAAGCTAGTGTAGAAGTTTCTGATATTAAAAATGTAATTGAAAATTCACTTGAAACAGATATTTTTGAATTGGTTGATAGTATTGGAAATAAAAATGCAAAATCAGCGATATTGCTTTTTGATAATTTAATTACAAGAGGTGAAAGTGAATTTTTAATACTGAATATGATTTCTAGGCAATTTAGAATGCTAAAAAAAACTTTAGTTTATATAGATGCTGGATTCAATCCATCTGCTGTGGCTAGTAAAATAGGGGTTCCTCCATTTGTTGCGAAAAAATATTCTACTCAGTGTAGACGATTTGGTAGTGAGAAATTATCATATATTATTTCAAATTGTGTGAATTCAGAACTTAAAATTAAAACAGGGCTT
The DNA here is from genome assembly GCF_033097505.1 of Helicovermis profundi. Taxonomy (NCBI): domain Bacteria; kingdom Bacillati; phylum Bacillota; class Clostridia; order Peptostreptococcales; family Caminicellaceae; genus Helicovermis; species Helicovermis profundi. The sequence continues at coordinate 2,273,035 of NZ_AP028654.1, read as the reverse complement.
AATAGTCCTAGAAGAGAAGTCGAGATGCTTATAATTAAATCAACTTTGTAAATGAACTTCAGCTTTTCAAATCATAATTTTGTCCGATGCCTTATAGTTCTAATACCCCCACTTCTAAAAAAAATGGGGGATAAAGAACTCTAAAAAGGCCCTGGATTATGTTTTCTAAGATACAGTGGGAGTAAAAACTCCCTCTGAACCTTAGAAATTCATTTATAAACTAATATGTGCAAAAAATAAACAAGCGTACAAAATAAATTTTGTACGCTTTACTTAATATTCGAGCTCAAATATTAAACATATTATAAAATGTAATTATTATGCCATTTTATTAAGTTTACTTGTTAATCTAGAAACTTTTCTTGAAGCAGTATTTAAATGTAAAATGTTCTTTGTAGTTGCTTTTCTGATTTGTTTCTCTACTGATTTAAGACTATCAGTTGCTAGTGCTTTATCTCCAGCTTCAACAGCTTCTAAAAATTTCTTTTCAGCAGTTTTAAGCGCTGATTTCTTAGATTTATTATTTAAAGTCTTCTTTGAGATAACTTTGATTCTCTTTTTAGCAGATTTAATATTTGCCACGGTCTTCACCTCCCTAATAACGTTTAACAAAAGTATTTTATCATATGGGATATTAAAAAGCAAGATAAAAAAATTTTTTTATCTTACCTTTTTTGATATATATGTGATATAATTAATAGGATTATGTACTTTAAAGGGAGGAAGATGTTGATGACGGGTAGACAGGACAAAATACGAAATTTTAGTATTATTGCTCATATTGACCATGGAAAGTCAACTTTAGCTGATAGATTAATTGAAAAGACCGGTCTTTTAACTAATAGAGAAATGAAAGATCAAATTTTAGATAATATGGAGCTTGAAAGGGAAAGAGGAATTACGATAAAACTTCAAACAACTCGCTTGCTATATAAAGCTAAAGATGGAGAAATTTATACGCTTAATTTAATTGATACACCAGGCCATGTGGATTTCACTTATGAAGTTTCAAGGTCTCTTGCTGCGTGTGAAGGCGCTGTACTTGTTGTAGATGCAACTCAGGGAGTTGAGGCACAAACACTTGCAAACGTTCATTTAGCTGATGAACAAGGGCTTGAAATCATACCGGTACTTAATAAAGTTGATTTACCAAGTGCTAGACCAGATGAAATAAAGGCTGAAATTGAAGACGTGATTGGAATAATTGCAGAAGATGCACCACTTGTATCTGCAAAAACAGGTCTTAATGTTGAAGAAGTTTTAGAAAAAATAGTAAATGATATTCCTGCGCCAAGTGGTGACGAGGATAAGCCTTTGAAAGCACTTATTTTTGATTCTTATTATGATAGTTATAAAGGGGCAGTATCAATTGTTAGAATAATTGATGGTAGAGTTAAAAAGAATGATAAAATTCTTTTAATGGCTGATAATAAATCATTTGAAGTTGCTGAAGTAGGAGTTTTTTCACCTGTAGCAACTCCACTTAAGGAACTTAAATCAGGCGATGTAGGTTATATTACAGCGGCCATTAAAAATGTTGGTGATTGCAAAGTTGGTGATACTATCACTTCGTTTTCAAGTCCAACAAGCGAACCTCTTCCCGGATATAAACAAGCGACTCCGATGGTGTACTGCGGAATATATCCTGCTGAAGGAGAAAGTTATGATGAGATTAGAGATGCTCTTGAAAAATTAAGATTGAATGATGCTGCTCTTACATTTGAAGCAGAAACATCTGTTGCGCTGGGCTTTGGCTTTAGATGTGGATTTTTAGGATTACTTCATTTAGAGATAATTCAGCAGCGTTTAGATAGAGAGTTTGATTTGGACTTAATAGCAACATCACCAAGTGTTATATATAAGATTACAAAAACTGATGGTAAGGTTGTATTTATTCAAAATCCAACAAATATGCCGAGTGTAAGTGCAATAGAAAAAATGGAAGAACCAATTGTAGATGCGAGTATATTTATTCCAAATGAGTATGTTGGTAATGTAATGGAACTTTGTCAAAACCGTAGAGGCAATATGATATCTATGGATTATTTGGATGAGAAAAGAGTTAAATTACATTATGAATTACCATTAAATGAAGTTATATACGACTTTTTTGATGCTTTAAAATCAAAAACTAGAGGGTATGGTTCATTAGATTATGATTTTAAAGAATATAGAGAGTCGGATTTAGTTAAACTTGAAATTTTACTCAATAAAGAAATAATTGATGCGTTTTGTATGATAGTGCATAGGAGTAAATCTGTTTCAAGAGGAAGACAAGTATGTAACAAACTTAGAGAAGTTATACCAAGACATCAATTTGTAATTCCAATTCAAGCTTCAATTGGAACTAATGTAATTGCAAGGGAAACTATTAAGGCACTTAGAAAAGATGTACTTGCCAAATGTTACGGGGGAGATATTTCTAGAAAGAAAAAATTATTAGAGAAACAAAAGGAAGGAAAGAAAAAAATGCGTCAACTCGGTTCTGTAGAAGTTCCGCAGCAAGCTTTTCTAGAAGTCCTTAAATTTGATGAAGATAAATAAGTTGGAATATTAGAACGCTAGGCATTGGATAAATAATCGTTTTATTTCATTAATAATGGGTATAACTATAAGGGCTTTGGAAAATTCCAAAGCCCTTTTGAAGATAGTATTAAATTGGAGGATATATGAAAAAATTTGGAATATATATTCATATACCATTTTGTGAAAGCAAATGTTATTATTGTGATTTTAATTCATTTAAAGCAAACGATGAATTGATAAATAGCTATATGAAAAGTCTATATAGTGAAATTAAGCTATATGGGAATTTAAATGAATATAATAATAAAAAAGTAGACACCATTTTTATTGGAGGCGGAACACCTAGCTTTATTGATTCTAAATTTATAGTTAAGTTATATGAAGTATTAAAATCTAATTTCAATTTAAAATATCTAGATGAATTTACAATAGAATGTAACCCAAATACAGTAAATGAAAAAAAAATTGATGACTATTTAAGTATAGGTATTAATAGGATATCTTTAGGCTTACAAAGTACAAAAAATAAAATTTTGAAGAAAATAGGTAGAACTCATAGCTATGAAGAATTTTTAGACAACTTTAATTTAATCAAATCTAAAGGATTAGATAATATTAGTATTGATCTTATTATTGGGCTTCCAGAACAAACTTTAGAGGATGTAAAAAATGATATAAAAAAAATTGTATCAATTGAACCAAAACACATTTCTGTATATAGTTTGAAACTTGAAAAAGGAACAAAGTTATATAATATGGATGAAAAAGATCTATTAATTCTTCCTTCGGAAGAAATTGAGAGAGAAATGTATCATTATATAGTAGAATATTTAAAAGAAAATGGATACTATCAATATGAAATCAGTAATTTTGCTAAAGTAAATTATGAGTCAAAACATAATTTGCTATACTGGGAAAGAGATGAGTATTTGGGCTTAGGTTTATCGAGTAGTAGTTTAGTTAATGAAAAAAGATTTAATAATGTTTCAAATATAGAAGTATATAAAAAAAATATTGAAAAAGGTATTATTAGCGTAGAGAACGAAGAATATATAAATAAAGAAGAATCCCTATATGAGAAAATTATTTTGGGGCTTAGGCTTAATAAAGGAATAGATATTGTAAGTATTAATGAAGAGTTTGGAATTGATTTTAAAGTAAAGTATTTTGATAAAATAGAAACACTTAAAAAAAAGCAGTTAATCATACATGAAAATAATAAAATATATTTAACAAAATTAGGAATAGATATATCAAATCAAGTATTTGTCGAATTTATTCCAGAGTAAAAATTTTATACTATAACATATGTAGGTGATGAAATGAGATTATTAAGTACATCTAAAGTAAAAATCGGACAATTTGTTGGTAGGCCAATTTTTTCAGAAAATGGAAATCTACTTCTTGGAAAAGGGGTAAAATTAACTAAAGGGCTGATAGATAAAATATTTGAACATGATATTTATTTTATTTATATTGACGATGAAATTTCAAAAGGAATTGAAATTAATAATGTTGTTGATGAAGAACATATGGCTAAGTTTGTAACCTCGATGAAAAAAGTAATGGACGATGCTATTTTTGGTGATAAAAATAAAAATGTTTCAGGCTTTGTACCACTTGAAACATTTAAAATAGTTCAAGATCTTGTAAAAGCACTTATTGAAAATATTATGAGTAATAAAGATGTACTTTATTCAGTTACAGAACTTATGGGAACGGATATGTATACATATAAGCATAGTGTAAATGTTGCAATCCTTTCTATACTTACGTCAAAATCATTAAAATATAATTATAAGATGATTGAGCAAATAGCAATAGGGGCACTGCTTCATGATATCGGTAAAATCAATGTGAAAAATGAACTTATTAATAAAAAAGAACCCCTTACTGATGATGAATTTGATGAAATTAAGAATCATGCAAAATATGGTTTTGAAATAGTAAAAAAGGATGTAGCTTTATCAGCCTATGTTAAACAAATAATAATAAAACATCACGAAAAACTTGATGGATCAGGTTACCCTAGTGGAATCGAATCTAAAGATATACCAGAGTTTGTTAGAATTGTAACTCTATGTGATATTTTTGATGCAATTACAAATGACAGAGTATACAGAAAGAGAATCCCAATGTATAAAGCTCTTGAGATACTGATGACAGATGCAGTTTTTAAACTCGATAGAAATATATATAGACATTTTGTTGAAAATATCTGTATATATCCTCCAGGAAGTGGTGTTAAACTCTCTGATAATAGAGAAGCTATAGTGGTGAAGTATAGGAGAGAATACCCTAGCAGACCACTTGTCAGAATAATTGATAAGGATGATTTAAAGAAATCATATGACCTTGATTTAATAGACGAAAGAACTATATTTGTTGAAAATGTAATTGAACTTGACTTTTAACAATTTCTTTACAAAATATTTATATTGATACCGTTGACAAATTTTATTTGTGATGGTATCTTATTAGTGTAAGGTGTTAGCACTCGAATACGAAGAGTGCTGATAGAGGTGAAGATATGAAAAATAGCGAAAGAAAAATGAAAATACTTCAAGTTATTATTGATGATTTTATCAATACTGCTCACCCGGTTGGATCAAGAACGATTGCAAAAAAATATCCTCTTGGTATTAGCTCAGCAACTATTAGAAATGAGATGGCTGATCTTGAAGAACTTGGTTATTTACTTCAGCCCCACACATCATCTGGTCGTATTCCTTCTGATAGAGGATATAGATTGTATGTTGATAATTTAATGGATAAGGATATTATAATAGCTAGAGAAAAAAGAAATATTATAAGAGAGCTTCTATTAAATAAGGTTATTGAAGCGGATGATATAATAAATCAAACTGTCCAGCTTTTATCAGATCTAACAGGATATGTTGGTATAGTATCAATGCCCCAGTTCAATAAAAGTAGGCTAAAAAACATGAAGTTTGTAAGAATAAGTGATTCAAAAGTTCTTATGATTTTTGTATCCGATTCAGGAACTTACAAAAGTTTGCCAATACTTTTAAATGGAATTTCTCAAGAAGTGCTTGATATTGTTAATGATTCTCTTCTTAAATTGCTTAAAGGAATTACTATTGAAGAAATAAATATAAAACTTGTAAATAATTTAAAGAAAGAGTTTCCTGAGTATTCAAATTTTATTGATTATTTGGTTCCTATTATGAGAGATATTTTTAGAGAAATGGATGAAGTTGAACTTTATGTTAATGGAACAGGTAATTTATTTAATTCTCCAGAGTTTAAAAGTATTGAAGAGGCAAGTGTTTTGCTTAATATTTTTGAAAACAAAAAAGATTTATATGAATTGTTTGCAGATGTTTCAGAAAGTATTTCTGTCAAAATTGGTTCAGAACTTTCCATTAAGGAATTTAGTGATTGTAGTATGGTAGCAACTTCATATAAATTTAATGGAGAATACATTGGCAAGATTGGTGTTATTGGTCCTAAAAGAATGAATTATGATATTGTTATCAGTGTTGTAGATTATATAAGAGAAACTTTATCTGAAATTTTCTCTGGAATATATTTATAAAGAGGTGTAGAATTTGACAAGTAAAAAAAATGAAAAGATAAAAGAAGAAATTCTTGAAGAAGAATTGAAAAATTCCTTAGAGAATGAAGCTAAGGAAATTGACGAAGCTGAGAAATTAAGCGAAGAAAAGATTGATGAAGAAATAGAAAAAAACACTAAAGAAAATGATCAGGAACTTTCAGAAGTTGATAAACTAAAAAAAGAACTTGCCGAAACAAAAGATAGCTTTTTGAGACTAAATGCGGAGTATCAAAATTTTAGAAGACGTGCTACTACAGAAAAAGCAGATATTTATAAATATGCCAACGAAAAATTATTTGTAGATCTTCTTCCAGTTGTAGATAATTTTGAAAGAGGTTTTTCTAGTATTGACCTTGAAGAAAATCCAGCATTGCTTGAAGGAATTGAATTAATTAAAAAAAGTCTTATGGACTTTTTAGATAAAAATGGAGTTAAAGAAGTAAAAGCACTTAATACTCCTTTTGATCATGATAAGCACCATGCTGTTATGACAGAAGAAAAAGAAGGTGTTGAGGCGGATATTGTTATTGAAGAATTTCAAAAGGGATATGAAATGAATGGTAAAGTGATTAGACATTCAATGGTAAAAGTATCTTGTTAATTAATTAAAAAGGAAATTAAAACATAAGGAGGAAATAAAAATGGCTAAAATTATTGGTATTGACTTAGGAACTACAAATTCATGTGTTGCAGTATTAGAAGGTGGAGAATCAACAGTTATCGCTAATGCAGAGGGAAATAGAACTACACCTTCAATAGTTGCATTTACAAAAAATGGTGAAAGATTAGTTGGTGAAACTGCCAAAAGACAAGCAATCACTAATCCAGATAGAACAATCAGTTCAATTAAAAGAGAAATGGGTAAAGATTATCATGTTGAAATAGATGGTATTAAGCATTCTCCTCAAGATATTTCGGCAATGATACTTGCTAAATTAAAAGCAGATGCTGAAGCGTATTTAGGAGAAAAAGTTACTGAAGCAGTTATAACTGTTCCGGCTTACTTTACAGATGCTCAAAGACAAGCAACTAAAGATGCTGGTAAAATTGCAGGACTTGAAGTAAAAAGAATTATAAATGAACCTACCGCTGCTTCATTATCATATGGTATGGATAAGACTGAAAAGCAACAAAAAATTATGGTTTATGATCTTGGTGGTGGAACATTTGACGTTTCTATATTAGAAATTGGTGATGGAGTATTTGAAGTTTTAGCTACTAATGGTAATAATCATTTAGGTGGAGATGACTTTGATAATAAAATAATTGATTATCTTGCAACTGCATTTAATAAAGAGAATGGAATTGATTTAAGAAATGATAAAATGTCACTTCAAAGATTAAAAGAAGCTGCAGAAAAAGCTAAAAAAGAGTTGTCAACTACTCAATCAACAAATATTAACTTGCCTTTTATTACTGCAACTGCAAATGGACCAGTTCATTTAAATATGGATCTTACAAGAGCTAAATTTGATCAACTTACTTCAAGTTTAGTTACTGCAACAGAAGAGCCAATTAAAAAAGCTATGAAAGATGCTGGAGTTACTGCTAATGAAATTGATCAAGTTATTTTAGTTGGAGGTTCAACAAGGATACCTGCAGTTCAAGCCTTAGTAAAAAAATTAACAAACAAAGATCCTCACAAAGGAGTAAATCCTGATGAGTGTGTTGCTCTTGGTGCTGCAATACAAGGTGGTGTACTTTCTGGAGATGTTAAAGATGTTCTTCTTTTAGACGTAACTCCACTTTCTCTTGGCATTGAAACTATGGGAAGTGTATTTACTAAATTAATTGAAAGAAATACAACTATTCCTACTAAGAAGAGTCAAATATTCTCAACTGCTGCTGATAATCAAACTGCTGTAGATATACATGTTCTTCAAGGTGAAAGACCAATGGCAAAGGACAATTCAACAATGGGAAGATTCCAATTAGATGGAATTGCTCCAGCTAGACGTGGAATTCCTCAAATTGAAGTTACTTTTGATATAGATGCAAATGGAATTGTACATGTAAGTGCTAAAGATATGGGAACTGGAAAAATGCAACATATTACAATCACTGCATCGACTAACTTAAGTGAAGAGGAAATTGAAAGAAAAGTAAAAGAAGCTGAAGAATTTGCTGAAGAAGATAAAAAAATGAAAGAAAAAATAGAAGCTAAAAATAGTGCTGATTCATTAATTTATGAAACAGAAAAAACTTTAAAAGAGCAAGCTGATAAAGTAGAAGAAGCTGAAAAAGTTAAAGTTGAAGAAAAAATTGAAGAACTTAAAAAACTTATGGAAAGTGAAGATGGAGAAGCAATTAAGAAAGGCGTTGAAGAACTTACTGAAGCATTTAGTCCAATCGCACAAAAAATATATCAGCAACAAGCAACTGATGAAGCAGCAGCTAATCAAGCAAATGGCGGCGGCGAAGCTCCAAATGATGATGTTGAAGATGCAGATTATGAAGTAGTAGATTAATATTTTTTAAAGACACCTTAATTGGTGTCTTTAAGTGATATAATACTACGATAAAGAGAGGCGGGAAGACTTGAGTGATAAGAGAGATTATTATGACATTTTAGGTGTTAGTAAAAATGCTGATGAAGCAGAACTAAAAAAAGCCTATAGAAAATTAGCTATGAAATATCATCCAGATAGAAATCCGGATAATAAAGATGCTGAATCAAAATTTAAAGAAGCAAATGAAGCTTATGAAATATTAAGTGATAAGGAAAAAAGATCACTTTATGATCAATTTGGACATGCAGGTGTAAATCAAAATGCTGGCGGCGGAGGATTTAGTGGCGGTGCAGGTTTTGGCGGATTTGAAGATATTATTAATGAAATGTTTGGCGGTGGATTTGGTGGATTTTCGTCTTCGTCTAGACGAAATGGTCCTAGAAAAGGAAATGATGTTAGGGCAGATATTACATTAACTTTTGAAGAAGCTGTGTTTGGATGCGAAAAAGAAATTGAATTCTATCGTACTGAAGAATGTCCAACTTGTGGAGGAGAAGGTGCTGAACCTGGATCTAAGACGACTACTTGTACTAAGTGCGGAGGTTCAGGTGAACTTAGATATTCCCAAAGAAGTTTATTTGGAGAATCAATTTCGGTTAAAAAATGTGATGTATGTCAAGGAAAAGGAAAAGTATTTGAAAATCCTTGCCATACTTGTAAAGGAAAAGGAAAAGTTAAGAAAAAGAAAACTATTAAAGTTAATATTCCGGCAGGAGTTTATAATGGTGCTCAGTTAACCCTTAGAGGAGAATCTGATCTTGGAACAAAAGGTGGACCTAGAGGGGATGTTTATGTAGTTATAAGGGTACTTTCTCATAAAATCTTTAAAAGAGATGGAGAAGATATTTTCTTAGATATTGATATAACTTTTGCTCAGGCGGTTTTAGGAGCTGAAATTACTGTACCAACTTTAGATGGTAAAGTTTCATATAAGATAACTCCAGGAACACCTAGTGGTAAAACATTTAGGTTAAAAGGTAAAGGTGTTCCAAACTTAAACGCTTATGGTAGAGGTGACCAGTACGTTAAAGTAAATATTGTTGTTCCAAAAAATCTTAATGGAAAACAGAAAGAAGAACTTAGGAAATATGCACTTACAATGGGAGAAGACCTTTCAAAAGTTGGTGGAAAAGATAAAGGTATATTAAATAAATTAAAAGATGGGTTGAAAAAATAAGAAAATTTCATGTTTATGCGCTTCGCTTCACAGCTTTGCTGTAAGGCGCGCTTCGCATAAACATGAAATTTTTGCCTTTTTACGAAAGGGTATATATCCTTGCAAAGATATAGTGCTTATAATAATATTTTGGTGTATCAAATAGAATTTTCCAAGGTAATGCGCTTCGCTTCACAGCTTTGCTGTAATGTGCGCTCCGCATATACATGAAATTTTTGCCTTTTGGCGAAAGGGTGATATATTCTTGCGACGATATAGTGCTTATAATAATATTTTGGTGTATCAAATAGAATGTTCCAAGGTAATGCGCTTCGCTTCGCAGCTATGCTGTAAGTGTCTTAAGTATATACATCTATAATTTTGATGTATATTTTTTTTGTTTTATGATATATTATATATTTATCCGATGCCTTAGAGTTCTAATACCCCCACTACTTAAAAAAGTGGGGGATAAAGAACTCTAAAAAGGACCTAGATTATGTTTTCTAAGAGTATATATGGAGGTAGTTTAATGAAGTGGTATCAAGTAATTATTAAAACAAAAACGGAATCAATTGAAGTAATTAATGGTATTTTATATGATGTTGATGTAGATGGAATTGAAATTATAGATCCTAATGATGAAATTTATTCTGATTCTTATAAGGGTGATTGGGATTATTTCGATAAGGAAAAAGTTGAATTTGAATATAATGGCGCTATTATAAAATGTTATTTTGAGACAGATGATATTGAAGATATTTTGAGTATAATAAAAGAGAAAGTTGATTCATTAAAAAATGAAGGAATTGATTGTCATATTGATGAAGTTAGCGCGGAAGTTGTGAAAGATACTGACTGGGCAAACGAATGGAAAAAATATTATGAAACATTTAAAATAGGAGAAAATATTGTTATTAAACCTTCTTGGGAAGAATATAATTCTAAAAAAGATGAAATCGTTATTGAAATAGATCCAGGTGGTGCTTTTGGTTCTGGTACACACGAAACGACAAGTATGTGTGTAGAATTTATAGAAGAATACATTAAAGAAAATAGCTTTGTATTTGATATTGGTTGCGGGAGTGGAATTCTTGGAATCTCGGCAGCAAAACTAGGTGCGAAAAAGGTTATTGCTGGTGATATTGATTCAGAAGCAGTAAGAACAACTACAGAAAATGTTAGAATTAATAATTTAGAAAATATTGTTGAAGTAAAAGAAGGCGACTTAATGGAAGTTGTAAAAGGGAAAGCAGATATAGTTGTAGCAAATATTATAGCAGAGGTTATTGCAATGCTTTCGGTTAATATTCATAAATTTTTAAATAAAGATTCAGTTTTTATAGCATCTGGTATTATTAATGGTAAACTTGATATGGTTCTCAGTGCACTTAAAGAAAATGGATTAGTCGTTTTAGACACTAAAACTGTAGGAGAGTGGTCTGCTATAGTATCAAAACTTGGTGAAGATAATGAATAGATTTTTTATTAAAAAAGAAAATGTTTCTGATAATATAGCTACAGTAAGCGAAAAAACTGATGTAAACCACATCCTTAAGGTGCTAAGAATGAATTTAGGAGATGATGCTGAAATATGTGTTTCTTCAGGTGAAGTGTACCTTGGTGAATTGCAAAATATTACAAGTGAAAGTGTAGAATTTCGTATTATTGAAAAAATAGAGAAAGTTTATGAATCACCAATTAATATAGATATATATCAAGGTTTACCAAAAAGTACTAAAATGGATTTGATTATTCAAAAAAACACGGAACTTGGAGTAAAAACTTTTACTGCTGTAAATTTTGATAGATGTATAACGTTTTTTAAAGATAAAAAATCAGAAAATAAAAAAATAGAAAGATGGCAAAAAATAGCTGAAGCAGCGGCTAAGCAATCGAAGAGAACTTATATACCAAAAATAAATGAATCTATTGATATGGATAGATTAGTTATACTTTCTAAAAATTATGATTTACTTATTATTGCATATGAAAATGATGAAGATACAGGCATTAAAAAAGTTTTTAGTGATATTAAGTCAAAAAACATAGATTCTAAAAAAGTTGCAATTGTGATAGGACCAGAAGGTGGGTTCGAAGAAAGTGAAATTGATATTTTAAAGGAACTAAGTAATTCATATATTATTAATTTGGGAACTAGAATTCTTAGGACAGAAACTGCAGGCTTTGTTATATCATCGATAATTCAATACGAAATTGGTGATTTGGGGTAAATTGAGGAGATTAATATGCAAAATTATAAAATGACAATAGCATATGATGGTCATAAATATATGGGTTTTAGTAAGAAAAAGAATAATCCATCTAAAAGTATAGAGGGAAAACTTGAAACAATATTATTAAAACTTTACAATCAGGAAATTGAAGTAATTGGGGCTATTAACACTGCGGCTGGTGTTCATGCGAGAGAACAAATAGTTAATTTCAAAGCACCAAATGGAAGCTTTAAAAAAAATGAAATACATGAATATTTTGAAAAATATTTACCTGATGATATTATAGTTATTAATGTTGAGAAAGTTGAAGAAAGATTTCAAAGTAAATATCTAGTTAAAAGTGCAACATACGAATACCGATTGTGGAAAAATAATGCACAAAATCGTCCTTTATTTGAAAGAAACTATGTGAACTTAATGGTTCAAAATTTAAATGTTGGATTAATGAAAAAGGCTGAAAAATATATTGAAGGTGAACACGATTTTTTAGCCTTTACTACTAATAGGAAGGTAAAAAATCCAGTTAAAAAAATATTTTTGTTAGATGTTAAGGAAACAAATAATGAAATAATTATAACTATTAAGGCAAATAGTTATTTGTTAAATATGGAAAGATTAATTGTAGGTACTTTAATACAAGTTGGATTAAAACAACTTCCTTTAAATTCTATTGAAAATGCATTTATTTCAGGAGAGCTAAGTGATGTTGGGCATAAAGCAATGGCGGGAGCACTTTGTCTTGTTAAAGTGGAATATTGATTTAATGCTAATTATTTACATTGATTTATAATAAAAAAATTGTTAATATAAATAAGAAAGTAAAATGAATTTTAAATATGGAAAATTAAATATCGGCAAACTTACTGAAAAGTGAGGACGCAAAACTAAAGGACCTAAAGTGAAGACGATGGTAGCCAGTTGCAAAAAAAACTACTTCAGCTTATTTTGAAGTAGTTTTTTGTTATGAAGGGAGTAAAAATGGTATATATAATTGATAGAAAACACGAAAAAGAAATAAAGCAAAGAATTAGAGAAGATTTAAAGTATATGATTAATTGTGTTGATGATAAAAGAATGAATAGATTTACTAAAATTATTACATTGTGTAAAGAATATAAGGTATATTTTGATGAAATTAATCTTGATACTTTTAAAAAACATTTTGATAAGATAATTTTAAGCTCTATGGAAAAGTGTGATTACAAAGTTAAAATTGATTTAGTTTTAGCCGAGATTTTATTAAATGAAACAAAATTTTATTATAAGTAGTATAATAAAAAATATGTTTAGCTAAAAAATTTTAAAAAAGAAAGTTGGTGAAGTTGCAATGGAATTAGTTAATAATGCTAGTATAAAAAAAATCATAGATGATTTGCAATTTGATAGTAATTTATATAAAAAAATTTATGATAATAACGAGATCTTAATTTTGATTTGGAATAGTGACGGAGAAATAATATTTACAAATGAATATTTTTTGGAAAAATTAGGTTACAGCAAAGAAATTATTGGAAAAAAGTGGACTGAGTTTTTAATCCCTGAATTTGAAAAATTTAGAATTACAAATATGATTTCAAGATTAAAAAAAGATGGAAAATTTCATAACCACGAAAATCAAATAAGGACTAAATATAATCATATTATTGATGTTTTGTGGAGTAATAGCCTTATTTTAGATGAATCCATTGATGATTTCGCCGTCGTTTCAATTGGTATAATTAGAGAAAAACATATTGATAATAAAATAAATGAATTTGAAATTGTTGATCCTATTACAAAACTCGGTAACAACTATACTCTTAGGCGTGATGTTGTTGATTTATACAATGCTGGAGTTGATTTTACCCTATATTTAATGGGACTTGATAATTTTAAATTACTAAATAATATACATGGACATAAATTTGGAAATGAATATTTAATGAAAATTGCTGACGAATTTAAAAATATTAGTAACATTGGAGCATATAGGGGTTATGGTGATGGTTTTATATTTATTGAAAAAACTACAGATTATAACGATATTATAAAAACTATTGATCGAATAAATAAAATTGTAAATAAAAAAATTACACTTGAAAATTTTGATTATTCTACAACATGTAGTGTTGGAATAACAACATGTTCAAAAGATGGAAGCAAAATAGAAGAGCTTCATCAGGATTCTGATATAGCGCTGAATGAAGCAAAAAAAAGAGGTAAAAATAATCACGTTTTTTATAATATAAGGTATAAAACAAAAATTAAAGAAGAACAATTATTATTTGAACTAATTAATAAAGCAATAGCCAGAGATGAATTTAAACTTAATTTTCAGCCTATTTTTAATATAGAAACAAAAAAAATTAAAGATTTTGAAATATTATTAAGGTGGCCGTCTAATCCAACAAGTAAAAAGAATATTGGGTATATTATAGGACTTGCAGAAAAAACAAACCAAATAATCGAGATTGACAAATGGGTTGTGGAGAGGACATTTAGTAGTATTAAAGAAGTGGCAAATGATAATGATAAAATAAAATTTTCCTTAAACATATCCACAAAATCATTTTATTCTAATGACTTTATTCAGTATTTAAAAGATATGATAGATGTTTATGGAATTAACCCTGAGCAAATTATAATTGAAATTACTGAATATTCTATAATAAGAAATGTAGATACTGCTTTCAAAATTATGAAAGAATTAAAAAAAATAGGATTTATAATGTCGCTTGACGATTTTGGTACGGAATACTCTTCTCTTAATTATTTAAGTAAACTACCTTTTGATATATTGAAACTTGATAAAAGTTATATAGATAGGATCGTAAATGAAAATAAAGCATTTATAATTGTAAAATCTATTATTAATTTGTCGAAGGAATTAGGTTTAATTACTATAGCAGAAGGTATAGAAACAGAAAAACAGCTAAGTCTGCTTAAAACTATGAAATGTGAACTTGGCCAAGGATATCTAATTTCTAAACCATTAAATAAAGATGAGATGTTAAGTATAATATAATAAAATTTGAAAAAACTTTCTCCTTGTGATAGATTATATTCATTGTAAGGAATTTGGTGATATGTTTTTAAGGAGAAAATTGTCGTGGATATAAAAAAAGAAAAACAAATTAATGCATATATAAAAGAAGAAAAATTTATTATTAAAGATAAAAGAAGAAAAAGCGTTCATATACACACTCTAGGTTGTAAAGTAAATCAATATGAAAGCGAAGCTATGGCAGAAATGTTTGAAAAAAGCGGGTATGAAATTGTTGGTAAAGATCAAATAGCAGATATTTATATTATTAATACGTGCACAGTAACAAACTTAGGTGATAAGAAATCAAGGCAATTTATTAGAAAATCTAAGAGAAATAATCCGGATGCAATTATTGCTGTAGTTGGTTGTTATTCTCAGGTTAACCCCAATGATATTAAAAATATTGAAGGTGTAAATCTAATACTCGGAACTAATGAGAGAAAAAAAATTGTAGAATATATCGAAAATCTAAAAGAAAATGAAGTTAAATGTCT
Organism: Helicovermis profundi; assembly: GCF_033097505.1. Lineage (NCBI taxonomy): Bacteria > Bacillati > Bacillota > Clostridia > Peptostreptococcales > Caminicellaceae > Helicovermis > Helicovermis profundi. The sequence continues at coordinate 2,257,507 of NZ_AP028654.1, read as the reverse complement.
TGTATCAAATATTATGGAAATAAAAGAATTTGAAGAAATTAAGATTGATGCAATTAAGGAAAAAACGAGAGCGTTTATAAAAGTTCAAGATGGATGTAATCAGTACTGCACATATTGTATCATTCCATATGCAAGGGGAAATATTAGAAGTCGTAGTCCTGAAAATGTAATTGCAGAAGTTAAAAGGTTAGTTGAACATGGATACAAAGAAATCGTATTAACAGGGATTCATATAGCTTCTTATGGAAAGGACTTAAAAAACTTTTCTTTGATTGATCTAATAGAATTAGCTGATAAAGTTGATGGCCTTGAAAGATTAAGAATGAGCTCTGTAGAACCTAGACTTTTTGAAAATGATTTTATAGAAAGACTCAAAAAAGTAAAATCATTTTGCCCACATTTTCATCTGTCGCTTCAAAGTGGGTCTGATGGAGTTCTAAAGAGAATGAATAGAAAATATACTTCCAAAGAGTACTTAAATACAGCTAATCTGATTTATTCAAGTTTTAATAACGCAGCTATTACTACTGATATTATAGTCGGATTTCCTGGTGAAACAGATATGGAATTTGAAGAAACTTTAGAATTTGTGAAAAAAGTTGGCTTTAGCCAAGTACATGTATTTCAATATTCTCCAAAGGAAGGTACCAAAGCCGCATTAATGGAAAATCAAATAATGAATAGTATTAAACATAGTAGAAGCGAGAGCCTTATTGAACTTACAAAGAATCTTGAAGATAAATTTCAAAAAAATATGGTAAATCAAAATTTAGAAATTTTATTTGAAGGATATTACGAAAAAAACAAGAAGTATGTGGAAGGTATATCTAAAAATTACCTTAGAGTAATTGTAGAAAATAGTAAAACTTTAAAAGGAAAAGTTTATAAAGTAAATATTGTTGGTATAAAAGATGGTATTTTACTTGGAAAACTTATATAGCGTAAAAAAAAATAAGAGGTGATAATTTGAGCGATTGTATCTTTTGTAAAATTGTAAATGGAGAAATTCCATCAAAAAAAGCTTATGAAGATGATAAAATTTTGGCTTTTTATGATTTGAATCCAGTTGCGCCAGTACATATTTTAATAGTTCCCAAAATTCATATTAATTCAATTGTTGATTTAGATTCAAAGTCTATAGAATATGTAACTTATATTATGACAAAAATTAAAGATCTTGCAAAAGAACTGGGTGTTGATGAAAGTGGATTTAGGTTAGTTACCAATGTTGGTGACGATGGTGGGCAAACTGTTGAACACTTACATTTTCATTTGGTAGGTGGCAGACCACTTGAGTGGCCTCCTGGTTAAAAAATGTTATATAATTAGCAAAAAAATATAAATTTACTTTAAAAAAATTCTTGCTTTTTATGAATATTTATTGTATAATTACCTAGTATTCTGTGAATATCCCACTGTAATTGCGGTTTTTCCGTAATCAGAATGCAAGTAACACACGGGGGGAGGGAATAAAAAATGGCAGGAATTAAAGTTGGTACTACGGAATCAATTGATAGTGCACTTCGTAGATTCAAAAAAGAAACTTCAAAATCTGGGGTTTTAGCTGAAATCAAGAAGAGAAAGCATTATGAAAAACCTAGCGTAAAGAAAAAGAAAAAATCTGAAGCAGCTAGAAGAAAAAGCAAGAAAAATTCTTTCTAGGGGGTGATTTGAATGTCCCTAAAAGATCAATTAATGATTGATTTAAAGGATGCTATGAAACAAAAAGACGTTATTAAAAAGACTACTGTTACTATGCTTCGTTCTGCTGTTAAGCAGGTAGAAATTGATAATAGGGTAGAACTTAGTGATGATGATATTATTGAAATCATAGCAAAACAAATAAAGCAAAAAAAAGGTGCAATAGAAGAATTTTCGAAAGCTGAAAGAACTGATTTAGTTGAAGAAGCTGAGAAAGAAATTTCTGTTTTATCTAAGTATTTGCCTGAGCCTATCTCCGAAGAAGAATTAACAAAACTTATTATGTCTGCAATTGAAGAAGTAAATGCTACTTCGATGAAAGATATGGGAAAAGTAATGAGTATAGTTAATCCGAAATGCGTTGGTAGAGCGGATGGTAAAACAGTGTCTTCACTGGTGAAGAAAATGATAAATAATTAATAAGTACAACATAAAAAGCTGATTTTATCAGCTTTTTTTATTTTTTGATAAATTATAATATTCATAGTATATTATTTATCAAAAAAATGATATAATTGAGTGCTAAGACAAGGAGAATATATGGTAAATTTAGATATTGAAAATTCACAGAGTGCATATGAAATTGATGAAGTTATGATTAAAAAGCTTACTGAAACTGTTGAAATGGCAATTTGGGTAGAGGGTTTAGAAGAATTTAATATTGAAGTTAGTATGAATATCGTAACAAATGAAATGATAAAAAAGCTTAATAAAGAGTATAGAAATATAGATAGTGTTACAGATGTTCTTTCGTTTCATCAATACGATAGTATAAAGGATTCTGATGAACTAGATGAAAATTTGTTTTTAGGTGATATTGTGATAAGTGCTGAAAGAGCCTATGCACAGTCGATAGAATATAATCATTCTTTTTTAAGAGAATTATGTTATTTAGCAGTACATAGTATGTTTCATTTGTTTGGATATGACCATATGAATGAAATTGATAAAAAAGAAATGAGAGAGCTGGAAGAAGAAACATTAAAAAAATTAGGGATTAATAGGTGATTTATGTTTAGAAAAATTTATTTGTTGCTGCTAATATTTGTTATAGTTTTTGCGTCATCTGCGTGTCAAAATGCTTCAAGTATTGATGTAAAAGATAATACAAGTAATGATGTGAATTTAGAGAAAGACAATAAGTTAGACAAAGATAGTAGTGACAAGAAAAACCTAAAAGAAGTTATTGTAATAGAAGATAAAAAAACTGAAAAAGAAGAAGACACTGTTCAAAGTGAGGCTTCAAAAGAGAAAACTTCTACTGACAGTGAAGTTAAAGTGAGTACAAAGAATTCAGTTGACAGTAATACTAGTGAAAAAGAAAAGTCAAAGCTTAGTGGACTTTTATTTGATAAAAGTGAGCTTGAGAAACGACCTGTAGCAGTTATGCTTGATAATCAGTACTACGCTCGTCCACAGTCAGGACTTAGTGAAGCTGAGGTTGTTTATGAAATTTTAGCTGAAGGGTTAATTACCAGATATATGGCAGTGTTTTATGGCAATGCGCCTAAGAGGGTAGGTCCAATTAGAAGTGCAAGACCTTATTTTATAAATAAAGCGTTAGAATATGATCCTTTATATGCACATGTTGGTGGTTCGCCTGCAGCTTGGGCAGACCTTGTTAACCTTAATGTAGCAGACCTTGATGGCTTAAGTGGAAACGGGATGTATAGAACAAGCAAAACTAATAAAAAACCACCTCATAATACTTATTCTTCAATTTCCGCTCTTAGAAAAGCTGGTTCAAACAGAAAGTATAGATTAAAAGGTAACTTTGATTTTTTTGAGTTTTATAGTAAAGACGAGAAGCCTATTAATAGTGAGCAAGCAAATTATTTAAAAATAGTATATAAGAAATCTTCAAGTTCTGATAAAACTGGATATTATGTTGAATTTAAATATGATAAAGATTTAAAAGAGTACTATAGATACGTTAATGGTAAACATCATATTGATGAAGCAAATGGAGAAAATTTAACAGCCAAAAATATTATTGTGCAATTTGCTAAACATAAAGTTATAGATGATAAAGGCAGACTTAAAATTGATGATTTAGGAAAAGGCGATGCATATTTACTTACAATGGGCGTAAAAACAAAATTGACATGGAGTAAAAAAAATAGAGAATCCATGACAAAGTTTTATGATAAAGATGGGAAGTTAATTGAGTTAAACAAAGGTGTGACTTGGTTTGAAGTTGTACCGAAAACTATAAAACTTGGATGGTGAAGATAATGGATTACAAAGAGTTAGTGAGAAAAGCTTATGAAGTTCGTGACAATGCGTATGCTCCGTATTCAAAATACAAAGTAGGAGCTGCTCTATTAACAAAAAACGGAAAAATTTATTTAGGATGCAATGTCGAGTGTGGGTCTTTTGGAGGTACAAATTGCGCTGAAAGAACAGCTCTATTTTCAGCTATTGCCGATGGTGAAAAAGAATTTACAGCAATTGCAATAGTAAGTAGTAGCAACGATTTTACTTATCCGTGTGGGATTTGTAGACAAGTATTAATTGAATTTGGAAAAGATCTTGATGTAGTTATTGCAAAAGATATGGAATACAAAGTATTAAAATTAGGAGAATTATTACCGCATTCTTGGACAAGTGAAGAATTGTTATAGAAAAGTCTAGTGCTAAAGTAAAAGGAGAATTTATGGGATTTAAATCAGGATTTGTTACCGTTGTTGGTAGACCAAACGTTGGAAAATCAACGTTGATAAATAAAATTTTAGGCGAGAAAATCGCGATTATGAGCGATAAACCTCAAACTACAAGAAATAAAATACAAGCAATATATCAATCAGACAATTCGCAAGTAATATTTATAGATACACCAGGTCTTCACAAACCTAAAAATAAATTAGGTGAATTTATGGTTTCAACTGCTTATGAAACAATTAAAGAAGTTGATGTAGTATTATTTTTAGTAGATGAGTCAACTAAAATTGGGCTAGGTGATAAATATATTCTTGAAAAACTTAAAATGTCAAGAACTCCTGTTATTTTAGTAATTAATAAAATGGATTTAATTAATCCAGAAAATTATATAAAAATAGTTGAAAATTATAAAGAATATGATTTCATTGAAGAAATAATTTCTATTTCTGCACTTAACAATATTAATGTTGATATTTTATTAAATATGGTTAATAATTTACTTCCTGAAGGACCTATGTACTATCCATCAGATATGATTACAGATCAACCGGAAAAGGTTATTGCCGCGGAAATTATAAGAGAAAAATTACTCCATTATTTGAATGATGAAGTTCCTCATGGAGTAGCTGTAGAAATAGAAAAAATGAGAAAAAGAAAAAATTCTGATATTGTAGATATTAATGCAACAATTATTTGCGAAAGAGAAACGCATAAAGGCATTATTATTGGAAAAAATGGTAGGAAATTAAAAGGCGTTGGGAAAAGCGCTAGAGAAGATATAGAAAAATTACTTGGTTCTAAAGTATATCTTGAAATTTGGGTAAAAGTAAGACAAGGTTGGAGAGATAACGATTCACATCTTAAAAACTTTGGATACAATAAATAAAATTTGGAGGTGGGCAATGAATGCAATAATTGATGAAAATATTGATGATATTATTGATTTTATTAAAGAGCACTTTGAAAATAATAGAATTGATGAAATAAAAAATATTATTGAAAAAATGCATCCAGTTGACCTTGCAGATGTTTTAATGGAGCTTTCCGATGAAAATCGTTTAAATTTTTTAAATTTATTATCTTGGGAAGATTCAAGTGAAGTCTTATCTGAACTTGGACCAGAGTCTTTTAGCGAAGTATTAGAATTACTTGGAAAAGACAAAAAAACTTATGTTCTTGATAGAATGAGCCAAGATGATATTGTTGATAAATTAGGTGAACTTGAAGAAGATAGAAGAAAAGAAATCATTGCATATTTGGATATTGAAAATGCTAGAGATGTAAGAGAACTTCTTGTTTATGATGAAGATACTGCCGGTGGTATAATGACTAAAGATTTTATATCTTTAAAGTCAGATTATACAATTTACAAGGCAATAGAAACACTAAGAAAAACTGAGGTTGATAATGAAACTATTTATTATGTATATGTAACTGATCTTGAAGAAAGATTAGTTGGAGTAATTTCGCTTAGAGAATTAATTATTGCAAAACCAAATCAATTAATTTCTGAAATAATGAATGAAAATGTTATTAGCGTAACTACCTCTGATGATCAAGAAGAAGTTGCTAGAATAGTTTCTAAATATGACCTACTAGTAATACCAGTTACGGATAATGATGGTGTATTATCCGGGATTATTACAATGGATGATATAATAGATGTAATTGAGGAAGAAGCTACTGAAGATATATTAAAATTTGCAGGCTCTTCAGATTTAGAAGATTTTGATGAAGAAAATTTTGGTATGAGAATTTTAATGTCAGTTCGTTCAAGGCTACCTTGGTTAATTATTACACTTTTTGGTGGACTTTTTACTTCACACATTGTTTCTAATTTTCAAGGTGTGATTAATTCTAACACTACTCTAGCAATGTTTATGCCTCTTTTGGCAGGAATGGGTGGAAATGTTGGTACGCAGTCTTCAACACTTACTGTTAGAAGTATTGCAGTAGATCAAATTCGTGGAAAAGAAGTTCTTTTGACTATTTTTCAAGAAGGAATAGTTGGCATATCTATAGGTATTGTATGTAGTATTATTGTTGCTATATCGTCTTTCTATTTAAAAGGGGATATACTTATGAGTCTTATAGTCGGAGTTGCAATGATGTCAAATATTGTTACTGCAGCGACAATTGGTACAATGGTTCCTATTGTATTTAAAAAAATTGGAGTAGATCCAGCCGTTGCTTCTGCGCCATTCATATCTACGACTGTTGATATTACAGGGCTTACAATTTACTTTACATTAGCAACGCTTATGATGAAAGCGTGGCTTTAGGAGTATGTATTTAAAAGGAATATTATGTATTTTAATACGTTAGCAATAGTAATAAAAAAAACAAAATTATCTGATACAGATATAATTTTAACTCTTTTCACAAAAAAAGCTGGAAAAGTTACTGTTATATCTAAAGGTGCGAGAAATCCGAAATCTAAACTTTCATCTGCTTCTCATCCCTTCATTTATGGAGATTTTATGCTTTCTATGGGTAGTAAATGGAATAGAATTAATTCTGTTGAAATTGAAGAAAGTTTTTATAAATTAAGGGAAGACTTAGTTAGGTTAGCATATGCATCTTATATAGTTGAATTAACCTCACATGTAATTTTAGAAAATTCGCCTAATATAAGATTATTTAATTTACTATATGAAGCCTTAAGTGTGTTAAATAATAAAAATACTGATTTTGAATTACTTAAGATTTCATATGAACTAAAAATGATGAGCATTATTGGTTATAAAATGAATATAAATTCATGTGTAAACTGTGGAAAAACTGATAATATAAAATGGTATATTAGTCCTATTGAAGGTGGATTAATTTGCGAAGATTGTAAAAGAAACTTTAATGAATTAATATACAGTGGGAAAAATGCACATAAAGTTATAAATTTTATTTTAACTAACGATATTTCTACTGTTTTAAATACTTCTATTAATAAAAGATATATTGTATTAATAGGTAAAATTTTAAGTTTGTTTATATTCCATCATTTGGGACATAAAAAATTTAAAAGTCTAGACTTTTTAAATACAATAAAATAATAATTAATGTAAATTTAATCTTATTTTAAGGATTTTATTTGTTTTATAGTATAAACTAATATTATGAAACGATACAACAATAATACAAAGGAGTGATTTTGATGAACAATATTACACTTGAGATGGTAGACGATGTTATTAATAGAACTGGAGCGTCTTATAAAGAGGCTAAAGAGGCTTTAGAATTTTGTGAAGGAAATGTATTAGATGCAATTGTTTATATTGAAACGGTAAATTCTGATAGTAGTAAGAAAAATGAATTTTATGATGCTGGCAATGAAATGCTTGAAAAGTTAAAAGAATTTGTTAAAAAAGGCAATGTTTCAAGAATTGTTTTTGAGAAAAACAATAAAACTATGCTTGATATACCTGTAATTGCAGGAGCTGTAGGCGCACTTATTTTTGCTGGACCTACTTTAATTGCTATTGTAGCTGCAATTGCAATTGGTGCAGAAATTAAAGTTATAACTGATGATGGAGAAGTAATTAACTTAAACAAGAAAACAGAAGAAACTGTCAAGAATATGAAAGAAAAAATGAATGAATTTACAAATAGTTTTAAAAAAGAAGATAGTGAAGATGTAACTGACGAAGAAAAAAATGAGGAGTCAAATGAAGAAACTCCTAATGAAGAAAATACTAGTGAAGAAGAAAAAATTGTCGTTGATTTTAAAAAAGACGAAGAATAGTATTTGTTTGATTATAATTTGTAGATATGTTAGAATGTCAGTAATTATTTAAATATAGAGTGCAATGATAAAGAGTAGTAGTATATTTTGAGTTTTAGAGAGTCATAGTTGCTGGGATATGATACTTAATGTATGTGAATGGAACTTTTAGCAATACTTAAACAAAGTGGATTTTTTAAATCAACTAGGGTGGAACCGCGGATAATCTTTCGTCCCTTTTTTATAAGGGATGGAGGATTATATTTTTTTGTTCAAAAGGAGGAAAAAATGGGAAAAAATACAACAATGGAAAAAATAGTTTCATTATCAAAATCAAGAGGATTTGTTTATCCTGGTTCTGATATATATGGTGGACTTGCTAATACTTGGGACTATGGTCCGCTAGGTGTAGAATTAAAGAATAATGTAAAAAAAGCATGGTGGAAGAAATTTATTCAGGAATCGCCTTATAATGTTGGAATAGATTCTGCAATACTTATGAACCCAGAGACTTGGGTTGCTTCTGGTCATGTTGGCGGATTCAATGATCCTTTAATGGATTGTAAGGAATGTAAATCAAGATTTAGAGCAGATAAATTAATTGAAGATTATTTTTTTAAAAACGATCATGATGAAGTAGTTGACGGATGGGAAAATTCAAAAATGGAAGAATTCATTGAAGGTCATGATATAAAATGTCCAACTTGTGGTAAGAAAAATTTTACTACTATTAGACAATTTAATTTAATGTTTAAAACACACCAGGGTGTTACTGAAGATTCTTCAACTGAAATTTTTTTAAGACCGGAAACTGCACAAGGTATATTTTTAAATTTTAGAGTTATTGCAAGAACTTCACGTAAAAAAATTCCATTTGGAATTGGACAAATAGGAAAATCGTTTAGAAATGAGATAACTCCTGGTAATTTTACTTTTAGAACTAGAGAATTTGAACAAATGGAGTTAGAATTTTTCTGTGAACCTGGTGAAGATATAAAATGGTTTAACTACTGGAAGAATTATTCGTTTAATTGGTTAAAAGATTTATCTATAACTGAGGAAAATATAAGATTTAGAGACCATGACGAGGATGAATTATCACATTATTCAAATGCAACAAGTGATATAGAATTTAAATTTCCTTTTGGATGGGGAGAACTTTGGGGTATTGCAGATAGAACAGATTATGATCTTAAATGCCATATGGAGCATTCTGGCGTTGATTTAAGGTATCAAAATCCGATTACAAATGAAAAATATTTACCTTACTGCATTGAACCATCTCTTGGAGCGGATAGAGTCACATTAGCGTTTTTGATTGATGCATATGAAGAAGAACAAATAGATGAAAAATCAGAAAGAATTGTATTAAAACTTCATCCATTTCTTGCACCTTTTAAAGCGGCAATATTTCCATTAACAAAAAAATTAGATGCTGAAGCTATAAAAGTGTTTGAATTACTATCTAAGAAATTCAATGTAGACTATGATATGTCTGGTAGTATTGGAAAAAGATATAGAAGACATGATGAAATTGGAACTCCATTTTGTATAACATATGATTATGATTCTTTAGAAGATAATACAGTAACTATTAGAGATAGAGATACTATGGAGCAAACAAGAATGCCTATAGAAGAACTAGTAGAGTATATTGAAAAAAGAGTTGAATTTTAATAATTAGTAAAATTTAAATAGAAAAATTAAATTACCGTAAAAAAACAAAAACTTTCAAAAGGTTTTTGTTTTTTTTTGTTATTTTGGGGAATAAATGATACGTAAGAATAGGGTGTAAAAATAAATTTATATCATTATAAGTGTTGAATTATTACTATATAGTGTAGTATAATTACGTAAAACAACTTAATGTGATACACAATTAAAAGAAAAGAGGTGAGTTAAATAGAATTTAATGAAAGACAAACAGAAATTATTAGCATAGTAAAAAAATTCGAACCAATTACAAGCGTAAATATTGCAGGTAAGCTCGAACTTTCAAGATCAGCTATTAGATCAGATTTAAGTATTCTTACTATGTCTGGTATTTTAGAAGCTAAGCCAAAAGTTGGCTATAGATACATACAAAAAAGCGAGAGAGAATTAGTTGTTAATATGATAAAAAATTTAAAAATTAACGAACTTAAATCACTTCCAATATGTGTTGATGAAAAAGTATCTGTTTACGATGCAATAGTGACCATGTTTTTAGAAGATGTAGGTTCTCTTTATGTACTTCAAGAGAATTACTTGGCTGGAGTAGTAAGTCGAAAAGATTTTTTAAAAGCTGCAATTGGAGATGCAGATATGAAGAATATGCCAGTTGGAATTATTATGACTCGCATGCCAAATATTGTTGTTATTCATCCAAATGAATCTGTTTATGCAGCTGCAAAAAAGATAATTGACCACCAAATCGATGCTCTTCCAGTTGTGGAAGATATAGTTAGAGATGGTGTTATTAATTACAAAGTGATTGGGAGAATTTCAAAAACAAACATTACAAAAGTTTTTACAAATTTAGAAATTGGAGGCGAGTGATATAGAGACTTATAAAGTTTACGTGGTATCAGATTCAGTAGGTGAAACAGCAGATATGCTTGCAAAAGCTGCATTCGAACAGTTTAAGGGAAAGAAGTTTGAAGTTAAAAAATATCCTTATATCACAAATGAAGAAGAAATAATAGATTTAGTTGAAAATGCAAGTCATGGAAATTCGATTATAGTATTCACTACTGTGCTTGAAAATTTAAGGGAAAAAATAACTGTTGAATGCGAAATTAAAGGAATTCCATATATAGATGTTATGAAAGAACCAATAAAGGCGTTTGAAAAATTTTTAAGCACTAAACCTGAAAATGAACCAGGAATTATTCATAGATTAGATGCAAAATATTTTAAAAGAGTAGAAGCCATTGAATTTGCAGTTAAATATGATGATGGAAAAGATCCAAGAGGAGTACTTAAAGCTGATATTGTTCTTCTAGGAATAAGTAGAACATCTAAAACACCTCTTAGTATGTATCTTGCAAATAAAAATGTTAAAGTTGCAAATATTCCTTTAGTACCAGAAGTGCCAATTCCGGATGAAGTATTTGAGGTTTCAAATAAAAAAATTATTGGTTTAACAACTGACCCAATGAAATTAAATGAAATAAGACAAGAAAGGCTTAAAGCATTAGGTTTAAGTGATACCGCAATTTATGCAAATGTTGATAGAATTCTTGAAGAAATTGATTATGCAGAAAAAGTTATGAAAAAAATAAGTTGTCCAGTAATTAATGTGTCAAATAAGGCGATTGAAGAGACTGCTAATTTAATTTTAGAAATAATTAAAGAAAGAAATAAAGAATAAATATAAATAAATTTCTTGGATTCAGAGGGAGTTTTTACTCCCACTGAATTTTAGAAAACATAATCCAGGGCTTTTTTAGAGTTCTTTATCCCCCACTTTTTTAAGAAGTGGGGGTATTAGAACTCTAAGGCATCGGATAAACTAAAAAATGAGAGGTGAAAAGTAAGAAATGAAAAAATATTTATATGCATTTGAAGAGGGAAGTAAGGAGTTAAAGAAAATTCTTGGAGGAAAAGGAGCTAATCTTGCGGAAATGAAAAAGATTGGGCTTCCAGTTCCAAACGGCTACACTATTACAGCTGAGGCATGTATTAAGTACTATGATGATGGTGAGAAAATTGATGAAAAATTAATAAAGGGTATTTTTGAAAGACTAAAAGAATTAGAAGGCAAAACTGGAAAAATATTTGGTGATAATAAAAATCCACTTTTAGTATCTGTAAGATCTGGAGCTGCGATATCAATGCCAGGAATGATGGACACAATTTTAAACTTAGGTTTAAATGATAATTCAGTTATTGGGGTAAGTGAGTTAACAAATAATCCTAGATTTGCTTATGACTCTTATAGAAGGTTTATTCAGATGTTTTCAGATGTTGTTTTAAACATTTCTAAACATAAATTTGACAGTATATTGGATAGTGTAAAAGAAAGAGAAAATTTATCTTCTGATCCAGAATTATCTGTTGATAATTTAAAAGAAATAATAGAAAAGTACAAAAAGCTGGTTAAAAAAGAGACTAAAATAGATTTTCCAGTAGATCCAAATAAACAACTTATAATGGCGATTGAAAGTGTATTTGAATCATGGAATAACTCAAGGGCAATTATTTATAGAAATATTAATGAGATTCCACATGATATGGGTACAGCCGTTAATATTCAAGAAATGGTTTTTGGAAATATGGGAGATACTTCTGGAACGGGTGTAGCTTTTACAAGAAATCCTGCAACAGGAGAAAACAAATTTTTTGGTGAATTTTTACTTAATGCTCAAGGGGAAGATGTAGTAGCAGGAATTAGAACTCCAAAAGAAATTAATGAATTAGAAAATGTTTTACCAGAAGTTTATAATGATTTTTCGACAATTTCTAGAAAATTAGAAAAGCACTATAGAGATATGCAGGATATTGAATTTACGATTGAAAGAGGGAAATTATATTTTCTTCAAACAAGAACTGCCAAAAGAACTGCAAATGCAGCAATAAACATAGCAGTTGATATGGTAGAAGAAGGTATGATAACAAAAGAAGAAGCTATTCTAAGAATCAACCCAGATCAAATTGAACAGTTGCTTCATCCAACTTTTGATGACGCGGCATTAAAAGAATCGCAAATCATAGCAAAAGGACTACCAGCTTCTCCAGGTGCTGCAACAGGTAAAGTTTATTTTACTTCAGAAGACGTTGTTGAAGCTAAAGCTAGAGGAGAAAAAGCAATACTCGTTAGAGTAGAAACTTCTCCAGAAGATATTGAAGGTATGGTTTCAGGTGAAGGCATTCTTACTGCTAGAGGTGGTATGACATCGCATGCAGCAGTTGTAGCAAGAGGAATGGGTAAATGCTGTGTTGCTGGATGTGGAGACGTTCGAGTTGAAACATACAATAGCTTATTTAAAACTGCAAATGCTGTTGTTAATGAAGGCGAGTACATTTCTATAGATGGAAATACTGGAAATGTGTATAAAGGGGAAATAAAAACTAAAGAAGTTGCAATGAGTGGAAATTTCGGAACACTAATGTCATGGGCCGATGATATTAGAAGACTAAATATTAGAACTAATGCAGATAATGAGAGAGATTCTAAAACTGCTATTAAATTTGGTGCTGAAGGAATTGGACTTTGTCGAACTGAGCATATGTTTTTTAATGAAGAGAGAATATTTGCTGTTAGACAAATGATAGTATCTACTACAATAGAACAAAGAAAAATTGCTTTAAAAAAATTGCTTCCATATCAAAAAGATGATTTTGTAAGTATATTTAATGTTATGAAAGAGCTACCTGTAACTATTAGACTACTTGATCCACCACTTCATGAATTTCTTCCTAGCGAAGATGAAGATATAAAAAATTTAGCGCTTGAACTTGGAATGGAGTTTAACAATTTAAAATCAATAGTAAATGAACTTAGAGAATTTAATCCGATGTTAGGTCATAGAGGTGTAAGACTTGCGGTAACATATCCTGAAATTTATGAAATGCAGGTTAAAGCCATAATGCTTGCAGCAGTAGAAGTTAAGAAGAAAAATGGATATGATATAAAACCAGAAATAATGGTTCCGCTTGTTGGATTTAATAAAGAATTTACTATTATTAAAAAATTAATAAGAGAAACTGCAGATGAAATTTTAAAAGAAGAAAATATGGAAATGACTTATAAAATTGGAACTATGATTGAAGTTCCAAGAGCAGCTCTAACTGCAGATGAAATTGCTAAAGAAGCAGAGTTTTTCTCATTTGGAACAAATGATTTAACTCAAATGACATTAGGTTTTTCAAGAGATGATTCAGGTAAATTTATACCTGAATATAAGAAAAAAGAAATATTTGAAAGTGACCCATTTGAAACGATTGATCAAGATGGTGTTGGTCAACTTATAAAAATAGCATTTGAAAAAGGTAAAAAAGTTAGACCGGATATTAAAATTGGTATATGCGGAGAGCATGGCGGTGAACCTAAATCAATTGAATTTTGTGATAAAGTAGGTTTGAAGTATGTGTCATGTTCACCTTATAGAGTTCCTGTAGCAAGACTTGCTGCAGCTCAAGCAACTATAAAAAACAAAAAATAAATAATGGTTAATACTAAAAGCAAAGAGAAATATTAAAAATTAGTTTTCTCTTTGTTTTTAATGTTATAATGAGTAAAATACATTAAATTAGGTGGTGAAGTATGACTATAAGAGAAGAAACTTATAAAATTGAAAGAATGATATTACAAAAAAATGCAACTTTATCTGAAAATAGTAGAGGCAGGCAAAAAGAAGAAGCATTATGTGAATTTAGGACACCTTTTCAAAGAGATAGAGATAGAATAATTCATTCCAAAGCTTTTAGAAGGTTAAAACACAAAACGCAAGTGTTTTTATCTCCAGAAGGAGATCATTATAGGACTAGGCTTACACACACTTTAGAAGTTTCACAAATATCTAGAACTATAGCAAGGGCCTTAAGACTAAATGAAGATTTAGTAGAAGCTATTGCCCTAGGTCATGATTTAGGACATACTCCTTTTGGTCACTGCGGAGAGATGGAACTTAATAAAATTCATAAAGAAGGTTTTAGACATAATGAACAAAGTCTTAGAATTGTTGATTATTTAGAGATGAGAAGTGGAAAAAGAAGAGGAATTAACTTGACTTATGAGGTTAGAGATGGTATATTGAATCATCGCGGAGAAAATTTGCCTAGTACTTTAGAAGGGAAAATAGTTAGGATAAGTGATAGAATTGCATATGTTAATCATGATATAGATGATGCAATTCGTGCAAATGTACTTTCTTATGATATTTTTCCAAAAGAGTATTTTGAGGTATTAGGTCAAACACATAGCAAAAGAATAAATAAACTAATTCACGATATTGTAGAAACTTCATTAATAACAGGTGATATAAAATTTAGCGAAGAAACATCATACTATTTTAATATGTTAAGAGATTTTATGTTTGAAAAAGTTTATTTAAATATAAAAGCAAAAAAAGATGAAGAAAAAGCAATGAATTTGATTAATAAATTATATTATTATTTTGTAAATCATCCTGAAAAATTGCCTGATGAGTTTTTTAAAGAGTATAAAGAGTTAAAAAATATAGCAATTAAAGACTATGTTTCTGGAATGACAGATAGATATGCAATTTCCAAATATAAAAGTATTTTTATACCAGAATTTTGGATATAATTATTATAAACTTATGACACCATTTTGGTGTCATAAATTTTGCTCTTTAAAAATAAATAAAGGGATTGTGAGTTCCATAGAGAATACTAAGTATTAGAAGTGATTGGTGGTTTTATGGGAAAATTTTATGAAGGAAATATTAGTGAAGTAATTTTAGATAAAGTAGATATAGTAAACTTGATTTCAGGATATGTTCAGTTAAAAAGAACAGGAAATAATTATAAGGGTCTTTGCCCATTTCACAATGAGAAAACACCTTCTTTTGTTGTGTCGGAAGATAAACAATTATATCATTGTTTTGGATGTGGTGCCTCTGGTAATGCCATAGGATTTTTGATGAATATTGAAAATCTTGATTTTTTAGACACAATTGAATTTTTAGCAGAAAAAAGTGGGATTGATTTATCACAGTATGAAAGTAAAAAAAATAGTTCAAATAATTCTGTATCATATAATGACAAAAAAGATTCATATGAAATATTGAGAAATGCAGCTATTTTTTATTATAAAAATCTAAAAAAAAATACAGTTGCTAAAGAATATCTAAAGTCAAGGAACATCACTGATGAGATTATTAAGACTTTTGGCTTAGGTTTTGCGGAGGATGAATGGTCTTCATTAATAAAACACTTTAATAGCAAAAATTTAGCTGCACTTGAAAAAGCAGGATTGATTTTGCCAAATAAACAAAAAAATGGATTCTACGATAGGTTTAGAAATAGAATTATTTTTCCAATAATAAATGTTCAAGGAAAGGTTATTGGTTTTGGGGGTAGAGTTATTGATGATTCACTTCCAAAATATTTGAATTCTCCAGAAACATTAGCCTTTAATAAAAGCAAGACTCTTTATGGTCTTAATATTGCAAAAAACAATCTTCCATCTACTAAAAGAATTTTAGTAGTAGAAGGATATATGGATGTAATTGCACTTAATATGTATGGTATTAAAAATGTTGTTGCAACACTTGGAACTTCACTTACTAAAGATCATGGAAAATTATTATCAAGATACGCTGATGAAATAATAGTTTCTTACGATGGTGATAGTGCAGGTCAAAAGGCTGCATTTAGGAGTATTGAGGTTCTTAAAGGTATTAAATCAAAAGTTAAAATACTAACTTTGAAAAATGGATATGATCCAGATGATTATTTAAAAAAGTATGGAAAAAATAGATTTTTAGAACTTTTAGAAAATGCTAAGCCATCTATTGAATTTGTATTTTCTGTTTACAAAAATAGTTATGATATTGAAACGGAAGATGGGAGAATTGATTACATTAATAGTTGTATTGATTATCTTGCAAAGTATGATAATGAAGTAGTAAGAAATATTTACATTGAGTATTTATCAGTAGAGGTTTCTATTAATCTTGATATTATTAAAAATGAATTGAATAAAAAAATGAAATTAGTAGATAGAAATTATAATTCTGATGATAATTTTGTTATAAAAAGTAGTATTTCAAAGCTTGTTAGAAAAACAAAAGCGTCTAAAAATATTAATATAAGTAGAACAAGAAAAATTGAAATTCGCATGCTTGAATATTCTCTTCAAGACAAAAAATACTTAAATAAAATTTTTGATTTTAATGAAGTAGAAAAGATTTTTAATAAAAATATAAAAAAAATTATGTTTTCTCTAAAAGAATATTATAAAGTTCTATCATCATTTGACCTTGCTAATGCAATCGATTATTTTGATTTAGAGGATTTAAAAGGGCTTGAGAAAGTTATAAAAAATATGGTACCTATTTCGGATGACGATAAGCACCTATCAAAATTATTACGTCAACATTTAAAGATATGTCTAGATATCGAAATAAGTCAAAATAAAAGTGAATTAATAGAAACGATAAAAAAAATTAGCAATAACTCAGATGATAATTTGAGTAAAATAGAACTTAATAAAACTAAAGAAGTATTAAATGAAAGGATAAAAGAATTGAATAAAAAATTAAGTAAAATTACGGGCGAAATCTAATAGAAAGGGGGGGAGCAAATGGCTAAAAATACCATTAAAGAAACAGAACTTGAAGCAGTTTTAAAGCTAAAAAAAGCTGGTAAGAAAAAAGGAAGTTTAACTTATTCTGAAATTCAAAAGGGCTTAATGACTTTAGAAATTGATAAAGATCAAATCGAAGATATTTATGATTCTCTAGCAGCAATGGGAATTGAAGTAGTAGATGATGATGACATTGAAACTGAAAAAGCTATAGTTGAAGATAAGAAAAAAGATGATGTTATTATAAAAGAAGATTTATCTGTTCCAAAAGGAATTAATATTGATGACCCAGTAAGAATGTATTTAAAAGAAATAGGAAAAGTTTCACTTTTAACTGGAGAAGAAGAAGTTGTACTCGCTAAAAGAATGGAAGACGGCGACGAAGAAGCAAAGAAAAAACTTTGTGAAGCTAACCTTAGACTAGTTGTAAGTATTGCAAAGAGATATGTTGGACGTGGAATGTTATTTTTAGATCTTATTCAAGAAGGAAATTTAGGATTAATTAAAGCTGTAGAAAAATTTGATTGGAGAAAAGGATATAAATTTTCTACTTACGCTACTTGGTGGATAAGACAAGCAATAACTAGAGCGATTGCAGATCAAGCAAGAACTATAAGAATTCCTGTTCATATGGTAGAAACTATTAATAAACTTATTCGAGTATCGAGACAGTTACTTCAAGAACTTGGAAGAGAACCAAAACCTGAAGAAATTGCAAAAGAAATGGATATTACAGTTGAAAAAGTTAGAGAAATTCTCAAAATTGCGCAAGAGCCTGTTTCACTCGAAACACCAATTGGTGAAGAAGAAGATAGTCACTTAGGTGATTTTATTCCTGATCATGATGCTCCAGCTCCAGCTGATGCAGCTGCGTTTTCAATGCTTAAAGAGCAGTTAATTGAGGTTCTTGAGACACTTACTCCTAGAGAGCAAAAAGTTTTAAAATTACGATTCGGACTTGAAGATGGACGAGCAAGAACTCTTGAAGAAGTTGGTAAACAATTTGATGTTACAAGAGAAAGAATTAGACAAATCGAAGCAAAAGCGCTAAGAAAACTCAAGCATCCAAGTAGAAGTAAAAAATTAAAAGATTATTTAGAATAAGAAACAATTTCTTATTTTGAAATTTATTACAATTTTAAAACTTAAAGATATTAATAATTTATCTTTAAGTTTTATTTATATTTACAGGAGAGTAATTATGAATTTGAGTCCAAGACTTTTAAAAATAGCAAATTTTGTTGAAAAAAATAGTATTGTAGCTGATGTTGGATGTGATCACGGATATATTCCTGTATATTTAGTTGAAAAAAATATTTGTGAAAAAGTAATTGCAACAGATATAAATATTGGACCAGTTGAAAATGCAAAAAAAACAATTAGAAATAATAATATGATTGAGTCTATTGATGTAAGACTTGGATCAGGTTTAACAAAAATTGATGAACATGAAATTAATTCAGCAATTATTGCAGGAATGGGTGGTCTTCTTATACGTGATATTATTATTCAGAGTAAATCCATTATAGATTCGTTAGAGTACTTTATATTGCAACCACAAAATTCACAAATTGAACTACGAATGTGGCTTGAAAAAAACGAGTATAACATAGTAGAAGAAGATTTGGCATTTGAAGGCAATAAAATATATGAGATTATAAAAGTTAAAAAAGGTAAAATGACAATTACAAATGATATAATGTATGAAATAGGCGTTAACATGAAAAACGTAAGCAAAAATGATTATATGGTATTTATCAATAAAAAAATAAATAAATACTTAAATATAAAAGAAAATATTTTGAAAAATGCAACTAGTGTTGATGCCGATAAAATTAGCAAAATTAATGAAAAAATCATGAAACTAGGAGATGTGTTATTATGTTTGTAAATTCTAGCAAAATAATTAATATAGTAGAAAAATTTGCTCCTAAATGTGATGCAGAAAACTGGGATAATGTTGGTTTTCAAATAGGCAATGTTAATTCGGAAGTTGATAAAGTTCTAATAACACTTGATATTGATGATAATGTTATTGAAGAAGCAATTGAAAAAAATATCGATTTAATAATTGCTCATCACCCTTTAATATTTAAACCTTTAAATAACTTGGATCAAGATACTTATAAGGGAAAATTAATAGCAAAACTAATTAAAAATGATATTTGCGTTTATATAGCACATACCAATCTAGATGCATCTAGTATTGGGCTGAGTGATTATTTAGCAGAAATATTGGAGTTAAGTAAAATTGAAGTACTTAGTAATTTTATAGATGACCCAAGCAAAGGTATTGGTAGAATAGGTTACCTTAGTAGTTCTCAAAATATTAGTGAATTTATAGAATTCGTTAAGAGTAAATTAAATTTGACGAATGTAAAATTTGTAGGAGAATTAAAAGGAAAAATATTCAAAGTAGGACTTTGTACAGGATCTGCAATGGAGTATTACCAAAAGGCAAAAGAAAAGGCTTGCGATATTTATATTACAGGAGATGTGAAATTCCATGAAGCTCAGGATGCACTTCATACAAATATAAAAATTCTTGATGTGGGACACTTTGAATCAGAAAATATATATTCAAAACGCTTAAAAGAAATTCTTGATAAAGAATTTGAAAGAAAAGGATATGATGTAAAGGTTGTAGCTTCATCGGTAAATACTAATCCATTTTTATATTTATAAATAAATTGTTAATTTTTCTTGTATACCTTGACAAAATTTGTGTTTTTCAATAAACTTAGAAAGTACCCCTGGTAGGTGGGGGTAGAAAACAATAAGGGGTGTAACAATGAAGAAAAGCAAAAAACGTGTAGAATCAAATAAGGTAAAAACTACTACAAAATCAGTAAAAAAAGCTATAATAGATTCAAATATATGTGACAGATTTATATTTTGTCCAGTTAAAAGAGCTTGTCCAGTAAAAGCAATTACTCAGCAAAAAGTATCATTTTTTAAAGCAAATGTACCTGTGATTGATGCGGACGCTTGTATTGGATGCGGAAAGTGTATTCCAGTTTGTCCTCATGGAGCGGTTAAAATGAAAAGTGTTAAGATTAAAGCTTAACAAATATAGAATAATAAATGTTAAAACAAAAGATTAACCATAAAGGCTAATCTTTTGTTTTTTGTATTTATTATTCTATCTTTCTAATAAATAATATATGGTTGGAATTATTGTAAGAGTTAAAATAGTTGATATTAGAAGTCCACCTATCAAGGCGATTGACATTGGGGAAAAAAATGAGCTGTGTGAAAGTATAAGAGGAACTAGACCAAATATAGTTGTAATTGTGCTAAGAAGGATTGGTCTCATTCTTTTTTCTACTGAATCAACGCATGCTGCTCTTACGTTTAAGCCTTCTTTTCTTGCCCTATTTATATACTCTATTAAAAGAATTGCATTATTTACCACTATTCCAAACAAACTGGCTACCCCAAGACCTACAGTAAATGTAAAATGTGTTCTTGAAATTAAAAGAGCTGCTATAACACCAATAAAGGAAAGTGGAATTGTAACTAGAATAATAAGTGGCTGCTTTAATGAATTAAATTGAATTAATAAAATAACATAAACTATTACGAGTGCAAGTAGTCCTGCGGCAAATAATCCTGAGAGATATTTACTTATTGTTTCGCTATCGCCACCATAATTTATCTTAACCCCTGTTGTATCAAGTTCATTGTTAATGTAATTTTCAATTTCCATTTGAATATTGCTTATACCGTATTCTGGTCTTACTCTTGCTGAAACAGTTACGAGGGATTCCCTATTATATCTTTTAGAATATGAAAGCTGTTTATCCAATTTTACTTTAGCAAATTGTTTAACTAAAATTTTATTGTGAATGTACTTTGAACTGATAGGTAAGTTTAAAATATCGTCGATATCACTAATATTTGATTTAACGTTAATTTTATATTCTTTACCACTTGTTTTCATGATGCTAGCATAAGTTCCGCTTAGTGCCATATTTATTTGATATTCTATATCATATTTAGTTAACCCATAAGAACTTGCTAAATCATTATTTATATCTAATTTATATTCATATCTATAATTACTTTTATCATTTTGAACGTCCATTGTTCCTGGAATTGAAAGAAGTTTATCAAATATTTGAGATGAAATTTTATTAATTATTTGACCATCTTCACCTGAAACTCTAATATCAATAGGATCACCAGGCATATTGATTTCGAGGAGATTTACTTTGCATTTTCCATTTAAAATATTATCATCTAGTTTGTCTTGTAGATAAACTGCAAAAATTTCTTTAGAGCTAAATTTATTAGTTTTTGACAAATCGAATTTTAAAAGCAATTGTCCGCTATCGGCGGATGGATTTAAAACACTTGAAGTCATATAAAACTTAGGAAGACCTCCACCGTATGCAGCTGTAACGGATGTTATTTCCGGCTCATCCATAAGTAATTTTTCTGCTTTTTCAACAAGTCCTTTTGTTTTATCAATATCTCCACCAATATCAGATTTTAAATTTATATACATAATATTTTTATCTACATATGGAAACATCTTAATTTTAATAAGAGATGTTAAAGAGAGTGAAACAATTAGCACAAAAATAACTGTAAAGATTGCAGTTTTAGGTTTATTTAAGTTAAAATTTAATAGCTTAGTATAAGCCTTTTTAATTTTACCTAGTCTATCTTTTTCCGAATGATTTTTCTTAAAAAATTTACTAGCTAAAGCTGGTGTTACAAGCATAGCAACAACATAAGAAGCAATTAATGAAACTATTACAACCTCAGGAAGTGTTTTAACGAACTCACCAGCCTCTGCTGGAAGAGCGGCTAGAGGTGCAAATGCTGCTATTGTTGTTAATGTAGATGAAAAAACTGGAATTGCTTGTTCTTTTGCACCTAAAAAAGCTGCTTCATTGTTGGGTATTCCTTCATTAATTTTTACTTGAATAGCATCACTTATTACAATAGAATTATCAACTAATATACCGAGGGAGATTATAAGCGCTGCAATTGATACTTGTTGAATATCTAATTTTAATATATACATATATATAAAAGTTATAGCGATTGATAGTGGAATAGTAAAAGAAACAATAATTGCATTCCTTCTTCCCATTCCAAGTAAAACTACTAGTATTACAAGAAGTATTCCTTCAAGTAAATTAGTAATAAAATTTGAAATAGATTTATCAACATCTTCAGGTAAAAATAATACTTCATTTACTGTTAAATCTTTTGGCATTTCATTTTTAAGTGTATCAATCACATCTCTAACATTTTTGCCAACAAGAACAATATTTTTATTATCTTTAAAATATCCAGAAATGAGTAGCGAAGATTCCCCCATATTCTCAAATTTTAAGCTTTCTTTGTCATATTCAAAATATATATCAGATACATCTTTTAATCTAACAATACTTCCGTTTTCTTTAGACATATAAACTATGAGATTGGAAATATCGTTTAAATTTTCAAAGCTTTTAGGTACTGTAAGATTAATTTTACCTGATTTAGTATCAATTGAACCAGAAGGTATGATTACATTTTGTGCTCTTATTAAGTTATATATGTTTTCAATAGAAATATCATATGGAAGAAGTTTTTTGTTTTTAATATTTACAATTACGTTTTTATCAGGTTTGCCATCAATATTTATTTTTTTGATACCGTCGACTAATACAAGTTTATCTTTAAATTGATTTGCAAATTCATTGAGTTGATCAAGAGAATAATTATCTCCGGATAAGGAGAGGATTATTCCGGCAGACTCAGTTAAGTCAGTATTAATTTTTGAAATTACAGCATCACTTGGAAGTTTAGTTTTAACATTAGCTATTTCGGTTCTAAGAGTATCCCACTGTTTATCATAATCAACATCATTATTTAACATAACTACAGTTACGGACACATTATCGTATGAATATGATTGAATATAATTTATACCATCTAAAATAGCTACAGCATCTTCAATTGGTTTTGTAACTAAGGTTTCAATATCACTCGAAGAAGCTCCAGGATAAATAGTAACTATTTGAGCTGCTGGGCTTGAAGTGTCAGGATTTTCTTGTTTAGGTATAAAATAATATGAATAAACACCGAATAATAAAATAATTATTGAAAGAAGAATGGTAACTTTTCTCTCTTTAATAGCTGAAGCAATAATTTTATTCATTTGTATCACCCACAATTTTAACTTTATAACCTTCAGTAAGTGAATTAGTAGCTGTAACAATTATTTTATCGCCATTATTAAGGTTCGATACTCTTACGAAAGATTCATTTATTTCATGGAGTTCAATATTTTTTCTTACAACTCTATTGTCTTTAACTATATATACGTAATCTTCGCCATCGTTTAGAATGTCGGTAATAGGAAGCCAAATACCTTTGATTTTATTAAGTAAAAAACTTACTTCTGAGGATTGACCGATAATGAAATTACCGTCGTTTAGTTTTATTTGTACTGAATAAGTTCTTGAGAGTTTATCTGGCATTAAATTAATTTTTGATATAGTTCCACTGTATTTTTTCCCATCTACATCGATACTTGCTTTCATATTTAAAGTAAGTCTTTTAATATCTTTTTCACTGACTCCAATATTTACTATATTTTCATTGGTTCTTATAAGAACAATTGGATATCCTGCTGCGTATATTTCCCCTTCTTTTTTCAAAATATCAACGACTACGCCATCCATATCTGCAATTAATGTTGAATCATTTACAGAATTAGATTTATAATCTAAATCAATTTTTGATTTAGAATAGTTCTTTTTTGCCTGTTCATATTGTGATGAATTTATATCGTATGAAAGTTTAATTTCATCAAGTTTTTGTTTGGAAATTGCACCTTTTTCATATAAAGCTAAAGTATCATTATATAGTTTTTTATAGAAATCATAAGATTTTTCTGCCTTATCAAGATCTAAGGAAGCTAGATTAATTTGTTCTTTAGAGGCTTTAACTCCAAGGCCGTACTCATAAGTATCAAGTGAAACTAAAGGCATATCTTTAGTTATTTTTTGACCTGTTGTAATATTGATTTTATTGATTTTGCCACTATTTTTTAATGATAGTGCTTTAACCATACTTGGTTCAATAAAACCAAAATATTTAATACTTTCATTTTTAATCTGAACTTTTGCTTCTTTCACTTTTACGAGCTTAACTTTTTCTTTAACAACTTTTTGAGAAGGAGTACAAGCTGAAAAAATGAGGATAGTAGTACTTACTAGTAGTAGTATACTTATAATTTTTTTATTCATATTTTACACGTCCTTTTTCAAAGTAAAAGCTAATAAATGCCTCAACTTTTTCATTTATTTTATTATTGTCTTCGTCAAGAAGAATTTTGATTAATCCTTCTGTAAAGCTGTATGATAGATACTTAGAAATGTTGTAATTAGGATATTGAAGAGTAAAATGCATGCTAAACCAATTTTGAAGGTTGAGTCTTGAATTAATATTCTCATTTCGATTATCATCTTTAAGAAGAATAAGTAGCCCTAGATAGTCATTTTCAAATAAAGTACCCACATCATTAATAATATTTTTAACAATGGAATTAAAATTAATTTCATCAGCGTTTTCAATAGTTTCAATTGCTGCTTTAGTTGGAATAGTGTCTAATTTAAAATTATTAAAAGTATGCTTTTCTATAATTTTATTAAGTTTAGTATAAGACTCATTTACTACAGCTTCATATATTTTATCTTTTGATGGATAATATCTATATAAATTACCAACAGTAATATTTGCATTTTTAGATATTTTTCTAAGCGAACTATTTTCGTAACCATTTTTAAAGAATTCACTTTTAGCTGATTTGAGAATTTTTTGTTTTACATTTTCTTTAAGTACTTGCGCCATAATTTCTCCTTTTTTATATAATATACGACTGTTTATTATTATAAAACTAGTTCTCTAAAAAGTCAATAGTTAACTGGTGTTTATTATTAAGAAACGTGTTGTGAAATATAACAATTAGTTTACAATTATGCTATAATATAAGTAGGTAATATACTTGATGTGGAGGCTGATGTTTTTTTATTATATGTTTGAATACCCTGTATTTTGATATAAGTATAATAAGTTAAATAATAGTGGGTGATTAATATTAAAATTAAAAATAAAATAATCTTACTTAGCATTTCAATTTCACTTTTCTTGATACTTGGAATTGGTACATATTCTGTTGTAAGTTTTCATAATAATCTAATTAAATCATCAAACGAAAAATTAATGTCAGACTTGCTTTTAGGCGAGGAACTTCTTAATGAAAAAATAGAAGGTAATTGGCATGTAAAAAACAACAAATTATATAAAGGTGATGTATTAATTAATAACAATTTTGAAATGGTAGATAAAATAGCAAAATTAACAGGAGATACTGTTACTATTTTTTTAGATAATGAGAGAATAGCAACGACAGTAAAACTTGATAACGGTTATAGAGCGTTAGGGACAAAAGTATCAGATATCGTATATGATACTGTAGTAAAACAAGGTGAAATTTTTCTAGGAAAAGCGGATGTTGTTGGAACGATAAATCAAACTGCATATAAGCCAATTAAAAATTCTAAAGGTGATATATTAGGAATATGGTATGTTGGTGTTCCAAATACTCCATATAATGAAATAAGTAATAAATTCAGAAATTTTATTGTAATTTATGGAGTTATAATTATGTTTATTTTTATTGTTATATCAAAATATATTGCTGATAATATTGTTAGACCTATAAAATTATTGGAAATAGGAGCTAATAGAATAACATCTGGAGATATGGATACAGAAATAGGTTTTATTGGTAACTGTGAGATAGGAAGTTTAGCTGTAACTTTTAATTTAATGAGAGAACACCTTAATAATATGGTGATGAAAGTTTCTGATGTCTCAAATGAATTTGAAACTCTTTTTAAAGGATCTTTAGATGCAATAATTAAATTTGATGCAAAACACAAAGTACTTGATATAAACAATACATTTACTGAACTATTTGAATATAAACTTGATGAAATTCGAGGTCTTGAAGTTGATTTAGTTGTATCTAATGATGAATTTATAGAGCATTCAAAAGCTATTACAAAGAAGATGCTTGAAGGCAATAATGTGTCTAGGAAAGGTGTAAGATTTTCGAAATCTGGAAAAGAACTTTTCTTAGAAATTATGGGTATACCAATTGTTAAGGATGGAAAAGTAATAGGTGGTTATAGTGTATATAGAGATATTTCTAAACAGGTATTATATGAAACTAAACTTAGAAGACAAAAATCTACCTTTGAATCACTATTTAAAAACTCATATGATGCTATTGTTATGATTGATAAAGATAGGAATGTACTAGAGATAAATGATAATTTTAATAAACTCTTTGGTTATTCTATAGATGAATTAAGGGACGATAATGTTGATAAGGCAATTTGTTATGAGAATTTTGAAACTTTAAACGATCTTACAGACAAACTAATGAGCGGTACAAAGGTTGTTTTAGAAGGCGTAAGATATTCAAAAGATAAAATGCCTAAAAATGTAAATATTAAAGGTGTACCTATTATGGAAAATGGTGAAATTATAGGTGGATTTGGTATATATACAGATATAGGCGAAAGAAAAGTGTCAGAGAAAAAAATGAAATATATGAGTTTTCATGATGAACTTACAGATCTATTTAATAGAAGATACTTTGAAAGTGAACTCGTTAAGTTTATTTCAAAAGAGTTTTTTCCACTTTCTTTAATTATGGCTGATGTTAATGGCCTTAAATTAGTTAATGATGCTTTTGGACACGAAAAAGGCGATTTATATTTGCTTAAAGTATCAAAAATACTTAAAAAAGTTTCGCGACATAATGAAGTGGTAGCTAGGCTTGGAGGAGATGAATTTGTTGTTTTACTTCCAAATACTACTTACAGTGATACGGAGAAGATTATTAAAAGAATAAGAAAAGAATGTGAAAGAGAAAAATTTGAAAATATTGATATTTCAGTTTCTTTTGGAGTTGGAACTATGACAGAAGAAGAAAATTATGCAGATTTCTTTAAAAGAGTAGAAGATAATATGTATAGAGAAAAGCTTATAGAAAGTCCATTTATTAAGAATAAAATGTTTGATTCTATTATTGATGAATTATATGAGAATAGTCATAGAGAAAAAGAACATTCTGAGTTGGTTTCTAAATATTGCCAGTTGATAGGTAAAGCTATAGGATTGGCTGATAGGGAACTTGAAGAGGTAGTTCTTTCAGGAAAACTTCACGATATAGGTAAGATTGCAATAGAGGAAAGTATACTTAATAAACAAGGTAGACTTTCTAAAAGTGAGCATAAAAAAATTAGAAAACATTCAGAAATTGGTTATAGAATACTTAATGCAATAAATGAAATGGGCGAAATACCTGATTATGTACTAGCTCACCATGAATGGTGGAATGGAAATGGCTACCCTAAAAAATTGAAGGGAGAGGATATACCTATTCAATCAAGAATTATTGCAGTTGCTGATGCTTTTAGTGCAATGATCGGTTACAGAGTTTATAGAGAATCACTTTCAAAAGAAGATGCAATAAAAGAGCTTATTAAAATGTCAAAGGTTCAATTTGATCCATTTATAGTAAATATATTTGTAGAAGAATTAAAAAAAGAAAATT
Organism: Helicovermis profundi; assembly: GCF_033097505.1. Lineage (NCBI taxonomy): Bacteria > Bacillati > Bacillota > Clostridia > Peptostreptococcales > Caminicellaceae > Helicovermis > Helicovermis profundi. The sequence goes on along the minus strand of NZ_AP028654.1, from coordinate 2,229,535 downwards.
CGGAGTTGATTTAATGAAAATGAGTAACCCAGTAAAAAAAATCATGGCAATACATGATTTATCGGGATTTGGTAGAGCATCACTTACTGCGATTGTTCCAATACTTTCAACCATGGGTATACAAGTATGCCCAGTACCTACTGCAATTCTTTCGACTCATACTGGTGGGTTTGATGAATTTACTTTAGTAGATTTAACTGATTCAATGGAGAAATATATTTTGCATTGGTCAAAACTAAAACTAGAATTTGATGTTATTTATAGTGGTTTTTTGGCTTCTACTAAACAAATTGAAATAGTATCAAAAGCTATAGATTTATTTAAAAATGAAGATAATTTTGTTGTGGTAGATCCTGTAATGGGTGATGAAGGAAATTTGTACAAAACAATGGATAAAAGTATGATAAATGCTATGAAAAATTTGATAAAAAAAGCAGATATAATTACTCCAAATTTTACAGAAGCTACGTATTTACTTAATGAAGACTACAGAGAAAAAATTTCAGATAAAGAAATAAAAGAGTGGCTTACTAAATTATCTGATATGGGCCCTGAAATTGTCATTATAACAAGTGTACCGGACAATTTAGTTGAGAATCAAACAAATGTTATAGCCTATAATAGGCTAAATGATGTTTTTTGGAAAGTCGGATGTAAGTACATACCTGCATTTTACCCTGGAACAGGCGACGCATTTACAAGCGTTGTAGTAGGTGCTCTGCTTCAAGGAGATAATCTACCAATTGCACTTGAAAGGGGAGTACAGTTTATATCAAATGGAATTAAAGCAAGCTATGGATTTGATTATCCTAAAAGAGAAGGTATTTTAATAGAAAGAGTACTTGATACGCTTAAACTTCCAGTGATTTCAAGTTCTTATGAAATGTTAGAATAGTAAAAAATATATTGAAAATTCCTATTGATAATTATTCTCAGTTGAGTTATAATAACATTACTTTGTATTATAACTAAAAAGGAGAGGATTAAAAATGGATAAAAGTAATAGACTGTTAAATTTCCCGATATCATTTTTTTCAATTATTCTAGGTCTTTCAGGACTTGCAATATCGATGGGTAAAATGGAGGCAATATTTAAATTAAATGTAAATATTAGTTTGTATTTGTTACTAGGAACTATAGCAGTGTTTGGAGTACTACTTATTTTGTATTTTGCGAAATTTATTAAGTATAGAGACGAGGTTAGAAAAGAGTTCAAAAATCCAGTAAAGGTTAGTTTTTTTGCAACGATTTCAGTAAGTTTTCTTTTAATAAGTGTTGCATTACTTGATGTAAACTTAGTGTTGTCAAAATATTTTTGGATTGTAGGTGTAATTATTCACACATTTTTTACTTATGTGATTATTTCATTTTGGATGTTACATCCAAATTTTGATATAAAGCACTTTAATCCAGCGTGGTTTATCCCTGTAGTCGGAAATGTTTTGATTCCTGTAGCAGGAATCAAATTTTTTATTTCAGATATATCATGGTTTTACTATAGTATTGGATTTGTATTTTGGATTATATTATTTTCTATTTTTATTTATAGAATTATTTTTCATCATCCACTTCCTGAAAAACTTGTACCAACGCTTGCAATACTTATAGCACCACCAGCGGTTGCATTTATTGCTTATGTTAAAATGACAGGGACTATTGATTCATTTGCAAAAGTATTATACTTTTTTGCCCTATTTTTAACTACATTTTTATTAAGAGAATTTAAAATGTTTTCAAGTATTAAATTTTATCTTTCGTGGTGGGCATATTCATTTCCAATATCGTCAATTACAATTGCAAGTGTCCTTATGTTTAGCGTAAGTAAAATTGTATTTTACAAATATTTAGCATTAGCATTTTTTATAATTTTAGTATTAATAGTTTTAATTCTAATACCAAAAACAATAAATGCTATGAAATGTAAAGAAATTTGCGTAGAAGAGTGATATAGAAGCTAAGTATACTTTATCCGATGCCTTAGAGTTCTAATACCCCCACTTCTTAAAAAAGTGGGGGATAAAGAACTCTAAAAAGGCCCTGGATTATGTTTTCTAAGATTCAGTGGGAGTAAAAATTCCCCCTGAATCCAAGAAATTCATTTATATGATAAAATAAAGGTGAGCGTTTATACATTATGTGTGTGCTCACCTTTATTAGTATGATTTAATATTTACTAAGGATTGTAAATATTAAAATTAATTATTAAAATATATAAAGGAAGTGGACTATGTTAATTAAAGTTATTACAGAGAGACCAGATTTTTCACTACAAATAGAGACTGATTCAAAGAAAAAAATTCTCTTTGACACAGGAAATCAAAATGTAGAGAAAAGATATGAGGAACTCTTTGAAAAAAAATTAGAATTTGAATATATAGTCTTATCACATGGACACTGGGATCATGGAAATGGATTGGAATATCTTAAGGACAAAAAGCTTATATGTCATCCAAATTCTTTTATAAAACGTTATAGAGCAAAGGATAGATCTTATATTGGACTTAAGTTAAATAAAGAAGAGTTAAAAGAAAAGTTTGAATTAACAATGAAAGATAAGGCATATAAAATTTCAAATGGGGTTTATTTTTTAGGTGAAATAAATAAATCGAATAATTTTGAAGGTAAAATTTCAACTTTCGAAAAAGAAAATGGTGAAATGGATCTTGTGAAAGATGATAGTGGAATGTGTTTTAATACTGAAAAAGGATTAGTCGTTATTTCAGGATGCTCACACTCAGGTATTTGTAATATAATTGAACATGCTAAGAGAGTTTCAGGACAAGCAAAAGTATATGCAGTAATTGGAGGTTTTCATTTAAAAATAGTTGATGAAATTTTAGAAAAAACAATTAATTACTTAGAAAAAGAACAAATTGATTATATATATACTGGACATTGTACAAGTGATAAGGTGATTGATTATTTAATAAATAAACTTAATAATGTAAGTAAACTATATGAAGGTCAAAATATAGAACTTAATAAATAATTACATATTTTGATATTGATATAGAAAAAGTTATATGGTATGATTAATGCCTAGTGTTTTAATAGGAATTAACTACATATTTAATTAGGAGTAGTAATGAATAATAGTGATTTAGTTTTGGCAAAAGAAATTTTATATAAAAACAATTATAAAATTTGTGTAGTAAAAAATGATGCTCTTATCTTTTTTAGTGAAGATAGAGGAATCTTACCTATGTATAAATTAGTAAGAGAAATGTATCCTTCACTTGAAGGTGCATCAATCGCTGATAGAGTTGTAGGTAGAGCAGCAGCACTTTTAAGTGTTTATGCTAAAGTCCAAAATGTATATTCAGAAATTATTTCTGAAGGTGCAATAGATATTTTACAGAAGAATTCTATTTTAGTAAGCTACAATAAAAAAGTTAGAAATATTAAAAATAGGGATAGAACAGATTTATGTCCAGTAGAAAAACTATCATCTAGGTTTTATGACTATGATTATAAAAATCTAATTAATGAAATTGAAAAATTTTTAAAATCTATTAAAGCTATATAGAAAAAACTACAAAAAAATGGGGGATACCATGAAAAATCGTTTTGAAACAAAAGAATTTATTTTAGCATCACTTTTACTAGCAATAGGAATACTACTTCCAATGTTATTTCATGCCTTTGGTATAGCAGGACAAATATTTTTACCAATGCATATATCAGTGTTTATTGCTGGCTTTGTATTAGTTCCTGAACTTGCACTTATGGTGGGATTGTTAACACCGATTTTAAGCAGTCTAACAACAGGAATGCCACCCTTATTTCCAATTTCAATAATTATGATGTTTGAACTAGGTATTTATGGAGCAACTGTATCTATTCTTTATAGAAGATTAAAGCAAAATATATATGTATCTCTTATTGTTGCAATGATTTTTGGAAGACTAATGGCAGGTATTACAGTGTGGGTTATGACAATAGGCTTTGGAGTTAAAATGAATCCATTTTTTTACTTAAAGAGCGCGATTTTAACTGGACTTCCAGGGATAATAATTCAAATAATACTTATACCTGTAATTATTAAAGCGCTTAAAATGAGTAATTTATCAATCTTCAAAAAGAGTTTTAATTCATAAATGAATTTCTTGGATTCAGAGGGAGTTTTTACTCCCACTGAATCTTAGAAAACATAATCTAGGGTCCTTTTAGAGTTCTTTATTCCCCGCTTTTTTAAGAAGTGGGGGTATTAGAACTCTAAGTCATCGGATAATATTTATAAATAGTCTATGGTTTTAAAATAATTCATTTAATTTATTAACTTTATAAAAATACCTACTAAAATTGACACTTATAATCTTATGTCAATTTTAGTAGGTATTTTTTTTGTGAAAAGATAAGTCGTTTTTTTAAAGTATCAATCTAAAAATACTAGTATAGAAAAAACTAATAATTGATTGACAAGTAACAAACACGGGTGTAATATAATTATATTAGAATTTTCTAATATAATTATATTAAGAGGGTGAGAAAATGGATTCAGGAAATATTTATATTTATATCGGAATTATTGGTTTTATTTTATCGTGGTTTATTAATAAAGAGAAAACAAAAAAAGCTGGCTTCGTATTTTTAAAAATTGCTATTAGCGTGCTTCCAGTTATACTCTTTATATTTGTATTAATGGGACTCGTTCAAGTATTCTTACCTAAAGATACTATAGCGTTATTTTTAGGTGGAAGTAGTGGTGTGTTTTCAATATTTTTAGGAGAATTACTTGGTAGCGTTTCCTTAATACAACCAGGAGCAGTTTTTCCTTTTGCAGGTTATTTGCATGATAATGGTGCGAATTTTGGTGCAATTTATACATTTGTAATGGCAGCGATATTAATTGGATTTGTGACTATACCACTTGAAATAAAGATGTTTGGTAAAAGATTTACATTTGTAAGAAATGGACTAAGTTTTCTTGCAGTATTTATTATTGGTTTAATTTTTAAGGCGGTGATGTAATGGAAGTGAAAAATCCTATTAAAGAAAAACCAAACATGAAAAAACAATTAAAAAGTACTCTTATAGAAGCACTTAAATACATTGGGATTAGTGGAGTTATAATTTTAATCGTATATTTCATATCACCTCAAAAAGCAGTGCAAGTAAATAAAGTAGTCGAATTTACCTTTAGTAAAGCCATTAAAATTATGTTAGGAGTTTTTCTTATAATAGGACTCTTACAAGTGTGGCTAACGCCAAAACAGATATCAAAATTTATTGGAAAAGAATCTGGTATTAAAGGAATGGCAATTGCATCAATATTCCCAATAATACTTGGTGGATCACTCGTAACTATATTTCCACTTCTTAAAACTTTAAAAGAAAAAGGTGTACCAATAAGAATTCTTATTACATTCATTGTTGCGTGGGCAGGAAAAGCACCATTACTCCCTCTTGAAACAGAGTTTTTAGGTGTAAAGTTTGCAGCTCTTAGAATTGGTATAATTATTCCACTTGCGATAATAATAGGGTTAGTTAGCGAAAAGTTGATTGGAGAAGAATAGAAAAATAGTTTTTCATTTGAAAAAAATGATATATGTTTTTTTTATAAAAAAAGAGAGAGGATGATAATTTTGAAGAAGAAAAAACTAGAGAATATTGTAACAGAAAATGCAAAGAAAACGATTAAAATGCAACATGAGAAATTTGGAAAAACAATTGGAATAAATTCTTGTGCTGGAAGTTCAAACCTTGGACAAAAAAGTTTTTTTATTGCACGTGAAATTGTTAAAAGAATCCCAAATGCTTTTATGAGATGTCCAGTAGGCTTGTATCCTGAAGTGGAAGGTCCGTCACAAGTTATTTTTTATGATGATTATCAAGTCACAATTGATGGGTGTAAGGGTGCTTGTTTAAGGAAAACGCTAGAAAAAGAAAATATTAAAATTGATTTAGCATATGAACTTGATCATGAATCATATATGACAGAAAAAAAGCCAGGACCTGATTTTGATGAGAAAAAAATGCTTGAAATTGCTGATCAAGTAGAAAAAGATATTTTGAAATTATTAAGAAAATAATAATAGAAAAAACAGATACCGTTTTAGTAAAAGGCATCTGTTTTTTTATTTGAGTTATAAATAGTAATAGAAATAAAGTGATATTTACAAATATAATTAATACTTCATAGCTTCATCATAGAGTTTTCTAAGTTCTTCTAAATTAAAATTGTATTTATGATTACAAAAATGACATGATAATTCAGCTTTTCCATCTTCATCAATCATTTCTTTAATTTCTTTTTTGCCTAAGCTTAAAAGTCCTTTTTCCATTTTTTCCCTAGAACAATCGCATTTATAATTAACTTCTTTTTCTTCTAAAATTTTATACTCAAATCCATCAAATAATTCGTTTAAAATTTCAGTAGAAGATTTATTATCTGCAATTAATTTGGAAATTGGATCAAGTTTAATAACATTGTACTCTAAATCAATTATTGATTGTTCGGGAGTGTTTGGCATAGGCTGAACAATAAAGCCACCAGCGCTTTTAATACTTAAATCTTTATCTACGAAAACTCCTAAAGATACTACAGAAGGTTGTTGCTCTGAGTTTAAAAAGTAAGAAGCTAAGTCCTCGGCAATTTCACCTGAAACTAAACTGCTTTGACCAATATAAGGTTCTTTAAGACCGAGATCACGAATAAGAATTAACTTTCCGTCTTTTCCTATAGCCTCTCCAACTGCAAGTTTACCTTCATTATTAAGATCAATATCAACATTTGGATTTGATATATAACCTTTTACATCTCCAATAGATGAAGAAACTGCAAGGATAGTTTTAATTAAATTTGAACCTTTTATTTGAAGAGTTATTTTTATTTTTTCATCTTTATCCATACTTCCTAAAAGAGAAGCAGCAGTTAAAGTTCTTCCAAGGGCAGCTGATGATACGGGTGTAGTAGAATGAATTTTTCTTGCATTTTCTACCATGTTTGTTGAATCTATTAAAAAAAATCTAAAATTACCGTCTGTTGTTATACCTCTAATTAATTTATTTGACATTTTTCCATGTATACTAAATATATTTATCTAGCATAACTCTCCTTTTTAATATAGTTTTTTATAATTTTATTGCTTTAAAGTATAGTAGTTGTATTCTATTTTGATAAATACATAAATATTATTAAGAATTAAATTTTTTTACAAACAAATAAAATTCTTTGAGAATCATTCATTAATTTATAACCAGTGTCACCATCTACTATATCAAGAATTTCAAATTTATCATTTAATACTGTTTTTATTTCTTTAATAGAATGAGCTTTTTGAATGTGATTTTCTGTGTATTTTTCATATAAAAAATCTTCATCATTTATTTTATCATCTGATTTAAGAAAAATAGTTAAATCAAATTCTAAAATATTAGTTTCTTCATCGAAGAAATTTTCCCAAATATAAGATGCATCATCAAAAACTTCTGCAAAGGTATTATTGGATAGAATATTTTTAAGCTTAAATTCAGAGCTAATATCAAAGATGAATAGACCATTTTCGTTAAGTATTCTGTGAGCTCCGTTAATAACACTTTTTAAGTCATCGCTACTAGTAATATAATTAATACCATCACAAATGCTAAGTATAGCATCAACTTTTTTTCTGTAGTTAATATCTCTCATATCTTGATTGATAAAATTAATCATATGGTGATTTTCATAGGATTTTTCTTGGGCAATCATTAGCATTTCCTCGGAAATATCGGTGCCTATAATATTATATCCTTTTTTAAATAGTCTCTCAGTGATATTTCCAGTTCCACATGCGAGTTCAAAAATGACTTTACCATTATAATTATATTTTTTAAAATAAGTTTCTATTATTTGTACCCATTTATCGTAATCTACGTCTTTCATTAAAAAATCATATGCTCTAGCGAACCCAGAGTAAATTGACATAATTTTTCCTTCTTTCTTTAATTATTTCATAGTAAGTTGAAGATTTAGAACCATAAAATACATAATAACAGAAATTCCAATAGGAATAAAGTAAATTAATTTAGGTTTATTTTCTATTTTATCATCCCAAATTTTAAGCGTCCTAGAATACTTGCTTTTAAGCAGTTTTGGAATATTTATTTTTTTTAGTTCTTCAGTTTCTTTATTTTTAATATAAGCTGTATTTTCTTCAATCTCCATAACAGAGTAGTTTGTTTCATTAATATTTATATTGTCAGATACTTTAAGAGGAATATAATCTTTAGCAATTGATTTAATAATTAGATAAACTCCAAATGCACTTATTGAGGCAATAATTGTAAAAAATATAAACTGAGCAATTACAATTGACGGTGTATTTAAAGCAGCTGCGCTATTAGCATTATCAGGAAGCGCTGATGCAAAGTAAGAACCAATAAATGCAATAGTAACCGCAATACCATTGTTTGCAATATGCGCGATTACGCTTGCAAAAATAGAATTTGTAAGCTGAACTATATAACCAAAAACTAAACCGAGTATAATTGGTCCTAAAAGATTTTGTATATTAAAATGAAACAGTCCAAATAAAAGAGCGGCACTAATTACGCCCCATTTTTTATTGAAAAAACCTTCATAAGCATTTAGAACCATTCCTCTAAAGAAAAATTCTTCGCAAAGTCCAGCTGAAATTGAAACAAAAAATAACTGAACTAAAAATTCCTTGCCATTTGTAACTTCGGGAATTGGAGGCATTATTACTTTACCAAAAAAACTTAGTATGCTAATAATTAGTAAATTAGCAGATGCAATTACAGGTAAAAGAAGAAATGCCATAATAAAAATTTTAAATAAAGTTTTTAATTTTATAGGGTTAATTTTAAGAGCTTTTCTAATGTTTACTTTAGTAAAAATTGCTAGAAGAAAAACTGGAAGAAGTATAATAATATATTCTGTAATAAAAATGCCCGAATAAAAATCTTTGTTTTGAAAATAGCCACCAATAGTTAAGAATACTATTGTTAATGCGGTGTAGAGTAAATTTGTTTTTAATAAACTGTAATTTTCATTCATAATTTCTCCTAATTATTTATAAGTATTTTTTTATATTCGAGTAAATTGATGTAAGACTGAACTCCTGTTAAAAGAATTTCTTCATCAAAATTAAATTTAGAACTATGAAGTGGAAATATATGACCTTTTTCTTTATTTCGTATTCCTAAAAATATAAATAATCCAGGAGTGGACTTTTGATAATAAGAAAAATCTTCAGCCAGCATTTGAGGATCAATAAGCTCAATATTAAAAGATTTTTTGTTAGCGTTAATAAAATCATTATAGAGATTAATATCATTAACAACAGGAGGATACATATCTCTAAAAATAGTATTAACTTTACACCCATAAGAAATTTCAAGTCCTTTAGCGTGATTAAGCATTTTTTCCTTAATTAAATTGTAAACAGTATCATCAAATGCTCTAAGAGTTCCTTCAAGAATAGCAGATTCTGCAATAATATTTCTTCTTTCACCGCACTCCATTCTTCCAATAGTCAAGACAGCAGGAGATACTGGATCAATAGTTCTACTAATTATGTTTTGAAAGCTCTGAATTAGTTCCACGGACAAAACAATTGCATCAAGAGATTTGTGAGGCATTGCTCCATGACCACTTTTTCCAGTAATTTCAATATCAAATTCACCAGTCATAGCCATCATAGGACCACTCTTAAGAGAAAAATCACCTGCATTTGTTTCAGGGTATAAATGAATTCCAATAAACTCCATAATATTAAAGTCTTCTTTTAAACCTTCTTTTAAAAGAACCTCAGCTCCACCAGGACCTTCTTCTGCAGGTTGAAAAATGAAAACAATATTTTTAGTAAGTTTGTCCTTTCTAGAAGACATATACTTAGCAAAAATTAGAAGCATTGCCATATGCCCATCGTGACCGCAAGCATGCATAAAACCTTCATGTGTAGATTTAAAATCGTGTTTAGTTAATTCATGCATTGAAAGAGCATCCATATCGCTTCTAAAAGCAATAGAAGGTAAATTTTCATCAATAGTAATATATCCAATTACACCAGTTTTAGCATAAGTTTTATATTTAATAGAAATACTATCTAAATAATCTCTTATAAATTTTGAAGTTTTTTCTTCATTAAATCCAGATTCAGGAATTTTATGAAGTTCACGTCTTAGACTTGTAATTTCATCTTTAAATTTAAAAATTTCCGTATACATTTTTATAACCACCTTATTAGCTTGTCTTCTATATTATAAAGTATTTTTTTTATGTAAGCAATTGTATATTTGATTTGCAAGGGATTTTAAGGTAATTACTTTAAATTTGCGATGAAAGAGTATACTAAAAAATTAAAGATAAGTAATAATTGAAATTTAATATTTGACTATAAATGAATGTTCGTTTATTATAGACTTATGAGAATAAAAGACGAAAATAAATATAATGCAATACTTGAAGCCTCGATTGATTTGTTTAAATTAGAAGGCTTTGCAAAAGCTTCAATTTCAAAAATAGCAAAAACAGCTGGAGTATCTCCAGCAACAATTTACATTTACTTCGAAAATAAGGAGGATTTAATTAACAAATTATATTTAGATGTAAGAGCGAAGATGAGTAAATTCGTATTAGAAGAAATTAACTTAGATGGATGTGTTGAAAAAGAGTACAAAAAAATGTGGATAAATTATTATAATTTTTGTTTAAAATTTAACAAAGAATTCGATTATATGATGCAATTTACAAATTCGCCTTTTGGGGAAAAATATAATGAAAATTTAGGTTTATGTTATTTTTCAAAAGTATATGAATTGTTTAGAATTGGGAAAGAAAATAAAGTTATTAAACCGGTTTCAGATGAAATTCTTTTTGCATACACATTTTATCCATCATCTCAATTAGCAAAGAGAAATCTGTGTTCGTGTTCAAAATTATCTGAACTATATATTTATAGTGCGCGTGATATTGCGTGGGATGCTATAAAAACCAATAAAACAAAGTCTAATTGCAAAGGATGAAAACATATATGAAATCAACTAGTGAAAAATTAATAAATTATTATTGTAATGGAGAAAAGAAAAGTAAGTTGTTAGGCGTTGAATTTGAACATTTTTTAGTTAATCGTGATACATTAATAAGTTATAAGTATTTTGAAAAGAATGGACAAAATGAACTAGCAAATAAAATGATTAATAGTGGTTGGAAAATTGATTATGAAGAAAATGATCATATATTAAATGCATCAAAAGATGGAAATGGATTTTCTTTTGAACCTGGTGGTCAAGTTGAAATAAGTTTAAAACCCTTAGAAAATATTTTGGATATTCAAAAGGAATATTTAAAAGTTAAATCAGAAATAGAATCATTTTTGAATTATGATCAAGTATTGATTTCACTTGGATATCATCCAGTTACTAAAATAGATGATTTACCACTTTTACCAAAAGAAAGGTATGCCTTTATGTACGATTATTTATCTACAAAAGGAACTTTGGCTCGTAATATGATGAAAGGGACTGCATCAACACAGATTTCTATAGATTATGAAGATGAAGCTGATTTTATAAAAAAATATAGAGTGGCTAATTTTTTAGCACCATTTATTTCAAGGATATTTGATGCTTCACCAATCTTTGAAAATGAGATTTATGAAGCAAATAATCTCAGGGTTAAAATTTGGGACAAGACAGATATCAGTAGATGTAAATTACCAAAGGGTGTCTTTGATGAAAAATTTGGATATTCATCATATGCTGATTTTATAATGAAATCTACTCCATTATTTTTAAAAGTAGATAGTAAAGTTCTTACTTATGGCAATCAAACTGTAGAAAGTATTTCTAAAAAATTGGATTTAAATAAAGAGCAATTACTTCATGTATCTTCAATGGTTTTTCCAGATGTAAGAGTGAAACAATTTATAGAAATTAGGACTGCAGACGCTATACCATATCCCTTTAATTTAGCTGTTCCTTCATTGATTAAAGGAATATTATACAGCGAAAACACGCTTGAAAAATACTATAATATATCACTTAATTTTAAAGATAGGGATATTAAAAATATAAACGATAAAATAAAATTAAGTTATGACTTTGACTTTAGATGCGCTAATGAAAACATATCTTGCCAATTTTTTATTAACCAGTTAATTTTGGATGCAATAAGTGGGCTTGATAATGATGAAAGAGTGATTTTGGAATCATTTAATGAATGGTTACAAACAAATAGATCGGTAAGCGAATATCTAAAAATTTTATATAAAGATAATTTTGATAAATTTAAATACGCTGTTATTAATGGAGGTTTTAATGTTTAAAATAAATGAGAAGCTAGTAAAATTAGCATCTACTACTATTTCTATTATTCAAAAAGATTATAAAAAAATGTATAGTAAAGTAGGAAGTTCAAATGCAATATACAAAGGCAAACAACTACCTTTTTTGTACTTTCCGTCTATTTACTCAAGAGAAGATGTAAAAAAATTTGAAGATATAAGTAAAAATATATTTAATATAGTAAACCATTCTATTGATATTTATTTAACGAAGCCTGATGTAAGACATATTTGGAATTTTGATGCTAGATTAGAAGAATTAATTTTAATTCCCCATAGATTTAAATCAAATGTTCCCATGGGTCGCTTTGACTTTTTCTATTATCCTGATGGAACTTATAAATTTTGTGAATTAAATACTGATGGTACATCAGCTATGAATGAGGAAACTCCACTTTCAGATATATTAATTGATTCATTTTTAATGAATGAAATACAAAAAAAACATAATATTTCGCGGTATGAATTATATCAATCATGGGTTGAGGAAGTCAAAAGTATTTATAAAGAATTTGTAGAAAATGGAGGCTCATTTTCAGAAAAACCACTTGTAGCAATTATGGATTACATGTCAAAAGGCTTTCCATATGAATTTGAAGAATTTAAGAAAGCTTTTATAAAAAGTGGTTTTAATTGTCAGATTGTTAGCCCTGATGAATTAGAAGAAAAGGATGGAAATTTATTTTATAATAAAGAAAAAATTGATATTATATATAGAAGATTGGTTACTAGAGACATGATGGAACATTACGATGAATTAATGCCTTTAATTAGAGGAATTAAGGCAAATAAAACATGTATCATTGGATCAATTAAATCACAAATTGTTCATACTAAAAAATATTTTGAGGCACTTCACCACGAGGAGTTTAGAAAATATTTAAGTGATGATGAACTCGCATATATTGATAAATATATTCCTTATACAAGTACTCTTAGAATCGATGAAAACTTAGAATCATTTGTTAAAAATAAAGAAATATATATTATTAAACCTGTTGATTATTATGCATCAAAAGGTGTTTATGCTGGAAAAGAATTTGATACTGAAGAGTGGCGTAAGTTATTAATTGCTTCTGCTAAAGAAGGCTATATTATTCAAGAATTTTGTGAGAGATCGATAAATAAAAATCTTAATTTCAAAGAAGATGGTTCTTTTGATATTGCTGAATTTTACAATATAACAGGTATTTTTGTTTATAATGAAAAAATGAAAGGTATATTTACAAGAGCAGGATTTAATGCTGTAATTTCAGACTTAAATGATGGTTATTCACTTTCGTCGTTAGTATTAGATGAATAATGTCTCTTTTAAGCCTTTGACTTAGGTGAGTTTCCTTGTAAAAGTATTCGCAGTGCTTGCCCAGGCGAACCTTTGGTTAGCCATGTCACGGGCTTTTAGCCCTATAATAAAAATAAAATCAATAGCATTCTACAAGCGAAATTTCTTTGTAAAAGTATTCGCAGTGCTTGCCCAGGCAAACCTTCGGTTAGCCTTGTCACGGGCTTTTAGCCCTATAGAAAAAAACAGAAATAATGTCTCTTTTAAGCCTTTGGCTTAAGAGTCATCATTTCTGTTTTTTTCTGCACTGCTTTTATTTTCTTGAAAAGTACTCATTGGCTGTTACTACTGATTCTCTGGCGTCTTTGCAGTAGTGGTCGGCGTCTATTTTCATGGCGTAGTCTTTTGTCAGAACTGCGCCTCCAACAAATACGGTTATATCATCAAAATTCTTTCTAATTTCTTTTATTGTTGTTTCCATATTTTCTACTGTTGTCGTCATTAAGGCACTTAGTCCTACTAGTTTTACATTGTATTTTTTTATTGCCTCTATTACTTTATGAATTGCAACGTCTTTTCCTAGGTCAATTATATCATATCCATAGTTTTCGAGTAGTATTTTTACTAAGTTTTTTCCTATATCATGAACATCTCCTTCAACTGTTGCAAGTATAATTTTTCCTTTTGAGATATTTTCATTTCCATTATTATTACTTAATATTTTCTCTTTTACTATTTCAAAAGCACTTGCAATTGTTTCTGCAGCTCTTATTAATTGTGGTAAAAATATTTCTTTTTTTTCATACATAAGGCCTATTTCATCGAGTGAAGGTATTAGATGTAGATTTACTATTTCAAGTGGTTGTATTTTTTCTATTAAAGTATTTGTATAAGAGATTACTTCATTTGTATCTCCTTCAAGTAAAAATTTACTTAGGTAGTTTTCATATTCTATGTTACTAGTTATTGTTTTTTTTACTGTATGATTTTCCTTATTTACTGTATTTTTTTCAACCACTGGCCGATTTTCATTGTATTCAATGTACTTAACAGCTCCCTTATCATAATTTGCTAGAACGTTAAAGGCTTTTAGTGTGTCCATAATGCCATCGGCACTTGGGTCAATTATAACTGTATCTAGTCCATATGAAAGTGCCATTGCAAAATAGGTTCTATTTATAAGTGTTCTAAATGGAAGTCCATATGATACATTGCTAAGACCTAGGGTTGTTTTAACATTATATTTACTTTTTATTATTTTAATTGCTTTTAATGTTTCCATAACTGCTTCTTGCTGAGCTGAAGCTGTAAGTACTAAACAATCTATCAGTAATCTTTCTTCTTTAATACCATATTCTTTTGCCCTTTTTATTAATTTTTCAGCAACTAAAATTCTTTCAGATGCAGTTTTTGGTATTCCCTTTTCATCAAAACAAAGTGCAACTACGTAAGAACCGTATTTTTTGGCAAGAGGGAAGATAGAGTCCATTGATTTTTGTTTTCCATTTACTGAGTTTATAATTGCAACTCCTGAGTAGTGTCTCAGTGCAGTTTCTATTACTTTTGGTTTTGTTGAATCAATTTGGAGCGGGGCATCAACTAGTCCGCTAAACTCTGAAACTATATTTTTCATAAATAATTCTTCATCTATTTCTGGAAGAGAAGTATTTATATCAAGAATTTCTGCTCCATTCTCAATTTGTTTAAATGCTTCTTTTACTGCATAAAGTTGGTTATTGTTTTTAAATTCTTGTTTTAATTTTTTGTTTCCAGAGGGGTTAATTCTTTCACCTATAATTGTAATTTTATTATTTAGCGGAACTCTTTTGATTGAAGTACAAACAAAATCTTCTTTATTATAATTAGTATTTTTTTTATAAAGTGGTTTTAATTTTGAAAATTCTTTTACATAGTTAGGATTAGTTCCGCAGCATCCACCAATAACTGCAACTCCTGATTCTACAAATTCCCTTATTACTTTACTATAGTCTATAGAATTAATAGAGAATGTTGTAAATCCATTTGTTTTACTTGGAAGTCCAGCATTTGCCTGTACTATTACTGGTGTTTTTGAAAATTCAAGTATTCTTTTTACTATTGGTTTTAGTTCATTTGGTCCAAGTGAACAATTTACACCAAGTGCATCTACTCCAATTGATTCTAATATAAGTACCATATTTTCAGGATCAGTTCCAGTGACTGTCCTTTCATCGTTATTAAATGTCATTGTTGCAAATACTGGTAAGTTAGAGTTTTCTTTTACTGCAAGTACAGCTGCTCTCATTTCTCCAATATCACTCATTGTTTCTATAAGGAAAATATCTACTTCAAGCTTTGATGCTATTACAACTTGATCTTTAAAATAGTTATAGGCGCTTTCAAAGTCCATGTTGCCTATTGGTTTCATCATTTTTCCAACTGGTCCAATATCAAAAGCAATTAATGAATCAGAGTTTTTGCTTGCTTCTTTTGCATTAGTAACGGCAGAATTAATTATTTCTTCTAGCGTATATTTCGATGAAGAAAGTTTATATTTATTTGCTCCAAAAGTATTTGTAGTTATAATATTTGCTCCTGCATCTATATAGTCTTTATGAATTTTGATTATTATATCTGAGTGTTCAATATTTAATTCTTCTGGAATAGCACCTACTTTTAATCCATTTGCTTGAAGCATTGTACCCATTGCTCCATCAAATATAATTAATTCTTTACCTAATTTTTTTAATATGCTCATATTACACATCCTTTTTTAAAATTACAGCTACTATAAAGTTTGCACTCTCTGCAGTTATCTACTCCGCATCGATGATTTTTTTTGACTTTCGAATTTATATCTTCTATTCCAATGATAGCTATAACTGATTTTCTTGGTGTAAGTATATACGAATCAGTTATATTAAGGCCAATAATACGATTAGTATTAAGTTCTTCAATTATATTTTTCTGAGTGTTTAGTGGTAAATCACCATATCCAGGGCTATACCTAAATGTAGTTTTTTCATTAGCCTTTATGGTAGATTTGATTTGTTTTTCGCACTCATCTGCATAGTATTCTGTTAAATCAGACATACAGGCATCTGATATTAGTCCATCGAGAGCAGATAAATAATTTTTTTTAATTATGTATCTTTCTGCATCGATTCCAAGAGTAACTGCAAGTATAACTATTCTTTTTGAATCAATAAGATGCTTTGATATATCTTTTCCGCTTAAAACAATAGATGAATTTTTCAGTGTAACTTTATTTTTAGTGTTGGTCTCTATAATATACTCTTTGAATGTATATTTTCCTTTTATTTCTTTTTCTATTTCGTTTACAATTTGCTCAAGTTTATTTTTAGTAAGTAGATCTTTTTTATCTTTAGAATAACCTAAGTACCTAAAAACTTCATCTTTATTTATCATATTCTCACCACTTTTTATTATTTTTTTAATTATACCAAATGTAAATGAATTTAATAGGGTAGGGTTCATTTTAATTCTTGTTTTATAATAAAAGAACTTTTTAAATATATTGCTAGGATATATTTGTATTTAGTGTTGAACGAATTGTTTTTATACTTTTCATGATTTTTTTAGTTATATATGGTTTATTCATTGTGTAAATATGAATTCCGTCCACTCCATCTGACATAAGGTCTATTATTTGGTCAACTGCATATGCAATTCCAGCTTCTTCAAGAGCTTTTGGTGAATGTTCATATTTATTAAGGATTTTAATAAATTTTGGAGGAAGATTACACCCAGAAAGTTCTTGAATCTTTTTTATTTGCTTTATATTTATTACGGGAAGTATTCCTGCTATTACTGGTTTTTTTATATCTAGTAATTCAAGATTTTCTTTAAATTGATAGAATAAGTTATTGTCAAAGAAAAGCTGTGTTATTAAGAAATCAAGTCCTTTATCAGTTTTTTGTTTTAAATATTTTAAGTCACTTACTCTATTTTTAGATTCAATATGTCCTTCTGGGTAACAAGCACCTCCAATTGAAAAATCACCGTTATTTTTTATATCTGTAATTAACTCATGTGCATATTTGTACTCAGGAGTCCAGCTGTTTAAATTTTTATATGAATCAGGAATATCGCCTCTAAGTGCAAGTATATTTTCAATATTATTTTCTTTTAGTTCATCTAATGTGCTAAGTATTTTATCTTTTGTAGAAGTAACACATGTTAAATGCGCTATTGTCTCAATATTGTATTCGTTTTTAATTTTTGATGCAATTTCTATAGTGTGGTCTTTAGTGCTTCCGCCGGCTCCATAAGTCACACTAATAAAATCTGGTTTATAAATAGCAAGTTCATCTATTGTTTTATAAATTGTATCGATTGGATAATCTCTCTTTGGTGGAAATATTTCAAATGATACCGTGGGACTTTTTTCTTTAAACATATCTTTTATTTTCAATTTATTCACCATTCCTTTATTTTCTTTAGTTCAATATCTCCCCAGGCACCAAGATATTTATCAATAATTATAATAATTCCTAATACATTTTTATTATTTCTAGCAATATCAATACCTAAATTAATATCATCTTTTGTTTTAATTTTATTGCATATTGCCGTAGCGAGTGCATCTGAGAGAAATGTATCCTTTGAAATAACAACAACAGCATCAGCATTTCCAAAGCTTAATGAATGTCCCTTTGTTCCTGAAGAAGTGCATATACCGAGCGGGAAATGTTCTTTTTTTATTTTAATATAGAGTTTATTAGAGAGTGGAGACTTACTTGCATTTATTAGAATATTCTTATCTTCCTTTGCATTTATATAAATATCTCCACCGTTTTCTATAATCACTTCTTCATTGTATTTCGATAAATATTTTCCAACTGTTTCAGAAATCGCTCCTGCAACTGATGCCATAGGACCTACATTAGCTATATTTGAAGCTTTTTTCATTTTTTTTATAATAGGATGGTCAGATTCATTTGTTTTAAGTGGAATTAAACTTTTAAAAAAATTTGGTTCGTTTTTAATATGATTCTTCAGTATAGTTCTTATACTTTTTAATTCGTTTTCAGCATTATTTAGGTCTTTATCATAGTAAATATCAAGATCAGATTCATCAATTATTAGAGTTGTTTTATTGATATTTGTATTTACAAGTTCTCTATAAGTTCTTTCTTCATACATTTTAATCACACCTTAATAGTTTTCAGGAAAATAAAAATTAGAGATTGCTCTAGTTGGACAAACTTCGATGCAGTGATTACATCCAACACATTTATTTGAGTTAAATTCTAAATTCCAATTTGGTGGTGAAATTGATAATGCTTTAATTTTACAAACTGATGTGCAAAGTCCACATTCATTGCATTTTTCTTTATCGATTAAAATAGTAGTTGGAATAAGATCACTTTCAATATTTCTATTTTCAAGATATTCAATAGCACTTGCTATATTACTTGATTTCCCATCTATTTCAAAGAGAATATTTCCAACTAAGTTATAATCTATTTCAGCTTTTAGGATATTTAGTTTTAAGTCGAATTTTTTAATTAAGTCATAAGTTATAGGTGATCCTGTAAGTTCCGCTGGGAATTTTAAATGCAGTTTTGTTTTCATTATTTTGCCTCCTTTTTAAGGGGTTTCACAGTTGAATTTAAATCAAAATTTTTTATAGGTTCTTGAAGTAAAAATTCGCCTTTTTCAATTTGTTCTTTTAAAATATATGCAATTTTCCTAGCTTTTTTCATGCTTGAAAGCGGAGCTGTTTTAATTAATTTTCCATCGAGTTCAATTTGTCCTGATTTTAATTCTTCGTAAGTTACGCTTGTTAGAACAGGTTTTGATAATTTTTTTACTGAATAATCCACGATATTAGTTTTTATTTGACTATTTCTAATAGCACATCCTCTTAAAATTTCTTTATCTAGAATTGGAATGGGGATACCTACGCCTACGTTTATGCTTGTTCCATACTTTTTAAAAACGGCAGGATTAATAAATTCTGTACTCATTTCTTTTAAATTTCCAATTAAAGCAAGTGTTGCACCAGGAGTTTTAGTTATTCCATTTTCATATCTAGTGGCATTTGTATTAAATTGAGTGCCATTCCAAGCAATGTATCCAGTAGTTCCACCTATAAAAATTCTTGTTCCAAGTCCAATTGTTTTAAGGTATGGATCATTTAAAAGTGGACTAAGTTCACCTACAGTAGAGTAATTTATATTTCCTTTATTAGGAAGTAAAGTTCCCATGTAAGTATATATAGGTTCATCTGTAGTGTTTATTGCTGCAGCATAGTTTTGATAGCAATTTCTTGGATTAAATAAATATGCCTCGTTAAGATCTTCCAGTTTTATATCTCTATGAAGAGTTTTTCTTGGATAACAGTCAGTACCTTTGGCTGAAGCGTTAAGTGTTACAATTTTCCCATCTATTAAATCTCTAATTACATGTGCTCCTCCGTATTCATAGCCTTTATCACTTGATTCCTCAGTTGCTCCTATATAAGTATCTACAGCTGCAAGACCGCCATATGCTTCAACGTTATTTAGAGTTAATTTTTCTAGTCTAATGGGTGGGTCAGAATGTCCAAAATTTAAAAATGCTCCTGTTGAACACATTGGTCCAAAGGTTGCAGTAGTAACAACATCTATAAGTTCAAATGCTTCATCAATTCCTTTTTCGTCAACTATATCGATAATTTCCTCTGCAGTAACAACAACTACGTTCCCATTTTTAATTTTCTCATTAATGTCTTTAAATGTTCTTTTCTTATTCATGATAAGCCTCCTAAGTATAGTAATATTAGGCTAATTAGTAAAAAAAATACACTACAGATGTAGTGTAATATTTACTCATCTGCCGGAAAACCGCTGGAATTAGCACCACACATAATGTAGGTTGCCGGGCTTCAAAGGGCCAGACCCCTCAGCCTCTCTTGATGAGATAATAAATAAAAAACTCTATTCAGATGAATAGAGTTATATACAAATTATCTCATCTGTCGGTAAAAACCGCTGGAATTAGCACCACACATAATGTAGGTTGCCGGACTTCATAGGGCCAGACCCCTCCGTCTCTCTTGATAAGGATCATTCTTTCGAATGAATATTTAATTAATACTCATTATAGCCTTTAATTATAAAATGTCAACAGTAAATTTCAATTTTAATATTTTTTTTGATTTTTACATATAAAATTACATGGATTCATATATAAATAAATTATTATTTGAAAAGCACTTGCAATTAGTTTACGAATTTGTTAGAATTTTAGAAATATTAAAAATAATAATAAAAACTTTGAAAGAGAAGAAGATTTTGTACGTTTTTTTTAGAGAGTTAGCGTTTGGTGAAAGCTAATAAAAACAAAAATTTTAATCACTCTTGAGTTGAAATTCTGAAAGTTAGTAAGAATTTACGGTTAGCATCGTTACTATGCTTAGGCTTGTTAGAGCTAAAACTGAGTGGCTATGCAATTAAGGTGGTACCGCGGATTATATCCGTCCTTTATATAAGGACGGATTTTTGTTTTTGTTTTAGAAATTATGAATTCATTATAATACTAGAAAAAAATAGAGACTAGTATTTGAATATAAAAAATGTAGATATAAAAATGTAGAGAGTTTAAACGGAGGGATTACAATGGAACAAAGAGCTTTAAAATTAGAAAGAAATTACTATGATTATCTCAATTTTTTAAATGCATCAAAAAATCTCGAGGGAACGATTAAAGAGACAAAACTTATTTATAGTGAAGTTTTTAGTAAAGAATCTGGTAATGAGGTTTTTATAAAACCTGAGAATTTACAACGAACAGGTGCATTTAAAATCAGAGGTGCATATAATAAAATTTCTAAACTTACTAAAGAAGAAAGAAAAAGAGGGGTTATAGCATCATCTGCTGGCAATCATGCTCAGGGAGTTGCATATGCGGCTACTAAACTTGGAGTTCTTTCAACTATTGTAATGCCTAAAACTACACCTATTATAAAGGTTGAAGCTACGAAAAATTATGGTTCAAAAGTTGTTTTGTTTGGTGACTGTTATGATGAAGCTTACGAAGAAGCAAAACGACTTCAAGAAGAAAATGATTATGTGTTTGTTCATCCATTTGATGATTTGGACGTTATAGAAGGGCAGGGAACAATAAGTCTTGAAATTTTAGATGAACTTAGAGAAACTGATTATATATTAGTGCCAGTAGGAGGCGGTGGACTTATTAGTGGAATTGCTCTGGCTGCAAAAGAAATTAATCCAAGTATTAAAGTAATTGGCGTAGAGCCAGAAGGTGCTATGGCAATGAAAGAATCAGTTAGAAAAAATGAACTCGTTAATTTATCGTTTGTGGACACAATAGCAGACGGAGTTGCTGTAAAAAAACCTGGAGTAATCACTTTTGATATTATAAGAGATTATGTTGATGAGATTATTACTGTCAGTGATAGAGAAATTATGGAAGCATTCCTTCTTCTTATGGAAAAGCATAAAATTGTATCAGAAAATGCGGGTAGTTTGCCTTTTGCAGCACTTAAAAAGCTTAATGTTTGGAATAAAAAAGTAGTTTGTCTTTTAAGTGGTGGCAATATTGACGTAGTAACAGTTTCAACAATGATTAATAAAGGCTTAGTTTCAAGAGGAAGGCTTTTCTGTTTTAGTGTTCAGCTTCCTGACAAGCCAGGTGAACTTCTTAGAATTGCTGATAGGTTAGCTAAATTAAATGCAAATGTTATTGGACTTGATCATAACCAATTTAAAAATACAGATAGATTTATGAATGTTCATCTTGAGGTGACCTGTGAGACTAGTGGTCATGAACATATTAAGCAAATAATAGAATCTCTTAATGATATAGGGTATTCTCTAGAAAAAATATACTAGATTAGAATATTAATTCTTTAATTAAAATATAATTACAATTTCAAAATATTTACTGAGTTTAGTACACAATTAATATATAATAATTTGTGTACTAAATTTATTTTTTGTAAAAATTAATTATATATAAATGAATTTATAAACTTCAGAGGGAGTTTTTATTTCTTTAATATTTGAAAAAAAACAGGAGGGACTATGAATAAAAAAATAATATTACTACTATTAGTTTTCACAGCAATTTTTATAAGTGGGTGTACTAAAAATGATAATAGTAAAAAAACAGATGTAACTGATGTTAATAAGAGTGAAGCGGTTGATATTATTGACAATAAGGTAGAACAAAATAATAAAAATACTGTTGAAGTTTCAACAACTGAAGAGTTACTTAATGCAATCAAACCAAATGCAATAATAAAACTTAAGAGCGGAGATTATGATCTTTTAAGTGTTAAAGTTAATAATGAATTTATTAGATATGAATCTACATATGATGGTGAGCAAATTATATTTAGAAAAGTTGATAACTTAACATTAATAGGTGAGGATGTAAAAAACACAAGATTTTTAATTAATCCAAGATATTCAAATGTCTTAACTTTTAAAGATGTAGATAATCTTAAAATTAGTAATATTACTATGGGACACACAGAAGATAAAGGTGAATGTTCTGGAGGAGTTTTATACTTTGATTATTCTGATAATGTAGAATTAAATAATTTGAATTTATTTGGTTCAGGTACGATTGGTATTACTTTTGAAGATTCTGAAAATTTTAAAATAGATAAAACAGTAATTCATGATAATTCTTATTCAGGAGTAGTAATAAAAAATTCTAATAAAATTGAATTTACGAATTCAAAATTTGAAAATAATACAATAATAGATGGTGTTGTTAATGCCTATAATTCGAAAAATATAGGATTTGTAAATACTGAGTTTTTAAATAATAGTGAATATTCAAATGAGGATATTTATACTAATTTTTCAAACAATGATTCTGAAAATCCAATAAAATATTATAATTGTAAAATTGAAGGAAATAAACTTGATAATTTATTTAATTTTAGGGATGCATTTACCAATAGTGTTATTAAAAACAATACATTTGTTGTAGAAACAAATAGTGAAGATATTTTTAATAATACTTACATTGTGAAAGATAATTCATATTATGATTTGCTAATTAAAGAAACCACTGATTGGATAAATAATTCTTTAGATTTAAGTGAAGATATCTTAAAAGAAAAAGCTATTGAAAAGTATAGTAAACTTATAGATAATTTAGGTATTTTTGATTTAAGAGGTGTTGAAACGGCACTTTATGCATATAAAGATGTTTCTCAAAAATTATCGTATGATTCTATTAATGATGAAGTATTTAGTGAATTTTTAGCCTATTATAACAAGTATATTCAAAATGCAGATTTTAATTTATTTTCCTATACTGATTTAGATAAAATTTTAAACTATAACGATGATAATACAATTACTATTAAAGAAATATCTGAGATAAACGATACATTGCTAAAATCTAAGATTATCATGCTTGAAAGTTCAGGTATAAAAATATCAGATACTATGGATGGTGTTTATTTTGAAGAAGACCCGGGATTTATTATATCGAGTGTTAACAAGTATGTTACTGAAGATATTTTAGAGTATTTATTACTTAGAAATAAGGAGATTGCTTCACAATCGGCTTCGCAAAATATGGATAGGACTTACGTTCAAACAGAATATTCCTATAAAGCAATTGATAATTTAATTATGTGGGAAAAATTTAATGAAGATCATCCTGCTTTTGATTATAAAAATGGCATAACTAATTACGAAAAAAGTTATGCACTAAATTTAAGTGGACCTTTTGCAATTATGAACTGGGCGAATAATTCAAATGAAAATGAATTATATTATTATGATTATGCCATTTCAAGTAATAATATTTCTATGTACGAGTATTTAATTGAAACGTATCCAACTTCTAAATATACCAGTATATATAAAGAAATTCCAAGTTTATTGTCAAAAAAATTATATTTGATAACAGAAGATATGAAAGATTATTTGGTAGAAAAAAATATTATTAGTGGTGATTTGGATTATAGTGTGTTTTTTGATAATGCTAAGAAAATATATAATAAATATAATAGCTATATAACTTCTTTAGATAAATTTAAAAAGGAAATTAAGCACGATACTGTAAAATTTAATAATTCAACAGCAAATGAAAATTTAGTAATTAGAATTCATAATTCTGATGAATTGGTTAGAAATTTAGGTGATGATAGAACATTAATTTTAGATCCGAAAGTTTACCATATATTGGGTGGATACTCATATAATGATTCAGGTGAACAAGTATTTAATGAAAAATTTGAATCACGAAATAATTTAACTATAAAGACTCTAGGAGATAAACCTGCATTTATTATGACAGAATATGATACAGTTATTAATATAAAAAATAGTAAAAATTTAAATTTTGATAATCTTATTGTTGGACATTTATATAATGTGTGTTCAGGAGATGTTTTTGGAATTAAAGATTCTAGCAATATTAATATTTCAGATTCTTTTTTATTTGGTTCAGGCTTAATTGGTCTTAACGCAGAAAAAACAGATAATATTAGTATGGATGGATCAATGATAACAGATTCTACAATTGTTCCTATTAAGTTAAAGGATGTAAAAAATATTTTGATTAAAGATTCAAGAATATATGAGAATGATACAGAGAATCTTTATATTTTAGATAATGTAAAAGGAATTACTTTTAATGGTGTTCAAACTATTTATAATCCTACAACTGAAAAAATAGAAAATCCCAAGCGAAGCATTATGATTAATATGAATGATGTTAGCGATTTTAAAATATTAAACTCATATTTTATTAATAATGGATATAAGAGTATTACTGATGAAAAAAATAAATCACAAATTGAAATGTTTAATAATGTTACAAATTAGTATTTTCGTATATATTCATGGCTTCACGTCTTCGACGTAAGGCGCCATTCACATATACGAAAATACATTGCCATGAAATTCAAAAGCAGAGTCATGGTAATTCATAGCTTCACGTATCGGGCGTAAGGCGCCATTCACATATACGAAAATACATTGCCATGAAATTCAAAAGCAGAGTCATGGTAATTCATGGCTTCACGTATCGGGCGTAAGGCGCCATTCACATATACGAAAATACATTGCCTTGAAATTTAAAAGCAGAGGTATGGGAATGCATGATTCACGTATGACGTAAGGCATAACTAACATATATAAACATACGTGTTAGTATATAATTTTACTTCTATGTACAAAAGTATTCTTGAGTTCTTATTTTAAAAAGTGTATTATTTTTAAAATAGGAACTTTTTTAGGAGGGAAAATGAAAAAATTTGATGAAAGAGATATTATGTTTTCAAGAATGACTTATGGAAAGGGTTCATATGAATATAATGAATATTACTCTAGAAATCCTGATAAAAAGGAATTTGATGATTATCTTAGAGAATTACCTAATATTTGTGGTGAAGGAACAATGGCCTATCATCCTATTAATGCTAAGTTTCCGGATACTATTTTTAGATTCTTGGGTGATATTAAGCATTTATCTTCTGGTAAAAAATCAGAAATTGAAACTCCTGTAGAAAGTATTGAAATTACAAAAAGAATTAAGAAATTTCTAAAATATTTAGGTGCTGTAGAAGTTGGAATTTGTGAAATGAAGGATGAATTTTATTATTCGTATAGAGGTCGTTCTAGTGAAGTTTATGGAAAAAAAGTAACAGAAAAACATAAATATGCTATTTGTTTTTTAGTTGAAATGGACAAGGAAATGATGAATCGTGCTCCCATGCTTGAAGAGGTAATTGAAGTAACAAAGGGTTATCTTAATGCGGGCATTATTGGTATGATTGGTAGTTATTTTATTCAAGATTTAGGCTATGATGCTAGAAATCAAATGGATGGAAACTTTCTTTCTGTAGTTCCTTTAGTAGCAAGAGAAGCGGGACTTGGTAGTCTTGGAAGAAACGGAATTCTTACTACAAAAAAATATGGCTCTAGAGTTAGAATTGGTGTAATTACAACAGATATTCCACTTGAAATTGATGAAAAAGATGATTGGGGTTTAGAAGAATTTTGCGAAATATGTGGTAAGTGCATAAAAACTTGTCCTGGTAAATCTATTCCTATAAATAAAATAACTGATGAAAATGATAATTTAAGATGGAAAATAAATCATGAGACTTGTTATGAAAGATGGAGAAGTTTAGGTACTGATTGCGGAATTTGTATTACAGCGTGTCCATTTTCTCAAGGAGTAGATTATAAAAAAATAAATGAAATGAAAGGTAATAAAGATAAAATGAAAGAAATTCTTAGAAAACATGAGAAAGATCATGGTATAAGAGAATTTATTAAGACTCCACTAGAAATATTAAAATAATTTTTAATTCTTACTTGACAACTAGGAATTAAGAATATATACTAAAGAAAATTACAAATTAATAAAGATAGAGCTTTGATAAAGGAAAGTAGTTACATGGATTATTTAAGAGAGAAAACCAAAGGTGAGAGGTTTTTATAAAAAATGTTATGAAGTGCCCTTTTGAGCTATGCACCGAATTTAGTAGGCTGCATCGGATTTTCCGTTAATAAAATAGAGTATTTTAATGTGCTCGAAAAAGTGATTATTATTTATAATAATTAGAGTGGAACCGCGAATATACTTCGTCTCTAAAATAGAGACGGAGTTTTTTTATTTTTGTATTTGATTTTATTAATTTATATATATTTGGAGGAAGAAAATGAAAAATAATATTTTAGAACTAATAGGGAATACACCAATTGTAAAGGTAAGTAATGTTGAAAAAAGAGCTGAGAATCTATATGTGAAACTTGAAGGTAAAAATCCTGGTGGAAGTGTAAAAGATAGAGCTGTTTATGGAATGATTAGAGATGCTATGAAGACAGGGAAACTAAAAAAAGGCAGTACCATAATTGAACCAACTAGTGGTAATACAGGAATTGCAATTGCTATGATAGGAAATCTTATGGGATATAACGTAAAAATAGTTATGCCTGAGACAATGAGTATAGAAAGAAGAAACATTATAAAATCATATGGAGCAGAACTAATATTAACGGATGGAACAAAAGGAATGAAAGGTGCAATCGAAAAAGCTAATGAATTATTTGAATCAAATAAAAATTATTTTATGCTAAATCAATTTTCAAATGAAAGCAACTACCTTTACCACTATGAAACTACAGGACCAGAAATTATAAAAAGTAATAAAGATATAGAAATATTTGTTACAGGAGTAGGAACAGGTGGAACTATAACTGGCGTAGCTAAATACTTGAAAGAATATAATGCAAATATTAAGGTTGTTGCAGTAGAACCAGAATCTAGTGCAGTTATTTCAGGTAATGGACCTGGACCACATAAAATTCAAGGAATAGGTGCTGGTTTTATTCCAAGTAACTATAAGGAAGAATTTATTGATGAAGTTGTTACTGTAACTGATGAAGAATCTTTTGAAATGACTAAAAAATTATTAAAGCAAGAAGGTTTGTTTATTGGCATATCAACAGGCGCAAATTTAGCAGCAGTTATGAAAATTTTCGATAAATATGGATATGATAAAAATATAGTATTTATCTCACCAGATGGCGGAGAAAAATATGTTTCAACAGGTATATATTTGTAAATTGGTTTATGGATTGGAGGATAAAATGAAAATATTTGACTATTTAGATTATATAAAGAAACAAGACCCAGCTGCAAGAACATCTGTTGAGGTATTACTACTTTATCCTTCAGTTCACGCTTTAGGTATATACAGATTAAGTAATTTTTTATTTAAAAGAAAATTACTATTTTTAGCAAGATTATTTTCTCAATTAGGAAGATTTTTTACTGGAATAGAAATTCACCCAGGAGCAACAATAGGGAAAAATCTATTTATTGATCATGGAACAGGTGTTGTTATAGGAGAAACTACTGAAATTGGTGATAATGTTACAATTTATCAAGGTGTTACCTTAGGTGGTACAGGAAAGGATATAGGCAAAAGACATCCAACAATTGGTGATAATGTTACAATAGGCTCAGGTGCTAAGATTTTAGGTCCTATTTATATTGATTCTGGTAGTAAGATTGGAGCTGGATCTGTTGTTTTAAAAAATACGATTACTAATTCGACCTCAGTAGGAATTCCGTCTAGAATGATTGGTGGAAATAGAGGTTCGCATAAAAAAATCGTAAATATTAATGATAAAATTGAAATCTATAATGATATGATTATTTAATAGCAAAATTAAAGAAAAAAAGAAAAAAACTGGTTTATACGAACTAGTTTTTTTCTTGCAAATTTTCTTGTATAATCTCAGAAAATTCTAAATCAACATTGTATTGGTTGTTTAGATTTGAGTTAATTCCATTTGAAGTATTAGTAGAAGTATAATTTGATTTAGTAGGAAGAAATATTGTAAATGTAGTACCTATATTTTCTTCACTTTCGAGTTCAATAGTACCGCCGTGTAAGTTTATAATCGATTTAACAAGGTAAAGACCAATTCCATTGCCTTCATGTGCACGGTTTAAATTGTTATCTACTTGAGAAAATCGTTTAAAAATCGAACTTTGTTTTTCCTTTGGAATTCCTATTCCATTATCTTTAAAAACAATTTTTATTCCTTCACTTTCATCATAAATATTTATCCAAATTTCTCCGTCAATTTTTGAAAATTTAATTGCGTTTGAAAGTAAGTTCATAAATACTCTATCTATTTCAAATGGATCACATTGGATAATTTTTTCATCAATATCGCTAGTAAAATTTAATTTAAGGTTCTTCATATTTACGTATTGTTTTGTGGAATTGATAATTTCTTCTAGAATATATACAATATCAACAAAATCAATATTTATAACATATTCATCGATATCAAATTTATTAATATCTATAATATTATTAATAACTCTAAGAAGTCGATATCCGTTATTCTTTATAATGGAATTGTGGTATGCAGCATTTTCAATTAATTTTGTATAATTTTCTTTTTTTATATATGTTTCGCTTAATTGAGTAGCGCCTAAAATTACATTTAGCGGAGTTCTTAGTTCGTGAGATAAATTAATAAAATAATCATTTTTAACTTTTTCGTGTTTAAGTAGCTCAGATAATAATTCTTCGTTAATTTCTTTTTGCTCATTGATTTTAAATTCTTTGTTTTCAACAGTGTTTTTAAGGCTATTACTTTTATATATAAGGTACAAAATGTAAATTATAGTTAAAAAAATAATAATATTAAAATATTTTAGA
This sequence comes from Helicovermis profundi, assembly GCF_033097505.1. NCBI lineage: Bacteria > Bacillati > Bacillota > Clostridia > Peptostreptococcales > Caminicellaceae > Helicovermis > Helicovermis profundi. The sequence continues at coordinate 2,199,795 of NZ_AP028654.1, read as the reverse complement.
TACGAATAATTTATGCTATTAACCTGTATATTAGAAATCCATTTGCTATTAGTTTCAGATATAAAAGTTCCTTTTTGAAGTAACAGTATTTGCTTATTAAGTTCATCAAGCAAAGCAGTATTTTCATTTTTTACTGTAAAAAAATAGTTTTCTAAGAAAATGTGCTTTTTAGAAATCAACAAATTGCTATAACCCTCATCTCTTATTAAAGCTTTTCCGGTTGTTTCTGGCATAATTACTAAATCTACTTTTTTATTTTTTAAAAGTAAAAGTCCTTCTGAGTAATTGTCAAAAGTAATTAAATTTGATTTATTAGTATATAATAATCCCATATTTATAGATAATTCTTTATTTTTTATACCTACTTGTTTATTTTTTAAAGATTTATCAATTATTGAATGATTATCATATGATTTTAATTTTAGTAATTCTTTTAGATTTTTGTAAGCAAATATATGATTTCTAATAGTTAAAAAAGGAACAGTATTTTTGTAATTATAGTTTGATGAGTCGATATAATTATCTGAAAACAAAATATCACCTTTTTCGTTGAAAGTTGAAATTATATTTTGGGGAGAAGTTAGAATAAAATTAATTTTATAATTACTCTCTTTTGAAATTTCATTTAAGATATCAACAATAAGCCCTTTTGCTTTACCATTTTTATCATTAAATATATAAGGAAAATTATTATTTACTCCTACGAAATTTAACTCTTTGATAATCTTAGAATTATCTGAGTAATTTATGATACTAAAATTATAAAAAAATAATATCATTAAAATAAATGTAATTATAATAATTTTTTTCATAAATTCACACCTCAGATGTACATATTTGTACGATTATTTTTCATTTAAATCATTAATTCTTAAAAACATATCATCAATAGATGTTTTAGGGTCTTTTGTACCTTTTAAAGCATTTGAAACTTCATCTTGTATGATATAAGATATTATATCATAATTATATACTCTTGGTCTCGGTTTTGCTTCATTAAAATAACCATTCATTCTATTTATAAAAGGCATTTTAACAAGAATATCTTCATCTTCATAAAGTGATTTAACAGATGGAAGATAATTATAGAGAAGTGCATTCTTTTTTTCTTGTTCATAACTTGTTAAAAATTTTATAAATTCCATAGATTCTTTCTTATGAGTTGAATATTTTGATATCATATAAAGCCAACCACCATAAGTGCCATGGCTTTTACCATAGTTGTCATAATAAGGTAATGGCGAAACTTTAACTTTACCTTTGACTAGTGATTCATCTTTATTAGTATATTTCCAACCAGTTGGCCAGTCTCTCATAAATATTAATTGCCCGTTAATAAATAATTTTCGCAAATCTCCACTTTTTAAATCGTAAACATTTGGAGGAGCTATTTTATCTTTATAGATCATATCATTCATAGTTGTTAGTGCTTTTATTGCTGATTTTTTTGAGCCAAGTGAATGATCATCTTTGATAAAAGTGCCACCATCGCTCCATAAAAATTCTAAGTAATTACAAGTTAACCCTTCATATTTAAACCAACTTCCAGCATAACCATAAAGCTTGTCATTATTTTCTTTCTCTATAATATAATTTGAAATTCTAATGAGTTCATTCCAAGTTTTAGGAACTTTAAATCCATATTTTTCAAGTAAATCACTTCTATAATAGAGCATTCCAGAATCGATTCTATATGGAATACCGTATAAATTACCATCGATTGTAGCAGAACTTATTGCGCTATCTAAATAGTCCTTTCTTTCTTCTTCTGGAAGTAGAGTGTCAATATTTTCTACCCAACCTGCGTTAACGAAAATCGAAGGCCAAGTGACATCGGCATCAATTACATCGATTGACCCATCTTTTAGTGCAAGAGTAGAACTAATAATTTCATATTTCTCGTTAGTGTTGTCAGGTAATTCAATCATATTTATATCAATATTTTTATGTTTTGATTCAAATTCGTTAATAGCCTCGTTTAAAAATCCTAGCTTATCTGGGTGTGAATAAAAGTTTACTACGGTTTTTTTTGTGAGTAGTATATATGAATTTACACTGACAAATGCAATTAATAGGATTATTAAAATCACTTTATTTTTTTTCATATGAATCTCCCTTTATACTTTTTTTATCCGATACCTTAGAATTCTAATAGCCCCACTTCTTAAAAAAGTGGGAGATAAAGAACTCTAAAAAGGCCATGTATTATGTTTTCTAAGATTCAGTGGGAGTAAAAACTCCCTCTGAATCTTAGAAATTCATTTATCTATGGTAAAATTGGTTTGTTTTTTAGTGGTGTCGAAAGAATAATAGTTGTTTTTGTGCTTCCAATAGATTGTATCCTACTAAGTAATTCCTCGAGTTCTTCAGTGTTAGATACTATGACCTTTATTTGCATACAATCTTCTCCAGTTAAATGATGGCATTCAATTATAGAAGGCTCTTTTTTTGCTAACTCAATAAATTTTTTGTGATTATGCACTTGTAAATCTACATTGATAATCGCTTGAACGTGTTTATTTAGTTTTTTTGGATCAATAATTGCAGAGTAGCCAGATATAATTCCTGCATCTTCAAGTTTTTTTACTCTTTCTGTAACTGCAGGTGATGTAAGAGCAACTTTTTTTCCTAAATCTTTCATAGAAATCCTGCCGCTTTTTTGCAATTCGTCCAATATTTTGTAATCCGTTTGATCCATGGTAATCCTCCTTAATATATAAAGATAATATATTAATAATATTAAATTTATTAATTAAAACAATTTTATCACTTTTTTATTAGTATGTACATATAAAATAGCAAATGTTAATATTGTCACAGATAGTGAAAAATAGGTTTAATTGAGTGTTCATCTATTAGAATGAATGCTTTTAAAGTATTCTATATGGAGGCTGTTATGTCAAAAATAAAAATTACTGAAACTATACTTAGAGATGCACATCAATCATTGATTGCAACAAGACTAAATTCTGAGCAAATTTTACCAATATTAAATAAACTTGATTCAGTTGGATATCATGCACTTGAAATGTGGGGTGGCGCAACTTTTGATGCATCACTTAGGTTTTTAAATGAAAATCCATGGCAAAGACTTAGAATGATTAAAGATAATGTTAAAAATACTAAACTTCAGATGCTATTAAGAGGTCAAAACATTTTAGGCTACAAACATTATCCAGATGATGTGGTGAGAGAATTTGTTAAAAGATCTGTCGCTAATGGGATTGATATAGTAAGGATATTTGACGCACTAAATGATACAAGAAATTTAAAAACTGCAATAGAAGCGACTATAAAAGAAGGAGCACATGCTCAAGCAGCTATATCTTACACGACAAGTCCTATTCATACTTTGGATACTTTTGTAAATTTAGCTAGAGATATGGAGAATATGGGAGCGGATTCGATTTGTATAAAAGACATGTCAGGGCTTTTAACGCCTTATGCAGCTTTTGATTTGGTAAAAGCACTTAAATCTACAGTTAAAGTTCCAATTGAACTTCATTCGCATTCTACAAGTGGACTTGCTTCTATGACGTATTTAAAAGGAATCGAAGCTGGAGTAGATATAATTGATACGGCAATTTCTCCATTTTCGCTTGGTACATCACAGCCACCTACCGAATCGTTAGTAGCAACCCTTAATGGAACTAAGTATGACACAAAGCTTGATTTGAAAAAATTAAATGAAGTTGCAGAGTATTTTACTCCAATTAGGGAAGATAGTATTAAGAGTGGCCTTTTAAATACTAAAGTTCTAGGAGTGAATATTAATTCTTTGATTTATCAAGTACCAGGTGGAATGCTTTCAAATTTGGTGTCTCAATTAGAAATGCAAAATGCTGGTGATAGACTTGATGAAGTACTAAAGGAAGTTCCACGAGTTAGAGAAGATTTAGGTTATCCACCTTTGGTTACTCCTACTAGTCAAATTGTTGGTACTCAAGCAGTTTTAAATGTTATTACTGGTGAGAGATATAAAATGATTCCCAATGAAGTTAAAGCTTATGTTAAAGGAATGTATGGTAAGTCAACAGTGCCAATAAAAAAAGAAATTATTGAAAAAATAATTGGAAATGCAGAAATTATTACTTCTAGACCAGCAGATTTATTAGAGCCTATGCTAGAAAATAAACGGGTTGAAATTAAAGAGTTTATAGAAAATGAGGAAGACGTTTTATCATATATTTTGTTTCCACAAGTTGCTATGAGTTATTTTAACTATAGAGAATCAGAAAAGTATAAAATTGACACCACTTTAGTGGATGAAGATCAAAAAATTTATCCAGTATAATGAATTTTAAAAATACACAAAATTATTTTTGTGTATTTTTTTAATAGTAATACTAATAATAAATAGTATAATATAATTAGTAAAGAGGAGGGATAAAAATGAAGTTTAATATTGATGAAGATGTTAAAAACATACTTATGGCTCATAGAAAAAAAGAATTTACAATTTATATTGATGATGTTATTAGTTGCTGATCTACTATGTATGAAATTCTAGTTAGAATTAATAAACCAAGAAAAGGTAAAGAACAAAATTTTACTGTCTTTTATGAAGATGAATATACTATATATGTAGAAAATACTCTAAATGATGAAAATATAGTATCATTTTCAAAAAACACTGCAACTTCAGATTTAAACGATAGAGAAATAAATGTAAGTGGGTTAGTAAAAAAATAAATTAATCAGGGGTAAATATGTTTAAAAAAGTAAATAGAGCAGAAAAGAAAAAAAGAGAAAATAATAGTTGGCTGAAAAAATGGGAAGAAACAAGAAAAATGGGAATTATTAAATATACTATATTATATGGTGTCTTAATGTGGGGAGCTTTAACGTCTTTATTTTTTCAAATCATAAATAGACTTTCTAAAAATTTTACACTTATTAGTTTTAAATCACAGGTATTAATGCCTACACTGACTTTTATGATTGGTGGTATTTTTGTGGGAATTGCATTATGGTATCTTTCAGAGAGTAAATATAAAAAACATATGAAAAAAATTATTTTGGAAAAGAAAATAAAAAGAGAGAATAGAAAAAATAAGAAAATGAAAACTCAAAAATAAAACCTACGGGTTTTTTTTTATAAAACAGTATACATATATTTACATTAGTGTTATAATATTCATAAACGAACTTCTTGTATTCAGAGGGAGTTTTTACTCCCACTGAATACAAGAAAACATAATCCAGGGCCTTTTTAGAGTTCTAATATCCCCACTTTTTTAAGAAGTGGAGTGTATTAGAACTCTAAGGCATCGAATAAAAGAGAGGGGGGAGTTCGATTAATATCGTGAAATCATGAAAGTATTATTTTTTGATTCAAATAAAGATAAATTGAATATGCTGCTTAAAGAATCATCTAAGAGAAAAATAACATATTTTTTATTGGGAGTTTCTGAAAAAGATGAATTAGTAAAATTTTTTAGAAAATATATTATTGATGTTGTAGTAGCCAAAAAAGAGATATATGATTTTTTAATAACTAATGATACGATTAATAATTTAGAGGAATTAATTTTCATAGAAATTACTAGTAAAACTTTGGCAGGTAATTGTATTTATAAATATGATTCTTGTGAAAAAATCTTAAATAAAATTATGTATAATATTGATAATAACAGTATAACTAAAATTTTGAATATAACTTCGAATAACTATTATAGTTGTGATCATTTTGCTAATTTTATTTGCAAAAGTTTAGGAGCTAAAAAGCTTAAAATACTTCAAATTGATCTACAGTATCTATCAGAGGCCAGTAAAAAATGTAACTGGGATGAGATTACAAATTCAATTTTGAATTTAAGTTCGAATGAGAAAATTGACGTATCATTTTTTTTATCTGAAAATAATTTTTTGTTATATAGACCTTTTAATAATGAGATTGATATTAGTGATTCAATAAATAATTTATTAATTATATTAGAAAAATTAAAGAATTCTGCAAATTTTGACTATATTATTCTAAACAATGGACTTAGAATTTCAGATTTACTATATTCTTTAATAGAAAAATCGAATATTAGCTTAATACTTGATTATAAGAGGAACTATAGAGAACAAAGGTATTTAGAAGAGCTAAAAAAAAATAAAACGTTTAAAAAACATATATTTATTTCTAATTATATTGATCTAGATAGTATATGTGAAAATTCCATGGAAAAAATTGTACATGAAGCCATACTGAGTATTAGATAGTATTTGAAGATTATTAGATAGTTTTAGAGGTGATTATGAATTTAAGAGAAAAAGAAGTTAGCGCAGATTCGAATTTGGAAAGAATTAAAGAATTAGTGTTAAAAGAAGTAAGTTTTGTAAAGGACGCAGAAGAAGTAAAAAAAAAATTAGTTTTAAAGTTTTTGAGGAGTATATAGACAAAAGTTTTGATGAGAAAATAGGGATTGTAAATAGTATATATAATAAAATTTATGGAAATGATATTATTCAGGAATATTTAGATGATGACTTAGTCGATGAAATAATGATAAATAGTTTTGATGAAATATATATAGAGAAAAATGGAATTATTGTGAAAGTGGAGAATTCATTTTTAAATAAAGAAAAATTGATGGATTTAATTTACAGAATAGTTTCAGAAGTGAATAGGCAAGTGAATACAACTTCTCCAATAGTAGACGCTAGACTTAGCGATGGCTCTAGAGTGAATGTAGTGCTAGACCCTATTTCAATAAAAGGACCAAGCGTTACCATAAGAAAATTTAAGAAAAAATGTTATTCTCTTGAGGAATTAAAACTCAAAAATGCATTTAATGAAAAGATTTTAAAATTTTTAATTCATATAATAAAACATAATTTTAATATTTTTATTTCCGGTGGTACAAGTTCAGGAAAAACGACATTATTAAACGCTCTATCAAATCATATAAATCATAACGAGAGAATTATTACTATTGAAGATAGTGCTGAACTTAAGTTTTGGGAACACGATAATGTTATTTCCTTAGAAACAAGAAATTCTAATTTTAGCAAAAATTCAGAAATTACTATTGCAGATCTTATTAAAGCTTCACTTAGGATGCGTCCTGATAGAATAATTGTTGGAGAAGTAAGGTCTTTTGAAGCTATTGATATGATTCAAGCAATGAATACAGGGCACGATGGTTCACTTTCAACAGGTCATGGAAATAGTAATATTGATATGTTATATAGGCTTGAGACTATGATACTAAGTAATGCAAAGTATCCTATTGAAGCTGTTAGAAATCAAATTACCTCTGGAATTGATATTTTAATAAATATCAAAAGATATAAAGATAGTGTTAGGAGAATTTCAGCGATAGATTTAATAGAAAGTAGTAGTGTTAACGGTTATAAATTAAGAAATTTATTTAGTACAATTTATGATGTACAAAATTGCGAGTACAAAATCATTGAAAGTGGAGAAGCTTATGAAGAAATTCTTAAGAAATTTTACAGATAAATATCTTAATAAAAGTAGTATTAATTTATTAAAAAAGGATTTATATAGTATTGTTATAATTTCATTACTATTATCAATTATTTACGCTACTATGTTTTTTAAAAATGCTTTTTCTATTATTATATTTATTATTTTTTATATATTATTTTTTTTAACTTTGAAAGGAATAATATTGAAAAAATATAAAAAAAAAGAATTAGAATTATTGAAGGATTTTATATATTCTCTACTATCTTCATTAGCTTCTGGATTAAACATTGAAAATTCATTTTGTGAGTATTTTAAAGGAATAAGTGAAAAAGATAAGCTAATACATTTAAATATATTTAGGAGTATTGATAGGATTATTGATTCTCTTAAGAAAGGCAATAGTATTATATACGCATTAAAACAGTACGAAATTGAAAATGTTAACCTTGATAATGTTATTAAAACAATAAAATGTAATATTGAAACTGGCAATGATATAAGCAAAACTTTGTATAATCAATTTGAATTTATTTGCAAAATAGATGAGATAGAAGATGAAATATGGGCTTCTTATTCTGATAAAAGGTTGGAAGCGAGTATTATGATTTTAATTCCGCCTATTTTAGTAAATTTGCTTGAATATTATGACAATAATTATTTTAGCAGTATTTTTTTAGCCACTTCAGGATATATGTTTATTCTAATAATATATTTGATTTTTTTATTAGGAATATTTATTTTAAAAGGAATACTTACAGAGGATGAATAATGTCAATAATATTAATAACTATAATAATATTTCAAAAAATTATATTAAGGAAAAGAATAGTAATAACTGAAGATTGGTTAAAAATACTAAATGCATTTCCAATAGCATTTTATATTTCAGAATACTTATATAAATATAAATTTATAAAAGATAATTTTAATAGAAAAACAGTACTTATATTTGGAAGTAATTATGGAGAAAATGAGAATAAGCAATTACTTAGTTTTATTATAAGTTGTTTACTAGTTAGTTTTACTACTACAAATTTAGTTCTTGAAGTTAAATTTGGTTTGTCTTTTCTTATATTTTTATATTCAATTTTAATAGCAATCGTGATTTCATCTATCTCTTATTTCGAAATTAATATGAGAATTAAAAAAAATGTTAATGAAATTATTGATATTTTGCCATATTTTGTTGGAAGACTGTATACCTATCTTTTAAGTGGAATGACTTTAAAAAAAGCAATATATATTTCTGTAGAATCGGAAAAAAATTATTTTAATTATGAACTTTTATATTTGGTAGAAAACTTGAATAATGGTGAATCAATAATAAATGAAATAGATAATTTGTTGACTATGATTAATATTACATCGATTAAAAGGTTAAAAAGCTCTTTAATAACTTTTATTAGAGTAGGGAATATTGAATCTCTTGAAAATATTAAAAATCTTGAAAACGATATTATGATTGAAAGAAAACAAAGAGTAAAAATTAAAGGAGAAAGCTTAAAAGTTAAAATGGTATTTCCTCTTATATTATTTTTTCTTGGAACAGTCTTAATGTTGACAGTTCCAACTATAATGTCTTTACAATAATATTGTATCTTTAAATTTTTAATCACAAATAATATAAATGAATTAGGTAAGAATATTCGAAAGATACTTAAGAAATATTTATGACCCAATTATACAAGGAGGAAAAAATGAAAATAAATAATAATGATGGGATGGGTACAATTGAAATTGTTTTTATAATCGCAATACTGATTGGATTAGCTCTTTTCTTTGGAAGTTTTGTTATGAAATATACGAAGAATCAAGTTGATAAAATCAATGAAACAAATTTACAAATTGAAAAGGTTGAATATAATGACAATTAGAAATTTAACAAATACTAATATTCCAAAACTGAATTTTAAAAGAAATAATGAAACTAACAATATGAGTATTGAGTATTCATATGACGATTTAGAGTGGTTTCAAATAAATATGATCTATGAAAATAATATTAATAATATTATTCAAATTAAGTCAGAAACAATTGATAATATAACAAACTTGAATTATGATTTAACACAACTTGTACCACTAAATTATGTAGTTAGAAGTAATAATTATGATTTAAAGGATTTATTAATATCGCTAATCGATATAATTGAAGGAGCAAATAATTATTATTTAGATGCTAATAAGTTTATATTGGATATAGATTATATGTATTTTGATAAAAAAAGTAATCAACTAAAACTAATATATTTACCTATTAAAAGTTATTATTCTAAAGTGAATTTGATTGACTTTATAAAAAACTTTGTTAGAAATAATGTTTTACTTGAAATAAAGAATCCAGATACAATATTTATTATGAATATTATTAATAAATATGACTCAACTATAGTGATTAAAAAAGAAATAAAAGAATATATTATGAAAAAACAAATAGGTAATTTTGAAAACGATGATTTTAAAGAAAAAAACAATATTAATAATGGAAAAATTGAGTATAATGAAAATCAAATAAAAAAACCAAGTAACAAAAAAATCATTTCAAAAAAACAGTTAGAAAAAGAAATATCAAAAGAAAACAAACATAAATTAATGATAGGTTTAGCAATTTATGTTTTATTGCTTTTAATTTCCTCAATGAGTTTATATATATTAGATAAATTAAAACTTATAAATATATTTATAATAAACATATTTATTGTGATTATATTTTTTATAGTATATTTTGTACGGGAAAAAATAATTAATAAAAACACTGACAGCAATGTGAAAAAAAATATTGAAAAATTTGATTTTGAGAAAAAGTCATTTGAGAATAAAAACAATGATATAGCATTAAATATTACGAACGATATTATTGACGAAGAAGAAATTAATAAAAATAATATAATTAGTGATTATGGTAAGACTATCCTTCTTACAGATGAATGCAAATTACTTAGTTTTTGCGATTTAAGAAGCGGAGAAAAACATCAAATTGAATTTAAGGAGGATATGTTTATTACTATTGGAAGAGAAAATATTAATAATATTTGGATTCAAGATCAAACTATTGGAAGAATACATGCAAAAGTATTAAAGCTCAATGGAAAATTCTTTATTAAAGATATGAATAGTTTAAATGGAACGTTTTTAAATGGACATAGAATTGATTCTGGAATTAATGTAGAAATAAAAAATGGTGATGTAGTTGCATTTGCTAAAATAAAATTTGCAATAAATAATTAATCTTTATGTGGTAGTTAGTAATTATACGAATCATTTTATTAATTTTTCAAAAAAGGTTCTGGAATATTATTTTTCTTATAGTATAATGTAAATAGATTAAACTATTTTATGTGGGGTGAAAATTATGAAAAATGATATTAAAGAAGTGCTTTATTCTGAGGAAATAATACTTAGAAAAGTAATAGAATTAGGAGAAAGAATAGCAAATGATTACAAGGGAAAAGAATTGCTCGTAATTGGTGTACTTAAGGGTGCGAACGTTTTTATGAGTGATTTAATTAGAAAAATTGATTTACCACTTCAAATTGATTTTATTGCTGCATCAAGTTATGGTCATTCTACTGAGAGTTCTGGTATTGTGAAAATTATTAAAGATTTAGATTACAGCATTGAAGGAAAACATATACTTATTGTCGAAGATATAATTGACACTGGGCTTACTTTAAAGTATCTTTCAGAGAATTTTAATTCTAGAGGCCCTAAGAGTCTTGAAATTGTAACTCTTTTAGATAAACCAGATAGAAGAAAAGTTGATTTGAATGTTAAATACGTTGGATTCAAAATACCTGATGAGTTTATTGTTGGTTATGGAATTGATTTTGCTGAGAAGTATAGAAATTTACCATACATTGCGACTCTTAAGAAAGAAGTATATATTTAGGAGTAAATAAATTGAAAATAATAGCTATTTACGGTGGACCGAGATTAAATAGAAATACGGATCAAATGTTGAAAAGATATTTAGAGAATATAGATATAAATAAAAATACTATAGAAAGAGTAGATTTAAAAGATCTTACTATTTCTATGTGTGATGCTTGTTATTATTGTGCAAAAAATGCAAAATGTAAATTTAATGATGATATGAATTTGATTTATAAAAAACTTGATGAGGCAGATATTGTTATTCTTGCAACTCCAATGTTTTTTAATTCAGTTTCAAGTCTTACAAAAGTGATGATTGATAGATGCCAAATGTATTGGTCCAAAAAATTTCTTTTAAAAAAGCAAACCCTTAAAAAAGGGAAAAAAGGGATACTTCTTATTACAACTGGAGCTAAGCAAAAGGACAAAACTATACCAGGTGTATCTTTAGTAGTTGATTTATTTTTTAAATCAATTGACGCTAAGTTTACTGAAACAATTTTGATAGATAATACTGATAATAAACCATTTGAAGAAAGAACAGATGTAATTAAGCATGTAATTAGTTCTGCAAAAAGTATTTATTAAAAGTAAATTTTTTTATTATTAAAAGTGTTTAAATTTAAAGAGTGTAAGCCGTCAGCCTAGAAACTTCGTTTATAGGCCACGTGCTTTTAGCACTATGCTAAATATGTGGAAAAAGAATTAAAGGTAAATTTTTTTATTATTAAAAGTGTTTAAATTTAAAGAGTATAAGCCGTCAGCCTACAAACTTCGTTTATAGGCCACGTGCTTTTAGCACTATGATAAATATGTGGAAAAAAGAATTAAAGGTAAATTTTTTTATTATTAAAAGTGTTTAAATTTAAAGAGTGTAAGCCGCCAGCCTACAAACTTCGTTTATAGGCCACGTGCTTTTAGCACTATGATAAATAAATTAAAAAAGATATTAAAAACAAAATTCGTGTTTTTAATATCTTTTTTTAATTTATTTATCGCACTGCTTTTTTTATTCGCGAGTCTTGACATTTTTTTTCTCGAATATATAATTAAAGTATAATGTATACAAGATTATTAAAGTTTATTAAAAAACGGAGGATTATTTTAGTGATTAAAAAATTGGTACCGGTAGGTTTGTCAAATAGGCATGTTCATTTAAGTCAAGCTCATATTGATGTATTATTTGGTAAGGGATATGAATTAACAAAATTTAAAGACCTTTCTCAACCAGGTCAATTTGCATGTAATGAAAAAATTGATGTAGTTGGTAGAAAAGGAAAACTAACTATGAGAGTTTTAGGACCTGCAAGAGGTAATTCTCAAATTGAAATTAGTGTTACTGATGGTTTTGCTTTGGGTGTAAACCCACCTGTTAGAGACTCTGGTAATCTAGCTGATAGCCCAGGTGGTAAATTAGTTGGGCCAAAAGGTGAAGTTGAGATAACTGAAGGTATAATTGCTGCTGCTAGACACATTCATATGCATACAGCTGATGCAGAAAAATATAATGTTAAAGATAAAGAATATGTAAGTGTTAGAGTAACTGGTGAAAGAGGTCTTGTCTTTGAAAATGTTTTATGTAGAGTTAGTCCAAGTTATGCATTAGAATTTCACTTAGATATTGACGAAGGCAATGCATCTGGACTTAAAAATGGAGTTGAAGTTGAAATAATTTAGTAAATTACTTATATTTGCTAATTTATAGTGTAAAAAAATACAAAAATCTATCTTGTGTTCAAGGTAGATTTTTTATTTATATTATGTTATAATCATCTTGTTCGAACAACTTTAAAAACAAGTTTATCAAACTACAAATTGGCTTTTAAGCTTGTTTTGTAAGAAATATGTCTAATATAAATAGAAAAATTGTTTTACAACGTACAAGTTGTCAGACAAGTATATGGGGAAGGAAAAGGTGATGTTATGAATTTGGCAAAATATATTGATCATACTATATTAAAGCCTAGTGTTACAAAAGAGGATGTTGTTAAAGTTTGCGATGAAGCAAAAGAATATGGATTTTATTCTGTTTGTATTAATCCTTATAATGTAAAGTTAGTTTCTAAAGAATTGGAAAATTCAGATGTGAATGTATGCTCGGTTATTGGATTTCCTTTAGGAGCAAATGTTAGCGAAATCAAAGCATTAGAAGCTAAAAAAGCAATTGAAGATGGTGCTGATGAAATAGATATGGTTTTAAATGTTACTGCATTAAAGAACAAAGATTATTCATATGTATTAAATGATATTAAAGCAGTTAAAAATGTGTGCAAAGGAAAAGCACTATTAAAAGTAATTCTTGAAACATGTCTTTTAACTGATGAAGAAAAAATAAAAGCTTGCGAGCTTTCAGTTGAAGCAGAAGCAGATTTTGTTAAGACGTCAACAGGTTTTTCTACTGGTGGAGCTACTGAAGCCGATATTAAATTGATGAGAAAGACTGTTGGACCTAATCTTGGGGTTAAGGCTTCAGGTGGTGTACGTGATAATGAAACAGCTCTTAAAATGATTAATGCAGGTGCTACAAGAATAGGTGCCAGTTCATCAATTGCAATTGTTACTGGAGGAAAAAGTGACTCTGATTACTAAATAAAATTTTAAACTATACATAGATAGAAATCTATGTATAGTTTTTTATTAATTTACATAGAATATCAAAGAAATTAAAAGTATTTATTTGTTAAAATTAATAAATTCTTAATGTTTTATTAATTGAAATTATTATGCTTTAGGGTTACTATATTAATATAATCGTATAAAATTATAAGGAGGATATTTAGATGAGAATTTTTAATAGTTCAGGGTGCTTGCTTGGACTTATTTTCACAGTTTTATTATTGATTATTTTTTCTTCTTTTATGAAATTAATATTTGCAACACCTCTAGGATTTGTTTTTCTTGCATACTTAATTTATAAATTTGTTATTAAAAAAAAGATTTTAAATGATAATAATAAAGATAGTGAATTTGAGCAATCATATAACAGTTCATCGAATTCTAATAGTGATTTTGATAGATCAGAATATAGTGATGCTGAAGATGTAAAATCTTATGAAAATTTAGATGAATAAAAAAACAAAAGAAACAAAAGTAATTTTGTTTCTTTTGTTTTTTTTTTGGGTATACTCAAAATGATAGGAGGTGTAGTATGAAAAACGATTATGATGAATTAATGTTTTTTGAAGAAGATGAAGATATAGATGAAATAGAAGAAACTGAGAAATGGAAAATTCTTATTGTAGATGATGAAGAAGCAGTGCATAGTACAACAAAACTTGTTTTAAGTGATTTTATTTTTGATAGAAAAAAAATAGAGTTTTATAGCGCGTATAATTCAAATGATGCAAAAAAAATTCTTAATGAAGTAGATGATATAGCATTAATACTTCTTGATGTTGTTATGGAAACTGAAGATTCTGGATTAAGACTAATAAAATTTATAAGGGAAGACAAGGATAACTCTTTTGTAAGAATAATTTTAAGAACTGGTCAACCTGGACAAGCACCTGAAGAAAAAATAATTGTAGAATATGATATTAATGATTACAAAACGAAGACAGAACTTACTGTTCAAAAACTGTTTACATCAGTAATATCAGCCCTTAGAGCGTATAGTGATTTGATGAAAATTGAAAAAAATAGAAAGGGATTAAAAGAAATTGTTTTAGCTTCAAGTAAATTGTTTGAAATAGGTTCACTTAAAAAATTTGTTTCAGGTCTAATAACTCAATTAACATCAATGTATGGATTTACAGATGACGCTTTATTTTTAAGAACCTCAAGCTTTGCCGCAACAAATAAAAATGAAAAAGGAGAAAGATATATTTTATCAGCAACGGGAGAATTCGAGAATTTTATAGATAAAAGGGTAGAAGATTGTGTATCCAAAGAATTACTTGATTTAATAGATGAATCTAAGTTAAAAAAGAATAATATAATTACAAATAAATATTTTATTGGTTACTATCAAAGTTTAGGTGAAATTGATAACTTTGTCGTTTTTAAAGATATAAGAGAACTAGATGATTTGGATAAAGAAATGCTTGATCTATTTTCAACAAATATAGCGTTTGCTTTTGATAATGTTTTTCTAAATGAAAAGATATTAGACACTCAAAAGGAAATTATATATAAATTGGGTGAAGTAGTAGAAACAAGGTCAGATGAATCAAATGATCATGTAAAAAGAGTATCCAAATACTCATATTTAATGGCTATAAAATATGGATTATCTGAAGAAGAATCAGAATTACTTAAAATGGCTGCACCGATGCATGATATAGGTAAAATTGGAATTCCTGAAAATATATTAAAAAAACCATCAAAACTTTCCCACGAAGAATTTGATATTGTTAAAGAACATTCCTTATTAGGCTTTGATATATTAAAAGATAGTAATTTAGAACTCATGGAAATTGCATCTAAAATTGCATATGGGCATCATGAAAATTGGGATGGTACAGGTTATCCACTAGCAAAAAAAGAAGAGGAGATACACTTGTATGCTAGAATAATTTCACTAGTTGATGTATTTGACACTATGACAAGTGATACGTTTTATAGAAATGCACTATCTTTTAGTGATGTAATAGAATTTATTAAGCTTCAAAGTGGTTATAAATTTGATCCAAAATTAGTACAAATATTTTTAGAAAATTTAGAAGAATTTAAAAAAATTAGATTTTCTACAAACTGAAAAACTAAAACATTAAAACACAAAACATCAACTGAAATATTTATATTTTTTTTGATGTTTTGATGGTATTGAATATAATAATAGATTATAATGATGTTATACAAATAATGTATTATTTATCAAAATTAGTGGAAGGTAAGGAATTGAATGATTAATTTATTAATTGAAAAATCGAAAAAAATATGCTTGTTTATAATGCTTGTAGTATTTATTATTAGCCTAAGCGCTTGTACTAATAAAAATGAAACAAAAAAAAATATAATTAATTTAGATAATAGTAAAGCATCTGAAAGTAAAACTATTTTTGAACTACTTAATTTGAGTGATAGTATTGAATTTTCTAATCAAGCAAAAGGAATTGATTTTTTATATAATGATCAAGATTTAGTTAATAGATTTTCAAATAATGATTTTTACATACGATATGGTGAATATAAAGATGTTGATGTGAATAAAAGACATGACATATATAAGGATAAAATTTTAAATTGGAATGAAGAAGAAAAAAATAGAATCATAAAAAATATTATGACTTTTGAGAAATACTTTTCAGATAATAATATTAATTTACCAAGTAAAATATATTTATTTAAAACAAAAGATTCTTTAGAATATGGTAAATTTTTTATTAGAGATAATGCAATATTTTTACCTGAAAGTTTAATTAATGGTTACAAAGAAAATTTAAATGAAGCAATTGTAAAAAGTTTGTTTTATATGATTGTAAATAAAGATGAAAAAAAATATGAAAAATTATGTAATTCAATTGGCTTTGTTAAGTCTTCTGAATTAATTTATCCCAAAGAATATGTAGATAATAAATTTACTAATGATAATGACTATAAAATCGAGTATTATATTCAAGGTTCATATTCAGAGTCAGAATTTAAATTCATGCCAATTTCATACTTTAATGAAAAATTTGATGGAGATAAGTCTGATATTGAAAAGAGCATAATCAATAAGTATATAGCCGTAAAAATAGACGGAGGTGTTATCAAACCCTTATATGTTGACGATGAAAATAATGAAATGGAGGGTGGAAAGCTCTTAGAGATTAATTTGAATCAAATTGACAAATATTACTCAGTAGTTAGCAATAATTCGTCTGTAAGTTCTGGACCAAAAGAGATACTAGCAGATGATTTTTCAATAATGGTTCTTGGAAAGAAAAAGAATAATGAAAATACTTTAAATAGAATTTTAAGTATAATTAAAGAATAGATGATTTTTAGGTTTACTTTTTGATTTTAATGATGTACAATAATTTCGAACTTAATATTTTGCTAGGGGTGCCTGTTGGCTGAGAGAAATAGATATATTTTAACCCTTTAACCTGATTTAGCTAGTACTAACGTAGGGAAGCCTGTTATATTGTAATTAACCTGCCTCTTGGCAGGTTTTTTTATTTACATAATATAACTAATGTGCCTATGGCGCAATTTTTTTATTCGCAAAGGAGGTAAATATTTTAAAAAATGTATGTTAACGGAAAGCAAATAGGTTGTGATTATTCAAATGTTAAAGAATTATTAGAAAAAATGAATTTAGATTTTGAAAAAGTTGTTGTAGAAGTAAATAAAGAAATTATAAGTAAGTCTCAGTATGACAAGAAAAAAATATTTGACAAAGATAGTATTGAAATTATTGGATTTATAGGAGGCGGTTAGTGATAAATTTAAAAAATTCAGATGAACTTATAAGAAAATATAAAAAAGTTAGTGTTGCAGTTCTTGGTCTTGGAGGGTTGGGATCAAATATTGCTATGATGCTTGTTCGTTCGGGTATTGATAGGCTAATTATTTATGATTTTGATAATGTTGAATTATCAAATTTAAATAGACAAAACTATTATATCAATGATGTTGGTAATTCTAAGGTTAAGGCGACGAGTTTAATACTGAAAAATATAAATCCAAATATAAAAATTATTGGTGAAAAATTAAAATTGTCATTATCTAATTTTGAAAGATATTTAAGTAAAGCGGATATTATTGTTGAGGCTTTTGATAGTCCTATATGTAAAGCTGAACTTGCAAATTGGGTTTTAGGCGAAACGGATAAAATACTTATATCAGCATCGGGTATGGCTGGCTTTGGAGATTCGAATGACATTTTAACTAAAAAAAAATCAGAAAGATTCTATATTTCAGGTGATTTTGTATCTGATTCTAATATTTTTCCAGAATTATTATCAGCAAGGGTAATGATGACTGCATCACATGAAGCAAATAATGTTATGAATATTATTAAAAATAATATATAGCTTTAAATGATTATTTGTTAAGTGCTAAAAAGTATTTAAAGCTAGAAAAAATATATTACCGAAAGGAGGCTGTACTAAATAAACAATATTTAGTATATAAAAAAATGGATAATTTTATAAAAGATAAAGATTTAGTTATAGGTACAAGAAAATTAAATAGTAGATTATTAATTGGAACCGGTAAATATCCATCGAAATCGATGATTTCTAAGGTTATAGAAAAAAGCCATACAGAAGTGGTTACAATGGCTTTAAGAAGAATTGACACAAGTAAAAAAGAACGGAATATATTAGATTATATTCCTAAAAATATTCAGTTACTTCCGAATACATCTGGTGCTAGAAATGCTGAAGAAGCAATAAGAATTGCTAAAATAGCAAAAGAAATGGGTTGTGGTAATTGGATAAAATTAGAAATAATTGATGACAATAAGCATCTACTTCCCAATAACTACCAAACAATTAAAGCTACAGAAACTCTTTCAAAATTAGGATTTGTAGTACTTCCATATATGTCGCCTGATTTATCTAGTGCGAGGAGTCTTGTGAATGCTGGTGCTTCAACAATTATGCCGCTAGGATCTCCAATTGGATCAAATAGAGGAATAAGAACAGAAGAAATGATTAGAATTTTAATTGAAGAAATTGATATTCCTCTTATTGTTGATGCAGGAATTGGAAAGCCCTCAGATGCAGCATATGCGATGGAAATGGGAGCAGATGCTGTTCTAGTTAATACTGCTATTGCAACATCAAATAATCCTATTAATATGGCGGAAGCATTTTCAATGGCGGTTGAAGCAGGTAGAATTGCATATGTTTCGAAACTTGGTAGAACTTTAGAGAGAGCTGAAGCTTCATCGCCACTTACAGGATTTTTAGGTGAATGATATGAACTTTTATGATGAGTTAGAGATAATGGATAAGGAATTTGTTAAAAAATTATTTACCACTACTAGTAGAAATGAAGTTATAAGAATACTAGAAAAAGAAACTATTGATGAATATGATTTCGCAAAACTTTTATCAGAAAATGGATTATTTGAACTTGAAAAAATGGCGAAAAAAAGCAAAATATTATCTTTAAATAATTTTGGAAAAGCAATTACTATTTATTCCCCCCTTTATATATCAAATTTTTGCGATAATAGATGTTTATATTGTAGTTTTAATAAAAATAATCAAATTAGCAGAGTGAAGTTAAGTAATGATGAAATTGAAATGGAAGCAGATTATTTACACTCAAAAGGAATTAATCATATACTGCTTTTAACGGGTGAATCAAGAGCAAAATCACCTTTTGAATATATTGTGAGTTCAATTAGAGTATTAAAAAAATATTTTGTTTCTATTTCAATAGAAATATATCCTCTTAATGAAATTGAGTATAAAATTCTTGAAAAATTAGGAGTTTACGGAGTAACGGTATATCAAGAAACTTACGACCAAGAAATTTATAGCAAAGTTCATATTTCGGGAAAAAAGAGAGATTATCTATTTAGATTGAATACGCCAGAAAATATTGCAAATGCAAATATCAAGTCCTTAAACATAGGTGTACTACTTGGATTAAGTGATTGGAAAATGGATGTTTTTATCTTAGGGCTTCATGCAAAATACTTAGCTAAAAAATTTCCAGAGCTAGAAATAGGACTTTCATTTCCAAGAATAAAAAAAATTAGCACAACAGAAGATGAAAATTATAATTATATGGAAGTTAGTGATAAAGAATTTGTGCAAATTATTACATCTATAAGACTGTTTTTACCATATGTATCAGTTAATATATCAACTAGAGAAAGCAAAGAATTTAGAAGAAATATTATCCCGCTTGGTGTGAATAAAATGTCTGCTGAAGTTTCTACTGAGGTTGGGGGACATGTTGTTTACAAAAATTCTATAAGTCAATTTGAAATATCGGACCATTCGGCAGTAAAAGATGTAGAAAAACTAATATATGATGCTGGATATCAGCCAATTTTAAGAGATTGGGTGAACTTATATGATTAATTATTATAGAATAATTGATGCTTCAATTAATAGGGCTGCTGAAGGTATTAGAGTTGTAGAAGATATAGCAAGATTTAAATATAATAATAAATACTTATCCAATGAATTAAGAAACTTAAGACATGAAATTAGAGATACATTTGATAGTATAAAAATTATTGCATTTAGAAGTTCATCAAATGATGTTGGGAAAAAAATATCTTTTGAAAGTGATATAAGCAATCGTGCTAACATAAAAGATATAGTATTGTCAAATTTTAAAAGGAGCGAAGAATCACTTCGAACGCTTGAAGAGTTATCAAAACTTGAATTAGAAATTGGTATTTCAAGATTGTTTGAAAACATTAGATTTAAAATTTATAAGGTTGAAAAAGATTTTTTAAATCAAATTTGGCAGCTAAAATTTGAAGATGGAATATATGGTATTACATATGATAATAGTAAATTGTCATATGTAATGCAAGTAAAAAAAATGCTGGAAAATGGGATTAAAGTTATTCAATATAGAAACAAAAAAAATGAAATAACTATTAATAAAGAGCTTGAAATATGTTTAGAATTAAAGAATATGTGCACTAAATATGGAGCTATTTTAATAGTAAATGATAATGTAGATTTAGCATTTGATATTGGTGCAAATGGCGTACATTTGGGACAAGAAGATATTTTAATTCCTGGAAATATTGATAAAGTTAATCAAATAAAAAAGGAAATGCATGAAAAAAACAAAAAATTTATATTAGGCGTTTCAACTCATGGTAGCGTACAAGCATTACATGCAAAAAAAATTGGAGCAGATTATATAGGAGTTGGTCCGCTTTACCAAACGTCCACAAGGATTCATGTGGAAAAATGCGAAGGCATAGATTATCTAAAGTGGGTTAATAACAATATTGAAATTCCTTACGTTTCCATAGGTGGAATAAAGAAAAATAAATATAAAGAGCTAAAATCAAATGGCTGTAAGATTTGTGCTATGGTAACTGAAATTGATGATGAGAAAAATTTATATGAAATTGTGGATTTATTTGAAGGGAGAAAAAAAATTGAATAAAAAATACACTACGCAAATGAATGCAGCTAAAAAAGGTATTATTACTAATGAAATGCTAGAAGTTGCAAGGAAAGAAAATATTAACATAGATGAATTAATCGAAAAAATGAAACGAGGAGTAATTGTTATTCCTTGCAATAAAAATCATGCTAGTATTAGTCCAGAAGGAATAGGAAGTGGACTTAGAACAAAAATAAATGTTAATTTAGGAATTTCTAAGGATAGTAGTGATTTTGAAAAAGAAATTAGAAAAGTTAAAAAAGCAATAGAAATGGAAGCTGAAGCTATTATGGATTTAAGTTCATTTGGAAAAACAAGAGAATTTAGAAAAGAATTAGTTGATATTTCAAGTGCTATGATAGGAACTGTACCAATTTATGACTTAGTAGGTTATTATGATAAAGATTTGAAAGATATTACCGCAAAGGAATTTTTAAATGTAGTAGAAGAGCATGGTAAAAATGGTGTTGACTTTATTACTATACATGCTGGTCTAAATAAGGAAACAATTAAAGTATTTAAAAGAAATAAAAGGTTAAATAATATTGTTTCTAGAGGAGGATCCTTAACGTATTTATGGATGCAAATTAATAATAAAGAAAATCCATATTATGAATATTTTGATGAATTGCTTGATATTTGTGTTAAGTATGATATTACTTTAAGTCTTGGTGATGCTTGTAGACCAGGCTCGGTAAATGATGCAACGGATGCAAGTCAAATAAAAGAATTGATGGTACTCGGAGAACTTACATTAAGGGCATGGGAAAAAGATGTACAAGTAATAGTAGAGGGACCAGGGCATATGGCAATTGATGAAATAGAATCAAATATGTTACTTGAAAAGAAGTTGTGCCATGGTGCTCCCTTTTATGTCCTTGGACCAATTGTCACAGATGTAGCTCCAGGATATGACCATATAACCAGTGCGATTGGTGGTGCAATTGCAGCTTCAAAAGGTGCCGATTTTCTTTGTTATGTTACACCAGCAGAACATCTTAGATTACCAAATGAAGAGGATATGATAGAAGGAATAATTGCTGTGAAAATTGCAGCTCATGCTGGAGATATAGGAAAGAAAATAAAAAATGCAAAAGAGTGGGATTATAAAATGAGTGTGGCGAGACAAAATTTGGATTGGGAAACAATGTTTTCACTTTCTATATATGAAGAAAAAGCAAGACGATATAGAAAAGAATCAAAACCTGAAATTGAAGATACATGTACAATGTGTGGAAAGATGTGTTCTATGAGAAATATGAATAAGATAATGAAAGGTGAAGAAGTAGATATATTATAAAATAAAAACAATGTATGTTGAATAATCCTATAAAAATTCCACATACATTGTTTTATTACATATTTTTTTGAGCTATAATTGCCTCACTTATTAATGGTACGATTTGTTTTTTTCTTGAAATAATTCCTTTTGAAAAATAACCTTGCTCTAAATTATCATTAAGTAAGTATTTAATAATATTTGTGTTATCCGATTTATATAGGAAGTGTGAACCTTCTTTTAATATATCTGTAATTACTATGAGACTAATGTCATTATTTTTTTGAATATGATTTTTTTCAAGACAATGAAGAAATTCATCTTTTCTTTCAAGTATTTCATCAATATTTAAAGTAAATATTTGTGAAATTCCTATCTTTAACCCTTCAATATCAAATTCTTTGTAGTCTTTGTTTAATATTTCATTTGTTTCTTCACCTTCTAGGGAAGAACCATATTTAAACATATTGTGTGCATATTGGTCAAGATCCATATTTAAAGTTTCATTAAGTTTTTCTACTGCAATTTTATCAAAACTAGTAGTCGTAGGTGAACGGAAGAATAAAGTGTCTGAAATTATTCCAGAAATCAAGCAGCCAGCTATATTTTTGGGGATTTTAATATTCTCTTCTCTAAACATAGAGTACACTATAGTACAAGTTGATCCTACGGGCATATTTCGAAATGATATTGGTGAGTTAGTATTAATATCACCGATTTTATGATGATCAATTATTTCTAATATATTTGCGGTTTTTAATCCTGGAACACTTTGAGAGTATTCGTTATGATCGACTAAAATGACTTTCTTTTTATTGGGACTAATTATATGATTTCTGTTTACCATACCAAGATATTGTTTTCCCTTGTCAAGCACTGGATAATTGGTATACTTGTAAAGGCTCATATCTTCTTTTACCTCATCAATAGAATAATATGGTTTAAATCGTATTATATTTTTTGATTTCATTATTGAAGATACTTTATTACAGAGAGTAAGTTGTCTAGAAGTTTCGTAAGTATCAATAGGAACAGAAATGATATTAATGTTTTTTCTGTTAGCTTTTTCAATATACTCTTTTGGTGGAATTCTTCCACCAGTGACAATTATTGAATTTATATTTTCTGAAATAAGAAAATCAATTGCTTCGTAATTATCACCAACTATTGCAATAGTGTTATTATTAACCAAATTATCTTTTTTTAAGGTCTTATGGTAGAGAGCTATAACGAGAATATTACCAACAAGTTTTCTGTTAGTTTCAGTAATGAGTTTACCACCTAAAGACTTTGTTACGTTACTATAAGTAGTGTCAAGTTTTCTTTTATTTCCACTTATAAAGTCAATAGTTATATCCTTCATAGTAAGTATACCAACAAGTTTATTAGTATCATTAGTTACTGGAAGAGTACGAATTTTCATTGTCTTCATTTTATTATAAGCTTCAAATATTGAAATTTCAGAACTTACAGGTTTTATAGTATCATAATTTAAATCTTTAACTTCGATATTTACATTTTTTAAAATGCTTGGAGCATTTATATTAAAATGATTTAATATAAAAGTAGTTTCTTTATTTATTGAACCTAAAACGAAAGGATTAGATTTTATGTTTTTAGAGTTTTTAAGAAAATTTAATGCAATTGCAGAACATACAGAATCAGAATCGGGATTTTTATGACCAAAAATATGAATCATAGTAGCCTCCTTTGTATAATTAAAGTTTAGTCAATTTTAATATTTAACCATTTTTCACTAAGATAACGTCTAGTTAAAATTAGTGAGAAAAAGAAAAACGATATAAGTTCAGCGTACCAAATACCTTCAACACCGGTATGAAAAATCAGTATAAATAAATAGCTAAGAGGTATAAACATAGTCCAAAGTCTTAAAGTAGTTATATACATTAAAGCTTTTGTATCACCAGCACCTCTAATAGCTCCTGACATTGATATCATATAATTAAGAAACGGTTGATTAAATCCTGCCACAAACATCGGAAGTGATGCTATTATAAGTATATTATTGTCTTCTGTAAATATAGAAACAATAAGTTCTGGGATTAGGATAAATACAATTCCAATCGCAATTCCCCAAATTACAGCAAGTACTGAAGAAGCTTTTGCTATTTCTTTAGCCATAGTTTTATTTTTTTCTCCAATAGATTTTCCAACTAAAGTTGATGCAGCAATTGATATGCCGACTGCAGGCATAAAACTAATAGATTCAATATTAATAAGGATTCTAAATAAAGCTTCTGAAGATGTATTAAGTTTCGCAGTAATTATTCCTACAACAATAAATGCAGTTTGCATAAAGAATTGTTCTAGAGCACCAGGAATGCTTAGATTTAGTAGTGGTCTTAAAACATCATTTGTCAAAAGCATGTTTTTTATGTTAATATGTACTGTTTTTTTATTATTGAATAATATAAATATATATATGAATAATCCTATAAAACGGGAAACAGTAGTTGAAATTGCAGCACCTGCTATTCCGAGTTCGGGAAAAATTCCAAAACCAGTTATTAAAAAATAATTTCCAAAAATATTTATTATATTTGCAATGGCAGTTATTTTCATAGGTGTTTTAGTATCACCTGATCCTCTTAGAGTTGCAGAAAATGAAAATGATAGAAACATAGGAACAAGGCTAAATGAAACAATTTTAAAATATACTAATAAACTATCTTTAACAGTAGAAGTTAAATCATATATTGAAAAAATGTTCTTTGCGAAAAACAAAGAAATTATTGTAATAATTAATCCAATAATTAAATTCAATGTAAGAGTTTCAGAAGCTACTTTTCGAAGCCTTTTGAAATTTTTCTCACCATAATTTCTAGAAATCATTGCTATTGCACCAGTATTAAATGATGTGAAAATAAAAATTAATGCAAAGAAAACTTGGTTAGAATATCCTGCTGCTACGAGTGCATCTTTATTAATAAGTCTACTTATCATTAAAGTATCAGCGATACCAAGAAGTGTATTTAGAGCCATTTCAATTATTGCTGGAAGTGCAATAATGATTATTGTTTTTATTATTTTTATGTTTATTAATCTATTCATAGTTACTCCTAATATAAAATTGCCTAAAAAAAAGCTTTATATCTCAGAGATATAAAGACTAAAATAAGTTAGTGAGAATATTATAACATAAAAAATAAAGTTTTGAGTACAATTTAATTATTTGTTTTATTTGTTGTATTACTATTGAGTTGATTGGTTAATTTATCGATTAGATGATTTTTTTTAGTTCCATCATTTGGAGTAGTTACAAATGACGTTGAAATTGCGTATGAATTCATTCCAAGTTCTTTTAATAAAGAGCTTCCATATTCAATAATTTTTTGCTTTACAATTTTTACATTTTCAAATTTACAAAATGGTAAAACTACAAGAAAATATTTTGATCCATAGGGTGTAAAAAAATCTGTTTCAAAAAACAATTTTTCAAATTTTTTATAAATAATATTTTGTGCTTTGTAGTATTCTTCTAAATTTTCTTCTAAACCACTAATATTGTTGTAAAAAGTAAATAGTCCAATGCTTAGAGGATAATTTCCCTTTGAGGACTTTAATAATTCGGTTTCTAAATAAGAATTAAAATCAATTTTTCTTTCTGGTGTTTTTATATGGTTTTTATGTGACATATTTTTTTTCAGTCTGTTTATAAGAGTTTCATCATCAAATGGTTTTAAGATGTAATCACTCACGCCGAGTTTAATTCCACGAACAAAACTTTTTTTTGTATTTAGAGAAGTTAGAATGATAATTGGAAGAAATGGATGTTCTTTTTTTAAGGTTTCTATTAATTCAAAACCATTATCTTTTTCTAGTAAAACGTCAATAATAACTAAATCTAGCGTTTCTATTAATGAATTTGCTTTATTAAGTGCTTGCATATAATTAGAAGCTTCATATATGCCAATATTTAATTTATGTGCTATTTCTTTAATCCTATATGATGAAGGTGTCTTGTCAATTAAAAGAATATTACTCATATTTTCACCGCCTTTTACTCTATATATAGTATATTCCCTAAAATCTTGATAATAATCTCCAATGTACAATTAATTGATAAATTTATTAATAATATGATGTAAAATATAAAGGTTTAAAAAAAAATGAATAGAATAATATAAAAGGGTATTAATAAAGTAAGATAATGAATTTAAGTTATTTACAGTCTATTATAAAAAGAGGTGAATTTATGGAGAGTTCGAAAAGAGTTAAAGTTATATTTACACTAATATTTTTAGTATTATTTATTTTTGTGTCATTTACTAAGCCGATAATTGGATTGATTACGAATTATTTGTGGTTTTCTTCAGTTAATTACAAAGAGTTATTTACAGTACAACTCTTTACAAAAGTTAAGATTTTCATACCAGTATTTTTTCTTATATCTTTAGTTGTTTTTATTTATCTAAAATCATTAGTAAAGAATTATTTTCATTTTGTTGAAAAACCTTTAGAGAATGAATTTAAGAGAAATAAACTTATTTCATTAGTATTTTCAATTGTTTTTGGATTTATGTATTCTTTAAACTTTACAAGTTTACTGTGGATGAAAATTTTGATGCAACTAAATAAATTTAACTTTGGTTACCAAGATCCAATTTTCCACAATGATGTTTCATTTTATATCTACACATATCCACTTATGAGAAGTGTACTTGATGCAGTTTTTATGTTAGCATTTTGGCTTCTTGTAACTACAGTTATGGCATATTTAATACTTATAAGATTTTACCCGCCTTCGAAGGATAATATAGTGTACTTAAATCCTAGAAATAATGTTAGTTTTTCTTCAATTGCTAATAAAAAAGTATATTCTTATATGATTACTAAAGTTACTGTTATTGGTTCTATGATATTTGTGTTATTTGCACTTAGCTATTATTTAAAGACTTATGAACTTTTGTTTTCATCAAGAGGAGTCGCATATGGTGCAAGTTATACTGATATAAATGTTACACTTGTTAGTTATAGAATTCAAATGGTGATTGCCCTAGTATCATCAGTAGGAATTTATATAGGATTTAAAAGAAGGAGCTTAAAACTTTCTTTAGTTGGTCCAGTATTATTCTTAGCAGTAACCTTAATAACTGGTGGTAGTGCTATGTTTATACAAAAATTTGTTGTAGAACCTGATGAAATTTCAAAAGAAACAAAATTTTTAGAGTATAATATTGAAAATACTCAAAGAGCATATAATTTAGATAAAGTTGTGGAAAAAGAATTTCCTGTTGATCAAGATTTGACAAAAAAAGATATCGAAGAAAATAGTGAAATCGTTGATAATATTAGAATTAATGATTATAGACCACTTAAACAAACTTACAATCAAATTCAAGGAATTAGACTTTATTACAAATTTAATGATATTGATATTGATAGGTATCAGATTGATGGAAAATATACTGAAGTATTTATATCTGCAAGAGAGATGGAGCAAAATAGTTTAGACGAAAAAGCTCAAACTTGGCTCAATAAACATCTTATCTATACGCATGGATATGGTGCGGTTGTATCTCCAGTAAATAAGATTACTCAAAACGGTCAGCCCGAACTATTGGTTAAAAATTTACCTCCAACTACCAATACAGATTTAAAAATTGAAAGACCAGAACTTTATTTTGGAGAACTCAATAATGATTATATTGTAGTTAAGACTGGAGAAGAAGAATTTGATTATCCAAGTGGTTCTGATAATAAAAGAACCATATTTAATAGTGATAGAGGAATACCACTTGCTGGAATAAACAAGTTGTTATTTTCAATCGAAGAGAATAGTTTGAAAATGCTTTTATCTAATAATATTACAAAAGACTCAAAGATTATTATTCATAGAAATATAGTAGATAGACTTAAAACATTAACACCTTTTATTCAATATGATGAAAATCCATATTTAGTTATAAATAAAGAAGATGGAAAATTGTACTGGATAGCTGATGGTTATACTACAAGTACAATGCATCCTTATTCCCAACCTTATGTTACTAAATTTGGAAGAGCAAATTACATTAGGAATTCAGTTAAGGCGGTAGTTGATGCGTATTCTGGTGAAGTTAATCTATATGTATTTGATAAAAATGATCCGCTTATTAAGACGTATTCAAAAATATTTAAGAATTCATTTAAAGACAAATCTGAAATGGATAAGTATTTGTTTGCTCATGTAAAATATCCACAAGATTTATTTGAACTTCAAGCTAGAGTTTATAAATCTTATCATGTAAATAACCCAACTGTTTTTTATAATGGTGAAGATGTATGGGATATTGCAACAGAAAAATATATGAGCGAAGTTCAAGATGTTGAATCAAATTATTTGATGTTTAAACTTCCTGATAGTAAAAAACTTGAATTTCTTTTATCGATCCCGTTTACGCCAAAAGAAAAAGCTAATATGAATTCACTTTTGATAGCAAGGAATGACGGCGATAATTATGGAAAGATTGTAATGTATAGATTTCCAAAAGATAAGAATGTTCAAGGACCTATGATGATTGAATCTAGAATTGATCAAAATTCAGAGATTTCACCACAATTAACTTTATGGGGTCAACAAGGTTCATCTGTACTAAGAGGCAATATTTTGGTTATACCAATAAACAATTCTTTGTTATATATTGAACCGATATATTTACAAGCAGATAACTCAAATAATTTACCTGAACTTAAAAGAGTTATTATTGCATATAAAGAAAAAATAGTTATGGAAGATACTTTAGAAAAAGCAATAGATAGTATGTTTAGTATTAACAAGTTTGATAGCTCAAGTTCACAGACAGATTATACCAATACAGATACGACTACTAGTGTAATTAGTGATGCCTCATTGAATGAACTATTAATACAAGTCGAGCAAGCTTTAAATCAATCAAAAGGTGATATTGATAAGCTCGAAGAATTAATTAATGTGATTAAATCAAAAATTAAATAACAAATTAATATAACTAATAAAGAGTAGCTACGGCTACTCTTTATTAGTTATATACAAAAATAATTATTTAGTAAAATAGTGTAGCATATTAATTAAATATAGTGTACAATATCGTCTAGGGACTAAAGAAGTCCCAGTAAAAGCGGAGGTGCATTGTGAATAAACTTGGTATTAATGGAATGGGTAGAATAGGTAAATTAGTACTTTGGAACAATTTAATGAATGAAGAATTTGAAGAATTTGTCGTTAATATTGGAAGGAAAACTGGCAATTCAATTGATGCCTTTATTAATTTTATTATGACAGATTCGACGTATGGTTTTTTAGATAGATTTCTATATGGATATTCAGGCAAAACTGTAAATTTAGAAAAAATTGATGAATTTTCATTTAAAATTAACGATAAGCTCATACGAATTTTAGTGACTGATAGAAATCCTAAAGATATAAACTGGAAAAAATACAAAGTTAAGCTTGTTGTAGATTGTACGGGCGTTTTTCTTGATCCAAGTAAAAATTCTAGTGAACCAAAAGGATCTATAAGGGGACATCTTGATTCAGGAGCTGAATTAGTAATTTGTAGCGCACCATTTAAAACAAAAGAGAAGTTTCCAATAGATACTACGATGACTGTTTTTGGAATTAATCATACGGACATAGACTTTGATAAACATAAAATCATTTCATCTGCAAGCTGTACTACTACTGCGCTTTCACATATGATGAAACCGCTTTTAGATAATATTGAAACTTCTAAAATCATTACAG
The DNA here is from genome assembly GCF_033097505.1 of Helicovermis profundi. NCBI lineage: Bacteria > Bacillati > Bacillota > Clostridia > Peptostreptococcales > Caminicellaceae > Helicovermis > Helicovermis profundi. The sequence goes on along the minus strand of NZ_AP028654.1, from coordinate 2,169,468 downwards.
CTTCAATGAGTACGATTCATGCAGCTACTAATAATCAAACAATTTTAGATTCTCTTCCTAAGAGCGGAAGTGTTGATTTAAGAAGAAATAGATCTGTGTTTAATAACATTATTATTACGTCTACTGGTGCGGCAAAAGCACTTGAGTATGTACTTCCAGAAATTAAAAAAATCGGATTTATGGCGGATTCTGTACGTATTCCAAGCAATACAGTTTCATTAGTTACACTAAATTTAACATTTAAGACTTCTCTAGATACAAGTGGAAATCCTGTTATTAACAATGAATATTTAAATGATATCTATAAATCTGCTAGCGAAAATTCTAATCACAAGTTGCTTGAATTTTCGAGTATTCAAAATGTTTCGTCTGATTTTAAAGGGAAAAGAGCTTCAGTAGTAATTGAAGGATATGAAACACATACAAAAACTGGATTTTTATCACTACCAAATTCTATGCTTTTTGAAAGTGGGGTTGCAGGAAAAATTGAACTTCCTGTTACTCATGCTAAAATATTTGGTTGGTATGATAATGAATTTGGAAATTATGTTAATTCATTAAGTGAATTAATAAAATATTCAATAAAGAATATAAAATAGAAAAAAGGCAGTAAAACAATATTAAATTAAGATAAATTGTTTTATTGCTTTTTTATTGGAGGTATTTAATTATTATCTATTTTTACGTTATTGTTAAGAATATCCTTAATGATATCATAGCTTGTTTTATGTAGCATAGGAACTATATCTTTAGACCATGAAAAAAGTCTTAGACACTGAATTAGAAGAAAAAATTCAAAATGTTTTTTAAAATTAGTAGGCAGGGAATAAACTGATTTGTAGCCTTGAAAAAATGAATTTTCGTATGTTTTGTCAAAATGAAATTGATTTATGTACATAAAGCAAAAATCGATTGTACGATCCATATACATACTTCTTTCAAAATCAAGAATAGCTGAAATCTTCCATGTGCCATTTGTTTTAGCGATTAATACATTTCGACCATCATAATCATTATGGCAGAAACTATAATTAGATTTAATATCGAGTATATCCAAATTTGCATAATAATAATTAATGGCACTACTAATAATATTAGAATTAAGATTATTAGTTATGATATTTTCAATAAAATCATTATTTTGTTTTTCAAAATAAGCTTTGCAAGAAGTTTGAGTTGTTAAATTAGTGGTATCTTTAAAATACCTACAGTCTTTAGAAGAAGAATGTTTATGGAGCCTAGCTAAAAATTTGCCCATATCATAGTAAATATCTTTTAAATTATTATGATTGATAAATTTTGCAAATTTAGCTAAGGGGAATCCTTCTATACGATTCATTAAAAGCCATTCTCTATCATCTTCGATAAATCCAGTTTCGATTATAGAAGGTGTAGGAATGTCAATAAATTTAGTTTCTCTTAAGGCAAGAATTTCATTTTCAGCGACTTCTTTTTTATAATAAAATTTAAAAACGAATGAATTATTTGTTGTATTTATTCTATAAACTAAGTGACGATTTAGTTCGTGATTGCCAATAGGCATAACTTCACACTTTTCGCCAATTATATTGGTTATAAAAATTTTCATTTCTTTTCTAGAGTATCGTTTAACATTCAAAGTAATCACTCGCTTTTGATATATTTTCTTATAAAAATATTATAGTATAAATGAAATTAATTAGACAGTATTTTCTGAAAATTTAATAGTATAATTATTAATTTATATTTTTATTATTATTAAAATAAGTGTTGATATTTTAACAAAAAAATGTTTGAATAAGTATGTAAGTTATAGCATATAATTTTGGGAGGTTCTTATGAAAAGGATGTTGATTTTAGGGTCAACTGGTTTAGTAGGAAATGCACTATGTAATGAGTTTAAAAACGACTATTACGTATATGGAACATATAAAAGTGGTAAAATTAATGATGATAACAAGTATAAAGTTGATTTAAAAGATTCAGAGGGATTAAAAGAATTATTAAATGAAATTAAACCAGATATAATAATTTCCTCAATTAGGGGTAATTATAGAGAACAAATAGAATTTCATTCAATATCTGCAAATTATATTCAAGAGAATGGTGGAAAATATTATTTTATTTCAACTGCAAATGTTTTTGATAATTTAAAAGATAGACCACATTATGAAATTGATATTCCAAAATCTGAAACAAAATATGGTAAATTTAAAATTGACTGCGAAAGAGAATTGAAAAATATTTTAGGTGATAAATTAACTATTTTTAGATTACCAATTGTTTGGGGAGAAACTTCTCCTAGAATGAAAGATTTAAAAGATTCACTTGAAAATGGGAAAAAAATTATTGTATATAATAATTTATTTATAAATAATACATTGGATATTTCTTTAGCAAAACAAATAAGATATGTTGTTGATAATAAATATACTGGTATTTTTCATATTTGTAATGATGATTTAATAGCTCATTCTGAATTTATAATGAAATTAGTTGAATCCTTAGGATATAAAGATGTAGACTATTCAGTTGAACAATTAGAAAAAGTTGATGAATATAATTTTGGTCTTTTATCTTGTAGAAAGGAAATTCCAGAAGAGTTGAAACCTACAAATGAAGAAATAATAGAAATGCTTTCAGGAAAGTGAATTCATTGGTTTCATAGTGAGTTTTACTAGTTATGAAGCTAGAAAACTAAGGAATCGAAAAAAAGGAGCTGTATATGAGTAAAAATATTGAATGGTTAAATTCTAAGAAAATTGAAAAAACGATTGATAATTTTAGAAAAAATAATATGGATGCTTTTTTTGTTCGAGATGAAACTGAATTAATTAATAAAATAGATAGTTTTATTAAAGATAATATGAAGGTATCACTTGGTGGTTCAATGACTTTATTTGAAACAGGAGTGATTGACTATTTAAGACATAAAAATATTAATTTTTTAGATAGATATAAAGAAGGATTAACTGGGGAAGATATTAAAAAAATATACTTTGAAAGTTTTGACACTGATGTGTATTTTTCAAGTAGTAATGCCATTACTGAAAATGGTGAGCTTTATAATGTTGATGGAAATGGAAATAGAGTTGCAGCTATGATATATGGCCCCAAAAAAGTAATTGTTGTAGTCGGAATAAATAAATTAGTTAAAAACCTAGACGACGCAATAAAAAGAAATAAAGAAATATCAGCTCCAGCTAATGCAAAAAGGTTAAGTAGAAATACACCATGTGCTAAAACTGGATACTGCGTCGATTGCTCAAGTAAAGACAGAATATGCAACGATTACGTAGTAATAAAAAAACAAGCAAATAAAGATAGAATAAAAGTAATAATCGTAAATAAAACATTAGGATACTAATAAATAAAATGCGCCTAGCGGCCGATCCTGACGCTGAAGTATATTGCATTTAAAAGGTAAAAAAATACTAAAAATAAAATGCGCCTAGTGGCTAATTCTGACGCTGAAGCACATTGCAGATAAAAGGTAAAAAAAATACTATATATAAAATGCGCCTCGTGGCTGATCCTGACGCTGAAGTACATTGCATTAAAAGGTAAAAAAAATACTATATATAAAATGCGCCTCGCGACCGATCCTGACGCTGAAATACATTGCAGTTAAAAGGTAAAAAATACTATAAATAAAACGCATCTAGTGGGTACTCCTGACGCTGAAGCACATTGCAGTTAAAAGGTAAAAAAAATACTATATATAAAATGCGCCTCGCGGCTGATCTTGACGCTGAAGCATTTTATATATAGTATTTTTTTCTCTTGATTATTTTGTATTTTAGTTGTACAATATATTAAGAAAAGAAAACATTTTTAAATTAAAACAAAATATTTCAACGCAAATAAATTGTTTTAATAAAATGTTGTTTTTTCTAAATGAAAAAAAGCTAATAAAACGAAGGTTTTGTTTGGGGGAACATCTCTTTTGTGTTTAATGGTATTATATGTAGAAATCTTTTAACAGAAGAATCAGCTTATGCTGATTCTTTTGGTTTTTGAGAAAGTATATACTGTATTTGATAGGAGTTTGTTATATATTCATATTTAGTTAATAAATATATGATATATTGTATTATATGGAAAAGGTTATGCGTGTTTGTATTTGCCTTAATAAAAATTAAGTATCAAACTGAGGTGATTTTATGGAAAAATGTTCTGTATGTAAGAAAAATATAGCGGTAGTTTATACTACTGTAATTGAAGATGGTAAAAAAATAAGTAAACCATTATGTTTTGATTGTGCAAAAAAAATGGGGATACCTATTATGGATGAAATGATGAAACAGATGAAAGTAGATCCTGACGATCTTGAAAATATTTCTAGTCAAATGAGTAAGATATTTGAAGATATGAATTTGTCGGATTCAGATGAGGATCCACTTTCTCAAATGATGAATTTAGCAATGGGTGGAGATGATTTTGAAATATTAGATAAAAAAGAAATGCAAAAAGAAACAAAAGAAAAAATTGAAGATGTAAAAGAAGATACAAGAGATGAAAAAATTAAAAAAGCTAAAAAGAAGAAACTTAAAAATTTAGAGAAGTTTGGTTCAAATTTAATTGATAAAGCTAGGGAAAATAAAATCGATAAAGTTATTGGAAGAAAAAAAGAAATTGATAGAGTTATTCAAATACTAAATAGGAGAAGTAAAAATAATCCTGTTTTAATTGGTGAACCAGGGGTTGGTAAAACAGCAATTGCGGAAGGATTAGCTCTAAGGATAGTAGAAAAAAAAGTACCTATTAAACTACTAAATACTGAAGTTTATTTGCTTGATATGACTTCAATTGTAGCTGGAACACAGTTTAGAGGTCAATTTGAAGGTAGAATGAATGCGATTATTAAAGAGGCAAAGATTCATGGGAATGTAATTTTAGTAATAGACGAAGTTCATAATATTATGGGTGCTGGAGAAGTACATGGTGGTGTTATGAATGCTGCAAATATATTAAAACCAGCTCTTGCAAAAGGTGAAGTACAAATAATTGGAGCTACAACTATTGATGAATATAGAAAACATATAGAAAAAGATGCAGCTTTAGAAAGAAGATTTCAGCCTGTTATGGTTGATGAACCAACAATTGAAGAGTCTATTGAGATATTAAAAGGAATAAAATCATATTATGAAGATTTTCATAAAGTTAAAATAAGTGACATTGTAATTGAAGAAGCTGTTAGAATGTCAGAAAAATATATAACAGATAGATTTTTGCCAGATAAGGCTATTGACGTTATAGATGAAGCTGGTTCAAGATTGAATTTGAAAAACACTTCATTAGTAGAATATGAGAATTTGAAAAATGAAATAAAAAAAATTGCTGAAGAAAAAGAAATTGCTTCTTTACACGAAGAGTTTGAGAGAGCTGCTGAGTTAAAAGTACACGAAATTCATCTTCAGGAAAAATTAAATGAATGTAAAATGATTAATGAACATCTTGAACTTACAACAGAAGATGTTGCTTACGTTATTGAGGCATGGACTAAAATTCCTGTTGGAAAACTTACAGAAGAAGAATCCATAAAACTCATTGATTTAGAAAATAGGCTTCATAAAAGAGTTATTGGACAAAATAAAGCAGTTAGTGCTTTATCAAAAGCAATTAGAAGAAATAGGTCTGGTTTTAGAAAGAAAAAGAAACCGTCTTCTTTTATCTTTGTTGGTCCTACTGGAGTAGGAAAAACTGAACTTGCCAGAACTTTAGCAAATGAACTTTTTGGATCAGAAGACGCTCTTATTAGGATGGATATGAGTGAGTACTCAGAAAAACATACTATATCAAAATTAATTGGATCACCTCCAGGATATGTTGGTTACGAAAATGGTGGACAATTAACTGAAAAAATAAGAAGAAGACCTTATTCGGTAATTCTTTTAGATGAAATTGAAAAAGCTCATTCTGATGTATTTAATGTATTACTACAAATACTTGAAGATGGAAGACTGACTGATGGTCAAGGAAGGACTGTATTCTTTGAAAATGCGGTTATAATTATGACATCTAATGCAGGAACGGATATAAAAGCGAATGGAATTGGATTTGAAAGTAATAATTACGAAAAGCTTGAAAAAAAAGTATTATCAGCTTTAAATCAGTATTTTAGACCAGAATTTTTGAATCGCGTAGATGATGTAGTCGTATTTAATCATTTAAGTAGGAAAGAGCTAGAACTAATCGCTGATTTACTCATTGAAGAAGTTGAAGAAGAAGTTAAAGAAAAAGGTATGAGTTTAAGTGTGGATAGTGCTTCGAAAGAATTCCTTATTAAAGAAGGTTATGATGAAAAATATGGAGCAAGACCTCTTAGACGAACAATTCAAAAATATATTGAAGATGAAATTGCAGAATTGTTTATAAAAAAAGAAGTTATAAAGGGAAATTTAATAAAAGTAGTTTTTAAGGACGGAAAAATTTGTGTGGAAAAATAAATTAATAGATTAGCCACAGCATATTAAAAACTGTTAAAGAGTTATTTAGTATTTTTAGAATTTGATTTTAAATCAAATGAATTAATACTAGATAACTCTTTATTTGTTTTACTATAATTTTCCATCCCAATTTAAAAAAGTATTTGGATCTAAGTTAGTCTTATAGTAGGATGTAGTAAAATGGAGATGAGGTCCTGTTGAAAAACCTGTTGTACCAACTGTGCCGATTATTTCCCCTTTTTTCACCATTTCATTTTTATTATAATTTAGTGAATCCATATGAAAATAAACACTAAAAATACCAAGTCCGTGGTCTATTACAACGGTATTTCCAGTCATTATAAGCTTTTGACTTAATACAATTTTACCAGAATTAGTCGCAAGAACTGGAGTACCTCTTGGAACTGCAATATCTATCCCTGAATGTCTATATGAAGTTAATGTTCCATTTACATAGCGCATCATTCCAAATTCGGTTGAAATTCTACCAACGCATGGCCAAATGAATTTTCCTTGCCAAAGTTTTTTATTTATGCTCTTCTCTCTTGAAGGTGAGAAAATTTTTGCGTACTGGCTATAGGCTTCGGGATTTTTTGTTGACGAAGCAACAGTTTTATCAATTGTTAAGTATTGCTTATCAAATTTCTTATTAAGAATATCAAGGGTTTTGTTCGAAATAGGAATTACATTATTATTTTTTTTTATAGAAAATTTTACTTTATATGTTCCTTTTTTTACCCAATAATTTAATGGAATAATTGAATACCACGCATCATCAATTTTCCAGTATTTAATATTATCAATAATATTCTGCTCTAGTATAGGTGTTTCGTTATAATTCAAATTTAGCATTTTAATTATAAAAAAATCACCTTGTTTTTCTGTTGAATTTATCACTTCAAGTTTTGGTTTTAAATCAACATTCACTTTAAAAGTCCAATCTTTCTCCCCGTAAAAATCACTATCTGTGTTTTTTTCCCATATAGCTTTAATTGTATAATTTATGGTGCTTTCAATTTTTAAAGGTATGTAAATATTTTCATTTAATTTTTGTTGTTCATTATTAGTATATACTTCAAAATGACTAGGTTTCGGCGAAATATTTATTTTCAAATTTTCGGATTCTATTAAGTTTAATACAGGATCCATAATAATATTGCTATCTAAGTTTGTTGAAGTATTGATATTACTGATTTTGTACCATTTACTATTAATTTTTTTATAGAACAAATTACTTTTAGCTGAATGCGGTACTATTGAACTTTTAGCGCTGTGAATTATTATGCTAGGATTGATATTATTAGGGTATAAATCACTAAATTCATCATAGTTTAGAAGTAGTTTTGAGTATTCTCTTGGAATTATATATTGTTTATTATTATATAAAAAATATAATTCTTTTTTATCTATATCAGAATAAAAGTTTAAATTTTTCTTAGTTTTATTTTTATCTATAAATTCAAATATAATTTCTTTATTATATTTGATTGGTTTAGTATAAGTAACTGATTTATTTATTGAATCACATAATACTTTGTAGAGAAGGTCAGTATTGTTTATTGTAAAGATATTTTTCGAGTTTTCGTATGTATTAATCTGTAAGGTGGAAAACGAATTTACTATTTTTGTTTTTGATCTGTAATAATTAAGTCCAAAAATTGATGTAGCAATTGTAATAATTATTGTAATTAATACTAATTTTTTTTTCATAAAGACTCCTTTGAAAATTTCTAGTTAAAAGTGATATTTAGATATTTTCTAGATTTATTATTGTTATTGAATTTTTATCAAAATCAATTAATCCATCTTTTTTCATTTTACTAAGCTCTCTAGAAAGCGAAGTTCTTTGTATACCAAATTTTTCAGATAGCTCTTTTTTTGATATATTAAGTATTATTTTGTTTGAGTCTTGTAAGTTTTTTTCGAATTTTAAAAAATCAATTATACAAGCTCTAATTGATTTTCTTGTAACTCTATTGATTACACTAGCTAAGGTGTTTGATCTATCAGAAATTTGATTTAAATATTCAATTAAAAAAATTTTGTTATTTTGACATAAATCAAGTATTTTAGATTTTTCTATTTTAAGTATAGTAGTTTCTTCTTGAGCGATGATTGTCATTGGATAGAAATTTTGTGAAGAAAAAAGAAGGTGTGCACCGAAAAGTTCGTTTTTCTCAAAGTTACTTATTGTAATAATATTTCCATTCTCATCTATATTTTGTACTATAACTTTACCTTCAATGACAATGTCCATTGAGGAGCATAATTCACTTTGAAGATGTATTATTTCGTTTTTATCGTATTTTTTTATAAAAATTGAATTGTTAGATATCATAATTTCCAGATCATCTTTTTTTATTGTCTTAAAAAAATTCAGTTTACTTATTTTTTTAATATATTTCATTTTTTCTCCTATCTAGTTACTGAAGTAACACTTAGTATTCTTTATATAGTATATAATTAATATAAATAAAAGAAAAGAAAAATATATATTACTAAGGAGGTATTATATGAGTTTTAATTATTGGATTATTGGTGTGATTATTCTAGTAATCTCGATTTTAAAAGATAAAACTAGAACAGTAAAATCTATGAAGCTTTCAAGAAATATGATGAAAAATATGATGGGGGAAATAATTGCAATTCTATTTTTGATTGGTCTAATTCTTACTTTAATTCCACCAACTACCATACAAAATTTACTTGGTGGAGACAATTTAATGTTTTCTGTAGTTAGTGCAGCATTACTTGGTAGTATAACTTTAATTCCGGCCTTTGTAGCATTTCCATTAGCAGGGTCACTAGTGAATTCTGGGGCTAGTATTGTTCCAATTGTTGCATTTCTTACTACTCTTACTATGGTAGGTGTTGTAACCTTTTCTTTAGAAAAAAAAGAATTTGGATTTAAGTTTACATTATATAGAAATTTACTTAGTTTTATTTTTGCAATATTAATAGCTATTGTTGTTGGAGGATTGATATAATGAATAAAATTAATTTAAAAAAGCTTAAGAAGAACAAAACTGCAATTTTTGTTTTGTTAGTGTATTTAGTGTTGTTTATTTTTTATCCTGAGAAGGCAAATGCAGCTGTTAAAAATACTTTTTATTATTTAAAAGAATTATTTGAGATTATTCCCTTAATTTTTGTACTTACAATGGTTGTTGATGCATGGGTACCTAAAAAAATTATTTATGATAGACTAGGAGAAAAATCGGGATTTATTGGAGGAATATTTTCTGTTATTTTAGGTAGTATATCTGCTGGACCAATATATGCAGCTTTTCCACTAGTAAAATTATTGTTAAAAAAAGGTGCCAGTATATCAAATGCTGTTATAATACTTAGTGCATGGGCAGTTATTAAAGTTCCTATGCTTGTAAATGAAGCAAAGTTTTTAAGTTTAAAATTTATGGCATTAAGGTGGATATTTACGGTAATTGCTATTCTTATTATGGGCTATTTAATGAATAAAATTGTGACTAAAGAAGAAGTTTTTTTAACATCAGAATACAAAGAATTTGGAGATAATATTGCTCTTATAAATAAAGACGCGTGTGTAGGATGCAAAGTTTGTGTTAAAAATATGCCTGAAGTTTTTTCAATGAAAAATGGTAAAGCTGAAGTTATAGGAATTACGAATGATTTTGATAAGTTAGAGAAAACTGCCAATAAATGTCCTGTAAAAGCTATCGAAATTAACGAAGACTATATGAATAAATGAATTTCTTGGGTTCAGAGGGAGTTTTTACTCCACTGAATCTTAGAAAACATAATCAAGGGCCTTTTTAGAGTTCTTTATTCCCCGCTTTTTAAAGAAGTGGGGAATAAAGAACTCTAAGTCATCGGATAAATCATCTTAAAAAATATATAGTAATACTGGCATAGTTTTGATAAAATATATTAGTAATAGTTTTTTGTTACTAATATATTTTTATAAGGCGGTTTAAAGTGAGAGAAAAAATAATTAATCAAAATATGAGAGTTCATCTTAAATTTAAGAAGAGTTCTTATTTTATTCAATTGGCAATGTTACTTGCTATTTTATATTTTGGATATGCAAAATTAAATGAAAGTCCAGAAAATTTAAAAGTATTTTACATTATACTTATTTCTGTATCTTTCTTAATCTTTCTAAATTCTATTTATAAAGATTATAGAATATCAAAAAATGTTGAAAAAAAAGATTTAGTTATTGTAAAAGAGTTAATTGATTTAAAAAATATCAATAATTTTGCTCGTCTTCCTAAAATAAAATTGATATCTAAAAAAATATCTTTAACTCCATTATATGGACTAGATGTTGCGAAATTTGCAAATAAATCATGTTACCTTGTTTATGATCCCAAAACTAAAACATTAGTTGATATTTACAAAAAATAAGCTTATATTAGCTTATTTTTTTTATAAAGATTTCGAAGTCCTAGAAAAATGTTTAAAAGTGGCGGTTTGTGTATATAATATTAATAGTATTATTTCTAATAATGCTAGCATTTAAGTAGATAAATAAAGATATTTACGAGAGGTGAAAATAATGAATATTTTGCATATAGAGAGTAGTAATTTTTTTAAAGAAACCTTTAGAGATATTGTAAAAGAACTTAATTCGGAGTTCGTAATTTTTGGAGCGATAAATCTCAGCGATGCATATAAAATATTACAAGTAAATAAAATAGACCTTATTGTTACTGCACTGGAAATTGATGGTAAAGACGGAGAGGAAATAATAACTGAGTTAAACAATTCGGAGTTTTCAGATATACCTATTTTGGTATTTACTTCAACAGATGATATTGCAGTTCGTGAGAAACTTTTTAATTTAGGTGTTGTGGATTATATAATAAAAAATGATATTTCTATTGATAAAATCAGAAACTATATTGGTACATTAAATAGAGAGAGTAAAATAGATAATAGAGCAAAAGAACTTCCAATTGCAGTTGTAGATGATAGTTATTTAAGCTTGAAGATAATAAAAAATATATTAGAGCCATATGGATTTAAAGATGTTGACTATTATTCAGACCCACTTGATATCTTAGAATGTAACAAAGAATATTCTATTTACTTGGTTGATTTAATACTTCCAAATATATCAGGTGAGGATTTGATGTTAGAGTTTAAAAAGAATAATCCTAAAGCTATAATAATTTTGATTTCTAATATTAGTAATTATAAAACAATTTCTAATATATTATTTTTAGGAGCAGATGATTATATATTGAAACCGTTTGATACTAATGTTTTTATAGCTAGGTTATTAAATCAAATCAAATCATATTTTCTAATAGAAGATTTAGAGGAAAAAAATGAAATACTAGCAAAAATGGCTAATACAGATGGTTTAACTGATATATATAATCATAAATATGCAGTAGATTTTTTAATTAAAGAAAAAGAAAGAACTATAAGGTATAATTCTAAATTATCAATTATAATGATGGATATTGATAATTTTAAGAAAGTGAATGATATGTATGGCCATTTAACAGGTGATGATGTATTATATAATATCGCGCAAATTATAAAAGAGCATATTAGAAAAATTGATTTAGTTGGGAGATATGGAGGAGAAGAATTCATAGTAGTTTTGCCTGAAACGGATAAGGAATCGGCATTTATTGTTGCTGATAAACTAAGAAAAGCTATTGAAGCCTTTAATTTTGATGGAATTAATCATAAAGTAACTATAAGTGGCGGTATAGCAGAATATAAAGTAGAAAATAATAATAATTTGATTTCAGACGCTGATGAAAATTTATATAAAGCAAAAAATGAAGGCAAAAATAGAATTGTATGGAGGGATTAGATGAATAAAAAGTATAGACTTATAACTAGAAGTGATTTTGATGGTTTGGTATGTGCAGTACTTCTAAAAAAAATGGATTTGATAAAAGAGGTTAAATTTGTTCATCCTAAAGATATGCAAGATGGAATAATAAAAGTGGATGAAAATGATATTACAACTAATTTACCATATGTAGACGGAGTTGGGCTAGCATTTGATCATCATTTAAGTGAAACAATTAGAAATAAAGGAAAAAAAGATAATTATATAATTGACCCTGATGCGCCTTCTGCTGCTAGAGTTGTCTATGAATATTATGGGGGAAAAGAAGTTTTTCCAAGAAAATGGGATGAAATGATGCTAGCTGTAGATAAAGCAGATTCAGCAAAATTTACGAAAGAAGATGTACTTTTTCCAAAAGGTTGGGAACTTCTTAATTTTCTGATGGATGCCCGTACAGGTCTTGGAAGGTTTAGAAATTTTAGGATTTCAAATTATGATTTAATGATGGAACTTATTGATTATTGTAAAGACCACTCAATAGAAGAAATACTTGAAATTCCTGATGTCAAAGAAAGAATAGAATTGTATTTTGGATATGACGGAAAGTTTAAAATTCAAATGAAAAATAATTCTAAAGTTTATAACAATGTTTTGGTTGTGGATTTAAGAGAACAAGAATTGATTTATCCTGGTAATAGATTTTTAAAGTATGCACTTTTTCCTCAAGTGAATATTTCTATTCAAGTTATTTGGGGGTTAAAAAAACAAAACACTGTATTTACTGTTGGTAAATCAATTTTTAATAAAACGTCAGATGCTAATATTGGAGAGCTTATGCTTAAATATGAAGGTGGAGGACATTTTAATGCTGGTACATGTCAAGTTTCAAATAATAAAGTGGAAGAAAAATTGATAGAAATTATTGAAAGTTTAAAAGAATAAACTTTGGAAAGAGGTATTATGAGTAATTTTTCTACGAAAATATATGATACATTTATGGAGCCTTTTGAGAGAAAAGGCATAAGAGAAACAAGGAAAAAACATTGCGCAAGAGCTTATGGCAATGTTTTAGAAGTTGGACCTGGAACAGGAGTAAACATTAAATACTATGATATGAACAGCATATCTAAACTGTCTTTTGTGGATCTTAAATTTAATGTAGATTTTATTAATAAAATAAAAGAAAATAGCAAAATGTTTATATTTAACAATTCGGTTGAAGACTTACCTTTTGAATCAAATTCATTTGATACAATAATAATTACATTGGTGTTTTGTTCAGTGGAAAATCCACTAAAAGGACTAAGTGAGATAAGAAGAGTCTTAAAAGAAAATGGAAAAATATATTTTATTGAGCATGTTCAAAGTGATAAAGATAGCTTAAAACCTATTCTGAATTTTATGACACCTTTGTGGAAAAAAGTTGCAAATGGGTGTCACCTTAATAGAGATACTTTAAAAACATTTAAGGAAGCAGATTTTGAAATTGTTTATTATAATCGTTTTTTAAATGGTGTTTTTATTGAGGGTGAAGCAATTAAAAATATAATATTGTAGGTGAAAAAATGAAGTTTGTGATTGATAATACTAAATGTGCGAATTGTGATCTTTGTATAGATTCTTGTCCGGTATTTGCTATTGAGAGACGGACAAATATAATAATTGATGAAACTAGATGTATAGGGTGTAGAATGTGTGTTTTAGTTTGTAAATCAAATGCGATAAAAATTAGGTGAATAGATGAAGAAATTACTTGTTTTAGCTAAAAATATGAATATAGCAAAAAATTATAAGAAACAACTTGATAATTATTTTGGAGATAATTATTTTTTTGAAAGTGAATTAGTTTCAGAAATTGAAAATTTGAATTACTTTGATGCAGACGTTATTTTGGTATCTTCTTTAGATATATATAATGCTATAAGAAATAAGGTGGATATTGATTCAGATATTTTAATTATTAATAGAACTATTACTAAAAACACTTTTGATATAATCAATAATTTAAATACGAACAAAGAAGTATATGTATTAGATGATAACGATAAGGACGATGAACTTATTAGTATTTTAGAGCGAGTAGGAATTAGGCATCTTATATTAAAACCATATTTGTTATTAAAAAATAATAATTATTTTAATGGATATATTTTGATATTTGGAGATGAAAAAATAAAGGCAAGTAATGCAGTTAATGTAAAATGCGATTCAACTTTACTTGATATTGATACGATTTTAGATGTAGGCTATAAATTAGGTCTTGATAATAAACTCAAACAAATGAGTTTACAAAGAGAATACGTTGAATTTGTTACGAAAGAGTTTGGCCTTTCAAATATAATTTCGGTTGTAAACGATTATGAAAGTCAACTTAAAACGATATTAAATATAATAAAGTTAGGTATTATTAATATAAATTGTGAAGGTAAAATATCATATGTAAATGATGACGTATCAAAACTTATCGATTTAAATGATGATGATATTATCGGTTATAATATAAAAAGTGTTATTCCTGAAATTGATATTCTAAAACATATGGAGCTTCAAAATGATATTTCTGATAAACTTATTAGAATTAATGATATTGATATTGTCTTATCTATGAAACTATTATTTCATTTATCAAAATTTTATGGTGCTATTATCATTCTTAGAAAATATAGTGAACTTGAAAAGCAGCAGTACTTGCTTAGAAAACAAATGATTGGTAAAGGACATGTTGCTAAATACAAATTTAGAGATATTATTGGTGGTAGTATAGATATAGTAAATTCAATTGAAATCGCAAAACGTATGTCTAAATCTGTTTCTTCTGTTTTGATTTTCGGTGAGAGCGGAACTGGTAAAGAACTCTTTGCTCACTCGATACATGATTATTCTGATAGGAAAAACAAGCAATTTGTTGCTATTAATTGTGGTGCGTTTCCTGAAACACTTCTTGAAAGTGAGTTGTTTGGCTATGAAGAAGGCGCTTTTACGGGCGCGAGACGTGGTGGCAAAGTAGGTCTAATTGAACTTGCTGATGGCGGTACTCTTTTTTTAGATGAAATTGAAGAAATGCCTTATAATTTACAAATAAGATTACTAAGAGTTCTCCAAGAAAAAGAAATTATGAAAATAGGTGGAGACACATTAATAAATGTAAACATTAGAATAATTTCAGCTACCAACAAAGATTTATTTAAAATGATGAAAGAAAATTTGTTTAGAAAAGATTTGTATTATAGATTAAATGTTCTTCCTCTTAAAATATCTCCTTTAAGAAATAGAAAAGAGGATATTTTTCCGCTTATTGATTATTTTAAAAAAGAGTTTAAAATAATTATAGATTTTTCTGAAGAAGCTAAAAAAGCTTTATATGATTACAATTATTTGGGAAATGTTAGGGAGTTAAGAAATTTTATCGAATATTTTAAAAATATGAGTATTAAAAAAGTTGAAAAAAGTGATATTCCTTTTGAATGTGAAGATGAAGCTGAAATTAAAGCACCGTTTAAAGAATATGGGTATTTTGACGAATTATCTATTGAAGAGTACATTTTAAGTCTACTTTATGAAGCATATAAAGCGCACAGAGGTATCGGACGAAAATATATAAGTGATAAATTAAAGGAAAACAATATTTTTGTTGGAGAATCAAGAGTGAGAGATATTCTTCTAGAATTAAGGCATAATGAAATTGTTGAAATTAAGTCTGGAAGAGCTGGAACCGTGATAACTGAAAAAGGAATTAAACATATTTTAGAAGTTAAATCAAAAAAAATGATTGTATAACAGTTTACAACTGTATTAATTGTTCTCAATTAATACAGTTGTTTTGTTTTTACGGTATAAATTAATTGTATTTGATCTATTTTAGGATAGTATATTCAATATTAATGTGGCATAAATTTTGCTTTATATTTATGTTGTACATAGAATGTTCATTTTTTTATTTTGATTAGAAAATATATAAAATGTATAATTATTTTTATTGAACAATAATATGAAAGGTTGTGAAATTATGAAAAAATTGCTTACTGGAAATGAAGCTATTGCAAGAGGCGCATATGAATATGGTATTTCTTATGCAAGTGCATATCCAGGAACACCAAGTACGGAAATTTTAGAAAATATTGCTAATTATAGTGAGGATATAATTGCAGAATGGGCTCCAAACGAGAAAGTTGCACTTGAGGCAGTTATTGGTGCTTCGTATGCGGGCGCTAGAGTTATTGCATCAATGAAGCATGTTGGATTAAATGTTGCAGCAGATCCGTTAATGACATTCTCTTTTACTGGGGTTAACGGAGGTGCTGTAATAATTTCTGCTGATGAACCGGGAATGCATTCATCGCAGAATGAACAAGATAATAGGTACTATGCTAAATTTGGTAAACTACCAATGTTGGAGCCAAGTGATAGCGCTGAATGTAAAGACATGATTGGTTATGCACTTGATATCAGTGAAGAGTATGACACGCCAGTTATGATAAGAATGACCACAAGAGTTTGTCATTCAAAAAGTATTGTTAATTTTGGAGAAAGAAAAAGTGTTAAAATTAAAGAATATGTTAAAAATGAAAGAAAAAATATTTCGATTCCTTCGTATGCAAGACTTATGCATGTTAAAGTGGATAATGCTCTTAAAGAACTTGAAAAAATATCAAATGATTCAAGTTTAAACTATTGTGAATATTATAATAAAAAAATTGGAATTATTAGCGCAGGTGCTGCATATGAATATGCAAAAGAAGTTTTTGAAGAAAATGCGTCCTATTTAAAAATAGGATTTACTAATCCGCTTCCAATAGAAAAAATTAGAAAATTTGCAGATGAAGTTGATCAGCTTTATGTAATTGAAGAACTTGAACCATTTATGGAAGAGCAAATAAAAGCAGATGGTATAAAATGCATAGGTAAGGAAATTGTTCCAAGACTTGGTGAATTATCACCTACGATACTCAGAAAAGTTTTTTTTGAAAAAATAGATAATAGTAATACTTTTAATGATATAGAAATTCCTATGAGGCCGCCGACCCTTTGTTCTGGTTGCCCACACAGAGGATTTTTCTATGCTCTTAAAAAGCGTAGTGATATTATGGTAACTGGTGATATAGGTTGCTATGGTTTGGGTGCTATTGCACCGCTTAATGCTGTTGATACCATTCTTTGCATGGGTGCAAGCGTAAGTATGGGTCACGGCGCTCAGAAGGTGTTCACTAAATTTGGAATATCCAAAAGAACCGTTGCAGTTCTTGGCGATTCAACGTTTTTCCACACTGGTATTAATAGTTTAATTGATGTTGTTTATAATAAAAGTAAAGTAGTTACATGTATATTAGATAATAGAATAACAGGAATGACAGGTCATCAAGAGAATCCTGGAACTGGATATACTCTAGATGGTTCAAGTACAAATATTATATCAATTGAAGACGTTTGTAAGGCAATAGGTGTAAAACATATAGAAGTTGTTAATCCCTTAGACCTTACTGCCACTGAAGAGGCTGTAAATAGAGCGCTTGATTATAATGAAGCTGCAGTTATTATTACTAGATGGCCTTGTGCTCTAAAAAAATATTCAACTGAAGATATCAAAGAATTTGGTCTTATTAAGGATAGTTGTCAAGTAGATGAAGAAAAATGCATCGGATGCAGAAAATGTATTGGAACGGGCTGTCCTTCGCTTGAATTTAATAGTGAGATTAAGAAAGTAAAAATTGATCCTAATACTTGTGTTGGTTGTGAAGTATGTATGCAAACGTGTCCAGTTAGTGCAATTAGAAAGGTGGTAAAATAATATGAAAACAACTAATATACTTTTAGTAGGTGTTGGAGGTCAAGGTACAATTTTAGCAAGTAAGATTCTTTCAAGTGGTTTGCTTGAATTTGGATATGACGTTAAAATGGCTGAAATACATGGAATGAGTCAAAGAGGAGGAAGCGTTTCTACACAGGTTAGATTTGGGAAAAAAATACATTCGCCGGTACTTGAAGAAGGAAAGGTAGATGTTATAATTTCATTTGAAAAAATGGAAACTTATAGATGGATAAAATTTTTAAAAGAAGATGGTATAGTTGTAATGAATACTTATGAAATACCATCTGCTCCAATTTTAAGTGGTAATAAAAAATATCCTGATGGTATTATTGAAGAATTATCAAAGCGACTAGAAAAATTTGTTTTTTATGATGCATTAGATGAAGCTGTAAAGTTAGGTAATTTTAAAGTTTTAAATACAATTATGTTAGGTTCATTAATTAAAGGAATGAATCTTGATGGAATTGATTGGGATGAGATTATAAAAAATAATGTAAAAGAAAAATTTATTGATATTAATATTAAAGCATTTAATAGAGGTTTTGAATTATATGATAATAAACTAAAGGGAGGAAAATAAATGAAAAACTATATTTTAGCAATAAATCCAGGATCTACTTCAACAAAGGTTGCTTTATATGAAAATAAAACTGAAATTGTAAAAACAACCATTGATCATAGTGCGAGTCAAATAAGCAAGTACAATAAAATTGCTGATCAATATGATATGAGAAAGAAAGAGATTATTAAATTTTTAGATGAAGCAAAATTTGATATAAATAATTTAACGGCTGTTGTTGGTCGTGGTGGTCTTCTGCCACCAGTTAAGTCTGGAGCATATAAAGTAAATAAAAAAATGGTGGATAGATTAAAAAATAACCCTGTTGTAGAACATGCATCAAATTTGGGAGGAATTATTGCTTTTGATATAGCTGAGAATTTAAATATCCCATCATATATTTATGATTCAGTTGCAGTGGACGAATTAGAAGATGTTGCTAGAATTTCAGGTATAAAAGGAATTGAAAGAAAAAGTTTATCTCATGCTCTTAATATGAGGGCGGTTGCTATTAAGGTATCTAAAGAATTAAATAAGCCCTATAAAGAATGTAATATTATTACAGCTCATCTTGGCGGTGGAATAACAGTTGGAATTCATAAAAAAGGAAAGTTGGCGGATATAGTTTCAGATGATGAAGGACCGTTTTCGCCTGAAAGAAGTGGACGAATTCCATTAAAGAGTTTTATGGAACTGTGTTATAAAGAAGAAAAATCTCTTGTTAAGAAAAAAATAAGAGGTAAAGGTGGTTTAGTTTCCTACTTGAATACTGTTGATTTAAGAGATGTTGAAGCTAAAATTTCTAATGGCGATAAGGAAGCACTTGTAGTTTATGAAGCAATGGCATATCAGATTTCGAAAGCTATTGGCGAGTTATCTGTAGTAAATTATGGTGATATTGATAGGATAGTTATTACAGGCGGGATTGCACATTCAAAAAAATTTACATCACTTATAAAAGAAAGAGTTAAATTTATAGCTCCTGTTGTTATTGTGCCTGGTGAAAATGAATTAGAATCTTTAGCCTATGGAGCGTTAAGAGTACTTTTAGGCGAAGAAGAAGATCGAGAGTATACTGAATAATATTATTGGTAGTATTATTAAGCTTATAATTAAATTTATATAGCTCGTTGCATTGTAATTAAATAATAAATTATGTATAATTCATACTAAGTAAGATAGTAATATATGTATTAGTCGTAAATTTACGAAAGCCTTATTCGAAAAACTAAGCACTTTTGTATTTTTAAAATAAATATAATCAATGGGGGAAATATGGAAAAATATTTGAAATTTAGAAAAGAACTTGAAAAATTAAAAGTTTATGTCCCGGGAAAGCCAATTGAAGAAGTTATGAAAGAATACGGATTAACTAAAATAGTAAAACTTGCTTCAAATGAAAATCCTCTAGGACCTTCACCTCTTGCTATTGAAGCAATAAAAAAAGAAGCACTTAGTGTTAATATTTATCCGGATGGGATTGCTGATGATTTAAGAATTAAATTAGCAGATTATTATGGAATTAATAAAGAAAATTTAGTTATTGGTAATGGAGGCGAGCAATTATTATTTTTAATAGCTCAGGCTTTAATTAGTGAAGGTGATGAAGCTATTATGGCTAATCCTTCTTTTGCGCTTTATGATATTTCAGTTAGTATGATGGGTGGAAAAGTAGTCTCACTTCCACTAGATAAAGAATTTAAGCATGACTTTAAAGGATTTATTAATGCTATTACAGATAAAACAAAAATTGTATATGTTTGTAATCCTAATAATCCAACAGGAAATATAATGACGAAAGATGAAGTGGAATATTTAGTTTCAAATATACCAGAACATGTAGTACTTGTGCTAGATGAAGCTTATTATGAATATGCTATTAGAAATGCCGAGTATAATGATGGGCTTGATATTTTAAAGAAAAGACCGAATACAATTATTCTTAGAACTTTTTCAAAAGTTGCAGGACTTGCGGGACTTAGAGTTGGATATTTGATATCATCACCAGAAATTATTACAGAGATAATGAAGATAAAAGGCGTATTTAATTCAAATAAGGTTGCACAAAAAGCAGCAATTGCTTCATTAGATGATGCAGATCATATAAAAAATACTGTTGATTTAAATTATGAATCTTTGGGAAAAATGCAAAAATTCTTTGAAGAGAGAAATCTTTATTATGTAAAAACAAATACTAATTTTATTTTTGCTGATATGGGAATAGATTCTAGGTTTGTATTTGAAGAGCTTATGAAAAGAGGAATGATTATTAGACCTGGATTTTTATGGGGAGAAGATAATTTCATTAGAATAAGTTCAGGAACTATGGAACAAACAAATCAGTTTTTATCTGCTCTTAAAGAAGTACTGGAATTGAAAAAATAGATATTAAAGAATAAAAAAAACGCCATCACTCGTAGAGTGATGGCGTTTGTAATAGAAATGAAATATTAAAAACTATTACGACATAATTACAGTTTTAATATAATAATGCTGATTTTGATTAATAAAAGTTTTTTTTGGCTATAATATTTCTATAGTAAAAAATATTATTAATTAGAGGAGGAAATATGTTTACTAAAAAAACGGGAATATCTATAGCAGTTTTTACACTGGTTTTTATTTTATTGTTTGGTTCATTATCATTCGCGGATAGAAAAAAACCAAAAGATATAAAGGAAAGTGATTGGTATTATGGAGCTGTAGAATCGATGATTAGAAAAGGTATTATAAATGGATATGATGATAATACTTTTAGACCACAAAATCAAGTTAATAGGGTTGAATTTTCTACAATGATGGTAAGAACTTTAAAAATACCAATTGTAAAATCAAAATGGTCATCGTTTGATGACGTAAAGTCAAATTATTGGGGTAATGTATATATTGAAGCTGCAAAACCGTATTTAACCGGTTATAAATTAGGTGAAAAAATATTATTTAAACCACTTGAAAGTGCGGTTAGAGAGGATATGGCAGTAGCTCTTGTAAAAGGCTTAAAATATAATATTGATAATCCTGATTATACAGTTCTTGATCAGTTTACAGACAAGAATAAGATTTCTAAAAATCTTAAACCCTATGTAGCTGTTGCAGTAGAAAAAAAACTTATGAATGGATTGCTTCTTTCAGATGGTACTTTAGAGTTTAGACCGCAGAAATCGCTTACAAGAGCTGAAGCAGCAGCTTTGCTACTAAAAGTAATCGATGAGGAAAAAATAACTTTTGATGAAGAAAAAATAATTTTAGATGATACTTCTGGAACTTCTTCTACAACGTCATCGGCTATTTCAATAGATGAAAACATATCGTCAAACGAAGATGAAGATAGTATTATAAGTAAAGTTCCTACAGTTACAGTAAAAGTTGACGAAAAGAAAGTAAAAGTTAAGTGGAGTAAGGTTTCTAAAATTAATTTAAAAGGATATAAAGTAGTTGTTTCGA
Organism: Helicovermis profundi; assembly: GCF_033097505.1. Lineage (NCBI taxonomy): Bacteria > Bacillati > Bacillota > Clostridia > Peptostreptococcales > Caminicellaceae > Helicovermis > Helicovermis profundi. The sequence goes on along the minus strand of NZ_AP028654.1, from coordinate 2,147,437 downwards.
AATACAATTCAGCTCCTAAATACCCAAATGATGGATATCTTTATTGGATTACAGATTTAGATGAAAGAGAAGCTGAATTTGATATAACAAAATATTATAATGGAGGAGACTTTGGAGGAAAATTTGAAGCTGGATCAAAATATTTTGTTAGTGTAACTGCTTATTATGAAGATGAAAAAGTTCCTGGTAATGCAATAGAAATAACGATGCCTAACTCTACAGAAGATGATGACGAAGACTAGTATATATATCAAAGTACTAGATTGGTAATTGATAAAAAAATGATGAAAAGTAGAATGAATATAAAGATAATTTTATGTTTATTCTACTTCTTTGTTTTTTTGTTCTTGTAAAAGAAATTACTAACGTTAAAAAAATAACTATTGATAATGATAATCAACATAAAGTTTTATGTGTTTTCAAAGGGTACACAAGGATGTAAATGATAATATTTTTAAAAATTTGTTAATATTTTATTTACTTTGTAATGTTTTTTTGATAAACTTTAAACATAGGAAAACTATTAATTGAAAGGGAAGTGTAGATATGAAGAAGACAGATATAATTGTTATTGGTGGTTCAGCTGCAGGTATTGTGGCAGCATTAACTGCAAAATCAACAAATCCTAGTAAAGATGTTACATTAATTAGAAAAGAAGAAATTGTTATGATTCCTTGTGGTATTCCATATGTTTTTGGAACTACAGGAAGTACAAGCAAAAATGCTATTCCGGATAAAGGATTATTAGGACTTGGCGTAAATATTGTGATTGATGAAGTAACTGTAGTGAATAAAGAAGATAAAATTGTTAGTACAGCCTCTGGTGAGAAATATAAGTATGATAAATTAGTTTTTGCTACTGGATCAAATCCGGCACTACCTATGTGGCTTAAAGGTAGAGATTTAGAAAACGTATTTACTGTTCCTAAAAATAAATTGTATTTAGATTCGTTTCAAAGTAAATTAAAAGAATTTAAGAAGATGGTTGTAATAGGTGCAGGTTTTATTGGTGTTGAAATGTCAGATGAATTAAATAAATCTGGTTTAGAAATTTCTTTAGTTGAAAAATTACCTCATGTTCTTGGTGCCACTTTTGACGAAGAAGTAGTACTAGAAGTTGAAGACCAGTTAACGGAGAGAGGTATTAAACTTTTTACAGGGCTTGGCGTTGCTGAAATCCTTGGTGAAAATGGTGTTGTTAATGGTGTTTTACTTGATAATGGAGAAAAACTTGAAGCAGATGCAGTAATTGTTTCAATGGGCTATAGACCAAACGCAAAATTAGCGGAAGAAACTGGTTTAAGAATAAATCAAATGGGATTCATTGAAACTGATCAATATAGAAGAACTAGCGATCCAAGTATATTTGCTGCGGGTGATTGCTCAGAAAAAAGAGATTTTATAACAGGAAAATTAAGTGGTATTATGCTAGCTTCAACAGCATCGGCTGAGGGAAGAATTGCTGGAATTAACCTTTATAATTTAGCTGTACTAAAATCATTTGCTGGTACAATTGGTATTTACTCAACTGCTTTAGGTGATAATGCTTTTGCTGTAGCTGGTATTACTGAATCTTTAGCTAAAATGGAAGGTATAGATTATATAGCTGGAAGTTTTACAGGTATGGATAGACATCCTGGAAATATTTCAGACGCACATAAGCAAATGGTTAAATTGGTTGTATCAAGAGAAAGTGGAATTATTTTAGGGGGAGCTATTTCGGGAGGTAAAAGTACAGGAGAACTTATAAATGCTATTGGATTTGTAATTCAAAATAAAATGACAGTAATTGATTTATTAACTTCACAAATAGGTACTCAACCTGTGTTAACTGCTTCACCAGTTGCATATCCACTTATTAAAGCAGCTGAAGTTTGTCTTAAAAAATTAAGAAAATAAGAAAATAAGAAAATATATTATAGTATTTATTAAGAGCGGGAAGCCGCTCTTTTATTTTTGAAATTTATATTATAAAAACTGTTTTTATGCTATAATTTAGTAACGTTTTAACTATTTGTGAGGATTTTATGAAGAAATTTTTTGAAAAATATAATCAATCTACTTCTGAATATGGAGATAGATGGAATGCTTATTTAAAATCAATCGAAACATTTGTATGTGCTAATATCCCAAAGAAAAAATCTGAAGTCGTTGTTTTAGGATTTGGTAATGGAAATGATATACCACTTGAATGTATAAGCAAATTTAATAATAATATATTGGCAACAGATATTGATATTAAAAGCATGTCTAATAAAAAATATGATGAAAACACAAATATAAGATTTGTTCAAATGGATTATTTGTCACTAGATTTTATAAATATAGATTTGTCTAATTTAAGTCAGAGAGAGATTGTAAAAATCATAGAAGGAATTGAATTTGATATTCCACACGAATTAGAATTTACTAAATTTGATATTATTTTAGTAGCGCCAATTTTTTCTCAAATATTTTATTATTCATACTTAGATTTCTTAGTTAAACAAAATGTGCCTATTACAATTGAAATTCAAAGTGCTCTTATGAAAAAAACAAGTGAAGCTTTAGCACATTTAGTTAAAGTTATTAAGTATATTGGTAAAGAAAATTCAAATTACTTTATTTGGCAAGATTTACTTGAAGATAAGTTTATGTATGATTTATTAAATGCAGAAAAAATTATTTTAGAATATACAAAAAGGTACGGATTAAGTCCATCAATATTTGGAGTACAATTATTAAAAGACGAATTAATTCTAGTAGATGAAATATATTTGAATTGGAATTTTAATGAAAATAGAAATATGCTAGTAGAACTAATGTATCTAAAAAAGGGAAAAACATTATTGTAGGAGAAAAAAATTATGAAGCAATTAGAAAATATTAATGAAATTGAAGATCTTATTAAAAATGAAACTATTGTACTTGGTTATTTTACATCAAAAGATTGTAATATGTGTAAAGATCTTTACCCTAAAATAGAAAAGATGATTGGAAAATTTAAAGAAATAAAAAGTTTTAGAGCGGAAACAGATACCTTGCCGTCTTTAGTGAGTAAGTATAATTTTTATGTAATTCCAACAGTTATTCTGTTTATTGAAGGAAAAGAGACAATAAAAAAATCGAGAACTATTAGTATATTGGAGCTAGAAAATCAAATAGAAAGATACTATAACATGATATATTAGAAATTCATAGATGTATGTAGTATTAAGAACATTGTTATTTTAAAAAAAACCCAATAAACGAGGACGCCTTTAACATAATAGCGTCCTTGTTTTATTGGGTTTTTTAGCATGTGTTTAATATTTAAATTGTCCGATTAATTTAGAAAGGTCACTGCTTGCGTTTTTAAGGGTACTTGTAATATCGTTAATTTCACTAACAGAAACATTAAATTCATCTGAAAAGGCTGCAACTTCTTCTGTTGATGCTGCAGTTTCTTCTGAAACTGCTGATATGTTTTCAATAGCTTCGATTATTTTATTTTTATTTTCATCAACAATTTCAACTTTATCTGTTACATTGTCAATTTTAATAACAATTCCTTCTAAAGAACTTGTAATAACCTCGAAATCTTTTTTTGTAATGTCTACTGCTTCAGATTGCTCTTTAGTTAATTTCATTATTTTTTCCATAAGTGATTTTGTATTATTTACATCTGTTTGAATCGCTGAAATTAAATCTGTAATTTGATTTGTAGACTCTTCAGATTGATCAGCTAAATTACTTACTTCATTTGCAACAACTGCAAACCCCTTCCCATGTTCACCAGCTCTTGCAGCTTCTATAGAAGCATTTAATGCAAGCAAGTTGGTTTGACTTGCAATATTTGTTATAACTTCTGTTATTGTGCTTATATTAATAGCATTTTCATATAATTTTTCGATAGATGTATAAATATCAGTAGCGGCAGATAAATTTTCTTGATTATGAGTATAAAGCATATTCATATTCTTTTTATTGTTGTCATTTAGGTTTGTAATTTCTTCAGAGTATTCTTTCATATTTAAAGATAAGTCTCTAATTCCATTAATTTCATTTCCTAAGTCTCCAACATTTTCAGCAGTTACTGAAACTTCTTGAGCTTGTTCAGTTGCACCTATTGCAATTTCAGTTGTTACAGTTGAAAGTTTTTCTGAAGTATTTGCAACTTCATCAGTAGAAGATGCAAGGACATCAATAGACTCAAAGATGTCTTTTGATGTTGAATCGATTGTTGCGACCATATTTCTAATGTTGCTAAGGAAAGAATTAAAATTATTTGCAAGTATTCCAATTTCATCATTATTTTTATTTTCAATTTCCTTAGTTAAATCACCGCCGCCAGACGCTATTTGGCCAAGCTTATCAGCAATTTCTTTAATAGGGTTAGCTATTATTTTTTTAGCTATTCTTAAGCTAATTAAAAGAATAATAATGCCAATAACTAAATAAATATAGAGCATAATTTTAAAATTATCAATTTTAGAATCATATTGGTTCTGATACATAGTAACGATTGAATTGAATTTTGTTTTAATTTCAAGTGAATGTGAAGCAATAAATTCGGCGTTTTTATCGATATCAGTACCATTTGCTACGTTACTTACACAAGTAGAATAACTGTCAATATCTTTTTTTATGTCATTAATTGACTTTATAATATCTCTATTAGTATTTTTTGAAATATTTAATGAACTATCGCCATTAATTAGTGCATTGTTTACTTTCTTATAGGTGTCAAGTTCTTTAAGTAAAGTTTTCTTAATATCATCTTTGTTAAATTTAAGTGACCCGTTAATTGCGTCTCTATACATTAAAGAATAATTACTAAGAAGCATTGTTCTCATTCTCTGTGAGCCTGCTAAGTTGATAGAAACACCATCATCACTTAGTGAGCCAAATGTATAAAGTAATTGTCCCATAGTTAGTAAGAATATAGAGAAAACGAGTAATAATAGTAATGCGATTTTTTTATTGATTGAATTTAACATAATACCTCCTTTGTTGTATGTATGTAATATATATATCCATTATAAAGTAATAATAACACCAATTCAATAAAATTTATTAATTATTATAAATGAAGTAATATTATAAAATTACTTGTAAAATGTGTTTACAAAGCGATTTTATTATAGTAAAATCTAACTTGTGTGTTCTTTAAAAAATAAAGCCAAAGTGAAAAAAATGTCGAAAAATGTCGAAAAATGTCGAAAATACTATTTTTATTTAAAACAAAACACAAAATTGCTTTAAAACTTGTTTAGTTATAAAAGCGGTTGGTATATATGTTATATGAATAACTAAGTAGTATTAAAGGGAGGGTCTTTAATGAAGTTAATGAAAAAGATGATGATAATGGCAGTGGTTATGATACTTATACCTGTTTTGCTTATAGGAGGAGGCTCATATTTTTTAGTTTCTACTAATATGGAATCTGCTGCAAAATCAGTTGCCAAAGAAATGACAGAAATGCATAAAGAAATGATAGAAAATAAAATGGATTTTTTGGGTAATACTATGGAAGTTGTTGCATTAGACACACAAATTGCAGAGCTTTTATCAGATAATACGTCTATAAATAAAAATAGAGTCAAAAATTACTTAGAAGTTGTTCAAAGCGGAAATAAAGATTTAATTGAAATGTTTGTACTGGTTGATACAAAGGGTAATGCGATTGTATCAAATACTTCTACAAATATTAAAGTAAATATTAGTGATAGAGAGTATTTTAAAGAATCTAAAACTACTAGTAAAACGAGTTTTAGTGATGTTATTGTAAATAAAGAAACAGGAAAAGTTATTTTTGCTGCAGCTACTCCAGTTAAGAAAAATGGCAAAGTGTTAGGTTATTTGGTTGGAACAGTTCCCTTTGAAAATGTTAAAGAAATTGTTTCAGGAATTAAAATGGGTAAAGAAGGCTACGGCTACTTGATTAATAAAGAAGGATTTGTTATAAGTTATCCTGACGCTTCAAAAGAAAACAAATTAAATATTCTTAAAACTACAAGCAATGAACTCACAATAATTGGAAATAAAATGATTAAAGGTGAAAATGGTCAAGGTATGTATACTTTTAATGGAGTTAAAAAATATGTATCTTATTCAGGCGTTGGAAAATGGTCGCTTGCAACAACTGCAAACTATAATGATTATATGTCATCTGCTATAAAAATTAAAAATACAACTATTGTTATTGCCGTTATTACATTTTTAATTTCACTATTATTCTCATTTGTTTTTACTAAATTTGGTTTAATAAAACCTATAGATGAGCTTTCTAAAAAAATGATTGCAGCGGGTGATGGTGATTTAACTGTTAGATCTAATGTAAAAAGTAAAGATGAAATTAAAAGATTGTCTGATACATTTAATAAGATGATGGAAATGCAAAGTGGAATTATTGAAAAAATAAGAAGTTCGGCTGATACGCTACTTAATACGGCAGAGGAACTTTCAACTTCAGCAGAAGAAACAAGCTCGGCAACTGAAGAAATAACTGTTAAAATTGAAAATATTTCTGAAGATTCAATAAATCAAACTAAAGAAATTTCTAATATTAATAATTCTTTTGATGTATTATTTACAAATATTGATGAAAATACTAAAGTTTCTATTAATTCAGCTAAGAATTCTGAAGAATCTTTAGAGCTAGCAGAAAAAGGGAAAGTCCTAGTTAAAGATACTGTTAATTCTATTGCTGAAATAAGCACTCAAACAGATAATACTGTTGAAGTGTTAAGTGTACTTGATGAAGCTACTAAAGAGGTTAGTGGAATAAGTGTAACGATTAGTGAAATTGCCTCAAATATCAATTTACTTGCACTTAATGCATCGATAGAAGCAGCAAGGGCTGGTGAACATGGAAAAGGTTTTGCAGTTGTAGCTGAGGAAATTAAGAAACTAGCGGAGCAAACTAGTAATGAATCTCTTGATATACAAAGTCTTATAAGTAAAATACTTCAACAAGTTAGTGATGCTATTGAGTCAATTGATTTAACAAAATCATCTGTTGATAATGGGGTTTCTTCTGTTAAAGAAGTAGATGGTATGTTTACAAAAATAATAAATTCTATTGAGGATATATTCAATCAAGTTAAAATTATTGGTGAAAGCATGAAAGATGAAGATGAACTTGCTTTTGAGATGAAAGGATTAGTTAATAAAGTTTCAAGTATGGCTGAGGCGACTTCAAATAATACACAAGAAATTTCAGCCGGAGCCCAGGAGCAAGCAGCTGCGATGGAAACAATGGCAACTTCTGCAGAAGAGACAAGTAAGATGGCTGATGAGCTTTATACATTAGTTTCAAATTTTGAGATCTAATACTATAATAATTAAATAATTTTCTAGGTTTAATTTATACTTTTAAGAATATATTAGTATAAAAATAAACCTAGATTTTTTTTGAATTATAATTTGTATTTTAGATTATGCAGAGTAAATTCTTTAACTAATTCCAGAATTTGGCTTAGCTAAACAAGTTTACTGTAAATTTTCTATATCGTTATATATTTTATTTATAGAATTAAGATATGCTTCAATACTAGATGCTATTATATCAGTATTAATCGCACGACCTGTATATATTTTTTCATTGTGTTTAAGTTTAACCACTGCTTCTCCTTGGGCATCTCTTCCTTCGGTAATTGAATTGATTGTGTAGTCTTCTAAATTTAATTTTAAATTGACTATTTTAAGAATTGCATTATATGCAGCATCAATTGGACCATCTCCCATAGCAACTTCTTTAACTACGTCATCTCCTCTTTTTAGGGTTATTATTGCAGAAGATGTAGATGTTTTTCCGGTACTTATGCTAAAATCTTCTAAATAAAAAGTATCAATAATTTTAATAGATTCTTCCCTGACGATTGCGTCAATATCTCTAGCATAAACTTTTTTCTTTTTGTCTGCTAAATCTTTAAATTTTACAAATGCAGCATTTAGTTCATTTTTAGAAAGTGAATATCCGGATTTTATCAAATAATCTTCAAAAATATGTCTACCTGAATGTTTACCAAGTACCATTTTATTTTTATTTAATCCAACTGATTCTGGTGTCATTATTTCATAAGTTTCCTTGTTGTTCAAAACACCATGTTGGTGGATTCCTGCTTCGTGTGAAAAAGCGTTTTCTCCAACTATAGCTTTATTTGGTTGTACATGGATTCCGGTTATAGAAGTAAGTAGTTTGCTTGTAGCAGTTAAATAAGTGGAATTAACATTAGTGTAATTATTGAAAAAATCTTTTCGTGTATTAATAGCCATAACAACTTCTTCAAGAGCAGTATTTCCAGCTCTTTCGCCAATTCCGTTAATTGTGCATTCTATTTGATTAGCACCTGCTTTAATTGCAGATAAACTATTAGCAGTTCCCATTCCAAGATCATTATGACAATGAACAGATATATCTACATTTTCAATTCCTTTAACATTATTTTTTACATAAGAGATTAAATCATAGTACTCGCTAGGTACAGTATAACCAACTGTATCTGGGATATTAAGAACCGTAGCACCTGCTTTAATAACGCTTTCAAATACTTGGCACAGAAAATCCCAATCACTTCTTGAAGCATCTTCAGCAGAAAACTCAATATCTTCACAGTAATTTTTAGCGTGTGACACCATATCTACTGCAATTTTAAGAACTTCTTCTTTTGATTTTTTTAATTTATATTCCATATGAAGATCAGATGTAGCTATAAAGGTATGAATTCTGGGTTTCTTAGCATCTTTGATAGCTTCCCATGTTCTATCTATATCGCTTTTGAGTGCCCTTGAAAGGCCTGCTACGGTTGAAGTATTTAGAGTGTTTGCAATAAGTTTTACAGCTTCAAAATCTCCGTTTGAAGCTGCAGGAAAACCAGCTTCAATAACATCAACGCCAAGTTTTTCAAGTTGTTTTGCAAGTTCTAATTTTTCTTTAGTGTTCATTGAACAGCCAGGAGATTGTTCTCCGTCTCTTAATGTAGTATCAAAAATTTTAATATGATTTTTCATATTGCCTCCCAAAATAATATATTTGTATAAAAATGTTTTGTTTATGTAAATGAATAAAAGCAATAAAGAAATACAGAATATTCTTAAAATTTGCAAAGTAAGAATAAAAAAACGCCCTTAAACATAATGTTTAAAGACGAGATAACCCGCGGTACCACTTTAATTGTATAATAATATACCCACTTAATAGTTAGAAAACTATGCTTTTATCGAAGCTAATCGGTACAAACTAATAAATAATAAAAATTATTGTTCATAAGTACTGCTCAAAGGCTAGAGAAAAATATATTTAGTATCAACTTGCACCGTACGTTGACTCTCTAAAACTAAAACAATTAAACATTCCTTATCATCGCGTTAAATATTGTATTGTTATAGATAATAAAGGTATTTGATAATAATGTCAATAGTAAATTAAATAATAATTTTTTTTTGCGTAGTAAAGTTTTTATATGAAAAGTTTGGAGTAAATACTTACCTTTAATTTGAAATTGTTAAAATAGTATTTAGTTTTAAGAAAAAAAATTATGGTATAATTACAAATAAGTAATAAATAATAATTGATGGAGGAATGAAAAATGATTAAATGGAAAGATTCGTACTCGGTGGGTTACAAAGATTTTGATGAACAACATATGGAACTAATTAGGCTTATAAACAAAGTTGAAGCCTTGATAAAGGATAAAGATCTTGATGAAGATACTTTGTTTGATGAAGTAAATCAAATTTTTGCAGAAATTTTAGATTATACTGTTTATCATTTTGAAAGCGAAGAAAAAGTTTTTGATGAAAAAAACTATGAAAACAATGAAACTCATAGAAAAGCTCATCAAGAATTCGTAGAAAATGTGAAAGATCTTGTTGGTACTTTTGATTCGGGTAAAGAAGTTAGAGAAATAGCCTTTAAGATTTATAATACCCTTGTAGAATGGTTAATTAAGCATATTCTGGGTACTGATAAACTATATATGAAAAAATTAGATTAGTTTTATTAGTTTACTAGAGGTGATGAATTGAAAAAGAAGATAATTGTATTTTTAAGTTTGATTTTTTTTGTATTTTTAAGTTTTATATATTTTGGTTACAATAACTTTAAAATTGATGAGAGCTTTAAAGAAATTCCATTAAACTTCAATCCATATAATTTAAATTCGGAGTATAATTTTAATGGAATCACTGTAAAAATACATGGTGGATTCGTTAAAGGTACTATTAAAGACAAAAAAGGAAATACAAATATCATACTTCGAGCACTTTCTCCAAATCCGGTGGTAAGTGTAAGTAAAAGCGAAAAATATACAAATAAAACCTATCTTATAATTGAAAATATTAACTCTTTGAAAGTTGATATTTTGAGTGAAAGAAATTTTCTAAAAAGTATAATAGATACCAATAATGTTCAATTTGTTATTGATTTAAATAAATATACTTCTCAAATAATAAAGATTGTTCCTAAAAAAACGGATGAAAATTCAGAAATAGTTATACTTGGAGATAATAGAAATGGATATGATACATTTTTAAAAATGATTGATCAAATAAATGCAATAAATCCTCTTTTTGTTATAGATAATGGTGATTTAGTTTATGGTGGAGAACCAAATAAATACAGACTTTTTTATGAAACTATATTAAATTTTAAAGTGCCCTTGTATACTACTTTAGGAAACCATGATATAAGAGAAAATGGAAGAAAGATTTATACAAAATTATTTGGACCACCATATTATTCTTTTGATTATGGTGATATTCATTTTGTGTTTTTAGATAGTTCAAGAGGTTGGGAAAATAAAGAAGCGATTCCAAAAGATCAGTATAAGTGGCTTGAATATGACTTAAAAAAAGCGTTTGGAAAGAGAATATTTGTTGTATCTCATATACCACCTATTGATCCTAGGAGTAATGTTGAAGATATTGGTGATAATGAATTAAAAGATAAAAATTTTATTAAAAATATAATTAATGATTATAGTAGTGCTAAAAATTTTGCGCATGGATTTCATGATAAAAAAGAGGCGCTGAAATTTGAAAATCTTATGAGCAAATACAAAGTTGATACAGTGTTTTTATCACATATTCATAGTTATTTTAATTATGTAAAGGGAGACGTAAGGTATATTATAAGTGGTGGAGCAGGAGCTGAACTTTTAACAAAAAATAGTTACTATCATTTTTTAAAAATAAAAATAAATACTCAAGATAAATTTATTGAGATGATTGAACTTCCATCGCCTCCTAATAATATTATTGATAGATATATAGCTGTTATCAATCTTTTTTCTAAAGCTCTTTACAAAGAATATAAAATATGGATTGTAAGTTTTGAAATCCTTGTTAATACATTGATTATTTTCTTTATATATATTAATCGACAAATAATTATAACTTATATAAAAATTTCAATTAAGTTCATAAAAAAAATATTTGTCTATTCGGTTCAAGAATTTAAAAATATGAGAAAAAAATAAGAGTTAAGCAAAAGGGATATACGATAAACGTATATCCCTTTTGCTAAGAGAAATTATAATTAAATATTTTATTTTTAATAAAAACAGAAGATATAATTATGTAATTCCTTATTTAGTGTTGAAAAGTCCCTTAGTTTTTGTTATCTTATTATAAAGGGGAAGTATAAGTAATTAATCTTATACAATTGATTATGAAGAATTTAATTTTTACAAATATTATTATAAATAGATTACCAGCTTCATTATCTGCTATAGTGCATGAATTAGCTATCAATAGGGAGGAATTATCTAAAGATAGTTAAAATATGTTAAAAATGTATTTTCGTAACTTTAGATAAATTCTCTATAAAATTATAGAGGATTTTTATTTTTGCAAAAATATACTATTAGGAGATAAAAAATGAAAAATAATAATAGGTTACTAAGTAATATTTATAAGGATTATATTTTTACTTTTGTTAGTAATTTCGATTTAACACGTGGATTTTGGATGCTATATTTAGCGTCTAAAGGACTTTCACTTTTTGAAATAGGTTTGATGGAAACAATATACCATATTTCATCATTTTCAATGGAAATTCCTACTGGAATGGTAGCGGATATTTATGGTAGAAAAACAAGCAGAATACTTGGAAGAGTATGTTTTTCGTTTGCAATTTTGCTTATGATATTAGGCGAAAATGTACTCTCTTTTGCTTTTAGTTTCTTCTTTACTGCTCTAGGAAATAATTTGGAATCTGGAGCGGGTGAAGCGTTAATTTATGATAGTTTAAAGGAATTATGTAAAGAAAATATATATATGAAAATAAGAGGAAATAATGAATTTGTTTTTCAAGTTACAAGTATGGTTGCATTACTTTTAGGAGGTTATATCGCAACTTTATCATATGGATTTGTTTATAAAATCACATTTATTCTTGCTTTGTTAAGTGTAGTAAGTAGTTTTAGTTTTGTTGAACCAAGTATTGGAAAACCAGATAGAAGCAAAAGAGTTGTTGACACATTTGTCCTTCAAATAAAGAAGAGTTTTCTAGTAGTTAAAAATGATAAAAAATTACTAAAGATAATTATCTTACTTGAACTTTTTTCTACCTTCTATGCTACAGAATTTTTCTATTTGCAAAACAAATTAAAGGGTATAGGAAAAACAGAGTTTGAAATTGGAATTGTGCTAGGTATAGGTGCAGTTATTGCAGCCTTAAGTGCAAGTCAGACTTATAGACTTGAGAGACGATTCAATCTAAAAAATATGTTAACTATGATGTCTCTAGTGGCAATTGTGGCATTTTGGGGAATGAGTATAAATGGAATTGAAATATATTCTTTTATTATTCTTTCCTTGGTTGATAGCTTACTTTTTGTTTCTATGGGTGATTATATAAATAAATTGATTCCAAGTGAACAAAGAGCGACGATATTATCTCTACAAAGCATGGTATTTAGTGCGTTTATGATAGTGATTTTTCCTTTGAGCGGGAAAATAGGAGATTTGTTTGGATTGTCATTTGCATTTAAAATGATAGCTATAATTTCAAGTTTAGTTCTACTAGTAGTGATATATATGATTAGAAAGACGGATTTAGAATAAATGTAAGAAAAATTATAAAGCTCTTTGCAGTGGTGAGGAATGGACTTAAAATTCTCGTTATTCTAGTAAAGAGCTTTTGTTAATAATATTATTAATATATTTTTAATTGTTATGTGTTAAAGGAATGGTGATATTAAATTTAGTTCCGATGCTATTATTATCTAATGTTATAATTCCATTTAATAAATTAACAATATTATACACACTATATAGTCCTAAGCCAACATTTGAGCCTCTGTTCGTAGTATAAAAAGGTTCGAATGCATTTTCTTTAGATTCAAAACCACATCCATTATCACTATATTTTATTGATAGTTCATTATTTTCAAAGAAAACAGAAATATTAATTATACCATTAGTAGAGTTTTTAAAGCCGTGTTGCAAAGAGTTAGATATTAAGTTTTCAAAAATTTTTTTATAATGGTTTCTTTCTCCTATAACAATTAAATTTTTATTACATTCGATGTTTACTTTGTGAGAATATTTACTAATTTCTTCTGAAAAAAGATAAGTTGTTTCTTCAATCAATTGCCTAATGTTAAATTTTTTAGAAGCGTTTATATTAGAATTTACCATTATATTTTTAAATGAGTTAACTAAAATGGAAATTTTATTTAAATTAGTTACTAGTATATTAACTGAATTCTTAATGAGTGTTATTGTATTTAGAAGATCTGATTTTTTTAAAGACTTTGATATATAACTTTCTTTGAGTTCATCGGCTATTTTGTCTAGGTATGTTGCTATCGTAATTGAATTTCCAAGTGGGGTATTGATTTCATGTGAAATTCCTACTGTAAGAATTCCAAGAGAATTCATTCTTTTGTGTTCGAGTAACTCTTTTTCAATTTTTATGTTAGCTTTTGTTTTTTTATTTATTTGAAAGCGAAGTGTAATAATATATAATATTAAAAATATAATAATACTAGTTCCTACTATAAGTATTTTCTTATTCTTTTCATAAAAAGAGTTTGGTTTATTTATTATTAAGCTATCCTTAGGTAAGGTATTAAGGTTAATATGGTATTTAATTAACATATTATAATCAAACATGTTTTGACTTATAACATCTCTTTCTAAATATTGTGTTTTGCCTACAAAATCTTCTTTGAAATAGGAAATCATAATTTCGGTTGCTCTTTTACCTTGTGAATAACCAGAAATTAAATTTCCGCCAATTATCCCGTTGCTGAGATTAAAAGAAAACAAACCGTATATTGGAATTTTTGCAATACTTGTGATTTCTTTTGTTGATTTTGAAATTGAATATTTATTTCCAAAATCATCAGTTATATAATATGCGAAAATAATAATAGAATTTTTATCAGTAATTATACTTACTTCGTTTTTTAATGTTTCAATGGTATTATTTTTAATAAATAAAATTTTTAAATTAGGATTATATTTAATGGCTTGTCTTTTAAATTCATATTTTGTTGAATTTCCGCTAACTGTATTATCAGTGATTAAATATATTTTATTGATATTGGAATTGCTTTTAAATGCAATATCAAGTGTGTTGGGTAGAGAAAATTTTTCTTCTAAACCGTATATATTTTGTTCATTTTTTAAATCATACGAGTTAATGGAATTAAGTCCACAGAAGAATATAGGTACGTTTTTAAAAAGACTTTCTCTGTTTTTAAGTAAAAAACGAAAAGCGTTGTCATCTGAACTAATAATTGCATCGAATTTTACATTTTTGTATTTATTTTTATATAGGGAAAATAGTAGATTATAATATTCTTTGCTATTATTATATTTTGTATCCATATATTCTATTCTTAAATTGGAGTTAATATTATTTGTTTTTAGTGTTTCATTAATACCTTTTAGAATATTTTCACTCCAGATATAATCACTAGAATATGAATTAAGAATTAAAATATTGTAAATTTTACTTTCTTGAGAAAATGAGAAGGGGACTAAAATGAAAAAAAGTGTGATTATGATTAATAATAAAAATTTTACTGTTTTCACAAAATCACCTCTGATATCAAAATCATACGAAGGAATGTCGACGTATAAATGATACCCTTGTTTTAGCAATTAAAACAATTTTAGAATGAAACGAATGTATAATAAAAAACAAAAAAATAAAAAAACCTTATGCAAAAGCATAAGGTTTTTATTTCAAAATTTAAAACTATCCTACAACTGTAATGTTCTCAGCTTGAGGACCTTTTTGTCCTTCAGTAACGTCAAAAGAAACACTTTGACCTTCTTCTAAAGTTTTGAAACCATCGATATTGATTTGAGAGAAATGAGCGAAAACATCAGTTCCGTCTTCTCCTGTAATAAAACCAAATCCTTTGTCTGCGTTAAACCATTTTACTGTACCATTCATAATGTGTACCTCCTAATTTTTTTTTCTTAAATCTTGCAAAGTTCACAACAAATACATTTCAAATATTAGGATTATACACTGTAAAAGTTTTAATCGAATATATTTAAGATAATTTATTTACTTTCAATTTAAGCAACAACTAATACTAACATGATAAAAAAAATATGTCAAGTAAAAATCTATAGTAAATTGTATATATTTTGATTAATAAGTTTAAGTTATTGAAATTAGAAGTGTTTAAGTTAATAAAAAAATATTATTTATTTTATTGACTGAGTGGTCAAAAAATGGGTATAATGATAATATAGATTTGACTACATGGTCAAAGGAGGCGAATTATGTTTATTAAGTTTGAAAACCTACCCAAAGAAAAGAAAAGAAAAATAATTGAAGTTTCTTTGATTGAATTTGGAGAAAATGGCTTTATAAGTGCTTCTACAAACAATATAGTGCAAAAAGCAGGAATTTCTAAAGGTGCTTTATTTAATTATTTTGGTAATAAAAAGAATTTATATTTTTATCTAGTAGATTATTGTATAAAAATCTTAGAAAAAAATATATTTGAAAGTGATGCTATGAAAGAAACAGACGTTATAAAAAAAATGATTGAAGTCAGTCAAGTTAAATTAAATATATTTAAAGAAAATAGATCAATGTATAATTTTTTAATTAGTTTCTATAAAAAAACACCTTATGAAATTGAAGAAGAATTCAATAAAAGAAGTGAGATTATTAAAAATGAGTCTTTTTTAAAACTCTATGAAAATATTGATTATTCTCTATTTAAAGAAGATACTGATATTCCTAAAGCTATGAAAATACTAACATGGACAATTGAATCTTTTTCTGAAGAGAAACTAAAAGAAATAAAACGAAAGTTTAGAAAAGGCCAGAATTCTGATTTATTATCTGATAAATTCTTTTCCAATATGATGGATGAATTAATTAGTTATTTAGATATTTTTAGAAAAACTTTTTATAAATAGATACTGGAGGTGAAACAATGTTTATAAGTGCAAATGGATTAACAAAAACTTATCAAATGGGTGAAGTTGAGGTTCATGCTTTAAATGGAGTAGATTTTGAAATTGAAGAAGGCGAATTTGTTGTTGTTTTAGGGCCATCTGGATCAGGTAAAAGTACTTTGTTAAATATAGTTGGAGGAATGGACTTGCCAACTTCTGGTGAGATAATTGTAGATAATATAAAAATTAATAGTATGAAAGATAAAGAACTTACTAAGTATAGAAGGCATACTGTTGGCTTTGTTTTTCAATTTTATAATTTGATGGCTAATTTAACGGCGAGAGAAAATATTGAACTTGCTACTGAAATAACTGAAAATGCATTAGATATTGATGAGATTCTTAGTGCAGTTGATTTAAATAGTAGAAGCGACCATTTTCCTTCACAAATGAGTGGTGGAGAACAGCAAAGAGTTGCCATAGCAAGAGCAGTTGCAAAAAATCCGAGAATTTTACTTTGCGATGAGCCTACTGGCGCTCTTGATTTTGAAACTGGAGTATCAATTTTGGAATTACTTTTAAAAATTAATAAAGAATATAAAAAAACTGTTGTTATAATTACCCATAATGCTTCAATTGCAGGTATGGGAAATAGAGTAATAAAACTTAGAAATGGAAAAGTTATAGAAAATTATACAAACGAAAACCCACTTTCTCCTAGGGGAGTTGATTGGTAATGAGTAATTTAAATAAGAGATTACTTAGAAAAATAAAGGAAACTCTCCCTCAATATATTGCAGTTTCTCTTGTAGTTTTGATTGGAATTATGATGTACCTTGGACTTTCAACTTCCATGGTAAATTTAGAGGACTCTGTAGATGAATTTAGAACTTATACCAATTCTGCGGATATATATGTTGAACTTGATAGAATACCAATTGGCGCTATAAAATACGTTAAGCAAATTGAAAACGTTAAGGACGTTCAGGGGAGAATTCTTAAAGACGTTCCATTAATAACAGATACTAATGAAAAAATTAAATTAAGATTAGTTTCAATTCCAAATAAAGGCGCAGATACGATTAATAAACTTTTTTATTATAGAGGTAAAAAAAGTACAAGTAGCAAGGGTATATCTGTTGGGAAAAGTTTTTTTGGTGCAAGGAATATGTCACTTGGAGACAAATTAAAAGTACAAATTAATGGATTCGATTATAACTTAAGTGTTGATAGTGAAAGTGCATCATCTGAGTTTATTTTCCCTATTGAAGATCCTCAAGTACTAGTTCCAAACTATAAAACTTTTGGTATTGGATATGTAAGTGATGAATTTGCTAGAAGTGCATTTGGTTTTGGCAGTGATTATAATCAGTTATTAATTAAAGTTAATGACAAAGAAAAAATAGATACAACAATAGATGCTGTAGAAAAAAAATTAAAAAAGTATGGAGTAAAAAGTATCTACTCTTATGAAGATCATATGAGCTACAAAATTGTTAGTTTAAAGCTTGAAGGTGGTAAAAAAGCTGCTGGTGTAGTTCCACTTATATTTTTAGGTGTGGCAGCATTTATTATAGCTATGACTATAGATAAATTAATAAAAAATGATCGAATGGCCATAGGTGTACTTAAAGCTCTTGGATATTCTAACCAGGAAATAATTGTACACTACGCCATGTATTCACTTGGAATTGGTATACTGGGTGGAAGTAGTGGTATATACTTTGGACTAAAAATGGCAGATGGCTTTGCTAAATTATTTACTGAAAATAACTTTGATATACCAACATTAGTAGGCAAGCTTGATTACAAAGTAGTGATTTATTCAATAGCTTTAACCTTAATATTTTGCCTAGGTGCAGGATTTATTGGTTCAAGAAAAATCATGAGTATTAATCCGGCAGAAAGCATGAGACCTGATCCACCTAAAACTGGAAAAATAATTTTTTTAGAAAAAATACCATGGATATGGAAAAAATTAAAATTTAGCTGGAAAATTGTATTTAAAAATATACTAAGAAGTAAAAGAAGATTTTTATTTTTAGTAATAGGGATAGCATTAACTTTTGCGGTCTTACAAATGCCATTTTATATTTACAATTCCATAACTGTTATTTTTAACGATTTTTATTCAAACTTTCTTTCTATGGACTACAACGTAAGTTTTAAAGCGCCATTAAATGAAAGTGAATTAATTAAAATTAAAGAAGTTATATCATATACAGATATAAGTGGGAAAATGGATTACCCATTAATAATAAGAAACAAATGGAAAACAAAAGATGTACAAACAATAGGATTAAAAGTAGACAATAACTTTTATAATTTGGTTGATTTAAAGAAAGAAAGAATAACAATTCCTAAACATGGTATATTATTAACAAAATCACTTGCAGATACATTAGAAGTAAAAAAAGGGGATTATGTGTACCTTTCATCATATAAAGATAAAGACAAAGAATTTAAAATAAAAGTTAAAGATTTGGTAGACCAAAGTCTTGGAATTTCAGCTTATATGAACATTGATACTTTAAGACATTATTTTTATGATAAAAATATGATAAGCGGTGCTTATATAAATTCCAAAGATGACGTAAAAGAGAAGTTAAAAGATTTTAATTTTATTAGTAGTATTCTTTCTATAAAGGATTCTGCAGATGGATTTAAAGAGTATTTAGAAATTCAGATAGCTATGATAAGTGTAATGGTTATTTTTGGAGGGATTTTAGGCTTTGTAATTGTTTACAATTCAACCATCATTACAATTAAAGAGAGACAATTAGAATTTTCAGCCCTTAGAGTTATGGGTTTTACGAAAAAAGAAATTTTTAAAACTGTATTATATGAAAATATAATTATGGTTATAGTAGGAATAATTATAGGAATACCACTCGCTCTTAATATGGGTGACTCAGTGGGTGCATCAATGTCTAGTGAAGTAATAACTTTAAACGCAAAAGCACCACCGATTTCATATGTATATGCAGGTGTTTTAACTATTGTATTTATTTTACTCTCACAATTTGCAACATATGAAAAAATTAAAAAGTTGAATTTTATTGATGCTCTTAAAAATAGAATGAGTTAAATGGAGGTGTATTATGTTAAAGAAATATAAAATTAATAAAAAGAAATTAATTAAATATGGGGTATTTGGACTAATCATTGTCTTATTAGTCGTAGCTTATTTGTATTCAAATTCTAATAAAGCCTTTAAGGTGGAGAGCGAAGCCGTAGGTAAAGGTGATGTTATTAATTATATAGAGGCATCAGGTGAATTAATAACAGAAAATGAAATTAAGTTAAAGTCAAAAGTTAGTGGATTTGTAGAAAAAATAAATGTAAAAGTCGGGAGTATTGTAAAAAAAGGCGATATTATAGCTTTATTAGACTCAGAAAACTTAAAACTTGAGATAAAATCAATCAATAGTCAAATAGATGGAGTAAATGCGGAGCTTTTAAGCGTTAGTAAATCTATAGATAAAAATGAATTAAGCAAATTAGATTCAAGTATTAGAATTGCTCAAAATAATCAGAATAATTATAAGGAAATATATGATACCAATAAAGAACTGTTTGAAAAAGGTGTTATTAGTAAAACAGAGCTTGACGCTTCAAAAAAACGCTTCGATGCAAGCGTAGAAAATTTAAAAATAGCAAAAAATAATAGAAATATTGCAATTAAAGGAATTTCAAAAGAACAAAGAGAACAGTTTGAAAGTAGATTAAGCGTTCTTGAATATAACTTAGAAATAAAAGAAAGGCAATTAATGAGTTCTACTGTAAAAGCAAGTATGGATGGTATTATTACAAATAAATTTGTAAATGAAGGAGATATGCTACTTTCTGGTGCTCCAATTTGTGAAATTAGTGATAAAAATAATTTGCAAATTGAATCTTATGTTCTAGTATCAGATGCTGAGAAGATTAATATAATGGATGAAGTTGCAATTCTTGATACAGATTTAGATAAAGAATTTACTGGAAAAGTAATCAAAAAAGATCCAAAAGCAATAAGTAAAATATCAGATTTAGGAATTAATCAAAAAAGAGTAAAAATAACTATCAAACCAAATGTTTCTATAAAAAGAGTACTTGGATTTGAATTTGATTTAAAAATAATATTAAAACGGTCAAAAAATGTTATTAAAATTAAAGATGATGCCATATTTAAAATAGGAAATGAGAAATATGTATTTTTAATTAAAGATGGATTTTCAAAATTAACAAAAATAGAAACTGGGCTAGAAGGTTTTGATTATGTAGAAGTTGTTTCAGGCATAAAAGAAGGTAATGTTGTAATTCTGTCTCCAGAAAATGAACTTGAAGATGGAATGAAAGTAGAGTAAATAGAAAAACAGCGTAGTTAATGTGCTATGCTGTTTTTTATGTAATTGAAAATTTGGTGTATTAGAACTTTTATGCATTAGATAAAAAAAATGATTATAAAGATAACATTGAAAAACATGGTAAAATGTGTTAATGTAATTACAATGTTGAAAATAAATTTGAGAGGTGGTAATAGTGAAAAATATATTTTTAGCGGCTGGCTTAGCTGGTTTAGTATTAGCACTCTGGGCACCGTTTACCTATTTGATGAATAAAGATAAATACGTATTTGAGGTAAATAATTATTCATTAACAATGGGGTTCTTAGTATCGACTTTAACTTCAATAGTTATTAATGGTATTTATAATTATAAGGGAATTATTGTTTCTTTTTTCGTACAATTTTGTGTTTATGTTATTATTTTTCTTATTACAGGAACATCATTTTATTTAAATGTTGAATATAAGGATGTTATGGATAAACTAAATTTTGCTAATGTTATTAGAAGTTCAAAAGTTAAAGAAACTTATAAAGACGGAGTAGATTTAATTACAGAAGAAAAATCGAAAATAGAAATATATGGCTTCGAAGGAGATAAGCAAACAAGAATTTCAATTAAATCAGGATTAGATTTTAATAAAACAAAAAAACTAAGAGAAGAATTAAAACCATATTTATTGGAACTTGATAACAGAAAATTTAAGAGTAATAGACAGCTAGCAATCATAATATGTTCTGCAGTTTTTTTGTTATATATATGGTTTTATAAAGAATAAATCAAGTAGTTACATATTAGGAGTTTGAAATTTTTAAAGCATATTTTAGCAAATGGGAGGATGATTTTGTGGATTTTTTAGAAATATTTATTGAATTTTTTAGACATATATTTTTTCTGTGTTTAAAACTTATAATACCTACTAGAAGACGTGATGAATATGAATATAGAAGAAAATAAAAACTCAAGTTTAATTACTTGAGTTTTTTAATAGTTTATACTGTGAATATGAAAAGAAAGCAAGTCCAATCCAAATTAGTACAAATGATATTAGAGAATTTGAATTGAATGGCTCTTTAAAAACAAAAATTCCTAAAAAAAGAGCTATAGTAGGTGCAATGTATTGTAGAAAACCTACTACATTAAGTGGTATTTTTCTTGTGCTTGCTCCGTAGAGAACGAGCGGAGTAGCTGTTATTATTCCGCTAAGTGCGATTAAAAACCAGAAACTTGGATTTATATTTCCACTTATACCTTTACCAGTTCCCTCAATGATTGATAAAATTATTACTGAGGGTATTCCTATTATTAAAGTTTCATAACCAAGTCCATGTAATGATTCAAATGGAGAAGTTTTTTTAAGTAGTCCATAAATTGCAAAAGACACAGCTAGTACTATTGCAATATAAGGTATACGTCCATAAAAAAGTGCTTGAAGCAAAACTCCAATGCTTGCAAAACTTATTCCTATAATTTGTAGTTTGTTTAGATGTTCTTTTAAAAATATTCTACCAAGCAAGGTAAGTACAAGAGGATTTAGATAGTAACCCAAGCTTGTTTCAATTACATAGTTATTATTTACTGCCCAAATATATAGTAGCCAATTTATAGATATAAATAATGATGGAGCAATTGCTTTAGAAAATAGTTTTGGCTTTTTTAGTACACTAGTGAATTCTTTTGATTTGCCGGTAAATATAATTAAAATGGCAATAAAAATAAATGACCAAACTACCCTTTGAAGAAATATTTGATAAGGGTTAATTATATTTACAGCTTTCCAGTACAAGGGAAGTATTCCCCATATAGTAAATGCGAGTGTTCCGTATATTATTCCATTGATATAATTTTTTTTATCCATGTTTTTTCCTTTTAACATTTATTGTATAATCTCTTTTTCATATTTATGGAGTGAGAGATTGAGAAATATCTTACACTGAGTATTATAGTATAAAATTATATATTTAGATAGATTTATTTATGTCTTTATAGGATAATAGAAGAAGAAGTTTGATTTGAATAAAAATAGGGGTGAATCATTTTGAATAAAATATTTTATGATAAACTAATTGTTACTACACTTGCAATACTAATAGTATATGTTTTATCTACTTTGATTATGAAAATTCCCTAGTTTTGCAGCAAATTATATATAGTTAAGTCTAAACCTATCTAGATCGAATTGGTTTAGACTTTTTTATTTTACTTTTCTTTCGTATTACTGTAGATTTAAGTAGTTTTATGATATAATAAGTATATACAGTAAAAGGAGTGATAATATGTATCTTAGAAAAATTAAACAAAAGAAATCTGGTCGAACTTACCTTTCTATTGTTGAAAGCTATAGAGATAAAGAAACTAAAAAACCTAGATCTAGAACAATTCAGTCACTTGGATATTTAGATGAACTATATAAAGATTATACTGATCCAATAGAACACTTTGAAAATATCGTGAAAGAAATGAACCATGAAAGTTCAGTTAAAGAAATAGATGTATTGGTTAAATACAAATCATCTGAAAAACTTTCTATTGGTACCAATAACCGTAAAAACTTTGGCTATGCTGCATTGAGTTCTATCTATCACACTCTTGAGATAGATAAGTTTTTAATAAACAGACAACGTTCTACCAAGATTGAAGCAAATACTAATCACATTATGAAGTTACTTATAAACTCAAGACTATTAGAGCCGGGTTCAAAAAAGCAAGCATACGACAATAGAGATATGTTCTTTGAAAAAACAAACTATTCTTTAGACGATGTTTACCGCTCATTAAGTTTTTTCAACGAAAAAAGTAATGAACTACAACTTTGGATAAATGATCGTATCAAAGAGAACTACAGTAGAGATACCAATCTTGTTTATTACGATGTAACCAATTACTATTTTGAGTCAGATAAAACCGATGATTTTAGACGCAAAGGTGTTTCTAAAGAACACCGCCCTAATCCAATTGTTCAAATGGGTTTATTTATGGATACCAATGGTATTCCTATTACTTACGATCTTTACGCTGGAAATACTAATGACTGTTTAACGTATAGACCAACGTTTTCTCGTATGAAAAAAGAATTTGATTTAGGTAAAGTAATAGTTGTTGCAGATAAAGGTATGAATACAGGTGACAATATTAATTATACTCTTTCAGCAAATGATGGATTTGTCTTTAGTCAAACAGCAAGAGGCGCTAATGCAGAACTTAAAAACTATATCAAAAATGATGAAGGATTCGAATGGCTTGGATCTGACTACAAGTGGAAATCACGTTTATATCCTACAGAAATAAATGTAACTATGGCATCAGGTAAAAAGAAAAAGAAACCAATTGATGTAAAGCAAGTTGTATTTTACAGTGAAAAATACGCAAAAAAAGCTAGACACGAGAGAGCAAAAGCCATAGAAAAGGCAGAAAAACTTATTAAATCTCCTTCTAGTTATAATCGCTCTACATCTCACGGTGCTGCAGGCTATGTTAAGAATCTTACTTTTGTAAAAGAAACGGGAGAAATTGCAGATTCAACGGCACTTATTCTGGACAAAAAAAAAATCAAAGATCAAGAAGAACTTGATGGTTACTATGTTCTAGTGACAAGCGAGTATGAAAAATCAGCTAGTGATATCATTGAAATTTATCGCGGTTTATGGAAGATAGAAGAATCATTTAAGGTTACTAAAAGCGACTTAGAATCAAGACCTGTGTTTGTATCAACTGAAAAACACATAAAAGCGCATTTTCTAACTTGCTTCATTGCATTAGTCATAGCTAGAATACTTGAATATAAACTAAATGGGAAATATAGCATTACCAGAATTATTAATAGTCTAAAAAAATGTAGTTGTACAAACGTCGATCAAAACTATTATTTATTTGATTATTATGATGAAGTTTTACAAGATATTGGATTAGCTACAAACGTTGATTTTTCAACAAAGATAAGAACGTTACAACAAATCAAAAAAAATATTTCAGAAACTAAAAAATAGGCTCAAAACACTACAATAAAACGTAAAAAAAGAAAACCCGCAACTACACTATTACCAGTGTTATGCGGGTAGTTTTTTTGTTGTTTTATTGCAGAACTTAAGTTATAGTATAAAATTATATATTTAGATAGATTTATTTATGTCTTTATAGGATAATAGAAGAAGAAGTTTGATTTGAATAAAAATAGGGGTGAATCATTTTGAATAAAATATTTTATGATAAACTAATTGTTACTACACTTGCAATACTAA
Organism: Helicovermis profundi; assembly: GCF_033097505.1. Classification (NCBI taxonomy): domain Bacteria; kingdom Bacillati; phylum Bacillota; class Clostridia; order Peptostreptococcales; family Caminicellaceae; genus Helicovermis; species Helicovermis profundi. Next base: position 2,122,530 of record NZ_AP028654.1, on the reverse strand, counting down.
TAGTATATGTTTTATCTACTTTGATTATGAAAATTCTTGTAAAAAAAGAAGAAGGAGTTAAAACAAAGCATTTAACTAGAAAATGGATTGGTTATACTAGGACGGTTATAATTGTTTTTATAATTATGCTAGTTTGGTTACAAGATGTATTTTCTGTAACTACTATACTTGGCTTTACATCAGCTGGTCTTGCTCTTTCATTAAATCAAGTGATATTAAATATTGCAGGTTGGATGCTATTTATGATTAAAAGACCAATTGAAATTGGAGATAGAATAGAATATAAGGATATAAAGGGTGATGTTATTGATATTCGTATGTTTTATATTGTAGTTCTTGAGGTTGGAAACTGGGTGAAGTTAGATCAGTCAACAGGTAGACTTGCAACTATACCTACTGGTAAAATTTTTACTGATCCTTTTTTTAATTTTACATCAGGATTTAATGCTGTATGGGATGAAATTGATGTACTGATAACTTTTGATAGTGATAAAGATAGGGCAAAAGAAATAATTATTGATATAGCAAACAAATCAATGGATAAAACGATATTCACTAAAATTAGGGATGAGCAGAAAGAAATGTCTAAGAAATTTGCAGTTAAATCTGGTAAATTAACTCCAATAACGTATTTTAGTATTAAAGAAAGTGGCATTCAAATTGAACTTAGATATTTATCTTTTGTTAGAAAGAGAAGAGATACTAATAATTTTATAAATGAAAAGATATACGAAGCATTTATGAAAGAAGAAAATATTAATTTTGCATATCCATCGCAGAAAATATATTTAGAGAAATAGAAACTAATAATTGTATATGTATATATTTCAAAAAAAAACAAAAAATATATAATTGATAATTAGGAGATAAAATGATAGATATAAAATTAAAAACTTTCTATTCACTTGTAAAAACAAAAAATATGACTTTAACAGCAAAAATGTTAAATATGACTCAGCCGGGAGTATCAAAACATATTAAGTTTTTAGAAGAAAAACTTGATACTAAACTTATTGATATAGTTGGAAAAAAAATCAAAATAACTAAAGCGGGTTATCTTTTAGAAAGTGGAATTTATCAGATGATAGTACTAGAAAATCAAATTTATCAAAAGATAAATGCAGCAAATAATAAAACTAAAACTTATAAAATAGGGGCAACAAAGACAATTGGAGCATATTTAGTTTCTGATTTAATGAAAAATTATATGAAAAAATATAATTGTAATATAATTTTGACGGTTGATAATACAAATGAAATATTAAAAAAACTAAATAGAAAAGATATTGAATTTGCATTAGTTGAAGGAGTATTTAGTCTTAATGAATATAATACTAAAGAAATTATGGAAGATAGTTTAGTGTATGTAAGTTCATTAGAAGCTAATATAGAATCAAATAAATCTTTGGACGAAATTTTAGATGATGTACTTATACTGCGTGAAGAGGGATCTGGTACGAGAAAATTACTTGAAAATCGTCTAAGCGATCATAATTTAAATATAAAGAATTTTAAAAACTATATGGAAATAGGAGATATTACTGCAATAAAAGATTTAATTTCAAAAGATATGGGATCTAGTTTTATATCTAAACTTGCAGTTAAAAAAGAAATAAAAGAAAATAAATTAAAAATACAAAATATCTCAAATTTTAAAATTGAAAGAAAATTATATTATGTTTGGTGTAAAGGTGAAAATACGAATTTTATTGATACATTTATCAAACATAACGAATTGTTATTAAACAATTACAAATAGTAATTATTAATCCTATTAAATCATTGCTAAAATAAATTTAGGAGGGGTTAATATGAAAAACATAAAAGGAATTATCTTTGTATCATCATTGTCTGTTATTGCGATAATTGTAAGTAAGCTCTTATCAAATTATATTAAAATTGAGGCACTTACTATTGGAATTATTTTAGGCATAATTGTAGTTAATAATTTTAAAATTCCAAAGTCATTTGAAGATGGAATAATATTTTCGCAAAAAAAATTACTTAAATACGGAATAGTTTTATTGGGTTTTAAAATGAGTATTTCTGGTTTAAATGTACTAGGAGTAAAAAGTATTTTTCTTGTAATTGGATATATATCACTTGCAATTTTCCTTGGAATTTATCTTGGGAAACTATTTAAAGTTAACCCTAAAACATCTTTACTTATAAGTTTAGGCTCTTCAATTTGTGGTGCTTCAGCAATAGTAGCCTTATCTGATTCGGTAAAAGCCAAAACAGAAGATACTGCACTTGCAGTTTCAACAATAAGCCTACTAGGTGCTCTTGGGGTTTTTATTTATACTTTTGTTTTCAATTTGGGAAAAATAGATGTGATTCACTATGGTCTTTGGTCAGGCCTTACGCTTCACGGAGTAGCACATGCAATTGCAGCAGCGGGAGCAGGCGGTGATGCTTCAAAAGAAATTGGTACAATGATAAAACTACTTAGAGTGTTAATGTTAGTTCCAGTTTCAATAATATTATCTAAATTTTTTAAATCAGAAGGTAAAACTGCAAAAATGCCACAATATCTAATATGGTTCATAGTAACATCAATAATTGGAATAACAAAAATAATACCTAGTGAAATCACAAAATATATATTAAGTCTTAGTGATTTGTTTATATTAATTGCTATGACAGGTCTTGGATTACATGTCCATTTTAAAATCATAAAAAAACAAGCAAAAAATGCAATTCTTATGGGAAGTGTTTTATTTTTAATTTTATCAACAATTGGTCTGAGCGCGATTATTACAGTTTTATAGAAAAATTGGAGGGAATATGAGAAGAAAAAAATCGAAAAAGTTTTCTGGAATTATAACAAAAGAAGAAAAAGCGATTCTAGTAAAAGAAATTCAAATATTTTTTAACGAAGAGAGAGGAGAAGATATAGGTACTTTAGCTTCAGAAGTGTTATTAGATTTTTTTATAGAAAAAATTGGACCTACTATTTATAATAATTCACTTGATGATGCAAGGAGATGGTTTAGTGAAAAAATGGATAATTTAGATAGTGATTTTGATTTGCTTTATAACAAGTAAATAAGTAAAGGAGTGTACGAAATAATATAGAATATAAATAAATGGGCGTTTGAAATATTGGTTGTACAAAAATGTATGGGGAGAATATATGAAAAATAAATACATAGCAGAAAGAGATAAGGTCGTACGTGATTATTTTATTGGTCTAGGTATAATAATTATTTTAATTACAATTTTAATGTTTAGTACTAGTGGATATGTAGAACCATCAAATCAGTATATATATTTATTGTTTTGCGCTGGAACGCTTCTTTATATTTTAGCAAAAAAGATGAAAAACACAGTGCTTACAATAGAATTCTCTGATGACTTTATTATGTACACTTCCTTTAATATATTACTTAAAGTACAGGAACATAAAATTGAAAATACTAAATTAATAAAAGCAATACCAAGATATAAAAATGAAAAAATGACAGTCCTTGAAATAGTTTATAAGCATAATGAAACAAATAAAGTATCTAATAGATTGATAGTAAATTATATAAAAAATAGAAATAAATTATTTAAAGATACAGAAAAAGCAGTAAAATCAAAATAGTAAAAAAAATAATAATACCCTAAAATGCATTTTTTATGTTTTTTAGGGTATTTTAAATATAATGAAAAAATTTTAAATTTTACTATATAAGTATATTAGATTAAAGGAGTAATTATGAGATTAAAAGAAAATTCGACTTGTCCAATTTTTAAAGTAAAAGATATAAAAGGGCAAGATATAGATTTAAGAAATTACAAAGGGAAATATACACTTGTATCATTTTATAGGTATGCATCGTGCCCTTTATGTAATCTTAGAATAAGCGAACTTATTGAAAATGAGCCACTGCTTAAAGAAAAAGGTTTAAGTATGATTGCTTTTTTTGAATCATCAAATGATACACTTAATAAATATATGGAAAAACAAAAATCACCTTTTCCAATAATAGGCGATCCTAAAAGAAAAATATATAAAAATTTTGGTGTAGAAGCTTCACTTCTAGGATATATAATAGGTGGTTTGAACTTAAAGAGGATGTCAAAGGCTTTTTCAAAAGGATTTAAGCTTGGCAAGAGTGATGGTATAAAAACTCTTTTACCAGCTGATTTTTTACTTGATTCTAATCATAAGATTATTAGAGCCTATTATGGAAAAGATATTGGAGACCATCTTCCCATTGAAGAATTATTTGCTTTAATAAGATAAGAGTAATTTTGATTTTTCTTTTGTGAATTTTATTAAAGTATTTTATTAAATATGATTAATTTTATTTAAATAAAGTTGTATCACAAATATAAATTGGAGGGATTGATTTGAAAAAAAACATTAGTATTAAGCCATTAAAAAATGGTCCTTATCTTGTTAGTGAATTAGAAGAAATACTAGATTCAGAGGGACAAACAAACAAATGTGAAAATTCTGTAACTGCTCTTTGTAGATGTGGTAAATCGAAAACTAAACCCTACTGCGACGGAAGTCATATACACGAAAATTTTAGTGATGAAAAAGAAAAAGGTAGAAAGGCTAGAAAAGTAGATAATTATGTTGGAAAAGAAATAACTATTCACGATGATAGAGGAATTTGTTCTCATGCAGGATTTTGCACTGGTGGACTTCCAAAAGTTTTTAGAATGAATACAGAGCCTTGGATTGACGCTGACGGTGAAACAGTTAAATCAATAATTGAAGTTATAAAAAAATGTCCATCAGGTGCTTTAAGTTATTCAATAGATGGTGTAAAGTACGATAAGTATTCAGATGAACAAATAATTGAATTAACAAAGAATGGACCATATCATATAAAAGGATCTATTAATCTTGATTATGATGAAGATCATCCTCAGTCTGATGAACATTATGCACTTTGCAGGTGTGGACATTCAAAAAATAAACCGTTTTGCGATGGATCTCATTGGTATAAAGAATTTAAAGATGATGGTAAAGTAAATAAATAAAGGATATCAATTTTTGCACAAAATTCTGTTAGCATTAAAGTATCTAAGATTTATTGTGATATTAGTTATTAATTTAAAAAAAGAGTTAATAATCCGCGCAAATCGGGATATATTAACTCTTTTTTATGCTAGTTTTATTGTAATTTAGTAAGTTTTTCAATTTTTTTCTTGCTTTCTTCTTTTAGATTTTCAATATGTTCTTTAACTTGTTCCACTAAATCATATTCTCCTTTAAATGGGAGTAGAAAACGAGGTTTTCTTGTTTTAGATTTGATGCCTTCAAATTTATATTTAATTTCATCTTTAAATTGTTCATATTGAATAATAAAGTGACTATCTTCAATGGCGTCGCTTAATTCTTTAATACGATTTAATATATTAAATGAATTTATAAGATCAACAATAATAACACCGTAAAATATTCCCACAAATAATGAAAATTGAAGATTTTTATATAAAAATTCAATTTGATTATAAAAATATGGATATAGAACAAAGTAAAAAAGTAAAGAAAGAATAGTCCAAAATAGAGAATATAATGGGGAGATTAATCCTTTATAATTAAATTTTAAATTTGTATAGTCCCAAAGTCTTGTGTTGTAAAATTTTAGAAAAAATAATCCTGTTAAAAGTTCTATTGTTGTTGTAGAAAAAGTAAAAAGAATAATTTTAATAAAAAAATTTATGTTCATATCGCTCACAATAAAAAGAATACCAACACCACTTCCGTAAAGTGGTAAATAGGGACCAGATAAAAATCCTGGATTAATCCATGTTCTAGCTTTTCCAAAGTATCTTCTATAGACAAGTTCAAGACCCCATCCAAAAAGGGATCCAGTTCCAAATAGAAATAAATATTTTAATATAAATACAATCATAATACCTCCGAAGTAGACGATTTTCTAGAATTTATTTGAGAAATTTTAAAAATACTCTTTAATTGCGCAGTACTTATCAACAAAGCAAACAAGAAATGATTCTTTATAAGCTGGAAATTTTATATTAAGTGGCCACATATGTTTTAAAATTATATCTTTTTCTTTGTCGCTTAGATTAAAAATTTTTTCAGCGTTCTTAAGGGATTCTTTGGAATGTGTAAATCCATGAAGTCCTTTTCTTTCATTTTTAATATGCCAATCATATAAATAAAAGTCATGCAAAAAACCTCCTCTACTAGAAGAAGTGTAATCAAGTTTTAATTTTTTAGATAATCTATAAGATAAATAAGATACATGAAGCGAATGCTCAAAACAATTTATTTTGCCATGATGAATATAATTTTTCATATCAATAACAGCAGGATTATTAATAATATCATCAACAAGAGACATATAAAGTAAATCATCTGTAATTTTAAGTTTTGGGTTGATTCTTTTAAGCATAATTTTGTCCTTTTGGGGTAAATAAAGTATAAGAAACAAAATAGCATTATACAATTAAATATTTTATTTGTTTCTTACTAAAGTTTTATTAGTTAGTACAAAAAGATATATTTTTAAAATATGTAATACTATAATATCATTATAGCTTAATTTATCTAAGTGATAAATGAATTTCTAAGATTCAGAGGGAGTTTTACTCCCACTGAATCTTAGAAAACATAATCCAGGGCCTTTTTAGAGCTTTTTATCCCCTACTTTTTTAAGAAGTGGGGGTATTAGAATTCTAAAGCATCGGATAAATAGAATTTAATTAAAAATATTTACTATAAAATAAAGGAGAAATCATGATAAATTTTAAAAGAATTAATATGAATGACACCACTATATTTAATATACTTGCAAATTGGGATAATGATCCTAATATAAAAGAATTTATCTTTCCAAGAACAACGACTGAAGAAATTATGGATGTTAGCCCATTTGAATTGAAATTCAATATTTTATCCAATAAAACAAAAGAAGTATATATAGTTTACGATGATTCCTCGGCAATTGGTTATTATTCGATTGACAGTGAATTTGAATATCTATATACCAATAATCCAAGAACAGCGTGGATTAGTATAATTATAGGTGAAAAAAGCTACTGGGGAAGGGGAATAGGTAAATTAATAATGAAAGATATTGAAAAAAAATGTAAAGAAAGCGGTTTAAAATATATAGAACTTGGGGTTTTTGAGTTTAATACAAAAGCACAAAAATTATATAAGTCACTTAACTATGAAGTAGTGGGTGTAGTTAAAAATTTTGTTTATAACTGCGGTGAGTGGAAAAGTGATATAAGAATGCTGAAGGCTTTGGACTAATAACATGAAACGTTTTTGGTCTTTTATAAAAGACTTTATGCGTTGTTTTGATAATTTTGTCTTGTATAAAAGACTTTTATAAACATAATAAAAAGGCCAATTAAAAGCATTTAACTTTTAACAGGCCTTAATCATTTTTAAGAAAGTTCTATTAATTGATCAATTAAACTTCCAACAAATTTAACAGCTTTTTGAACAGGTTCATCAGAAGTTAAATCCATTCCAGCAATTTTAAGAAGTTCAAGTGGTTTTTCCTTTCCACCTGTTTTTAACATTTTAATCCATCTATCTACTGCAGGCTTACCTTCAGTGAACATCATTTCAGAAACTGCAGTTGATGCAGTTAGTCCAGCAGAATAAGTATATGGATAAAGGCCCATATAATAATGAGGCTGTCTCATCCAAGTCATACCAGCATCTTCATCAATCTCAACTGAATCACCCCAGAAACCTCTTAGCACTTCAAGCTTACTGTCACAAAGTAGTTTTGCAGTAAGTGGTCTTCCTTCTTCTGCATAGGCGTAAACTTTTCTTTGAAAAGCAGCTTCTAAAAGATGAGTAACAAAATTGTGATAATATGTGCCAAGGAATTGTAAAATAACCCATTTTTTCATTTTAGGTTCACTAGTAGTTTTAAGTAAATATCTACCAAGAAGCATTTCGTTCATAGTTGAAGGTGCTTCTACACCATAAGTTGAAGGCTCAGTATTAAAACACCTTTGTTCTTTATTTGCCAAATAAAAATGACATGCATGACCAAGTTCATGAGTCAAAGTAAAGGCATCTCTCATATTGTTTTGGAAAGTTAATAAAATATATGGATGAGCCGCATAAGGTGAAGCACAAAAAGCTCCTGTAGATTTTCCCTCATTGTCAGAGTAGTCAATCCATCTTTCATTAAAAGCTTTTTTAATAATATCTGTATAATCATCCCCCATAATTCCAAGTGATTTAATAACTATATCCCTTGCTTCTTCATAAGTAGCAGATGGGTTAAAAGTAGTATCAAGAGGAGCTTTAAGATCGTAAAAATGTACTTTTTCAAGTTTTAATTCGTTTTTAATAAGTTTTGCAAATTTATGCATATGTGGAGCTAATTCCTTATAAATTACGTCAATTTGTCTATGGTACATTTCGTTGGTAACCTTTTGAGGCTTAAGAAGCATATCTGTAACGGATGCATATCCTCGCAATTTACTTAGAGTTACTTGTTTTTTGATTTCTGTACTGTAAATTGAAGCATATGTGTTTTTATATTTATTTAGAGTTTTATTAAATGATTCATAAGCATTTTTTCTAGTTACACTATCTTCGCTAAATTCATATTTTCCTTCAAATAAAGCAAAAGAGTTTGGAAGCAAGTTGCCTTTACTGTCTTTAAAAGAATCAAATTGCATATCTGCTGATTTACTAGTTGAGTAAGTTCTGTATGGTGCTCCAGTTATTTCTCCAAGAGCAGCAAGTGTTTCTTCAGTATCATCAGAAAGTTTAAATTCCTTTTGAGTAAATATATCTTCGAGATAAACTCTATAAACTTCGAGTTTTGGCTCATTAATAAATAATTGCTTGTATTCTTCTTTAGTAATTGACATAATTTCATTATCATAAAAAGTTAGACCAGCGCTAATTTCAGTAGCAACAGCTTCAAAATTCATAGCTAACTCTTGATAAGAAGTATTAGCACCATCAACAGATTCCAATAGACTTACATAAGTACCAAGTGCATCAAGAGAAATTATAAGATTTTCAAGAGACTCAATAGCCTTATATAAATTACAAGCATCATGAGTTAAACTTCCTTTAAATAATTTGATTTTTTCAGCGTCACTTTTAGCTACTTCAAGGGCTTTTTTAAAGTCTTCATCAGATTTAAATAGCGCAGATAAATCCCAAGTCATTTCGCTAGTAACTTCACTACGTTTTAATCGTTTTGTCATTGTAAACTCCTTTGTATATGTATTTGTTGGGGGAATAAAAATTCTTAATATAGATTAATAAATAATAAATAAAAGCCATATTAAAAATATTATATCATATTTTTAAGAGAAATATATTTGTAAGCAAAATTTGGCAGAAAAAAATAAAAGCTGAGAATTAAATCACTAGAAAAAATTCTTAATATATTTTAAATATAAAGTATATATGAGAGTTAAATTTTTGCAGTATTAATACACCATTAAGGCGTTTAAATTAGTAATCAAAAAAACGAACCACTACAATTAGTATATAACCAATATGTAACGGTTCTATTAATTTATAAAGCTATTAATAAATAACTTTTATATATTTACTAAATTCTTATTAAATCTTCCGGGTTGTTTAAAGTAACCTAATGGGAATGGATCTGCACCTTTTGTATATTTTTTATTCCAATTAATTGCTAGCTCTTTAAGTTCGTTAGCAGAAACAAGAGAAATTATTGTATCATTTTCTAACATATATTGCATTGCGACATTTATAGAATTTTCTGTGAATGATGGTCCTATTACAAGGAATATGGGTACTTTCTTCTCTGAATTTTTAATATATCTATCAAATTGTTTGATGTGATCAGCTAAATTAACTTCAGTTTCCTTAGACTTATTATCCCACATAATTATTTTTTCTTGATATGATAACATGCCATCTGGGTGTTCTGTACCTTTTAGTGCAAGAGGTTTTTGAACTAAAAGCTCTTCAAATATATAATCAGTTGCTCTTTCAAAGTATTTTTCGCATTCTAAATCTTTAACAATAATATTCTGAGATCTTAATTGATCAAGATTTCTAGATGCTAAGTCTTCAAAATACTCAAAATAGATAATCCGATTATCTTCAAGTAAATTTATATCTTTACGTAAATTATCGTAAAAATCGATTACACGTGCAATAAGTTCACTTTTTTGACCAGAGGTCTGTAAGTGTAACTCAGAGCACCACTTTGAGAGGGTTGCTGTATCGAAACCATCTCGCGATGAATATCCTCCAAGGAGTATGGATGGATTAATATGTGTCAGACACAATTCTTTCAAATCATCTAGACGTAAGTTATTATTTATATTTAAACCACTTTTATCAAGAATATTTTTTAAATATGCTTTGTTTCTAAAGTGTTTACTATCAAGCAATTCCATAAAACCATGATGTTTCATTTCTATATTAAAATATGATTTTAGTGTAGATGCTATTTCTTCTGGTATAACATCATAATTAATTTTATTCTCATCTCTAATACAGAATAATAAGCCTGATGATTGGAGTTTTCTCTTAACAATATCAATTGTTTCACGTGTATGAAGATTATTACCTAATGACGGAAATTTTCCGATAGATGCTTCTAGTACATTTCTTTCATCATCAGTAATATTTAATTTTATTCTTATTTTATTTAGAAGATTTTTTTCGTCAACAGATATACTTCCATCTTTTTCCCAGGCTGCCTCAAGAACGAATTTAAAAAATTCAAAACTACTTTGCTTACCAGCTTTATGATTATCAAAAAAATCATTTGACTTATTAATAGTATTTTGTTCATATTCAATTACGGAGTCAGATAACTCTTTTTGAGTACTTTTAAAATCATCTGTATGAAGAAGTAGATTTTTTATTATAATTGGTGCAAGTATTCTTTCATCTCTGTTACTTGATAGTAATAAGCTATTCAAAGCTTTCTCTACATTTTCATTATAGTAATATTGAGGTGCAGTTTTTAACAATGCATTTTTAACTTCTTCATTTTGTAAGTTTCTATAATCAATGACGTAAGCGCTAGAAACTCTTTTTAAGTCAGTAATAGTAGCTAATGATTCAATAACAGATTTAAATTTCATAACTCCCTCCAATTGTATTTAATGTAATACTTTCTATTCTTATACCATTTTTCTTCAATGATTAAACACTTTTAATGATAAATTAATTTATTGACTACAGGTAGAATTATATGTACCTGGTATATATCTCGAGAATATTTATGGTATTGCAAAAAAAAAATTGATTTTAGTAAACTTGAAATGATTCGAAATACAAAACGAGAGGAACGTGGTGGCTTTAATGATGATGTTATTTTATGATTTTTAAAGGTGTTTCTTATACTTTAATTTGTTATAATCTAAAGTATAAACAATTTCTTAGGAGTGGTAATATGTTTGTTGTAAGAAAAAAAGAATTAACATTTCTAAATAAAAAATTTTAATAAAAGGATGAAAATAATGAATATAGAAAAAATATCAAAATTTAAAGAAATAATAGATAAAAGCCAATATATAGTGTTTTTTGGTGGAGCAGGAACTTCTACTGAAAGTAATATTCCGGATTTTCGTTCTTCATGTGGTCTTTATTCAAAAAAATCTAAATACGGTGTATCGCCAGAAGAAATTTTAAGTATTGATTTTTTTAATAATAAAACAGAACGATTTTATGAATACCTTAGAGAAAACTTAATATATCCAGATGCACTACCTAATTCAACTCATTTTGCTTTAAAAAATCTTGAAGAAAAAGGCAAATTAAAAGCTATTATTACTCAAAATATTGATGGGTTGCATCAGATGGCAGGTAGTAAGAATGTAATAGAAATACACGGATCGCTGTATAACAGTTATTGCCAATCCTGTGGTGAAAAGTTTAATCTTGAATATGTACTAAAATATGAGGGGGTTCCATTATGCACAAAGTGTAGAGGAAAGATAAGACCTGATGTAGTTATGTACGGTGAGCCTTTAAGTAATGAATTATTTGATAATGCTGTCAATCATGTTGTAAATGCAGATTTATTAATAGTTGGTGGAAGTTCTTTACTAGTTTATCCTGCGGCAGGGTTAATCCGTAAATTTAAAGGTGAAAATATTGTTATTATTAATAAAACACCAACAAAATATGATTCAAAGGCAACAATAGTCTTTGATGATAACATAGGAAAAGTTTTGGGTGAAGTCATGAAGTATTTAGAATAGAAAAAAGCTATTGAATTATCAATAGCTAGGAAGATTTTACATTAAATTAGTTTTGACATATCATTGTTAATTAGACCTTCAAATTCATTATTCCACTCGTCGTTTATATCATTGCCATCGATTTTGCTGTATGCTCTAATAAAATCATCTTCAGCAAAGAGTAGTTCATGCTTAATTTTTTCAAGAGTATAATATGCATGTTCACTGTTTATTTCTTGTTTTATAAGATTCATTTCAATTTTTGAAAAAATATGAGCATTTTCAGATGAAAGTCCGAGTTCAGCTTCAAGAACTTTTCTTTTTTCTCTTAGTGTTATAATTTGATTAATTAGAATTTTATTCATATTATCACCACCTTAACTAATAAAAACAATAATACTAACGACTACATATATACCCAAATTATTGAGTTTTAATCATAATTTTTTGTAATACAATTATACGATATTTTTCCTAAATTTTTATTCATATTTATGATTTATATAAGTTGCTATTTTTAAGTACTTATATCTAAAACTTAATTTTATATAAACTACAGATTAACATTGTGTTGATCAATTGCTGATTTTAATCGTATTAATGCTTCTTCTAATATTTTTCTTGGGCATGCAATGTTGACTCTTATAAAGCCAGATCCCTCATTTCCAAACCAATGTCCAAAAACAAATGCCACTTTTACTTCATCAATGATGAATTTTTGTAGCTGTTTGTCTTTCATCTTAAGTTTTCTTAAATCAATCCATATCAAATAAGTTCCTTCAGGTTCTATTAAGGTTATAATTGGCAAATTTTTCTTAATATAATTCTTCAAAAACAGTAAGTTGTCCTCTAAATATACTAAAAACTTATCGAACCACTGTCCACATTTTGCATACGATGAGTGAAATGCTACTAAAGAAAAGGAATTATTGGTGTTAATATGATATTTGTTTTCAAATCTCATGAATTTTTTTGCAATCTCTTTGTTGGAAATAATTACAGCTGCAGTGCTTAAACCGGATATATTAAAAGTTTTTCCTGGTGATAAACATGTCATAGTAATATTGGCAATATCCTCTGAAATAGAAGCAATGGGTGTATACTTATAATTCTTATATACAATATCTCCATGAATTTCATCTGAAATTATTTTTATATCATATTTTAAGCAAATCTCACCAATTCTTTTGAGTTCGTATTCTTTCCACACTCTACCAACTGGATTGTGAGGATTTGATAGAATTATTAGTTTTGCCTTTGAATTCTTTGCTTTCTCCTCTAAATCGTCAAAATCTATTTCGTATTTTCCGTCAACTAAAATTAAAGAATTATTTATAGGAATCCTTTTATGATATTTAATGTTTTTCGAAAAAGGGTAATATACTGGAGTTTGGATAATAATATGATCTCCAACATCCGTTAGTAAATCAATTAAAATAGAAATAGCTGATAAAATATTAGGTGCGTAGTACAAGTCGTGTTGTTTAAAGCTCCAATTATGTCGTTTCTTGTACCAATTTATGATTGCATTGTGATGATCATCAGTTTTGTATTCATATCCAAATATTCCATGCCTGGCTCTGTTTACTAAATCGTCTATTAACAAATTTGATGTTTTAAAATCCATATCAGCCACCCATAAAGATAATAAATCTTTATTTCCAAAATATTTATTTAATTTTTCCTTGCTCCATTTTTCAGTTGGGTAAATACTTCTATCAATTATTGAATCGAAATTATAATCCATAATAAAATCCTTTCACTAGTATTATTAAATATAAATTTAAAAGGTGTAAAGCTGAATTTATCTGTAAAAAATCTACATGAAAATGGTAGTAAGTTGTATTTCAATAGTTAAAAGTGGTTATTTTGATTTTGTTGTCAATTATTTTATTTTCTTGCTAAATCTTTTAATTAATTATACTTGGAATTACTTTATTCATCAATCGTTAGTTAAAATTGATTGAAAAAAAACTTTATATTGTTCAAAAAGTTTATAAACGATTAGAGAAAGCTATTAGTTTATATGACCTATATTTAATAGATGTGATATTTGATTTAAAGAGTTAATAATTGTATAATTTATTTAGAAATACAAAATTAGAGGTGTAAAATGGAACTTAAAAATAAAGATATATTGTTAGAATTGTTACATGATGCAGATGATTTTGCATTTTTAAAAAAAATAAAATGTCCACCTATATATATTCTTGGAGGATCAGGCTGTATACTTGGAGATTATTTAACTAGAGCTACTTTAGATATAGATTTTATTGATATTAATTATGATGCATCAGTTGGTAAAATTTTTAGATTGTTTGATAGATTTGATATGTTAGATACTTATGTGACTCCTATTTCAACTGACTTTGAAAAAAGATCAAAATTTATTGATGGTTTTAGCTATTTAAAATTTTATATATTAAGTAGAGAAGATATTATTGTAAGCAAATTAGCGCGATATTCTATTAAAGATAAAGAAGATATAAAAGAACTAATTAAAGAAGCTGATTATAAAATATTAAATGAGTTAATTCAAAATGTTATTAATAGGAAAGATTTTAGCAAAAGAATACAAATGGAATTTAAAAAGAATAGTCTAAAGTTTAAGGAGAAATTTAATGTATAGACAATTTGTAAAAAATCTTGAAAATTTTCTTTTAATTAATTATAAGGAAAATGAATCTTTAAATTATAGGTATAAACTTGTAAAATCACTTAATGTATTGACTGATATCAATAAATACAATGAACTACAAAAAACTAATATAAAAAAATATAATGAAATTTCAAATATTATTTGGTCTTTACAAGAAAATACAGATAAATATCCATCATTTAAGATGTTTTCATGGGAGCTATGGGGATATGGTTTTGATGGCAAAAAAGAAGAAACTTTAGATAAAGAAAAAGTTGATGAGCAACTTAAAATTATAGATTTATTATTAGGAACTAAATATTGGTGCTGATTATGTAAAAAATGTAATTTAATTATTTAGAATGACTGATATCAATAAATAAAAAGAGGTTATTTAATATGAAAGTTATGATTATACCAGATTCTTTTAAAGGTACACTTTCGTCAGTAGAAGTTAGTAGTATTATAAAAGATGAATTTTTAAAACATTTTCCAAGTTCTGATATTATAGAGATTCCTATAGGAGATGGCGGAGAGGGTACTCTTGCTGCAATTATTAAAGCAAAAAACGGAAGGTATGTAGATTGTATAGTAAAAGATCCGCTTGGAAGAAATATAAGTGCTAGGTACGGTATTTATGAAAATGTTGCAGTAATAGAAATGGCTGAGGCGTCTGGAATTATGAGATTAAAACCCAATGAACTAAATCCATTTGAAGCTTCTTCCTTTGGAACTGGTCAAATGATTCTTCATGCTGTTAAAAACGGAGTTAGTTCAATTCTTCTAGGGATCGGTGGAAGTGCTACTAATGATGGTGGAGTAGGTATGGCAAAAGCCCTTGGTGTGAAGTTTTTTACTAAAAAACCTAATTCAAATGATAATAGTGAATTTGTTGAAATTAACGAAGAGGGCGGAAAAATTTTAAGTGAAATTGATTTTATTGATATAAATGTTATTAATAAAAAACTAAAAAATATACCAATAACAGTGATTTGTGATGTAAATAATCCTCTTACTGGATTAAATGGGGCAACTTATGTTTATGGGCCTCAAAAGGGTTTAAATTCTATTTTACTTCCATTTTTAGAGAGCGGTATGGAAAATTATAAAAATCTATTATTAAAACAATTTGGCGTAAATGTAGATTTAATTAAAGGTGCTGGAGCAGCTGGTGGTATTGGAGCGGCACTTTCTGTATTTTTTAATGCTACTTTAAAATCAGGTGTTGATGTAATGCTTGATTTAGTTGAGTTTGATTCATTAATTAATGATATTGATCTTGTTATTTCTGGAGAAGGTGAATTAGATAATCAGTCAAGCTTTGGAAAATTAGTAACAGGTATTTCTAAAAGAGTAAATAAATCAGATTCAAAGCTTGTTTTAATAGTCGGGAGTGCAAAAGAAAATTATGAAAAAATTTACGACTTTGGAGTAGATGCTCTTATTTCAACCATTACTTATCCAATTGATAAGGATGAAATTTATATTAATGCAAATGAAAGACTAAGAAAGGCTACAAACAGTTTATGTAGGATATTAAAAGTTGGAGTAAGTTTATCCGATGCCTTAGAGTTCTAATAGCCCCATTTCTAAAAAAAGTGGGGGATAAAGAACTCTAAAAAGGCCCTGGATTATGTTTTCTAAGATTCAGTGGGAGTAAAAACTCCCTCTGAATCCAAGAAATTCATTTATTAAAAGAGGAGAATATATGAATATTGTAATTTTAGATGGATATACATCTAACCCAGGTGATTTATCTTGGGAGGGTTTTAATAAATTTGGTCAAGTAACTGTATATGATAGAACTAGTGATTCACTTGTAATAGAAAGAATAAAGAATGCAGAAATTATTTTTATTAATAAGATTAGTATTACTAAAGAAATAATGAGTAATTCTCCAAAACTAAAATATATTGGGGTTTTAGCAACGGGATATAATATGGTTGATATAGAAGGTGCAAACCAATATGGAATTACAGTAACAAATGTACCGAGTTACAGTACGTCATCAGTTGCTCAGTATGTGTTTGCACTTCTTCTAGATATTTGTCATAAAGTTGAACTTCACTCTGAATCAGTACATAAAGGTGAGTGGTCAAAAAGTTTAGATTTTTGTTACTGGAAGACTCCACAAATTGAACTTAGTGGAAAAACTATTGGTATTATAGGTTATGGTAAAATTGGGAAGAAAACTACAGAAATAGCTTTAGCATTTGGAATGAAAGTTCTGATTTATAATCGTTCTAAGGTTAATGAAGTTGAAACGAACTTTAAAAAATTTGTATCACTTGAAAGCCTATATAAAATGTCTGATATTATTTCTCTTCATGTTCCATTGTTCGATAGCACAAAAAATATAATTAATAATGATTCCATTAAACTCATGAAAAAAGGCGTAATTTTAATTAACACTTCACGTGGAGGCTTAATAGATGATAAAGCTATTGTAGAAAATTTAGAAAATGGAAAAATTAAAGCGGCAGCAATTGATGTAGTAAAAGAAGAACCGATTTCTAAAGATTCAATTTTGCTAAGAGCTCCAAATTTAATAATTACACCCCATATTGCATGGGCTCCGCTTGAAGCAAGAGAGAGACTTATGAAAATTGCTGTTAAAAATCTAGAGACTTTTATTAATGGAAATGCAATTAATGTTGTAAATAATTAGGAAAAATAAAATGCCAAACACTTTTTACATGTAAAAATAACTGTTTGGCATTAAAAAATTATGCTAATTCATCTGTAGCAACATGATATTTTGGATCTTCGATAATATTAATTTCTACAATATCCTTAGCGTCATGTAGTAGTTGACGACATTCTTGGCTTAAGTGACGTATATGAATTTTTTTACCATTTGTCAAATAGCGTGTAGTAAGCGAGTCAATTGCAGCTATAGCTGAATGATCATGTACATGAGAATTAAGAAAATCTATAATAACCTCATCAGGATCGTTTTTTACATTAAATAGATCCATAAAGTTTTTAATTGATCCAAAAAATAGTGGTCCGTCTAATAGATAAATTTTAGTATTATTTTCAATTATTGTTTTAGAACTAATATGTTTACCTTTTTTCCATGCGAAAGAAAGTGCTGAAAGTATGATTCCAATAAATACTGATACAGCCAAATTTGTAAATATAGTTATTATTGACACTACTATTATAACTAGTGCGTCAGTTCTTGGTATTTTATTTATCATTTTGAATGTTTCCCATTCGAAAGTACTTATTACTACTATGAACATAATACCTACTAATGATGCTATGGGAATCATTGAAATTATATTAGAGCCAAACATAATAAATACTAAAAGAGATAAGGCAGCTGTTACGCCAGAAGATTTTTTTGTACCTCCAGATTGGATATTTAACATACTTTGACCAATCATAGCACATCCACCCATTCCGCCAAATACACCGCAAACCATATTAGCGGTGCCTTGAGCTATACATTCTTTATTTCCATGACCACGTGTATCGGTTGTTTCATCTATTAAATTCAAAGTCATTAAGGATTCTATTAGTCCAATTACTGCCATAATTAGTGAATATGGTAATATTGTTTTTATTAAATCAAAATTTAATGTTACATTTGGTATATGAAAAGTTGGAAGTCCACCAGAAATTGTTGCTAAATCTCCTACAGTTTTTGTAGGAATTTTAAATATATTTGAAATCACAGTAACGGTTATAATTGCAACTAATGTAGATGGTACAGCTTTAGTGAGTTTTGGAAAAAATTTTATAATTACCATTGTCAAAACTATTAGACCAACCATAATAAATAACTCTGAGCCTTTAAGCCACTCGTTTCCAATTTTGAATTGTTCAAATTGAGATAAAAATATAATCATTGCAAGTCCATTAACAAAGCCTATCATTACTGGATGAGGAACGAGTCTAATGAATTTTCCAAGTTTAAGGACTCCCGCGAGTATTTGAAAGATTCCCATTAATATGACTGCTGCAAATAAATATTCAAGACCATGTGATAGAACTAAGGCTACAATAACTACAGCTATGGATCCAGTAGCCCCGGATATCATTCCTGGTCGACCGCCAAATATTGATGCTATTAATCCAATAATCATTGCGCTGTAAAGTCCAATTAATGGATCTACACCAGCTACAAATGAAAATGCGATTGCTTCAGGTACAAGTGCTAATGCTACAGTTATTCCAGATAATATGTTGTTTTTTAATGAAGAATTTATTGTATTCATTTATTAACTCCTTTAGAATGTTTTTGATACGCAAGTATCTAGTCTAACACACTATTTTAGATTAAACAATTTAAAAACATTAAAAATAAAAGAATTAATTACTTTAACGACAAAAAATGCCCTATTATAGTCTAAAAGAGCATTCGCATAAGATACATATTTGATTTTTATTTGCTGATATATAACTTGTTGAGAATCTCTTTATCATTACTTGAAACGGTGAAATTTTCTAGTACATACATATATGCATCTTCATGGCTATTGCCAGATTTAATGTATTTTACTGATTCATTAAAAAGCGTTTTTGATTTTTTTTCTATATGTGCTAAATCCATGCCCATTTGAGAAAGCTTAACATCATTGCGTTGACAATGTTCTACTCTTTTTTTCTTTAAATCTCTTAAGACGTTATTATAATTATTTGTTAGTCTTTTATTAGTTATAGTTGACTTATTTTTCGATTTTGAAAATAGACCCATTTGAACACCCCCTTAAGAAATATATTATTACAATTACATGTTTTTGACAAGGTTAGATACGAATTAATAAAAACCCCTTAGCAAGTGAAAATGGTAAGGAGTTTTTTGTATTTGTGATTGTTCGGTTGAAACTAATAAATTATTTATCATTTTTAGGTAATGCATAATTATGTTTTTCTAGTAATCTACCTAATAAAATTCCAAAAATAAGAACTAGCGGAATTGAAGCAATTATGCGAATTGCACTATATTTAATTCCTAAAAAAGTTGATTCAAAAAGAATCATTGGAACGCGTCCTATTCCAACTGCTCCAAGAAAAACAAGTATTACTGTAAGACGAGCTCCTTTTTTATATAAGGAATGAGCAACTGGAAATGCTGGTAAAAGTCCTCCGGCCATTGGAGCTGCAAGTATAAATACCCAAAAGAAACTTTTAATACCACCATTTTTACCAAGATGTTTTACTATTGTTTCTCTTTTAACCCAAACATCAAATAGACCTATTAAAATAAAAATGGGCGGTAATACTTTAAGCATTTCAAATGAAAAAGATTTAAAATTATTAGCAATTTCTATACCCGGTGTAAATTTTATGAATACTGAAATTATAAGAAAAATTATAAAAGCAATAAATATAATAGTTTTTGTTGAAAGTATTTTTAATTTATTCATATTAACCACCCACTTGCATAAGAGAAAACTATAGCAACAATAAAAGAAATAATTATACTAGTTAAATTTCTTAGAATTGCAAATTTTTTGCCAAAATATGTACTTTCGATAGGAAATGTCATAATTCCAACCATCATAAGAGATGTTGCAAATGCAGCAATCACACTATATGATACACCGTTTTCTAGTAGCAATTTGCAAAGTGGATATACAATTGGCCCAGGCATTACTGTTATTGATCCAATTGTGAGTGCAGAAAAAATAGCTGTGTAAGATTTCGCTCCGCCTAAGTATTTAACAATTGTTTCGTTAGGTAGCAAAAATAAAACAATAGATATTGCTACAAGTATTGAAACAAAGGTTGGGGTAATCTTCCAAAGTTTTTTTGCACCAATTTTGAATGCTTTTTTTGTTTTTTTAGAATCAATAAAAAATGAAATAATTACTGAAACTATTGTCAAAATGTATATAAATTGCAATAGTATTCCTCCCTTAGATAGATGCAAATAATATTTTGTAAAAGTATTATTTGCATATTTATTTGATTAATATAAATTATATTAATACTAATTTTTCTGAAAACTGATTTTATCCGATGCCTTAGAGTTCTAATACCCCCACTTCTTAAAAAAGTGGGGGTATTAGAACTCTAAAAAAGGCCCTGGATTATGTTTTCTAAGATTCAGTGGGAGTAAAAACTCCCTCTGAATCCAAGAAATTCATTTATTAATGTAACATAAATATTTTTAATTTACAATGAGGTATTTATATTCTTAAATAATTGGTGTTTCCATTTGATATTGATACTACTTTTGGAGTAACTCCTTTGTAAGCACTTGAAGTGTTTTTTACATACATCATATTATCTCCAGTAGAATACACACTAATTAAATTAGATTCAAAATATTCTTTAATGCCATTTTCTTGTACTTGATGTCCTCTATAGAACTTATCTATATCGATATAATTTTTATAGGTCTCAAAGTCTTGTTTTGTGTATTTAAATCTTCCTAAATTTAGGTGTAAATCAGCTTGTTCGTCTTCAATGGGATCAGACCATATTATATTTTGAACTATTGATTTATCAATACTGTCAAGTATTTGATCGTTAGTTAAATCACTAAGACATTTTATATATTCGTAGTGAGTCTGTTTAGTTGTACTTGGTCTAGGTATTCCTGCATGGCACGTTAAATGTATTTTTTCATTTGCTTTAAAAACTGCTATTATAGCTAATGAGTTAAAAAAATTAAAATAATCACTAATAAAGGGTTCGATTATATTTGGATTATTTTTTTCTAAATTTTTTAGATATAGTGGAAAATAATCATTTTTGTCTTCATCTTCGGGCACTTTATAGGGTGTTTTTACTTGACCGTTATTTTCAATAAAACCACCATCATGATTTCCTCGAAGAAGATATATATTATTTGGAAAGACGTATTTGAGTAAAAGAATTAAATCTATTGTTTTTAAATGCTCTTTTCCACGGTCAACATAGTCACCCATAAATATAAGTCTAATGGGCTCTTTATGAGAAATCATTTTGTAAAAATTACAAGCTTCTAGTATTGATTTAATACTAATAGGATCAGAATGAATGTCTCCAATAATTATAACTTTTTCTTTATCACATTTTGGTAAAATATAAATTCTGTTAGCTCTACAAATTGTGGAAGTTTTTTCTATAATTTTTTTGAAACTTAATGTATTTTTTAAGTCTTTAGAAAGTATAAATGAGTATTCATTTCTTTGAATTTTTTGAACTTCAAACATTAAATCTTGTTGATCATTTATAATTTTTACAAGTTTATTAGAATTAACATCTATATTTTTCCATCTATATTCAAAATATGTTTCAATAGTTCTAAGTGTAATTTCATCAAATAAATTTTCTTTAACACCTATTTTATAGTAGTTTAATCTTGATATGTAATTCACGGGTGCTCCTTTAATGATTTAGTAGGATGCTCTTTTATTAACTTAACATAAAATGACTATAAATTGTAGTATCTATAATAAAAATAGTATTTATAATTATAAGTAATATAAAATTTTAGAGTTAGTTTTAAAAAAAAGAATATTTACATAAGAATTTGGATATATATATAAAAGAATTTGGTATAATAAAATTGTTTTATTTAATTGAGTGTGTAATTGAATTAATACTTTTTTTAATATGAAGATAGAAAGGAGGCGTATGTCAAGTGTTATATTATTTGGCGTGCAAACGATATGAATAGAATAACAAGTTTATGCTTAATTATAGCAATGATATTGATTAGTGCGTTAACAAATGTTAATTTTGCTACAGATATTGATGCCTATCTTGGCAAATGGAATTGCCAAATTAAAGAATTTAAGCCAGTCGATTTAGGTGATTTGAAAATTCAAATGGAAAAAATAATAGGAGAAAAAATTCCGTCTGATCAATGGAATCAAATGAAAGTAATGCTAGAAAGTTCAATAAATTCTACAATTAAAGATGTTAAAGGAGAAAAAATTGTACTCGATATTTATGATGAGTATAGTAAAGGCATTAATGTTGATATCTTGGTAAATGGTAAATTTACATCTCACTCAATAGGTGCTGAAGAAAAAAATGGAGGTTTACTTTTTTATATGAATAAATTTATAAATGAGTATGTAAAAGCAGATACCTCAATGTTTGTAAAATTGGGACCAAGTAATATGATTACTGGTCAAACTGTAATTAGCCAAACTTTAAGTGCAAATGGTTTAGAATTAAAAGTAAATTCTGTAGTTAGTTTTTCAGGAGTTAAAATGGCTTCTTCGCTAACAGATAATGATGAAGGTACACAGCAAACAAGTGAAGTACAGCCAGAGTATGGTGAAAGTGGCGAAAGCGAGTCTTCAGATGAAATTAATAATACAAATAAGGTAGAAGCTAGTAGTAATGAGCCAAGTGGTAATGAGCCAAGTGGTAATGAATCGAGTGATAATAAGCCAAATGATAATGTGTCAAGTAGTGAAGAATCAAATGGTGGTGAATCAACTAATAATGGTTCTTATAGTGTTGACACAAATAATTCAAATAATAGCAATGAAAATGACAAAACTATTACTGATAAAGTTGAAGAAGGTACGAAGGGATTTGCTGATATTATTTCTAAAGTTTCTGAGTTTCTTCCTAATCCTGAAACAATGGGAAAAGTTCCACTATTAGATTTTCTCGTATTTTCTTATGGTGTTGATAAAGATTCAAAAGATAACGTGAAGCTAGGTGATAGCGAAAAATTTGCTGAGAAAAAAGCATTTTGGGGAAATATAGTAGGTGCTGGCCCAATTGGTATGGTTCCTAAAGCTGCAGATTTGGTATTAGAGCTTACAAAAAAAGTTGGATTTGATTTTGATTTTTCTTTTGAACAAACTGTTAAAGGAGTCAATAATTTTGCATTTGATATGTTTAGTGGTGATAGTAAGGCAAATATAGACGAAATAAAAGATCGTCATAAAAAGAATTATTATGGTGTAGTCGGTGGATTTGGTGTGTGGATATCGAGTACAATTAATGATTTTTCTAATATGGGTAGTAAATTAAATAATGAAATAGATAATATGGATGACAATTAATAAAAAAAAGAAGTATTCTATGCAAATTAAATATAAGCTATAAAAGGAGCTGAATATGAGCGAAAATAATGAGAATGAAAATTATTCGATTGAAAATACAAAGCTGGAAAAAGTTTTATCGGTGCCAATGATTTTATTTTTCTTATTAATAATGGCTATACCAATTATTAATCTACTTATGTCTTTTAGGTGGTCTTTTAAGAAAAATATAAATAAGAATTTAAAGAATTTATCAAGAGTGTTTTTTATGATTTATATAGTAACTCTTATTATATATGTGTATATAGTAATTTCTTAAAAAGCTAAAAGGCCAAATTTTCTATGTTTAGAAGATTTGACCTTTTAACTATAATAGAGGTTAAAACTATTCTAAGTAGAATAATGTATAATATTGATATAAGTGAAAAAAATTGATTAAATAGAAGTAATAATATCTAATTGATTCAGTATATTGTTTATGTAGAGTAAATTTTTAAGGAGAGTAAAGTGCAGATAGTGCATAATGAAGAAATAATAGAATTTAGTGTTAAATATAGCAAAAGAAAATCTTTGCTAATCAGTGTAATTCCAACAAATGAAGTGAAAGTTACTGCACCTCTAGGAGTTTCTGAGGAATTAATAAAAGATAATGTTAGAAAAAAAGCAGACTGGATTCTGAAAAAAATAAATCAATTTAATGAAATAGATTTTGAAAAAATCGAAAAAAAATACGTTAATAATGAAATTTTTCTGTATTTAGGTAAAGATTATTTTTTGCAAATCAAAGATGATGTTCCATATAAAAAAGCAAAAGCTAAATTAAAGGGTGATAATATTATTATTTATACACCTTCAAATGATAAACAAATCATAAAAAAAGCAGTTGAAGATTGGTATAGAAAAAGAACAAAAGAAAAATTAGTAGAACGCATTAATTATTATCAAAAATATTTTGATGTATATCCAATAAAAATTGTTTCTAAAATTCAAAAAAGACGATGGGGAACTTGTACATCAAAAAGAGAAATATATTTTAATTTAAAATGTGCAATGCTTCCAATGAATATTTTTGATTACGTAGTTGTACATGAACTATGTCACATGGTTCATATGAATCATAAGGAAAAGTATTGGTCATTGGTAGAAAGTATAATACCTGATTACAAAGAAAGAAAAGAGTGGCTTAAGATAAATGGTCATAAGATTGAGCTATAATTGGAATATAAAAGTTGTAGAAAGAGGGGCTTATGGACGGAAAAAATAGAGTAAATATTAAAATTGGCACTAAAGTTAATGTAGTTCAAAAACCACATCAGCCTACAGGTCAATTAACAGAAGGCATTGTTAAGAAAATCCTTACAAATTCAGCAAGTCATCCACATGGAATAAAAGTAATGCTTGAAAATGATATAGTTGGTAGAGTTAAGGAAATAATAAAATAGAAGTGAAATATAAAAAATTAAGGTTTTAACTTGGATTGTTACAATCGGAGTAAATGAGTTTCTAGATAATATTGATGTAGTAGTGGTGGGTAAGCTTATGAAGATATTGGTGTAAATGATTATTTTTTATTAAAGAGGGGGAAGATAATGCTTGAAGGAAAAATGGCTTTTTTAGGGTTTGGAATTTTAATAGTAGTAATCGTTTTAATAGCGAGATTTATTAAATCAATTATTAAAGCTGGAGAGGAAGAATTAAAAAAAGAAAGAGAAAAAATTCTTTATGAAATGGAACTTGGAAACTTAAATTCTTATGATGAATTTGGATATACACTTCTTATAAGAGCAATTCATTATGGCTTTACAGACCTTGTAAAAAAACTTATAGAAAAAGGCGCTAATGTTAATTATAAATCTTCATCTAATGCGTATCCTATTCATTATGCTGCTTCAAGTGGTGATGAAGATATAGTTAGGCAACTAATTAATAATGGAGCTGATGTTGATGCGCTAGATAAAGATGGAGTTACTGCACTTATGATTGCTGCAAGAATGGATAATAAAAAAATAGCAAGTCTTCTTTTAGAAGAAGGTGCTGATGTTAATAAAACAGAAAAAATAAATGGTTATTCTGCTCTTATTGATGCAGCTAAGAATGCTTCTTTTAATGTATATGATGTTCTTATTAATAATGGTGCAGATGTTTTCATTAAATCTAAAAGTGGTGAAAACGCATATGAAATTGGAGATAGGTTCTTAGCATCTAATTTAGGTCCAAGTCAGGAAATAAATTTTAATAAAACAGAAATGATTATAGGTCTTGGATATTTAATTAGAGGTAAGTCTTATGAAATAAGAGAGTATGTTCGAGATGATTTTAATGATGATTTTCAAAATTATGATGATGAGTGATTGTGAATTTATGATAATAATATAAAATAAACATAAAAAATCTTTAATATATTTTATATTAAAGATTTTTTATGTTTATTTTAGAATTTATTAAGAAATCTATTCTTCTTTATTTAAACTTTATTCTTCTGAAATCTTATCATCTTGAGCTACTTCTTTTTCACCGTCTTTTTTAAGAGAATCATTTAGAGCTTCAATTTTTTTATTAAGTTCTAAAATTTCATTTCTTAATGTTACCATTTCCTCAGATAGTTCATTATTTTCAATAAACGAATCAGCAATTAAAGTTTTTTTAGATCTAATTTCGCCTTGAAATTTTAAAATTTCCGCTTTAACTTTTGTAAATTTTGTTCCATCATTTAAACCTTTTTTTACAACATCCATAAATCCCATAGTCTAGCCTCCTAATTAGTTATATGTTATTTATATCCTTTGTAAATAACTTTTAAACAATAAATTAAATTTGATATTTTTATAATTATATGTTAAATTGAATTAAATAAATATTTACTTCAGGGCAGGGTGTAATTCCCTACCGGCGGTGATAGTCCGCGAGCCGAAAGGCTGACTTGGTGTAATTCCAAGACCGACAGTATAGTCTGGATGGAAGAAGTAGTGCTACGCTTTTTTTGTGCGTTTTAAACTCTGAGGAAATTTCTTTAGAGTTTTTTTGTTTTTTGTAAAGGAGGGTATTTTGGAAAAATATATGAAACAGGCTTTAGAGCTTTCTAAAAAAGGATATGGAAGAGTTAATCCTAATCCTCTTGTTGGAGCTGTTATTGTTAAAGATGATAGGATAATTGGAAGTGGTTATCATATGTATTTTGGCGGAAATCATGCAGAAATAAATGCAATTAATAATGCAAGTGAGAGCGTCGAAGGCGCTACTATGTATGTAAGTCTTGAGCCATGTTCACACTTTGGTAAAACTCCACCATGTGCAAATCAAATTATTTCAAAAAAAATTAAAAAAGTTGTTATTGCTATGTTGGATCCAAATCCGTTAGTTGCTGGTAATGGTGTGAAAATATTAGAAGAAAATGGTATTGATGTTGAAATAGGTATGCTTGAAGATGAAGCAAAAAAAATTAACGAGGTTTTTGTAAAGTACATTAGTAGGAAATTACCTTTTGTACTAATGAAAACCGCTATGACTTTAGATGGGAAAATTGCAACCTATACTGGTGATTCAAAGTGGATTTCGAGTGATCTTTCTAGAGAATTTGTACATGAAATTAGACATAGATATACGTCGGTAATGGTTGGAATAGGAACTGTTATATCAGACAATCCTTCTCTTTCGGCGAGAAGAAGTAATAATGAAAGTATACAACCTATTAGAATTATTGTAGATAGTCACGGGAAATTACCACTGGATTCAAAAATCGCCTTAACTGCAAAAAAGAATAAAACTATTTTAGTTACTACTTCTATGCTATTAATAGAAAAAGAAAATAAAATTAAAGAAAAAGGAATTGAAATATTAAAAGTATCAACTGAAAATAATCGTGTTAATTTGAAAGAAATGATTAAAATTCTCGGTGAAAAAGGAATTGATAGTATTTTGCTGGAGGGTGGTTCTACTCTGAATTTTAGTTTTTTAGAAGAAGGTATAGTTGATAAAGTTATGACCTTTATTGCACCAAAAATTGTTGGCGGAGCTAGTGGTAAAACTCCGGTAGGTGGGAGAGGAATTCCTTTAATTAAAAATGCAATAGATGTAAAAAACATAAGTGCCAAAGTTTATGGAAAAGACATTTTACTAACTGCTTATATAAGGGAGGAAGATTCTTGTTTACAGGATTAGTAGAGGAAATAGGAAAAGTAAAAGAAATTGCTTCTGGATCATTAACGATTGAGGCAAAAAAAGTATTAGAGGGTGTAAAGATTGGTGATAGCATTTGTGTAAATGGTATTTGCTTATCTGTCAATAATATTACATTAAATTCTTTTACAGTTGATGTTATGCCTGAAACTTTTAGAAGAACAAATTTAAAAAATATTAAAAAAGCTAGCTTTGTTAATTTAGAAAGAGCAATGGAAATAGGGTCAAGGTTTGGTGGTCACATTGTTTCAGGGCATATAGATGGCACATCAGAGATTGTTAATTTTGAAAAAGAAAAAAATGCTAGCTGGATAACTTTAAAGGCAAGTAAAGATATACTTAAATATATTATATTAAAAGGATCAGTAGCAATAGATGGAGTTAGTTTGACGGTTGGAGAATTAGAAGAAGATTTATTTAGAGTATCTATAATTCCCTTAACAAGTAAAGATACAACGCTTTTAACTAAGAGAGTAGGGGAATTCATTAATATAGAATGCGATATAGTCGGGAAATATGTAGAAAAACTTATGAACTTTAATA
This sequence comes from Helicovermis profundi, assembly GCF_033097505.1. Lineage (NCBI taxonomy): Bacteria > Bacillati > Bacillota > Clostridia > Peptostreptococcales > Caminicellaceae > Helicovermis > Helicovermis profundi. The sequence continues at coordinate 2,094,081 of NZ_AP028654.1, read as the reverse complement.
GCTTTAGTGAAAAAAAATCTGTGATAAATAAATCTTTTTTAGAAGAGAATGGATTTATGTAGAAAATTTGCTATTTGTTTTTTAAAATAATAAAATGTTTAATTTTTGTGGGAGGATTTATGAGAAAGTTTAATACAATTGAAGAAGCGATTGAAGATATAAAAATTGGTAAAATGGTGGTGGTTGTTGATGATGAAAATCGTGAAAATGAAGGTGATCTTCTAATGGCTGCTGATAAAGTTACAAAAGAATCAATTAATTTTATGGCAAAGTTTGCTAGGGGGCTTATATGTGTCCCCCTTATAGAGGAGAAGGCAATTAAGCTTGGACTAGATCCTATGGTAGTAAATAATACTGATCCAAAAGGAACTGCATTTACAGTTTCTTTAGATGACTCTGATGCTACAACAGGGATATCAGCAAAAGAGAGAGCCAATACAATAAAAAAAATGACGAATCTTGATGCTGGTAAAAACGAATTTACAAGACCTGGCCATATTTTTCCGTTGATTGCTAAAAAAGGTGGAGTTTTAGTTAGAGCGGGCCATACAGAAGCTGCGGTTGATTTGGCAAAAGCTGCTGGATTATCTCCAATGGGTGTTATTTGTGAAATTATGTCGGAAGATGGTTTAATGGCTAGGGTTCCTGAATTAATGAACTTTAGCATAAAACACAATCTTAAAATAATAACAATCGAAGATTTAATCAAATTTAGAAGTAAAAATGAAACATTGGTAGAAGCAGTTTCAAAAGCTAAAATGCCAACTAAATATGGTGAATTTGATATGGTTGGCTATGTAAATAAAATTAATGGTGAGCATCACATTGCTCTTGTTAAAGGTGAAATTAATAAAGATGAATTAATTTTAGTTAGAGTACACTCTGAATGTTTAACGGGTGATGCGTTTGCTTCACTTAGATGCGACTGCGGAGAACAATTAAATAAATCAATGCAAATGATAGAAGAGGAAGGAAAAGGTATTCTCCTATATATGAGGCAAGAAGGAAGAGGTATTGGTTTAATTAATAAGATAAAAGCCTACTCTCTTCAAGACAATGGAATGGATACTGTAGAGGCAAATATTGCACTTGGATTTCCGGAAGACATGAGAAGTTATGGAGTAGGTGCGCAGATACTTAATGACTTGGGTGCAAGGAACATTAAACTTATAACAAATAATCCTCTTAAAATATCAGGACTAAGTGGTTATGGATTAAATATTGTAAAGAGAGTGCCGATCCAAATGAATCATAATGAAAAAAATGAATTTTATTTAAAGACAAAAAAAGAAAAAATGGGACATATACTCGAATTTGCTAAATAAATATATTAGTTAAAATTTAATTTTTTAGATTAAAAAACTTACTTTGTATTTTAGTGATTATTATATTAATTAAAATAAATTTGGAGGAAAAATTATATGAAAGTTTTAGAAGGTAAATTAGTTTCAGATGGGAAAAAATATGGTATTATTGTAGCAAGGTTTAATGAATTTATCGGAAGTAAATTGCTCTCTGGTGCAAAGGATACACTTATTCGTCACGGTGCAAAAGATGAAGAAATTGAAATAATATGGGTGCCTGGAGCATTCGAAATTCCTTTAGTTGCAAAAAAACTTGCTACTAGTGGTAAATATGATAGTATAATTTGTCTTGGTGCAGTTATTAGAGGTGCAACGTCTCATTTTGAATACGTTTCATCTCAGCTAGCAAAAGGAATTGCTTCGGTATCAAATGATACTGGAATTCCAGTCATATTTGGAGTTTTAACGACAGATTCAATTGAACAGGCTATCGAAAGAGCAGGTACAAAAGCTGGAAATAAGGGAAGTGATGCTGCTCTAACAGCTATAGAGATGGTGAACTTACTAAGTCAAATATAAGGTGGTATTATGTTTAAAAATATAAAAACAATATTTTTCGATTTTGATGGAACTCTTCATAATGGTAAAAAAGTATATATTCCTGCTTTTAAAGAAGGTTATAAGTACCTAGTTGAAAATGGTTATGCTGATGAAAAAGAATTTTCAAGCCAAGAAGTTGCTATGTGGCTTGGCTACAATGAAAAAGATATGTGGAATACTTTTATGCCAAATTTGCCTGAAAGTATACAAAAAAAGGCCAGTAAGATTATTGGTTCTACTATGGATAAATTAGTTGAAAAAGGTGAAGCATCGCTTTTTGATGAGTCAATCGACACTTTAAAATATTTAAAAGAAAAAGGTTATACTCTATTATTTTTAAGTAATTGCACTGAAAGTTACAAAGATTTTTCTATTATAAATTTTAAACTTCAAGACTACTTTGATGATTATCTTACTGCTGAAAGATTTAATAATATTCCTAAAGAAGATATTATTAAAAAAGTTATGTCAAAGTATAAGATGGATATGGTTATGATAGGTGATAGATTTCATGATATAAAAGCGGGAAAAGAAAATGATTTATATACAATTGGTTGTTCATATGGATATGGGAGTAAGGATGAACTTAAAGAGGCGGATACTATAATAGCTTCAATAGGGGAACTGAAAAATATTTTATAAGTAATTTAGTGTAATGATAGTATAAAAAATGGGAAAGAGTAATTTGTTTACTCTTCCCATTTTGATAGACCATTTCGTGTTCCAAAATAAATATTATTTTTGTACTTAATTATTGATTTGATTTCATTGTGGGGTAGACCATCTTTATTAGTATATATTTTTTTTACTTTACCATTCCATATAGCTAAGCCGCTATATTCAGAACCTATATAAAGTTTGTTAGCGCTTTTATAAATACTTCTTACTTTTTCTCCAGCAAATCCATCTTTACGTCTCCATAACTTTTCTATTTTCCAAGTAGAATTATTATAATCAAATTCTGTCATCCCTCCAGAGTTGTACATACCACCTGCAAAATAGAGTTTGTTTTTTTCTTTTAATAGACTTGTTATATTTATTGTAGCAAGTTCGTCTTTATAATACTTTATCTTGGAATCTTTGATTTTAGTAATGCCTCCTCCTCTTACATTGTAAGATGCTAGCCATAAACTTCCATCATCTGTCCTAGTAATTACATTAACGTTATTGCTCAGTAATCCATCTTTTTCTGTCATTATATTTCCACTCATAGTTTTAGGATTAAGGATTCCAAGACCACTAAAAGTTCCTATATATATGGTGTCTTTGTTATTATTATTATCTTCATAAACACATAATATTCTTGTATCAGGTAGCCAATTTTCTCTGTCATCGAAGTAAGTTTGTGTTTTATTTGATTTAATTATTATTAAACCGTTCATTCCTCCGACATATAAATCCTTGTTACTAGAGACGAAAAGAGTATGTATTATTGAAAGTGGTTTAATAAGTTTTACTAAGCTTATTTGATTATTTGAATCCATGACGTATAATCCCTCGTTGGTAGCTAAATATAGTTTATCTTCATATTCAGCCATGGTCATAATATCAAGAGTATTATCGATTGTTTTAAAATGACCATTAGGGTTAGCTTGTTTTTGACATCCATTTAGTAGTAGAGATGAAATTATCAATATTAGTAGTATTTTTTTCATAAATTATCCTTTGTTTTGTCTATATGATTTAAAATAATAATGAGAAAAGAAAAAAACAGTATTAGTGCAAAAATCATGATAATAATTAATAAAGCAACCATATCACTACTACCATAATGTAGATAATTATAGATTGTGATTGTTATGGTAGATTTACCAGGTGGAACGACCATTATTGATCCTGGTAGTTCTCCAATCATTAATATGGTAACTATAAAAAAGTTACTTAATACATAGTATTTAACGTATGGCCAAATAACTTTATACATGATTTTATAAGAACTACTTGTATTTAAAATTGCTATATCAATAATTGAAGAATGTATATTGCTTATACCTATCCATATAATTAGAAATGCTACTGCTAAAAAACGAATAGTTAGCATATGAACAATCGGTAAAATTGTATTATACAAACTAGTGTTAAGTAGCAAATCGATTCCTTGGTATAGAGAATTAATCATAAGTCCAGTAAGTGTTCCTGGAAGGCTAAAGAAAAGAATAATTAAAAATACAAGTAGTTTTCTAAAAAATACATTTCTTATAATTTTATAATTAAAATAATAGGCTAATAAACTACTTATAAAAGCTGCTATAATAGCTGAAGAATGTCCAAATACCAAATCACCTACTATAGAAGAATTAAAGTAAAAATTTGAGGCTTGGGATATATTTGAATATATAATTACAATTAATATTATTCCTATAATGCTAAATAAAAATAAATTGCTAATAATAGAATGCTTTTTAGTATGTTTGAACAATATATTTGATTGATTTGAAAAATCTACATCTACAGTATTCCAAGTTTTAAATATATAAGTAACTAATAATAAAGAAATAATAATCATTGGAAAACTTACAATTAAAGGTGCTTGAAGAGAACTTTTAGCAGCAAATATACTCATAATTTCAATAGGGTAAGTATTATAAGCAAATATTGATGGTATAGTATAATCATTTATTGTAATAAGTGTTAGTAAAACTAGTAAAATTTTCCCTGGGTTAATCATTAGATTTATTAATACTTCAAAATATGCTTTTTTCTTATTAACAATTAACAGTAGGTCTTCAAAATAAACATTTGGTATGCTATTAATAAAAAATAACCAAACGCTAATTGAAAGTGGGAGTAAATAAAGACTTTGCAGGCCAGTGCTTATTAAAAATCCAGATAAAAATGGAACATTGAATATTGATTTTGAAATACTTAAAGCTATATATGAATAAAAATAAGGTGGAATACCCATTAAAGATAATATGGCAAAACTAATTATTTTTGTTTTTTTATATTTTTTGAGTATTTGTAGTGCAATTAAAGCACCTATAATGCATGTGATTGTACTAACTGAAAAACCATATACAAGGGTTTTTATGATTATTAAAAATCTTCTGTATGAAAAGATTGACCAACTACTATGACTAGTTAAGAGTACATAAGTAAGAGAAGAAAATACAGGCAAACTTAGTATAGTAATTATGATAATGAATATTATATTTTGCTTTTTCATATATTTCTCCAACTAATTTAAGAATAATTCGGTCATATCATTTTGTGATTGATCAAATTCATTTAATATATCATTATAATTAATATCCATAAATTTTATCATTTCATCTTTAGGTAAAAATGGTTGCAATAGTTTATCAATTTTAGTTCCATTGTTTATTTTAATTTGTATCCATCCCATTTCGACAAGTTTATTTATGGTTTCTTTTTTTAGTAAATAGTCAATAAATATTTTTCCATTCTTTGTATTTGGTCCATTTTTTATTAGGGCAACGCTATTTGGAACTGCTAGCGTTCCATATTGTTTAGTAAGTTGATCTGGAAAAATTATTGAAACATTTGCACCTTTTTTTAAGGCGATTAAAGCATCATCAGTATCGGTTAGTCCATAGGTTAGTGCTCCTGAAACTACCATATCACGCACATTGCTGTTACCATCTAATACTTTAACACCATTTTTTTTCATTTGTTCAAAATTGTTTAATACGAATTCTCTTCCATATTTGTTGTAGAGTGCAGCTATATGAGTTGAAGAGGTACCAAACATTGGCTTTGAAATACCAACATTCATATTTTTTGAATCTTTTTCAATATCTAACCATGAATTAGGCATTAATTTTTTTTCTAGTAAATCATTATTTACTAGTAGGATACGTGCTCTTAATCCAAATGCCGTCCACATATTATTGGAATCAATATATTTTTTATTAAAGCTTACAGTGTTTTTGGAACCATAAGGTTCAAGGATATTTTCATTATTAAGCTTTAATGTTTGAAGTATTTCACCATTCCAAAATACATCGGCCTTTGGATTATTTTTTTCATTTATAAGTCTATTTACTAGTCCTGTTGTTTTCGAAGCTTCTACATCGTAGAGAGCTAAAACTTTAATTCCTGTTTCTTTATAAAAGGAATCAAATATTTCTTGTGAATATACTTTATCTACAGAGGTATATACTACCACATTTTCTTGAATTAAATTGTTACATCCACTTATAAAAAATATTGATATAAATATGCAAATTGATAGTTTAAATAAGTTCGTTTTGATCAAAGAATGTTTCTTTGTCATTGTTTTTTTCCACAAGATGTACAGAAATTTGCATTGCTTGAAAGTTTTGTTCCGCAGGATGAACAGAATTTAAAATCTTGCTTTATATTTAGTTCTTTTTCTGATACTTTTGGTGAACTTGTTTTTTCAATATTAATCTTATTTGGAGAAGAACTTGTTTTTACATAGTTAATATTACTTGTTGAAGGTTTTGTCTTTGTATAATTAATACTTTTAGTTTCTGGCGAACTATTTGAAGCGACTTTCTCCATAAATAATTTTTTTTGTTTTAAAAGTTCATTTTCATATTTTTTTTCATCACCAAAACCATCCGAAAATGCAATTGGAGCAGCTATTTTCATTATTGTTTCAATATCTTCTGATGGAGGTCTAACTTCAATTATAATTTTAGGAAGTTCACCGCTATTAGATACAGTTTTAAGAATAAGGTAACCGCCTTTAATAATATTTACTGTAGTTAAATTATTTTCATTTGCTAAGTGTTCTCCTATAATAAAGCATTCTCTTTTACTTGCGGGATCAAATATGTTTTTAGCATATTTTGTTAGTGATATTTCGTCATTAACAAGTAACATTAAACCCTTAGAAACTAAGGAGTTAATGCCATTTTCAATATCTTTGCTTTTACTTAGATAATTTTTTAAATTATTATCTCCAGTATATCTAACCATTAAATCTTTCATTTCATCAAAGTTATTAAAATTCTTAATTAAATCTTTTGATATAAAACATTGATCTTCATTTAATGCTTCTTTTTTTTCATTGACTCTGATTTTAATAGAATTCATGTAAATTAATAGAATTAAAAGTTCTTCTAGTTTTAGTTCAGATTTGAATTTATCTAATATAGGACCCTCAAATTTCAGATCTACAAATAGTTCTTTACGAATCCAAGAACCTACGCTGGGAAGCACATGAGGGTATGCAAGTATATAATTCTCGTCTAGTGCGTTTGCTATATATTGAAGAGAGAAACCTTTTTTAAAAGTAAAACATACTTCACTTATATTTATTTCTCTAAGTCTTTTAAAACTTACGGTTACTTCTGGCTTATGCAACAATAAAAATGCAGATTCTAATTCATTTGCTAGAGTGTAACCGTCGTTTTCGGGAACAAGAAAACCATTTTCTATAAATGAATTATATGCTTTCCTGTATCTATCGTGATTAAAATTAATCATTTCCATAGGATAATGACCAATAAGAGGTGAGTTTTTATCCATTTTTATTTTAGAAAATGAAGATAGAGTTACTAATTCACTTGAGTTTAATTTTAATATAACCATAATTACTCCTTTATATTTTCTAAGATTCAGCGGGAGTAAAAACTTCCTCTGAATCCAAGAAATTCATTTATTTATGCAGTATGAAAAAAATCTTTAGTGAAAAAATGATCTTAAATAATTGTATGAGTTAGTAACTGAATTTTCTATTGATACTGATGCAGTTCCTGCAGCATCACCTATATAAGCCCATCCTTCTCCAACTTTCACAGCTGTTTTTGTTGCTAAGTGAGCTGCATCAGTTGCTAATTTCCTTGTTGTATCGAGTGGATGATGCCATGCAGTTTGAAGAGCTTTTGTTGAGTACAAGTCTTTAGTTGATTCATTTACGTTTTTCGGTAATTTAAATATATCATCAACTGTTTTATTCATATTATCCCAATTTTCACTTCCAGCTCTTGTAAAACTGCTTACTTCATCGTAAAAACTACCTGGGTCTTTAACAAAATCTTTAACCATATCAGAACCATAGTAGAGGTTTTTAATATTTTCACCATAGTATCCACTATCCATACGTGTAGCAATTGTCTTTGGATCCATTCCGCCTGAAAAATCTAGTGCCCAATTCATTCCGCCTTTTATTAATTTAGTTGGACTACCTATATCTGCAGCTTTACTACCACCAAAAAGCATATGATTTCCCATTTCCCAGAGTGCTAGGGAAGGTCCACCGGAAGTTTTTCCTGCAAGAAATACAGTCGCATTTGTTGCCATACTTTTAGAAATTGCAACCGATAAGTCATCACCATGGTCAAAATTATCGTAAGAATCAAATGCACTTCCTACAAAAGTTAATCCTCCTTCTAATATACTTAAGTATTTATTTACTTTTGAGTCTTTCATAGATTCAAAAGATTTCTTTAACCAATTTAGTTTAGATTTTTGATCGCCTTGTAAAGTTTCTGATACATAGTCGTATATTTTACTATTTTTGACCATATCTTTCATGTAGTCTGAAAAACTATCTGTATTTTCAAAAAGCGATCTTAATCCATTTTTTAATGAATTACCAGTAGAATCAAGACCTAGAAAATTTCCTAGTATGTTTGTATAATCAACTTGATCGTCAAGACTCATTCCGTCAGCTACATTTGTGGATGAAGCAATATTTGTTTCGTCGTTTCCGAGTGGATTTAGAATGTCAGCTAAATCATTAGTTGATCCATCTAGAAAATCATCAACAAATTCCATATCTTCTGCTGACAATATTCCTTCAAAAACGCTTTTATCTGGCAAAAAATTATTCGGATTAATTCCACTATATATGGTGCCTAGAATTGTTCCAAGAACACCACCTGCTGCAGGAGAAATTCCCATTGTTAGAGCAGTTCCTGCTCCATCGCTTCCAATCCAACCACCAAGTGTTGCACCAGATTCTTGCCATCCTCCATCATCTGCAAAAACATTTCCACTTAACTTATAATAGAGATAATTAACTCCGAAAAATGCAAAAATAAAAATCATTGTTTTAACTGATTTATGCTTTGATTTGTGGTAGAAAGAGATACCAATTAATGCCAAAGATAATAATATTATAAACATTGGTTTTCTAATAAAGAATGCTATTAAAAATGCTAAACTCACACTAAAAGCCATAATATACAAAGATGATTGATTAGTTTTATTATTTTTATGAAAAATTCTATTTAAATCACTTTTTAGAAGAGCGAAAAAAATTATTAAAAAACTATTACCACGTTTTGTAAATGATAAAAATGCTATAAAAGTATAAAGGAGCAAAGCACCTTTGTTTTTTATTAATAAGGTGAAAAGAAGGACCCCTGTTGTTGTGATTAAAAGGGTAGGTAAAGCACTAGTTTTGTTTGATTTCATATTTTTTCTAATAAATGAAGGTGAACTAAAGATATCAGTAAGAAATTTTTTTAAGCCATCTTCTTTAATACGTGATAGCACTGTTGTTATAAAAAACATTGCAAATGTCCAAAATGCAGTAGCCCATGCTACGTTTCCTTGTAGAGACGTGATATCGAGCCATTTGTTGCCCTGGGTAGGAGAAAAACCTTCATTTTTTACAACGAGTAAGTAAGTATTAATAATAATTATTATTAAAAAAATTACAGATAATTTAATAATGGTTCTTTTGAATAATTTTGGAATTCCTTTAATAAAACTAATTAATATAAGTTTAAAAAGTTGAAATAAAGTTTTTGGAGATTTTGATTCTTTGTTTTGTTTTGCTATTTTCTTTTTCTTTTTCATTTTGTTTCCTCCAATAGTTTTTAATATATTTGCTATATTAATTTTAGTAAAATTTTCTATGTATTATATGTGTAATTTTATCAAAAGAAGTTTATATATACAAGCTTAGTTAAAGTGTAAACCGTATTAAAGTAAATAAAATAGTAATGTTTATTTCGGTATATATACCCTGAAAAAAAAGTTTTAATAATAAAATGAAAATAATTTTAAAAAAAATTCATTTTAAACGTGAACAAAACGTAATAAAATGTTAGAATAGTATCGGTTAGAATAATATATGTTTGTTAATAAAATAATTTTATGATTAAAGGAGATTTATTATGAGTAAACCAGTTTTATCAGCACATTTTGAGTCAAGAAAACCGTCGGATGTTAGATTAGCTCAAATGAAATATGAAGAGCGTAAAATTAAGCCTGAAGCTGTAATAAACGTTGGTATTGGAAATGTTTCACTTCCTACTAATCCAGCAATGCAAAAGAGGATGTTTGAACTAGGAGCACCTGAAAGTCCATTTAACAAAGGAGTTATAAGATATTCAACTACTGCTGGAACTGAAGAGTGTCAAAATGCCTTTAAAAACATCTTAAACTGTGAGGGATTTGATACAAGTAATTTACATGTTCAAGTAACTGATGGTGGATCTTCTGGAATGGAACTTCTTTTAATTGGACTTTGTGGACCTGCTGGAACTGATGAAAGACCACTTATGATGATTGACCCAGCTTATACAAATTATATTTCATTTGCGGAAAGAGTTGGTAGAAAAACTGTTACAGTAAAACGTCATCTTGGAGAAGATGGTAAATTTAATTTACCTAAATTAAGCGAGATAGAAGAATCAATAAAAAAACATAACCCTGGAGCATTACTTGTAATTCCTTATGATAATCCTACTGGTCAACTTTTTGGTCATGATACTTTAACAGATCTTGCTAAATTATGTGTTAAATACAATATGTGGATGGTAAGTGATGAAGCGTATAGAGAATTGTATTACGACGATGGTAATAATTTGGTCAGCGTATGGGGAATCACAGATAAAGATGTACCTGGTATTGAAGGTAGAAGAATTAGTATTGAAACAGCATCAAAAGTTTGGAATGCTTGTGGACTAAGAATTGGCGCTGTAATTACTGATAATGCTGAGTTTAACAATCGTTCTATTGCTGAATATACTGCAAATCTTTGTGCAAATGTTATAGGTCAATACATCTTTGGAGCGCTTGCTCATGAATCTAAAGAACAAATTGCAGGATGGTGTAGTGGTCTTAAAGATTATTATAAAGAACAAATCTTAATGGTTTATAATGGTCTTAAAAAACTTGAGCCAAATTTAATCGTATCAAGTCCAGATGCATCAATTTACTCAGTAATTGATGTAAGAAATGTAGTTAAACCGGGTTTTGATGCAATCGATTTTGTACTTTACTGTGCAGGTGAAGGTTCTGTTGTAGTTGACGGTGTAGAAACTACACTTTTAGTGGCACCAATGAAAGGTTTTTATAATGTAGATGAAGGAGAAGAGAATCCGGGAAGTACTCAGTTCCGTATTTCATTTGTAGAAACTCCTGAAAATATGGCAAAAATTCCAGAATTATTTGTTAGCCTTCTAAATCAATTTGAAGAAAAAAGATAAGATGTATTACAAAAAATACAACTTAAACATAGAAAGTGATTTTGATATTCATACTGTTAGAGAAGTTGATGAAGATATAGATTTAGCTATATTGCTAAAAAAAAGAACTTTAAATTTGTATTTTGATGAAGAATTTAAAATAATTAATTCTAGATTTCAATTTTCAGGAATAGATAAAATTATGATTAGATTTAATAAAAATGAAGACAGTTTCTTAGCAACAATTCATATAATTAATTCGCTAAATTCAGATTTGCAATCGATGAATTTTGAAATTAATTATAGTGATATATTTATAGAAGTGAAAAATGATGAATATTCAGTAGATATGAGAATTAATAAAAGTAATTAAGCAAATTCACTAATTTAAGTTAAAATAAGTAAATATTTTAAAATGCGTATAGTCTAGTAAATGCTATGCGCATTTTTTTATTTTTGTTTTATTATTCTTTGTATTTTAAATTTTATTTGACAAATAATATTACTTGTAATATCATTTTAATAGATGTTGTTGCTAAAAATCTATTTATTTATAGATGGATGTGTCGAAAAAGAGGTAGGTGCTAATATGAATGAATTGTTTTGGATGGTAGAAAGTTCAGATAGGGAAAAAGGCTATAGTAAAATTAATGATCAATATCATTGTTTGTTATGTGAATTTAAAACTGAAATAGGTAATGTTTATAAAAATGGAGATGATTTTTTTGACGCAAGGAAACAAATGATTAAGCATATAGAAAAAGAGCATATTAGTGTATTTGATTATCTTATTAATCTTGATAAAAAGATTACAGGTTTTTCAAATCATCAAAGTAAGATACTTGATTTGTTTTATAAAGGTGAGTCAGATTATAATATAAAAGAAAAACTTAATATAGGTAGTGTTTCAACTGTTAGAAATCATAGATATATGTTAAAAGAAAAAGAAAAACAAGCAAAGGCAATAGTAACAATCATGAGCATTTTAAGTAAAAATATTAATCAAAATAAAGAATTAATAAAACCGCATAAAACTGCCAAAATGATAGATGATAGATATAATACTACAAATGATGAATCTAAAAAAATTATAAATAATTATTTCCCGGATGGTACTAATGGAAAACTAAGAACTTTTTATACTAAAGAAAAAAACAAAATTATTATTTTAAGAGAGATAATTAAGAAATTTGAATTTGAAAGAAAATATACTGAAAAAGAAGTAAATGAAATTTTGAAAAATATTTATCTTGAAGATTATACTCTTATAAGAAGGTACTTAATAGAGTATGGTTTTATGGATAGAGAAAAAGATGGAAGTTTTTATTGGGTCAAAGAAATTGTAGATAAAAATTTAAATAAAAAAGAAAAGGAAATTAAAAAAGTGAATGATAGAAAGAAAAAATTAAGAGAAGAGTATAAGGCTAAAATTGCTAGTGAAGATATAATAAATGGTGTTTATCAAATTAAAAATTTAGTAAACGGAAAAATTTTCTTAGGAACTTCAAGAAATATAAGACAGCTAAATGGAATTATTTTTCAGCTTAATATGGGGACTTTTATGAATAAAGGCCTTCAAAACGACTGGAATGAATTTGGTAAAGAAAATTTTGTTATTGAAATTTTAGAAGAATTCAAAGAAAAAGAAAATTCTACTTTGGTTCATAAAAAAATGAAAGAACTCGAAAAAAAGTGGAAAGAAAATTTAATGCCTTATGGAGACAAAGGTTATCATAAGATAGTTAAAAAATAATGATATTTATCCGATGCCTTAGAAATTCATTTATGCAATTTAAAAAAACAGATGAACTGCCACTAAAGAATGGAAGTTCATCTGTTTTTTATCCTAGTAAAGTATAACCATCAGCGTTTATCATTTTCTCTTCTTCTATTAATCCATTGACTATAATATCTATGTGTTCATTGAATTCAGTTCCAAGACTTTCAACTGAAGTAAGGAGTTCTTCTCTATCGACAGCTGCTGCAAATCTTTTGTCTTTCATTTTCTTTTTAACCGATTTTGCCTTTAATCCTTCAAACCTTGTTGGTCTCATTAAAGCGACTGCAATAATAAAGCTAGCCATTTCATCGACTGCATGAAGGCACTGTCTTTCTTTACTATCTCTAGGATAAGGAGAATTTGTGCCGTGTGATAAAATAGAATTAATAAAATCATCACCTAAGTCAGTTTCACTAAGGAGTTTAGGAGCAAAATCAGGGTGTTCTTCTGGAAATTTTTCATAATCAATATCGTGAAGTAAACCAAGTAAACCCCATCTATCTTCATTTTCTCCAAGTTTTTTAGCATAAGCAATCATAGCACCTTCTACTGCAAATGAGTGACGAAGTAGTCGATCAGTTTTAACGTGTTCTTGTAATAGTTTAAAAGCATCTTCTCTATTCATAAAAACCTCCTGTAAAATTTATTGTATTTTCATATATTATATATTAATAATGTTTAATAGACTAGAATAATTATTTTATTAACTATTTAATTAAGTTAATTATAATGATAAAATTAAGATGTAATAATAAATAAACGAGGTGTTGATTTGAATAAAATAAAATATATATTTTTCGATTGTATGGAGACTATCATTGATATGTATGAACTTCCCAAGAAGAGCGATTATGCATATTGGGCTTTTAATGGTTCTAAAGTTGAAAAATATTGGGAAGATTTCGATGAATTTTTCTTTGAATATGAAAATGCTAGAAAAAATATTGAATCAAAGCTTCAAACGCATGAAGAGTATAGTATATTTTTAAGGTATGAGTATGTAGTTAATAAAAACACTAGAATAGACCTTGAGTGTAAAGAAGAGGTTCTTAAAAAACTTGAAGAAAATTTTTGGAATAATTACCTTTCAAGATGTTATGTCCATGAAGAAGTAAGAGATCTTTTAAATAAACTTAGTGAAAAATATAAGCTTGCTATAGTTTCAAATTTTAAAGTAGAAAATGGAGTTGAAACACTTCTCAAATTAAATAAAATAGACCATTTGTTTGAATTTATTATTACTTCAATTAATTTTGGATATGCAAAACCAGATTACAAGATATACGAAGAAGCTTTTATTAAATCAAATCATGAAAAAAATGAAATTGTTTTTATTGGCGACGATTTTATGAATGACTATAAAGTGCCAAGAGAATTTGGTTTTAAAACAATACTAATAAATAAAAGAAATCAAGTTTTAACTGAAAATATGGTTTTAGTAAAAGATATTGAAAAATTAATCACAAGCATAATATAAAATAAAGGGGCTAATAATGGCGAATATAAAATACGAAATAAAGAAAAATGTGGCGATTATATCTGAAAATTCTAAAGGTTGGACAAAAGAATTAAATTTAATTAGTTGGAATGATAGAGAAGCTAAATACGATTTAAGAGATTGGGATCCGACTCATGAGAAAATGGGAAAAGGAGTCACTTTATCAAAAGACGATATACTTAAATTAAGAGATGCTTTAAATAATATTGAATTCTAAAATAATATTATTAATTTGTTTTATAATTTGTGATAAAAAATAATATATTGGGTATATATGTTTTGTAGTAGTTTTTTAAAAGTTTCTTATAGAAAGTGAGGATTAAAATGTTTAATGTTTTTACTAGTGAAAGATTACTTATTAGGAATGCAAATGAAACAGATATAGAATATATTATGGATTTAGAAAATCAAGATGAGAATAAAGGATTCGTGTATAATGAGTCTTTTGAAACTCATTTAAAACAAATAAAGTCTGAAAATGAACTTCTTTTTATTGTTGAAGAAGCTAAGAGCAAAGATAAAGTAGGATTTATTTTATCAGTAGTAGATGAACTCTCAGATGTTTTTGAACTTAGAAGAATTGTTATTGAAAAAAAATCATTAGGATATGGAACTGAAGTTATAAAAGGACTTATGAAGTACGCTTTTAATAATGGTGAAACCAATAGATTTTGGTTAGATGCTTTTTCTAATAATGATAAAGGTATTCATATCTATGAAAAATTAGGTATGACTAGAGAGGGAATTTTAAGAGAAGCACATAAAGTTGATGGTAAATATATTGATTTAATTGTTTTTTCAATATTGAAAAGTGAGTTTAAAGAATAAAAAATATAGGATACGCGAAATATTAATTATAAAGGAGAACAAATTGAAACTTATTTCATGGAATATTGATTCATTAAATGCTGCCTTAACAAGTGATTCAAATAGGGCGCAACTAACAAGGAAAGTATTTGATACAATTATAGAAAAAGATCCAGATGTAATTGCTTTACAAGAAACTAAATTACCAGCTACTGGTCCTAGTAAAAAGCATATGGAACATTTAGCAAATTATTTTAAAGGTTATTCATATGTATGGAGAAGTTCTCAACAACCAGCTAGAAAAAGTTATGCTGGCACTATGTTTCTATATAAAGACAAATATTCACCGAAAGTTTTCTATCCTAAAATTGAAGCTCCAGATACAATGGATATAGAAGGTAGAATTATTACTTTAGATTTTGGAAAATTTTATCTTACTCAAGTTTATACACCTAATGCAGGTGATGGTCTAAAAAGACTCAAAGAAAGGCAAATTTGGGATATAAACTACGCTGAGTATCTCAAAAATCTAGATAAAGAAAAACCAGTTTTAGCTACAGGTGATTATAATGTAGCGCATAAAGAGATAGATTTAGCACATCCAAAAAACAATCATAGGTCCGCAGGTTTTACAGATGAAGAGCGTCTTGGTTTTACAAATTTATTAAAAAAAGGATTTACAGATACTTTTAGATATATGCATGGTGATGCCGTAGGTATGTATTCTTGGTGGGCACAAAGGGTAAAAACGAGTAAAATAAATAATTCAGGCTGGAGAATTGATTACTGGTTAGTTAGTGATAGACTAACTGAAAAAGTTGTTAAATCTGAGATGATAAACTCAGGAGATAGACAAGATCATACACCAATTTTATTGGAAATAGATTTATAATACACATTAAAAAACCCATTAATACCGATAGTAAAACAGTATTAATGGGTTTTGTAATATTAGCTTATAATTCTTACTATAATAAAAGTTGATAAAGAAAACCTGCTAAAGCTAATGAAAACTCAAGCTTTTGCAGGTTTTTAAAAATTTTGTTATTTAAACGTTGAATCTAAATACAATAACATCTCCATCTTTAACAATGTAATCTTTTCCTTCAAGTCTAACTAATCCTTTTTCTTTTGCAGCAGCCATAGTTCTATGTTCTTTTAAATCTTCAAATGCAATAGTTTCCGCTCTAATAAATCCTCTTTCTATATCTGAATGTATTTTACTAGCAGCTTGTGGTGCTTTTGTTCCTTTTTTAATTGTCCAAGCTCTTACTTCGAGCGGTCCAGCAGTTAAGAAAGAAATTAAGTCAAGTAAGTGATAACTTGATCTTATAAGTTTATCTAGTCCAGATTCTTTTAATCCAAGTTCGTTTAAGAATTCTTCTTTTTCATCTTCTTCAAGTTCAGAAACTTCTTGCTCGATTTTAGCGCAAATAGTTATAACTTCAGCATTTTCAGTATCTGCTATTTTTCTTACTTCTTTTACATAGTTATTTTCATTTCCATTTACTATATCGTCTTCACTAATATTTGCACAATATATAATTGGTTTGAAAGATAATAAGTTAAGAGATTTTACAAATTTAATTTCTTCATCATTAAATTCGATTGTTCTAGCAGAAAATCCATCTTCAAGAGTTTCTTTAAGTTTTGTAAGTAATTCAAGTTCTACTTTTAAACTTTTATCAGCTTTTAGTCCTTTTTGAGTTTTAAATAATCTTCTTTCAATAAGTTCTAAATCTGAAAAAATAAGTTCTAAATTGATTGTTTCAATATCTTTAGAAGGTCCAACTTCTCCGTCAACATGAACTACATTTTCGTCTTCAAAGCAACGTACTACGTGTACTATTGCTTCTACTTCTCTAATGTGGCTTAAAAATTTATTTCCTAATCCTTCGCCTTTAGAAGCTCCTTTAACTAGTCCTGCTATATCATAAAATTCAATTGCAGTAGGCACATTTTTCTTTGAATTATATACTTCTCTTAGCACATCAAGTCTTTTATCTGGAACTGCAACTACACCAACATTTGGTTCAATTGTACAAAATGGATAATTTGCAGATTCTGCGCCAGCTTTTGTAATTGCATTAAAGAGTGTGCTTTTTCCTACATTTGGTAATCCTACGATTCCTAATTTCATTTATATCTTCCTTTCGCTAAAAAATTAAACAATTAATATATTTATAATAATCGGATAACAATTATTTAAGTTTTACATACAAAATTCATTATATATTATAATAAAAATCTATTCAATATAAAATACGATAAAATTTTAATAAATGTGAATAGAATGTTAATTTTTTTTTATTATTTTAAAATGTTACACATAATTGTTAAATTTATATATAATATAGTAGTCACAAAATAAAAAATGTATAAAAAAGGAATGGTAAAATGATAGATGATATTAAAATTGTTGAAATATCAAATGGAGTTAGACTTCATTTGATGAAATCAATTAAATTTAAAACTAATTTAATTGCTATTAATTTAAAAAGGCCTTTAAAAAAAGAGGAAGCTACAAAAAATACTTTGATAACAAGAATACTTGAAAGAGGAACTACAAAATTTCCTTCTTCAAAAGAAATAAATATTCATTTAGAAGAGTTGTATGGTTCGATTTTAGTCGCTGACGTAAGTAAGCACGGTGAAAAGCATACATTGACCTTTAAATCTCACTTTCCTAGCGAAAAACATATATTAGAAAAGGATATTTTTAAAAAGTCAGTTGATTTACTAAATGAACTAATTTTTAATCCTTTTCTTGAAGAAACTGAGAAAGGCATTGCTTTTAATAAAAGTTATTTTGAACAAGAAAAAGAAAATTTAAGAGATGAAATTGCAACTCTTGTTAATGATAAAACACAATTTGCAGTGGACAGATGTATAGAATTAATGTGTGAAAATGAACCTTACAGCGTTCCTCAATATGGTTCAATAGAAGAATTAGAAAAAATTACTTGTGTAGACTTATATAATCATTACCAAGATGTTTTGAAATCATCAAATGTAGATATTACAGTTATTGGTGATATTGATTTTGATGAAGTTGAACAAATAATTAAAGAAAAAATTAAATTTAATGTATCAAATTTAGTTGAAATTCCTAAAGAACAAATTAAGTTTGATATTAGTAAAGTTAGGGAATATAGAGAAAACTTTAAAGTAAAACAAGGGAAACTTACTATTGGTTATAGAGTTAATACTGGTTTTGAAGATGATTTATTTGAAGCTTCTACTATCTATGGTATAATTCTCGGCGGTGGTGGTAATTCAAAGTTATTTATGAATGTACGTGAAAAAGAAAGCTTATGTTACTATATTTTTTCAAAAGTAGAAAAATTTAAAAGCATAATGATAGTATCTGCAGGTGTAGAATTTGAAAATTTTGATAGAACTTTGGAATTAATTGATGAAAATATGAAACAAATAGTTGAAGGTGATTTTACAGATGAAGATTTAAGAATTGCAAAGGATTTAATTGTTTCTTCAATAGATTCGATATCTGATTTTCCTAATTCTTTTATTAATTTTTACTATAATCAAACGTTAACTGGACATAAATTTGATTTAGTAAAATTAAAAGAAAAATACGAAAAAGTAACAAAAGAAGATGTTATCAAAGTTGCGAAAAGAGTTAGTAAAGATACAATATACTATTTAGATGGAGAAAATAATGATGAAAATAGAAAAAACGTATAACGAACTACTTGGAGAAGAGGTATACAAAAAAATACACCCTTCAGGGCTTGAAATTTATTTTATTCCAAAGAAGAATTATCAAAAAAAATATGCGTATTTTGCTACAAGATATGGTGCGCTTTACAATGATTTTATTCCTTTTGGTGAAGACGAAGTCAAATCAATGCCACTTGGCATCGCACATTTTTTAGAGCATAAAATTTTTGAAGCAAAAGATAAAAATATTTTTGAAGAATTTGCTAAACTTGGTGCTAGTGTAAATGCTTTTACCAATTATCAATCAACAGCCTACATGTTTTCAACTGTTAATAATTTTTATGAGTGTTTTGATATACTAATGGATTTTGTGCAAACTCCACATTTAACAGATGAAAATGTTGAGAAAGAAAAGGGTATTATTACTCAAGAAATTAAAATGTATGATGATGATCCAAACTGGGCGGTTTACTTTAATCTGCTTAAAGCCATGTATAAAAATCATCCTATGAAACACGATATAGCTGGAAGTGTTGACTCTGTTATGAAAACTACTAGAGGTGAACTTCAGGAGTGTTATGATTATTTCTATTCTCCAAAAAATATGATGATATTTGTTATTGGAGATTTAGATATGGATGATATTGTCGATGCAACAGATAAATCTTTAAAGGAGAGCTTTTTAAGTAAGGGTGCAGTACCTAAAATTCTTATTAAAGATGAACCATTAAAAGTTAACAAAAAAAGAATTGAAAAAGATTTTAAACTTCCAATTCCTGTTTTTTATATGGGTTTTAAAGATAACGTTCAAGAAGTAAATACAAGAGAAAGATTGAAAAAGAATATAGCGCTTAAGATTGCTCTTGACCTTATGTTTGGAAAAGGAAGTGAATTTTTCAAAACACATTATGACAGAGGAACTATTAATAATTCTTTTTCTTATGAATATTCTTTTGGAAGGACGTTTTCGTATTCGGTTATTGGTGGAGAAACAAAAGAAGCAGATTTCTTAAATGAAGAAATTTTAAAAGAAATCAATAAATTTAAGCAAAATGGATTTAATGAAAAAGATTTTGAAAGAATTAAGAAGAAACTTACAGGTAGATACTTAAGTTCTTTTAATTCAATTAAGTATATTGCAAATACATTTATTTCTTATTTTATGAAAGATATAAATTTATTCGATTATTTGGATGTTTTAAATGAACTTGATGTAAATGGTGTAAAGAAAATAATGAATAATCATTTTGACACTGAAAACTTCTCTGTTTCAATGGTAAAATAAAATAATTATAGAAAAGAGGGAAAAATAATGAATCCGGTTGCATTTAATTTGTTTGGAATCGACGTAAGATGGTACGGTATTACAATGGCTCTTGGAATGTTACTTGGAGGCTTTTTGCTAATACATCAAGCAAAAAAGAAAAATATTAATGTAGATACAATTTACGATTTGCTATTAGTTGTTATTCCATCAGCAGTAGTTGGCGCAAGACTTTACTATGTTGTGTTTAATTGGCAATATTATCAAGGTGATATTTTGAAAATTATTAATACTCGTCAAGGTGGCATGGCTATTCATGGTGGAATTATATTTGGAGTATTAGCAGGATTTATATTTTGTAAGATAAAAAAATTAAATTTTTGGGATATTCTTGATATGGGTGCTCTAGGGTTAATACTTGGTCAAGCCATTGGAAGATGGGGAAACTTTATTAATCAAGAGGCGCATGGTGGTCCAACAAGTTTACCGTGGGGTATTATGGTAAATGGAATTAAAGTTCATCCAACTTTCTTATATGAAAGTTTGTGGGATTTATTAGTCTTATTTGTATTATGGAAATATAAAGGTAAAAAGAAATTTAACGGTGAAGTATTTATGCTTTATATGATACTTTATTCTGTGGGAAGGTTTTTGATTGAAGGACTGAGAACAGATAGTTTGATGATGGGAAATTTTCGAACAGCCCAGGTTATTTCTGCTCTATTTATTGTGATAGGTCTGCTTGGAATATTTATATTTAGAAAATATAAGATTAATAAGGTTGAAGAAAAATTATAAAAAAAATTAAAATTGAAATAAAAACAAAAGTATTAGCATATTAATATGCTAATACTTTTGTTTTTGTTCCTCGCTTCATAGTAGTTGATAGCTAATATCAATTAAAAATTTATATATATAATTTTTAAAAAAAAAATAAAAAAAATTATTAAAAGTTATAATCTCGTCTTTGACAGTTGTAGAGCAGAAAAACCGTGATATCTATTGCAAACAGTAGTTTATCACGGTTTCTTAATGTAGTAAAAAGTGCGTACCTTTTTTTACTTTTTCGTTTGTTTTAATATTTTTTTCATTTTAGCATTACTAATTATTTGGGTATCCGTTCTAAATCCAAATTTATCATGTAATTCATCTGTTATATCAGTTCGTGTGTATGTCGGAATATATCCTTCGCCTTTTAACTCCATAAAGTTATGATTTTTTAACGTTTCTATTAATTCTTTAGTAGTGTATTTTTCATCAAGTTTCTTTTCTAAAAGCCTATATATCAATAAAGAAAGAAAACATGTTGTAAAATGAGCTTTTATTCTATCATCTCTACTTAAATATACTGGTCTTGCTTTAAACTCAGTTTTTAGAATTCTAAATGATTCTTCTATTTCCCATCTTCTTTTATT
This sequence comes from Helicovermis profundi, assembly GCF_033097505.1. Lineage (NCBI taxonomy): Bacteria > Bacillati > Bacillota > Clostridia > Peptostreptococcales > Caminicellaceae > Helicovermis > Helicovermis profundi. Next base: position 2,072,376 of record NZ_AP028654.1, on the reverse strand, counting down.
TACTTTAATAATTGTTTCAGCATTATCATCAAGATTTGTACATACTCCGTAGAATCCATCATATTTTTCTTCATCAGAAATAGTGTCTCTATTTATTGTAAGTACCTGTTTTTCAGCGATTTCACCTTCATTAGTGCAGTGAATAGAATCTATAAATCTCTTTGGATCATTCTGTTTCTTTTTATTGATACTAGAAGGTTTTTTAACAAGTTTTTCTGCACGTTGTATTTGAGTGCTTCGAATGTACTCTTGATAAGCTCTATATTTTGGTGAATATGTTACTATTAATTTTTGTGGTAATTCATTTTCATTTATCCAACGTTCTTTGTAATAAATAGCTTTATTGTTTGAAGAATGATCTATATTTTCTAAATTAATATTTTTTGTCTCATTTGATAAATGCCATCCATTTGGGGCAAGAGCCCAATCTTTAAGATGTTTTTTAAGCTTTTTTAATGATTGTGTAACAATAAAAGCTCTATCGTTTTTATTATTAAATATTCTATTGGTATTAGATGCTAATCCTGCATCTGTACATACAACAAATTTAGATAAATCAAAATCAGATAATATGCGCTTTTCTAGTGGTTTTAAACTTGGCTGTTCATTTTTATTTCCATCAAATATAGAAAATGCAAGTGGTATGCCATCCCCATCCATAAATAATCCCATTTGTACAATTGGATTAGGGCGATGTTCTTTGGAAAGTCCATATTGTTTTAACCCATCGGCTTTTTCAGTTTCAAAGAAATAATTTGTACAATCGTAATAAAGCACTTTTGTATTTCTTTTAGATAATTTTAAACTATTTTTATAAACAGTTGATTCAATAAAATCAGATTCTTTAGAAATTATTTCTAAAGCTCTATAAATATGCTGTAATTCAAAATTAGGCTGTTCAATAAAGTCATTAGAGGCTTTAAAAGAAGAAAGCTTAGAAGACGGATTAAGCATTCTAGTATAAATGAGTCTAGAAAGAATACTGTTTAAATCAAAAGAAAATTTATATTTATCAGAAATTTGCTTTGAAATTTTATGAAGGCCTAAATCATAATAAATATCTTGTAAAAAAAGATATCCACCATTGAAATGAACCTTAGAATCCATTGGTATTTGTTTAGTTTCAGAAAATTTAGCAATAATCTCAACTTTATTTTCTTTTTCTTTTTTATTAAGTTCACTTATATATTTTTTTGCCCATTCATAAGGATCTTGTCCATTTAATTTTTCACGTAATTGTGCTTCAGTACCAAGTTTTTCTACAATTTTAGTTGTTCGTTTATTTTTAATAGTAATATCTTTAATAACGTAAAGTGAAGTAGCATTTTTTGATTTAGAAGTTGAAAGTCTCATAAGCATAATACCTCCTGTTCCTTACATTATACCACAATACGACAAACTACGCAATAGTAAAACGGAAAATTTGACAAAAAAATAAGCCTATAATTGGCTTTGAGGTAGAATTTTGTTTATGCAACTGTCAAACTTCCGGCTAATACTTTTGTTTTTGTTCCTTGCTTCATAGTAGTTGATAGCTAATATCAATTAAAAATTTATATATATAATTTTTTTAAAAAAAAATAAAAAAAATTATTAAAAGTTATAATTTAGTGATATAATAAAAAATATAAAGTGGCTAAAAGTGGTTTATTGTGGGTAAATGTCCCTGAAGAAGGTGTAAAACTATGTTTATAGGTGAATTTAATCATACAATTGATTCAAAAGGTAGGATTAATATTCCTTCGAAATTTAGAGAAGAACTTAATAAGCCTTTTTATGTAACTAAGGGTCTTGATAATTGTTTGTTTATTTTTCCTGAATCAGAGTGGAATGTTTTTGAAGAAAAACTTAAAGCACTTCCTCTTACAAACAAAAATGCAAGAGCTTTTGTAAGATTATTCTTTTCCGGTGCTTCGGAAGTGAATTTCGATAAACAGGGAAGAATAATGATTTCAAAACCGCTTAGAGAACACGGAAAACTTGAAAAAGAAGTAAAAGTAATTGGTGTTGGAACTAGAATTGAAATTTGGTCGAATGAAAATTGGCTAGAGTATAATAGTCCAGATAATATAAGTTATGATGAAATAGCAGAACAAATGGCAGAACTTGGTATTTAAGGAAAGTGAATAATATGGAATTTAAACATAAAACTGTACTTCTAAAGGAAACTGTTGATGGATTAGATATTAATCCTGACGGCATATATGTCGATGGAACACTTGGTGGTGGTGGTCATTCTGAATTAATTCTTAGTAAATTAGATAAAGGTAAATTAATTGGAATTGATCAAGATAAAGATGCACTAGAAGCCTCTGCTATAAGACTTAAAGAGTACAAAGATAATTTGATATTAGTTCACAATAATTTTTCAAATATACTTGATGTTTTAAAAGAGTTAAATATTGAAAAAATAGATGGAATGATAATGGATCTTGGAGTATCTTCATATCAAATCGATAAGGCTGAAAGAGGTTTTTCGTATATGAGTGAAGGTGCTCTTGATATGCGGATGGATAGAAGTTCACATTTTTCAGCATATGATGTTGTTAATACATATAGTGAAGATGAACTTAATCGTATTATAAAAGACTATGGTGAAGAAAATTGGTCAAGAAGAATTGCGAAATTTATAGTTGAATTTAGAGCAGAACAATCTATTGAAACTACTGGTGAATTAGTAGAAATTATTAAAAAAGCTATTCCGGTAAAAGCAAGACAGGAAAATTCTCATCCGGCAAAAAGAACCTTTCAAGCAATTAGAATAGAAGTAAATAGCGAACTTACTATAATAAAAAAAACTATTGAAGATATTTCATCAGTTCTTAATAAAAACGGAAGAATTTGTATTATAACTTTTCATTCTTTGGAAGATAGAATAGTTAAAAACACATATAAAGAACTTGCAACTGCATGTATTTGTCCTATTGAATTTCCAGTTTGTATGTGTGATCATAAAGCTACTCTAAAGATAATTACAAGAAAACCTCAACTACCATCTAAAGAGGAAGTTGAAAATAATTCAAGGAGTAGAAGTGCAAAACTTAGAATTGCAATGAAATTGTAATTATTGTGATTTATTTTAATAAAAGGCCAAAGGGGAATTCTATATGAGAACTGCTAGAAAAATTGAAGAGTTTGATGATTATAGTGACTACTGTCAATATTTGTACAGTAGTAATGTACTCTATAAACAAGAACAAATAAAAACAAGAAAAATAAATAAAAAAAATAAGAAAAAATTGTCTATAACTTTTTCTACTGTTTTTCTTGCGTTCATTGTTTGCGCAGGTCTTGGAGTTTTAATATATAACTATGCAAATATCGCAGAACTTAAATATCACAATTATGAATTAAAAAGAGAAAGCGCGAAGCTAGATATTGAAGTGGAAGATCGATTATCAAAACTTGAAAGTGTAGTCGTACTTGAAAATGTTGAAAAAGTAGCTATGACTGAATTAAATATGCAGTACCCTAAACCTGAACAGATAGTATATATTGGATCAAAATGGCATTATGCACTTACCAGTAATGACAAAAAAATACTTAAAGACGCAAAGAAAATTGGCGATTCGAAAAACGAATTTAAAAAAGAACTCAAGAATGTTGCTTTACTGATCAACAATTTTATAGATAAGTAAATATAGGTGTAAGGAAAATGTAATTTTCCTAAAATAATATAAGTGATAAAGCTATGATTTGTAAATATACTCCAAATCATAGCTTTATTACTTAAATGCTAGAAAAATAGTTAGAAATGCATAGAATAAAATGTTAAAATTATATGTATATTTATTTTGAAAATTTAAGATTTTGTAGTTTGAAATAGGAGAAAAAATGTCTAGAAAAAAAAGAAATGAATCAACTTCATTAAATAAATCAAGATTAACATTTGCAATGGCTTTAGTTTGTTTTGCATTTTTAATTTTAATAACAAGGCTTGCATATATTCAAGTGATTAATAATGATATTTACAAAAAGAAAGCACTGGCACAACATACTCGCGATATTGTTATTCCTGCAAAACGTGGAATTATTTACGATGCTAATGGAGTTAAATTAGCTTATAGCGTTGCAACTTTTGACGTTTATTTAAGACCTTCTTTGATAAAAAATAAAGCAGATGCAGCAAAAGAAATTTCTACTATATTAGGAAAAGAAAAAGACTATGTTTTGAAAAAACTTAATTCTGACAAAGATTTAATTAAAATAGCCACGGGTTTATCTAAATCGACTTCGGATCTTATTAAAAATAAAAAAATATACGGTGTTTGGATAGCTGAAAACAATAAAAGAGTATATCCGTTTTCTGATTTTGCATCTCATATTTTAGGACATACTACTACAGACAATGTTGGTATTTCAGGAATTGAATATTATTATGAGGATAAATTAAAAGGAAAAGATGGAATGCTTATTACAAGTACGGATGTTGTTGGTAGACCTCTTCCTTATTCAAATGATAAAGTTTATAAGCCTACAGAAGGCGAAAATATTGTTCTAACAATTGATGAAGTAATACAACATTTTACTGAAAAAGCAGTAAGAAAAGCCTACGAGGAGCACAACCCTCTTAAAGTTAGCGCAATAGTTATGGAGCCTAAAACAGGGAAAATATTAGCTATGGCTTCTGTTCCAGACTACGATCCCAATAATCCTAGAGACCTATCTAGATATTATACTAAGGAAGAAGTAGATAAAATGGATGACAGTACACTCGTAAATAACTGGAATGAAATTTGGAGAAATCCTGCTGTGAGTGATACTTATGAACCTGGGTCTTTGATTAAACTACTTGTTGCCTCCGCTGCACTTGAAGAAAATATTACTAGTCCATCAACTAAATATTTTGACAAAGGTTATATTGATGTTTATGGGACAAGGATATATAATTGGCGAAAGAACCGACCTTTTGGAGAGCAGACTTTAACAGAGGCTCTTGAAAACTCAATAAATCCAATTTTTGTTCAAATTGGGCAAGAGCTTGGAAAAGATAATTTATACAAGTATTATAAGGATTTTGGATTGTTTAATAAAACTAAAATAGATCTTCCAGCTGAAGCTTCCTCACTTTACTTAAAAAAAAATAAAGCTGGTCCAGTTGATACTGCAACGATGTCTTATGGACATGGTCTTTCAACTACACCAATTCAAGTTGTAACAGCACTTTCGTCAGTAGTAAATGGTGGAAAATTAATGAAACCTTACGTAGTTGATAAATTTGTTGATAACAAGGGTAACACTATTCTCGAAAATAAACCTACGGTTATTAATAATGTGGTTAGTGAAAAAACTTCTATTGATTTAAGACTTATGATGGAGTCTGTTGTTTTATATGGCTCGGGTAAAAAAGCATATATACCTGGTATAAGAGTAGGTGGTAAAACTGGGACAAGTGAAAAGTTAATAAATGGAGTATATTCTCATACTAGAGCATATTCATCATTTTTCGGTGTCGCACCTATTGAAAATCCTAAAATAAGCGTATTAATAGTAGTTGATGATCCTAAAGATTCAACTTATGGAAGTGTTATTGCTGCACCTATTGCTAAAGATATAATGGAACCTACGCTTAGATATTTAAAGGTTGAACCAAATTTCAATAATGAATCTAAATCAATTAATATGCCAAATTTTGTTGGTAAAACTTTAAAAATATCTAAAGGTATTGCAAAAGCTTCAGGATTAATTTTAACAACTAATCCTTTATCAATTAAAGATGAAAATTTAATTGTAAAAAAGCAGTTTCCATATGCTGGTACGAAAATTAATGAGAAAACAACAATTGTTTTGAGTTTTGGTGAGTAAACAAACATAAATATGTGATATAATTTAGAAGCTTCTTTTTACTAATATTTGGAGGAAAAAATGAAATTAATTCAACTACTTAAAGGTGTAAATATTATTGATAAAAAAATTGAAATTACAAATGATATTACATGTATTGAAAATAATTCTAAGAAAATAATAAAAGGTGGATGCTTTGTTGCAATAAAAGGATATAAAGTAGATGGACATTTGTATATAAAAAATGCGATTGAAAGAGGAGCTAGATTAATTATTCTTGACAATAAGAAATATTTTGACCAAGACTTTGAAAATAATGGCATTAATTACGTTTTGGTCGATGATTCAAGAGAGGCTCTTGCGATATTATCAAATAATTTTTATGGTAATCCAACGTCTAAATTAAAATTGATTGGAATAACTGGTACTAATGGGAAAACATCATCTGCAAGTATTTTAAATAATATGATTAATTACCTTGGTCTAAAAACAGGACTTTTTGGTACTATTGAAAATAAGATTGATGATAAAGTTTATAAATCTAGTGTTACAACACCAGAATCTCATGAACTTGGTAGAATGTTTTCTGAGATGGTTGATAAAAAAATTAATTATGCAATTATGGAGGTTTCATCCCATTCGTTAGCGCTAAACAGAGTAAATGCCTTAGACTATAATGTTGGTATTTTTACAAATTTAACAGAAGATCATTTGGATTTTCATAATAGTTTCGAAGACTATTTTTCTGAGAAGAAGAAGCTCTTTTACTTAACAACTGACGGAAATGTAATTAATATTGATGACGAATACGGTGAAAGACTATACTTTGAGTTAAGAGAAAACGGCGTAAAATCATTTTCTACATCAATAAATAAAAAAGCTGATATTATGGCTCAAAATATAGAACTTAATGAAAGTGGTTCTTCCTTTGATTTAATAACTCCTATTTTTTCTAAGAGAGTTAATATTAATCTCCCTGGGAATATTTATATTTATAACGTTATGGGAGCTGTTGGAGCAATGATAGCTCTTGATTTTAAGGCTGATGATATTACTGAATCTTTAAGTAGAATAAAATCTGTTAGAGGGAGACTTGAAAGGGTTGAAAATAAACAAAATTTTAATATTATTGTAGATTATGCTCACACTCCAGATGCACTAGAAAAAGTTATTGAAATTGCAAAAGAATTTACAAAAGGAAAAGTTGGAGTTGTTTTTGGTTGCGGTGGAGATAGAGATAAATTTAAAAGACCAATTATGGGAACAATTGCATCTGAGAATGCTGATTTTGTAATTGTTACTAGTGATAATCCAAGAAGTGAAAATCCACTTCTTATTATTGATGATATAGTTGAAGGAATTACAGATATCAATAAAAGCAAAGTTCTTTTAGAACCTGATAGATTTTTAGCTATAAAAAAAGGGATAGATAAAATGGACTTAAACGATACTTTACTTATTGCTGGAAAAGGGCATGAGACTTATCAAATTCTTAATGATAAAACAATAGATTTTGATGATAGAGAAGTAGTTCATAATATACTAGGAGAGGTAAAAAAAGATGATTGTAGAAAGTATTAATATTAATATGTTTTTATCGTTTATAATTTCATTTCTAAGTGCGGTTATTTTAGCACCATTTATAATTCCTCTGCTAAAGAAAATGAAATTTGGTCAAAGTATAAGGGAAGAAGGACCTAAAAGCCATCAAGTTAAAACAGGTACACCTACAATGGGTGGATTAATCATTTTAACAGCTATTCTTGCTTCTTTTCTAATTTCTTTAAATTTCAGTGATAAGACATTAGTTATTATAATGGGACTTATGTTTTTTGGATTAGTAGGTTTTATTGACGATTATATAAAAATCGGGCTTAAAAGAAATTTAGGATTAACTGCAAAGCAAAAGATTTTAGGACAACTTATAGTGAGTCTAATAATTGCTATTTATAGTATCAAACTTGGTACAGACATTCATATTCCATTTATAAAGCATAATTTAGATTTAGGAATATTTTATATTCCCTTTATTGTGTTTTTATTAGTGGGAGTAAGTAATAGTGTAAACTTAACGGATGGACTTGATGGACTTTCAAGTGGAGTAAGCATTATAGTAACTTTATTTTTTTCGATAGTAGCTTATAAACTTGGTGAATTTCATGTATCATTTGTAACTATCTCAATTACTGGGGCTTGTTTAGGCTTTTTATTGTTTAATAAATATCCTGCAAAAGTTTTTATGGGTGACGTTGGTTCGCTTGCGCTTGGAGGCGCTATTGCTTCGATATCAATTGTTTTAAAAGAGCCAATTATATTGATAATTGTTGGTGGTATTTTTGTAGCTGAAACGTTTTCAGTTATTCTTCAAGTGAGTTATTTCAAACTTACGGGCAAAAGAATTTTCAAAATGAGTCCTCTTCACCATCACTTCGAATTATCTGGTTGGAAAGAGACAAAAGTTGTAAAAGTATTTTGGCTTGTTTCTGTCTTGTTATCACTGATTGGATATTTTGTTCTATTTCATTAGGGGGAAAAATGAAAAAAGTATTAGTTGTAGGAATTGCTAAAAGCGGTATATCAACTTTAAAAATTTTAAAAGAACTTGGATTTTCTTTGACTATTAACGATATAAAAACAGATGAAAGTTTAAAAGAAATACTTTTATCAATTAATGGATTATATGATGAAAAAATTCTTGGCAGACATCCTAACCTAAGTGAGATAAAGGATTGTGGAACTATGATTCTTTCTCCAGGAGTACCTACTGATTTAGAATTTATAGTAAAAGCTAAAGAAAATAATATAGATGTTATTGGTGAAATAGAACTTGCTTATAGACTCTCTCTTTCCAAGCATTTTATTGGTATTACTGGAACAAATGGAAAAACAACAACGACAGCACTCGTTGGTGAAATATTTGAAAATGCACATAAAAAAGCTTATGTAGTAGGAAACATTGGTGTGCCTGCTATTTCTGTTGCACTTTCTTGCAAAAAAGATGATTATTTGATTACAGAATTAAGCAGTTTTCAACTAGAGAGTATTTCAAGTTTTAGTGCGCATATTGCGGCAATTTTAAATATTACACCAGATCATTTAAATAGACATAAAACAATGAAAAATTATATTGATGCAAAATCTAATGTGTTTTTAAATCAGTCAAAGAATGATATTTTGGTATTGAATTATGATAATTTGATAACAAGAAAAATTGCATTAAATGTATCTTCGAATGTAAAGTTTTTTTCTTTGAAAGAAAAAGTTAATGACGGAGTCTTTCTTGATGGAAATATTATTGTTATTAAATCTAAAGGCAAAACAATGCACGTAATGGATAAAAATGATATATTTATACTTGGAGAACATAATCTTGAAAACGCAATGGCAGCTATTCTAATTTCTTATTACTCTGGTATAGGATTAGACGTTATAAGATATACTCTTAAAACTTTTAAAGGTGTTGAACATAGAATAGAATTTGTTGATAAAATAAATGGGGTATCATATTATAATGATTCCAAAGGTACTAATCCTGATGCGTCAATAAAAGCTATTCAAGCAATGAAAGGTAAAACTTTTTTAATTGCTGGTGGAATGGATAAAAAAAGTGAATTTGATGATTTTATTAAATCATTTGATGATAAAGTGAAAGAATTAATACTTTTCGGTGAAACGAAAAATATTATTGCATTAGCTGCTAAAAAGAATGAATTTACTAATTATATAATAGTTGACACTTTAAAAGAAGCTATTGAAGAATCGTTTAAAAAAGCTAGCAAGGGAGAAAATGTTCTCTTATCACCTGCTTGTGCAAGTTGGGATATGTACAAAAGTTATGAACACAGAGGAAAAGAATTTAAAGAAATTGTAAGTAATTTAAGGGGTTAAGATGAAAAAGCCATTTGATTTTGTATTATTTATTGTAGTAATGTTTTTAATATTTATTGGAATTATGATGGTTTTTAGTTCAAGCTATTATTTTGCGCTTTCTCTTTGGAAAGATAAATTTCTGTTTTTTAGAAAAGAATTGATTTTTGCGGGTGTAGGATTAGTATTAATGGTATTTTTTGCACTGTATGATTATCGGAAGTTAAAAAAATTATCTTTACCAATTATGATTGTATCAATTACTTTCTTGATTGTTGTATTAACGCCACTTGGAATAGAAGTAAATGGAGCAAAAAGATGGATAGATGTAGGTATTACTACATTTATGCCATCAGAATTTGCAAAACTGGCATGTATCATTTTTTGTGCGAGTACGATGTCAAACAAAGGGGAGAATATAAAAGATTTTAAGAATGGTGTTCTTCCGTATATTTTAATTATTGCCCTAAATTTTTGTTTGATTTTGCTTCAACCAAATTTAAGTACTGCAGTTACCATTTCTCTTATAGTTATATCTATGCTTTTTATTTCTGGAGCAAAGCTTTCACAATTAGGAATTATGATGTTTGCTGGAATACTTGCAATTGTTGGATTTGCATTTTCAGCTGAATATAGGTTAAAGAGGATGATGACTTTACTAAAACCCGGTTCTAATCCACTTGGAGAAGGATGGCAAGTTACACAATCTCTATATGCCCTAGGTTCAGGGGGTATTTTTGGAGTTGGACTTGGTCAAAGCACTCAAAATAAACTTTATATTCCAGAACCTCAAAATGATTTTATTTTTGCTACAATTGGTGAAGAACTTGGATTCATAGGAGTAGTTTTTGTATTACTACTATTTTTAATACTTATATATAGAGGAATTAAAATTGCTTCTACTTCTAAAGATTTATTTGGATGTTTACTCGCATCTGGTATATCAGCTATGATTGCTATCCAAGTTATAGTTAATGTAGGTGTTGCATCTGCAATATTACCGGCTACAGGAATTGCTCTACCATTTATAAGTTACGGAGGCAATTCGCTAGTAATTATGATGAGCTCTATAGGAATATTGTTAAATATTTCTAGGCACTAAAGGGGATAAAAATGAAAATATTAATTACGGGCGGTGGAACTGCTGGTCATGTTAATCCAGCTATCTCTATTGCGAATGAATTTAAAAGACGAAACAAAAAAAACATTATAAAATATGTTGGTTTAAAAAAAGGTATAGAATGTGAAATTGCAAAAAAAGAAGGATATGAGTTTTTAGGAATTGAAGCTAGTGGTATTCAATCAAGAAAAATCATTTCATTAATAAAAACAATATTTAAAGTTCTTTTAGGAATTGTACAGTCATTTATAATAGTTATTAAAGAAAAACCTGATATTGTTATAGGAACAGGTGGTTATGTAAGTTTTCCTCTTGTATACATAGCGCAATTACTTGGTACTCGTACTTATGTGCATGAACAAAATGCATTTCCAGGTAGAACGAATTTAAAACTTTTTGTAAAAGTTAATAAGTTTTTCGTTTCACATAAAGACACGAAAAAAATTGATTTAAGTTTAGAAAAGGTTGTTTATTCAGGGAATCCAATAAAAAAAGAATTTACGACGATGGATAGAGAAAAATCAAGAAAAAAACTTGAGTGCAAAGATGAGGTATTAAATGTTATTTCACTAGGCGGAAGCGGAGGAGCAAGAAAAGTAAATGATTTAATGCTCGAGATAATTAAATCTTTTAGTGGCAATGAAAATGTAAGAATAACGCATATTACTGGAAGATCATACTATGAAAGATTTAAAAAAATAATGCTTAGTGAGAATTTGAAATTCGAAAAAAATATTGAAATATTGCCTTATACTTATGAACTTCCTTATTATTTTAATGCATACGACCTTGTAATTTCAAGGGCAGGTGCGGGAGCAATTTCTGAGCTTGAAGCATGCGGAATACCGGCAATTATTATTCCTTCTCCAAATGTAAAAGATAATCATCAAGAATTTAATGCCAATTCTCTTAAAGAAAAGGGAAGTGCAATAGTTATTCTAGAAAAAGATATGGTATATGTAAATATTATTAATATGATTAAAAATTTTTCGATTGATAGAACTAGTATAAATAAATATAAATCTGCGAAAATTGAAGATGTCAATGCAGCTAAGGTTATAGTTGACACTATTTTAAATGATAGATGACACTTTAGAAAGTACGGAGGCAATATTGAGCAAAAATAAAAGAAAAAAAACTGTTATTAAATTAACAACAATTGTGATAATATTATTATTAGGTTTTTTAGTGTTTTTGAGTCCTTTATTTAAAGTTAATAAAATAGAATATAATCTTAATGCAAATGTTAATGAAAAAGATATTTATAAGGCGATGGGATTTCTAAAAAATGAAAAGTCTATTTTTTTAATTAACAAAAAAAGTCTTATTTCAAAAGTTAAATTAGAACCATTTATAAAAAATGCTTCCCTTAAAATTGTATATCCGAGTACTTTGATCTTTGATTTTACGTATAGAAAAGAATTTTCAGTAATAGAATATTCTAATTTATATATTACGATAGATGATGAACTAAATGTTTTATCAGTATCTGATAAAACAGGAGATATTTTTATTATTGAAGGATTTTTACTTAAAGACTTTATTGTAGGTAAAAAGATAGAAGTATATAATGAATCAGTATTGAAAAACGCGACACTTCTTATAAAACTATTATCAAAATCGCATATAGATTTTAAACCAAAAATTAATTATAGTGATGGAAGTTTAAATGTTCAAATAAGTGATGCTTTTAAAGCAAAATTCGGCAAAGGCGACGATATAGAAAGAAAATTTAATGATTTCGTTGATATCTATGAGGCTCTTGTAAATAAAGGAGTAAATTCTGGTATCATTGATGTTAGTAATAAAGGTCTACCTTTGTATAAACCATTTGGAGAGTAGGTAAAATGATGAAAAAAGATCAGATATGGATTGGAATTGTATGTGTAATCCTAGGTATAATAATTGCATTTCAGTTTAGAATAGTTCAAAGAAATTATTTTCATGGTATGAGTCCTCATATTAAATCAACAGAATTAATTAATGAAGTTAGCCAGTTGAGGAGCCAGAAATCAAAGCTTCAATCTGAGTTTGATGAATTAGATAAAAAACTTAAATCGATTGAAGAAGCAGCTTCAAGTGACAACATTATGATAAATAAATTAAGATCAGATGCCCAGAAATACAAATCTTTTTCAGGGCTGACAGACGTTTCAGGTGAAGGTATAATTATAACGATAGATAATCCACCAAAAGATTTAAATTACTCTGATGATATTAATATCGTTTACGACTATGAATTAATAATTAATTTAGTAAATGAGTTAAATTCTGCAGGTGCTGAAGCAATTATGATTAATAATCAAAGGCTTACTAGCTACTCAGAAATAAGAGCAGCAGGAAATTCTATTAACATTAATACAATTCCACAGTCAACACCCTATATTATTAAAGTTATTGGAAATAAAGATACCTTAGATGGTGCAATAAATCAAAGATTTGGAATTGTTAGTACGATTAGGAGTCGAGGTTATCTTGTTGATACGAAAAAAGCTGAAGAAGTAAGTATAAAAAAATATACTGGTATTACAAATTTTATATACGCAAAAACTAAGGAATAGAGTATTGTACAATTCACTCGCCTAGAGGTGTAAAATGAAAAGAAAAAGTTCAAAAGCAAGTTTATTTGCTTTAATGCTAATTTTAGGAGTTTTGGTTGCTGTTCAATTTAGAATACTTAGAACAGGATTTAAATACGTTAAGATACAGGATATTGATTATTTGTATACGCAAATTGAAAGTGAAAAAGCTGAAATTGAGCAGATAAAAAAAACTAAATTAGAAATTGAAAATAAAGTTAATGAATATGAAAATAGTGAAAATTACTTTGAATTAGAAAAAACTCTTAAAAAAAATCTTGATGAAATAATTAAATTTGCAGGACTTTCAAGAGTGAGAGGTGAAGGTATAATTGTAATTATTTCTGATGGGGACCGAGAACTTTTAAATAATGAAAATCCTAATAATGTATTAGTTCACGACTTAGATATAAAAAAAATTATTACTGATTTAAGAAATGCTGGAGCTGAAGCTATTTCTATAAATGGTCAAAGAATACTTTTTGGAAAATCAATAGTACACTGTACTGGACCAACTATAAAAGTGAATAATTCAGTTTTTGCTCAGCCTTTTATAATTAAGGCTATAGGTAATCGAACATATTTGGAATCTGCTATTAATGCTCCAGGTAGATATGGAAATATATTGAGAGATTGGGGATTGTTTGTTGAAGTAAATACAAGTGTGAGTATTGTTATTCCAAAATATAGTGAACTTATTTATTCAAATTATACTCATGATGATAAAGGAAGTGAAGAAAAATGATTATTGCGTTACTTGGAATTTTATTAGGAGTGGCTATTGGATTACTACTGCCACTTTCGCTTGCAGCTACATATTCTTTATATGTATCGGTAGGAATACTAGCCGCTATTGATTCAGTTTTTGGCGGAGTAAGAGCGAGCATGATGGAAAAATTTGATCCAGTAATATTTATTTCTGGATTTTTTATTAATGCATTAATGGCAGGACTTTTAGCGTATATTGGAGATAATCTTGGTGTTCCTTTATATTATGCAGCTATTTTTGCTTTTGGCGTTAGGTTATTTAATAACTTAGCAATTATTAGAAGGATTATTATTGAAAATATTAGAAAAAAGAGAGTCGAATAATTATAATATTAGTTGAATTCAATATATATTGTGTATAAAAATAAAAAAATGTTACATATAGTATGTTTTTTTTAAGAAATTGAAAAAAAAGACAAGAAAATTGTATTTATTAATCAAAAAATATGGTATTATTTATATTAGGTGTATGGCTTGAAATTGAGTCATAACTTGAATGATAATAAAAATATGCGAAAAATGTCGAATGATTATTTTTCTTTTATATATTAAAGGGGGCTCTTAAATGTTAGAATTCGATATAGATATGGAACAGTTTGCTCAAATTAGAGTTGTTGGAGTTGGTGGTGGTGGAAATAACGCCGTAAATAGAATGATTGATGCAAGTTTAACAGGGGTTCAATTTGTAGCTGTAAACACAGATAAACAGGCACTTTATAATTCGAAGGCTGAATACAAAATACAAATTGGTGAAAAATTAACAAGAGGTCTTGGAGCGGGAGCGAATCCTGAAATTGGACAAAAGGCTGCTGAAGAGAGTAAAGACGATATATATCAAGCACTTCAAGGTGCTGATATGGTATTTGTAACTGCTGGTATGGGCGGTGGAACCGGAACTGGTGCTGCACCAATTGTTGCAGAAATTGCTAAAGAAATGGGCATTTTAACTGTTGGAGTAGTAACGAAACCATTTACTTTTGAAGGTAAAAGAAGAAATACACATGCCGAAAGTGGAATCGCTGAATTAAGAGATAAAGTTGACACTCTTGTCACAATTCCAAATGATAGATTACTTGAAGTTGCTGAAAAAAGAACTTCAATTGTAGATGCATTTAAAATTGCAGATGATGTATTAAAACAAGGTGTTCAAGGTATTTCTGACTTGATTACTGTACCAGGGCTTGTAAATCTTGACTTTGCTGATGTTAAAACTATTATGTTTGAACAAGGACTTGCTCATATGGGCGTTGGTAGAGCAAGTGGAGAAAATAAAGCACAAGAAGCAGCAAAGCAAGCTATACACTCTCCTCTACTTGAAACAACTATAAATGGAGCTAAGGGAGTACTTCTTAATATTACTGGTGGTTCTTCACTTGGGTTATTTGATGTAAATGAAGCTGCTGAAATAGTATCGGAAGCAGCTGATGAAGATGCAAATATTATTTTTGGTGCTGTTATTGATGAGGCTTTAAAAGATGAGATAAGAATAACAGTTATTGCTACTGGATTTGATGTAAATAAAAGTGAGGCTATTAAAAATAAAACTAAAGAAGTAAAAAGAAGTAAAGTCGAAACAGTTGAAGAAAAAGAAGAGTCTGTTGAAGAAATAGAAATTGAAAACTCTGATTCAGAAGAATTTGAAATCCCTACTTTTTTAAGAAGAAAAAGATAGAAATGGAGCGTGATTGTAAGTGAATTGTCCATATTGTAGTTACACTGAATCAAAAGTTGTAGACTCTCGTCCAACCGACGAAGGTCATTCAATTAGAAGAAGAAGAGAGTGTTCTAAGTGTAAGAGAAGGTTCACTACATACGAAAAGATTGAAGAAACTCCTTTAATTGTTGTAAAAAAAGATGGTACACGTGAGCTTTATGATAAGAAAAAATTGTTAAATGGAATAATAAGGGCTTGTGAAAAAAGGCCAGTTTCTATCGAGCAGATGGAGAAATTAATTGATAAAGTGGAATTAAAACTTCACAATACAATGGATAAAGAAATCCATTCAACTAAAATAGGAGAACTTGTAATTGATTTAATAAAAGATTTAGACGAAGTAGCTTACGTCAGATTTGCTTCTGTTTATAGGCAATTTAAGGATATTAATTCTTTTATAGATGAACTTACAAAATTATTAAATGAAAAAAACAATTAAGAAAAACTCCCATTTTGGGAGTTTTATCTATTTGTAGTAAGTAGGTATACTGTTTACTATTATAAAGTATTTTAACTGAGGTGTGAAAAGTTGTATAAAAAAAACATGTTTATTGAATTCGAAAATATTGCAAATTTAGGTATTATGGCTGGAATTTCAACAAGAAATGGTGGAGTGAGTAGTGGTAATTATAAGAGCTTAAATCTAGGTATCTACACAAATGACCAAAAAGAGTCAATAAGTAAAAATTATGAAATATTTTTAGAAAGTTTAAATTTAAGAATGAATAAAACCTTTTATACTCTTCAGGTTCACGGAACGGATATAAAAATAATAGATGAAAAATTTTATGCTGATAGCTCAGATTTTTCTGCTATTGAAAACTTTGATGGGATGATAAGTAAATTAAAAAATATAAACCTAGTGACTTTTTATGCAGATTGTGTTCCGCTTTTGTTTTATGATAAAAAAAATGATGTCATTGGCATTTGCCACTCGGGTTGGAGAGGTAGTGTTAAGAAAATTGCTTTAAAAATGGTTGAATTATTTATTGGCGAATTTAATTCGAACCCGCTGGATATTATATGCGCGATAGGACCATGCGCTTCTGTTTGTTGCTATGAAGTTGATAGTGTTGTAATTAAAGAAGTAAATAAAAACTTTAAATTTCCGCATAAATATTATATGTTAAAAAATAATAATAAATATATGCTTGATCTAAAAAAAATGAATTATGATATTCTAGTAGAATCTGGAATTTTAAAAGAAAATATTGAAATTTCGCCATTATGTACAATATGCAACAATGATATTCTTTTTTCTTATAGGAAAGAAAATGGAAAAACGGGTCGCCATATTGGAATAATATCAAAGTAAATGATTATTAGTATTTTTTTTAAAAAATTTATTATATAAATAATTTGGTTTTTAAAGTTTAGGTTGACGTATTATTTTTTTAAATGTATTATTGTAGTATTGGGTAGATATAGGTATTTTTAAAGAGTGGTGGATTATGAAAAATTTGAGTAATGTTATTTCAAAAATTATGAATGAAAGTATAGCTGAAGAACTCGGACTTAATGTTGGCGATGCCTTAGTTAGTATCAATGGCAAAAAGGTGGTTGATATTATTGACTATCTTTTTTTAATGTCAGATGAATTTTTAGAAGTTGAAATTGAAAAAAAAAATGGCGAGATTTGGATGCTCGAAATAGATAAGGAGTATGATGAAGAACTTGGAATTGAATTTGAAAATCCAATTTTAGATCATGCTAAAAGATGTAGTAATAATTGCATGTTTTGTTTTGTAGATCAGCTTCCGCCTAATATGAGAGAAACTTTATACTTTAAAGACGACGATTCAAGATTATCGTTTTTACAAGGAAATTTTGTAACGCTAACCAATGTAAAGGATGAGGAACTAGATAGAATTATAGATTACAATATTAGTCCTATAAATGTTTCTATTCACACAACGAATTCTGAACTAAGAAAAAAAATGCTTAGCAACAAGTTTGCAGGAAACGTTATAGAAAGACTTAATAAATTAACTGAGAATAGGGTTGAAGTTAACGGTCAGATAGTGCTTTGTCCAGATATAAATGACAAGGATGAACTAGATAGAACATTGAATGACTTATTAAATATGAAGAGACCAATAAATAGTTTGGCTATTGTTCCTGTTGGTAAAACAAAATTTAGAGAAGGACTTTACCTACTTAATACCTTTAACAAGGAATCTGCTTTATTTGTTATTGAGCAAATTGAGAAATGGCAAAAAAAATTTATGGATAAAATTGGAACTAGATTTGTGTTCTTGTCCGACGAATTTTATGTTCTTGCAGGCATTGAAACACCTAACTATGAGTCCTATGAAGGTTTCACGCTAATCGAAAATGGTGTCGGACTTATTAGAAAATTCAAATACGAAGTTGATAAATTTATTGAAAATGACAACTCGAAAGATTCAATAAATTTAAAGAGATGTATTACAATTTCAACTGGAAAATCTGCATATAAATTTTTAAATGAATTAGCAAAAGATATAATGAAACATTATAATAATATTAAAATTAATGTGTTCGAAGTTAAAAATAGTTTTTTTGGTGAATCTATTACGGTAGCAGGACTTTTAACTGGTCAAGATATATATAATAGGCTAAAAAACGAAGAATTAGGAGATATGATCTTGCTTCCAAAGGCTATGATGAAATCAGATGAAAATATTTTTTTAGATGATATGACTGTGGATGAATTATCTAAAAAATTAAATATAAGTATAAAAATCACTAATGTAATAGGAAAAGAATTCATGGATAATATTTTAGGAAACAAAGCGGAGGTAGTGCAATGAGTAAACCCATAGTAGCAATAGTTGGAAGGCCAAATGTTGGCAAATCAACTTTTTTTAATAGAGTTGCTGGAAGAAGAATTTCAATAGTCGAAGATACACCTGGAGTAACAAGAGATAGAATTTATGCGGATGTTGAGTGGTTAAGCCATAACTTCACTTTAATAGATACAGGTGGAATTGAGCCTGATAATGGCGATGTAATTATGAGTCAGATGAAAGAGCAAGCCCAAGTTGCAATAGATACTGCAGATGTAATCGTATTTATGTTAGATGGTCACTATGAATATACACCAGCTGATGAAGAAATTGCTCAAATGTTAAGGCGTTCTAAAAAACCTGTTGTGCTTGTAGTAAATAAAGTTGATGGAACTGATATGCCAAGCCATTTTTATGATTATTATAATTTAGGAATAGGTGAACCAATTCCAATTTCATCAGTAAATATTCTGAACTTTGGTGATTTACTAGATATAATAGTAGGTTATTTTGATGAAAGTAGTAAGGAAGTTGATGATGAGGAAGTTATTAAAGTCGCTGTAATAGGAAAGCCAAATGTTGGCAAATCATCAATAATAAATAAAATACTTGGTGAAAATAGAGTTATAGTTAGTGATATTGCGGGTACGACAAGAGATGCAATTGATACTCCATTTGAATACGATGGGCAAAAATACACATTTATTGACACAGCTGGAATTAGAAGAAAAAGCAAAATAAATGAAAAAATCGAGAAATACAGTATATTAAGAGCACTTACGGCTATTGAGAGATGTGATGTTTGCCTAATTATGATTGAAGCAACTGAAGGTGTCACAGAGCAAGTTACTAAAATTGCAGGTTATGCCCATGAGGCAGGAAAAGCATCAATTATTGTAGTCAATAAATGGGATATGTTAGCTAAAGATAACCATTCATATGCAAATTATGAAAATAGTATTAGAGATGATTTAGCATATATGAGATATGCACCTGTTATGTTTGTGTCAGCCTTAACGGGACAAAGAGTTATGAACTTATTTGAAAAGATTCAGCTTGTTTCAAATGAACATTCTAAGAGAATATCAACTGGTCTTTTAAATGATGTAATAAGTGAAGCTATACTTTTAAATCAACCACCGTCTGATAAGGGTGTAAGACTTAAAATTTTCTTTATGACTCAATCTGGAGTAAAACCTCCAACTTTTGTATTGTTTGTGAATAAAAAAGAATTGGCACATTTTTCTTATATAAGATATTTGGAGAATACATTAAGAAAAAATTTCGAATTTACGGGAACTCCTATTAAGACTATTGTGAGAGAGAGAAAGAAAAAGACATTCAAATAAATAATGGAGATGATTTTAATTGAAAATTGCAATTCTTGGTGCAGGTAGTTGGGGAACAGCCTTAGCTTATGTTCTAATAAATAATGAATTTAAAGTTAATTTATGGACAAGAAATTCTATAGATCTTAATTATATGAGAGAAAATAAAGTAAATAAAAAATATTTACCTGATGTTTTACTTGATAAAAATATTGAATTTATCAATAATATTGAAGATTCAATTAAAGACGTAGACGTTATTGTACTCGCTGTATCGTCTCAGGCGACTAGAAACATTCTTGAAACGATAAAAGAACATGTTAATAAAAATCAATTAATAGTTAATGTATCAAAAGGAATTGAATTGGTTTCTTTAAAGACAATTTCTCAAATAGTTAAAGAATTTTTTCCAAATAATAATTTTGTAGCGCTCTCAGGTCCGTCTCATGCAGAGGAAGTATCGAAAGGGATGCCTACTACACTTGTGTCTGCAAGTATAGATAAAAGAAGTGCTGAATTAATTCAAGATATATTTACAACCGAATATTTAAGAGTTTATACCAATCCGGATGTAATTGGAGTTGAAATTGGTGGGTCTTTAAAAAATATAATTGCTCTTGGTGCGGGAATATCTGATGGACTTGGTTATGGAGATAACGCAAAAGCAGCTCTTATGACACGTGGTATATATGAAATTGCAAAACTTGGTAAAATTATGGGTGCTAAAACTACAACTTTCACTGGATTATCTGGAATCGGAGATTTAATTGTTACTTGTACAAGCATGCATTCTAGAAATAGAAGATGTGGAATACTTATAGGTGAAGGGAAAAAACCAAAAGACGCTCTTGAAAAGATTGGTATGGTTGTCGAAGGTTTCTATACTGTGGAGTCAGCATATTACCTTTCAAAAAAATATAATGTAGAAATGCCTATTACTAGAGAATTATACAAGGTGATTTATGAAAATCATGGTGCTCGTGATTCAGTGAAATCACTTATGATGAGAAGTAAAAAACATGAAATTGAAGAGATGATTTTAAATCCAATAGAGTGGAATTAATTCTGAAACTACTCAATAAAAGCTAATTATTATTTAGTTTATTGAGTGGTTTTTTTAATATTACATAAATTTTCATTTTTTACTAGAATAAAGTTTTATTTTTTATTATAATCAGTTTAGAGTAACTTTAATAGGTGGTTTTATGAAAAAATATAAAAAAAAATTTAATGTTCTAAAACTTTTAAGGAGTCTGCTAATAATTGCTATAGTGATTTTCTTAGGATTAAGATTATTTGTAAATTTTATTTTAACGGATAATTTAACATACAAAGCTAAATATGATGAATTGAATCTTGAATCAACATATAGTGGAGTTATTTTTAGAAAAGAAGAGATTATCAATACGAATGCAAGTGGCGCTATAAAATATTTTGTAAATGAGGGCGAAAAAATAAAGAAAGGCTATAAAGTTGCTGAAATAACTCATGAAAAAGTAGAAGAAGATATTGTCAGCGAAAAATCAGAATCTGATTTAATAGAATTTCAAAAAAAAATAAAAATAGATATTAGTGTAATTGATGGTGAAATTGATTCTTTAAAACAAAGAATTTTAGAATCAGTTGATGAAAAAAATTATGTTCAGCTTAGCGATTTAAAAAACAAATTATTGCTTAAACTTGATAAACGTAGTTTGATAGAAAAAAACAAAAAATTAATTGATAATGGTTCTTCAAGTTTTAAAGAGTCTTACATTGGTAATGCAAATGCAAATGTAGGTGATAAAGTTAATTTCTATTCTCCTATTTCTGGTATTGTATCTTTTTATATTGATAATTTAGAACCAAATTTAACAATTGAAAATATTTATAACATTAATTATAGTGAACTTATGGATAGGGATTTTTCACTAAAAAGCTTAACTTCAAGCAGACTTGCTGCTAAAAGCCCTGTTTATAAAATCGTTGATAATTCACTTTGGTTTTTAGTATGTGTAATCGATAAAAAAGATTTGAATTTTTACGATAAAAATCAAAAAATTGTTGCTATGATTGATTCAAATAAGTTAGATGCAAGGGTTGCTGATGTTTTTGTTTCTTCGGATAAAGCAGCTTTAGTTCTAAAAATATCACAGCAGTATGAAGATTTTTATAAAAAAAGATTTGTAAAAGCAACGATTATTAGAAATAATTTTAATGGCATTAAAATAAAAAACACTAGTATTGTTTCAAAAAATAATGTTTTAGGAGTTTATATTTTAGGGATTAATAATAAAGCTAATTTTAGACCTATAAAAATTCTTGGCAAAGACGATAAATATTCCATTGTAAAAGATGGATATATATATATTGATGATGAAAATAAAAGAGTAAGGACTATTGATTTAACAGATGAAATTGTAATTGATGCTGCGTCTGTTAAAGAAGGCGATAAAATTTATTGAAATAAATTTTAATTAAGCGAGGAGAAAAAATGGAATATCTAAAAAATAATATTGATAATATAAGAGAAAATATAAAAAAGGCTTGTGATAGTACAGGAAGGGAAATTTCAGAAATCACTCTTATAGCTGTGACTAAAACAATCGATGAGTCAATTGTAAATGAGAGTTTAAAATATGATATTTTTGATGTTGGTGAAAATAGAGTTCAAGAAATACAAAGAAAATACGACAATATAAAAAGCGGTGTAAAATGGCATTTAATTGGTCATCTACAAACTAATAAAGTTAAATATATTATTGAAAAAGTAGATTTAATTCATTCTGTAGATAGTATAAAACTTGCTAAAGAAATTGATAAAAGAGCAAGAGAAATTGGTAAAGTAATGGATATTTTAGTACAAATCAATGTTGCAAAAGAAGAAAGTAAATTTGGCATAAACGAAGAAAATATTGATGAAATCATTAATGAATTGTCAAAACTTAACAATATTAAAGTTAAAGGACTAATGAATATAGCTCCTTTTGATGAAAATGTTGAGAAGATAAGAAATGATTTTAAAAAAATGAAAGAGATTTTTGATTCTTTATCAAATAAGTTGTATAATAATGTAGAGATGCTTTACTTATCAATGGGAATGACTAATGATTATATGGTTGCAATTGAAGAAGGAGCCAACATGATTAGAGTTGGAACTGGCATTTATGGCAAGCGTGATTATTCAAAATAGATTATATGGGGGAAGTTATGGCAGAGAAATTTGTTGATAAAATAAAATTTTTTATGGGATTTGAATCTTATGATGAGGATGAATACGAAGAAGAATTAGAAGAAGATGATTATTCTTCTAATCAACCTACAGCTAGTTCCTTGTATTCGAGTAGTCAAAAAAACACTACAGTTTCTGCTCCCAAGACTCAAAATGTTAGTAGCGCTGTAAAGTCGGGTACTAAAATTGTTAATTTTAATAAAACTCAAAGTAGTAACTTAAAAGTTATGCTGTATCAACCCAAAGATTTTAATGATTCTAAAACAGTGGTTGATAATTTAAAAGTTAATAAACCTGTTATATTAAATATTGAAAATTTAGATACTGAACTTGCTAGAAAGATTTTCGATTTCTGTAGTGGTGCATTATATGCCTTAGATGGTCATATTCAGCAAATTTCAAGAGGCATATTTATTTTAGCTCCACCAAACGTCGATGTATCTGGTGATGTGAAAGGTGAATTAAAGAGTAAGGGGATTTTTAGTTTTACAAATAAAGAGTAAATAAAAAAGGTTGAGGTGTGTTATGGGTGTACTTGCAAATGCAATAATATATTTTGTACAAGTAGTAAATTTTTTGATTTTAGCTAGAGTGATAATGTCTTGGGTTATTAAAGACTTTAGTAATCCTATTGTTCAGTTTATTTTTCAAGTTACTGAACCAATATTGATGCCGTTTAGAAAACTTTTAGAAAGGATTGGACTTGGTGGTACAATTGACTTTTCACCAATTGTAGCAATGCTTGCTATTCAGTTTATTGCTAATGCACTTCTTAGAGCGTTATAAATGTTAGATAAAAATAAAATTTTAAAAGGTTTAAAAATAGACAATGATAATAAAATCATTGTCTTTAATCTTTTAGATAAAATTGAAAGAGCTCTTAAATCATATGAAATTCAGTTTTCAAATTTTCTTTCTCCTGATATAATTCAAATTATAAAAAGAATAGAAATAAATTTTTCTTATGAACTTAGATTTACATATTTTGGTGGATACGAAGATTCAGAGTATGCTATTGTAAAAATTGAACCCTTATACATGGACGAAAAAAAAGATGATTTTCCAATTTATTTATTAAAAGGTGAATCAAATGATTTAAATATTTCTCTAAGTCATCGAAATATTTTGGGGTCACTGATGGGTCTTGGCATAAGACGTGATACTATTGGTGATATTGTAGTATATGACCAAGTGTTTTATGTTTTTGTTGGTAAAGGAGTATCAGATTATTTATTATATAATTTTGATAGAGTTGGTAGATCAAAAATAACGATAGAACAAATAGAACTATCAGAATTTTTGTACAAAGAACCTGAATTTAAATTACATCATAAAGTAGTTGCTTCACTTAGAATTGATGCTATATTAGCTGCTGGATTTAATTTGTCTAGAAGTGAATCATCAAAGCTTGTAAAATCTGGTAAGGTTAAATGCAACTATACAATTGTTGAGAGTATTTCGTTAGCTGTAAAAGAAAATGATATAATATCATGTAGAGGAAATGGAAGAATTATTCTTTTGGAAGTTGGTAGATTAACAAAAAAAGATAGAATTAATGTTTTAATAAAGAAATATATTTAAATAGTGACTAAGTGTACTAAAAAATAACTGATTTTTAAGGAGGCTCAATATGATTACACCACTTGATATAGAAAAAAAAGTTTATTCAAAGTCTATTAGTGGATATAGTAAAAATGAAGTTGAAGATTTTAACTTTAGAGTAGCTGAAGAAATGGAAAATTTGATTAAAGAAAATGAAAAAATAAAAGAAAAAATGAAATATTTTGAAGCAGAATTAAGTAAATTTAATAGAATTGAAAAAAACATACGTGATGCTTTAGTAACTGCTGAGAAAACGTCAGATGAGGTAATTAAAAATTCTCAGTTAAAGTCTGAAATTATTATAGATAAAGCAGAAAGTAAGGCTATAAAAATAATTGATGATGCTAATAATGAAGTTTTAAGAATTAAAAGAGAACATGAAGAAGCTAGAAAAGAATTTTTAATTTTTAAAACTAGATTTAAAACTCTTTTAAATTCGCAGCTTGATGTAATTGAAAAAGAAAAGTTATAATTTTATTAACTAGTTACTTTAGTTGACTATACAAAACAATTAGGGTATAATTTCTACAGTTGAATATTTAAAGTTATGATTGGGACGAGTATAATGATTTTATTTTAAGAGATTCGGTGTTTGGTGTAAACCGAAATTAAAATTGTTTGAAAATCACCCATGAACTATTAGGCTGACAAAAGTAGGCTTAATCGATTATTACGTTATAATAAAAAGAGGCCTTTTATTGGGCAATCTGGGTGGTACCGCGGAAAATATTCGTCCCTGAGCATTATGCTTAGGGACTTTTTTAATTTAAAAAAAGGAGTTTTAAAATGGCTTATAAAGAGTTAATGAAAAACCCAATTAGTGAAAATGAAAAAGAATTAAGAACTTATTGGGACGAGATTGATTTACTAAAAGAGAGTGTAGATACAAGAGATGGCAAAGAGCAATTTGTATTTTATGATGGTCCTCCAACAGCTAATGGAAAACCAGGAATTCATCATGTAATTGCAAGAGCTCTAAAGGATTCTATTTGTAGATACAAGACAATGCAGGGATATCAAGTAAAGAGAAAAGCTGGTTGGGATACACATGGATTACCAGTTGAAATTGAAGTCGAAAAGAGATTAGAATTAAATAATAAGAGTGAAATTGAAAATTACGGTATTGAAAAATTCAACACACAGTGTAGAAACTCAGTATTTGAATATGAAAGTACATGGAGAGAGCAAACAGAAAGAATGGCTTATTTAATTGATTTAGATAATCCATATATTACTCTTGATAACAATTTTATTGAATCAGAGTGGTGGATATTAGATAAATTTTTTAAAGAAGGATATATCTATGAAGGTCATAAAATTCTTCCTTATTGTACTAGATGTGGTACTGGACTTGCGTCACATGAAGTTGCTCAAGGTTATCAGGAAATTAAATCAATCACAGTATATGTTAAGTTTAAACTTAAAGATAGAGACGAGTATTTTTTAGTTTGGACAACAACTCCTTGGACTTTGGCTTCAAATGTTGCATTGACTGTTAATGCAAATGAAACATATGTTAAAATTGAGCAAGAAGGAAATATATATTATGTAGAAAAAAATCTGGCTTCAAAGGTTGTAGGTGAGGATTATAAAGTTCTTGAAGAAATGAAAGGAAAAGACTTAGAATTTATCCAGTATGAGCAGTTAATGCCTTTTGTTAAAGCTGATAAAAAAGCATTTTTTGTAACTTGTGCTGACTATGTAACTACTGAAGATGGTACTGGTATTGTTCATACTGCGCCAGCTTTTGGTGAAGATGATTACAACACTGGAAAAAGATATAATTTGCCTGTGCTTCAGCCAGTTGGTGAAGATGGAAAATATATAGGTACACCTTGGGATGGCAGATTTGTTATGGATTGTGATCTTGACATTGTTAAATGGCTTGGAGCTGAAGATAAATTATTTAAAAAAGAAAAAATGGCTCATAATTATCCGCATTGTTGGAGATGTAAAACACCACTTTTATATTATGCTAAGCCAAGCTGGTATATTGAAATGACAAAACTGAAAGATAAATTAATAGAAAATAATAATTCAGTAAATTGGTACCCAGATTATGTTGGAGAAAAACGTTTTGGCAACTGGCTTGAAAATTTAAATGATTGGGCTATTTCAAGAACTAGATATTGGGGAACTCCACTAAATATATGGAGATGTGATTGTGGTCACACTACAAGTATTGGTTCAAAGCAAGAACTAGTTGATAAGGCGATTGAAGATATTGATTTATCGGTTGAACTTCATAGACCTTATGTTGACGATATTCATATCAAATGTGAAAAATGTGGCAAGTCAATGCAAAGAGTACCAGAGGTTATTGATTGTTGGTTTGATAGTGGTTCAATGCCATTTTCACAACATCATTACCCATTTGAAAACAAAGAAAAATTTGATACATTGTTCCCAGCAGATTTTATTTGTGAAGGAATTGATCAAACAAGAGGATGGTTCTATTCATTGCTTGCTATTTCAACTTTTGTAATGGGTAAATCTCCTTATAAAAATGTTCTAGTTAATGACTTAATTTTAGATAAAGATGGAAAGAAAATGTCTAAATCTAAAGGTAATACAGTTGATTCTTTTAAATTGTTTGATAGATACGGAGCAGATGTTGTTAGATGGTATCTTTACCATGGTTCTCCTGCATGGAGCCCAACTAAATTCGATGAAGAAGGCGTAAAAGAAGTAGAAAGTAAGTTTTTTAGAACTATTAAAAATGTTTATAATTTCTTTACACTTTATGCTAATACAGACAATATAGATGTTAAAGCATTTAATGTTAAGGAGGAAGATAGACCTGAACTTGATAGATGGGTATTGTCTAAACTAAATAATTTAATAAAAAATGTAACAGCTGATTTAGATGTTTATGATACTACAAAAGCTGTTAGAAAAATTCAAGCCTTTATTAATGAGGATTTATCAAATTGGTATATTAGACGTTCTAGAAGAAGATTCTGGAGCACGGAACTTAATACTGATAAAAAATCAGTTTATAATACTACCTATGAAGTTATGATCACATTAAGTAAATTAATTGCACCATTTGCTCCATATATTTCAGAGGAAATTTACTCAAAATTAACTGGAGAAAAATCAGTTCATTTATCAGATTTTCCTGTTGCTAATGATAAGTTTATAGATTTAAACGTTGAAGAAAAAATGGACCTTGTAAGGGACTTAGTTGGACTAGGAAGAAGTGCAAGAGAATCTGTTAAAATTAAAGTTCGTCAGCCAATAAGTAATGTATTGATTGATGGTAAATACGAATCTCTAATAAGTGACCTTGTACCATTAATTAAAGAAGAATTAAATGTTAAAAACGTTGAATTTGCTTCTAATTTATCTGAATACATGAACTTTAGTTTAAAACCTAATTTTAGAGTTCTTGGACCAAAACTAGGCAAAAAAATAGGTATGTTTGGTAAAAAACTTAGTGCGCTTGATCCTTCAAATGCTGTAGCTAAACTTGAAGGCGGAGAAGTATTAATTTTTGATTTAGA
Source organism: Helicovermis profundi (assembly GCF_033097505.1). Classification (NCBI taxonomy): domain Bacteria; kingdom Bacillati; phylum Bacillota; class Clostridia; order Peptostreptococcales; family Caminicellaceae; genus Helicovermis; species Helicovermis profundi. Next base: position 2,044,129 of record NZ_AP028654.1, on the reverse strand, counting down.
TGGTGAAACTTTTGAAGCTGATAAAGAAAGTATTATGATCAATATTTCAGCCAAAGAAGGCTTTACGGTAAGAATGGAAAATAATATATTTATTATTTTAGATACTACTTTGTCAGAAGAGTTAATTCAAGAAGGTTATGCAAGAGAATTAATTTCAAGAGTACAACAAATGAGAAAAGCGAATGATTATGAAATGATGGATAATATTAATATATATTATAATGCTGATAGTGAGTTTGAAGAAGGCATTAATAAATTCAAAGATTATATTATGAAAGAGACTTTAGCAAAATCGTTAGAAAAGTCTACTGATAAAGAATTTGAAAAATATAATCTTAATGATCATGATGTTATGGTATTTGTAGAAAAAGCATAGATTATAAAAAAGTATTACATTACGAAAGGGGCTACTTAGACTGTAATTTCTATGTAGCCTTTTTATACATACTAGAAGGCTAAACCATCAAGAAATGAAATTATCTAATGCATTACTTTTAATGGTAATAGAATTTTGATAGAATAAAGAGGTTATAGTATAAAAGTATTATTTAAAATACAGGAGAAGCCAATGTTTGACATAAATAACATAATTGATCAATTTGAATTTATAATAGACACAGAAAATGAAGGTAAAAGATTAGATGTTTTTTTAACAAAAATATTAGATGGATATTCAAGGAATTATATTCAAAAACTTATAAAAGACGGATATATTAATGTTAATAGTAAAGTAGTAACTACAAAAAAATATGCAATTAAAGAAAATGATACAGTTGAAATTTTTATACCAAAGCCAGTAAATCTTGATGTAGAAGCTGAAGATATTTTTGTTGAAATTGTATATGAAGATGACGATGTAATTATTGTAAACAAACCTCAAGGTATGGTTGTTCATCCAGCACCAGGCAATTACAGTGGAACTTTAGTGAATGCTCTTTTATTTCATGCAAAAAGTTTATCAAATATTAACGGAGTTGTAAGACCTGGCATTGTTCATAGAATTGATAAGGATACTTCAGGTCTTCTAATGATAGCGAAAAATAATAAAAGTCATAATAGTCTCGCGGCTCAGTTAAAGGATCACTCTTCTACAAGAAAGTATATTGCTATTGTTCATGGAAATATAGTTGAAGACCAAGGTACAATTGATAAACCAATTGCAAGAAATCCGAAAAACAGACTTAAGATGGCTGTTGTTGAAGGTGGAAGAGAATCAGTAACCCATTACAAAGTTTTAAAAAGATATCAAACTTTTACTTTAGTAGAATGCCAACTTGAAACAGGTAGGACACATCAAATTAGAGTTCATATGAGTTATATAAATCATCCTCTTCTTGGCGATAATCTATATGGTCCGAAAAATTCTAAAATCAAGTATAGTGGACAAGCGCTTCATGCTAAAACCCTAGGTTTTGTTCATCCAACTACAAATAAATATATTGAATTTAATTCAGAGCTACCTGAGTATTTTGTAGAATTAATAAAAAAGATTGAAGCAATCAATAAAATACGTAATAAAGAGTGAGTAAGTTCAAAAATTTTAGTATTTTAATTTAGTACAAAAAAATCTTTCTATCTAAATTGATACTAGTAAAGACAAATAGAGGTGATATTTTGAAATTTAAAGCAATAATTTTAGATGAAAAAGCTTTTTTTAGGGCAATTACAAGAATTTCACATGAAATAATTGAAAAAAACAAAGGTGTTGAAAGTATAGTGCTTGTAGGAATAGTATCAAGAGGAGTTCCTATTGCGAATTTGATAGCAGAGAAGATAAATGAACTAGAAAATGAAAATGTAAAAGTAACATCACTTAATATATCATTGTATAGAGATGATTTAACAGAAATAGGAGACGTGCCACTTGTAAAATCAAATGAAATTAATTTTGACATTACAGGTAAAAATATAATCCTTGTTGATGATGTGATTTTTACAGGCAGAACGGTAAGAGCTGCAATGGATGCTATAATAGATGTTGGTAGACCTAAAACGATTCAGCTTGCAGTTTTGGTTGATAGAGGGCATAGAGAACTTCCAATAAGAGCTGATTATGTTGGAAAAAATGTGCCTACTTCAAGAAAAGAAATTATAAAGGTTAGGGTAAAAGGAATAGATTCTTTAAATGAAGTAAGCATTTATTCAGTATAAACAATATTGCATAAAAAAACTCTAGTTTATAAATGAATTTCTTGGATTCAGGGGGAGTTTTTACTCCCACTGAATCTTAGAAAACATAATCCAGGGCCTTTTTAGAGTTCTTTATCCTCCACTTTTTTAAGAAGTGGGGGTATTAGAACTCTAAGGCATCGGATAAATAAATTTAGAGTTTTTTTTATGCAGTATTATTGATAAAAATTATTAAATTTTTCTAAGTTTTAGCACTTCGCTTTCTTTAGGTGTAACATAGACTGTATTATAGTGAACGTATATTACCATACCAGGTTTTGCACCGTTTGGTTTAGAAACGTTTTTAATAGCAGTATAATCTACAGGTACATTTGAGGACATTTTAGCTTTGCTATGGTAAGAACAAATTAAAGCAGCTTCTAAAATTGTCTTTTCAGGTACTTCTTTTCCTTCTGTTTTAATTACTACATGAGAACTTGGAATAATTTTAGTATGTAGCCAAATATCTTTGTTTGAAGACGACTTTAGTGTAAGTAAATCGTTTTGCGCACTATTTTTCCCGACAAGTATTTTAAAGCCGTCACTTGATAAATATTCATATGGATTTAAGGCTTTAACTTTTCTTTTTTTGCCCTTTATAAGTTTTTTCTTTTTAATATACCCAGTATCTATAAGTTCATTTTTGATTTCTTCAATATTTTCTACATCAGTTGAATTTTCAATGTTACTAAGTACATTTTCTAAATATACAATTTCATGATTTGTTTCTTCAATTTGTGATTTAAGTTCAGTTTGAGCAGTTTTAAGCTTGTTATACTTTTTATAATATTTTTGCGAATTCTCTGATGGAGTTAAATTTGGATTTAATTTAACTATAATTTTCGGGTTATTTTCGTCATAATAATTATCAAGTTCAATTTCGTTTAGATTAGCATCAATCTTGTAAATATTTGCAATTATTAACTCACCACAGATTTTAAATTCTTCAGCGTTTTCAGCAATTAGCAATTCATTTTCAAGTTTTGAAATTTTATTTGTTAATCTATCTTTTCTTTGAGAAACTATTTTTCTAAGGTTAGAAAATTTTTGAGCAATTCTATGATCATCATTTTTCTTAGAAAAATAAGTATTAATCACTTTGAAAATATCATCATTGTGATAGATTTTGTTTTTTTCATTTTTGTATAAATCTAGTTCTAATATATGATAATCAATTAATTTTTCTTCATTTTTTTGCCTTACATAAAACGGTGTGAATTTATTATTTAATAATGAGATTTGTAAGGATATGAGATTATCAACAAGTGAAATGATATCATCTTTATTCACGTCATCAAATTTAGTACTTGCATCTAAACTAATAAGATAACAGATGTTTTTAGCGACAATAGGGCTTATACCATCAAGAAGCATATAAATGCTTTTAAATACAGGCTTATTGCTTTTATATAAATTAAACTTATCTAAAAGTTCGTCGTAATTTGTAGTTAACAGATTTAATTTTCCAGAAGGGATTTGAGAATAGTTAAGTCCCGGAAGTATTTGTCTAACTCTGCTTAAGTTAAAAGGGATTCTTTTGATGCTATCAATAATTTTAAATTCATTATTTGTTAAAATTATATTTGAATGTTTTCCCATAATTTCTACAATTAGATTTAGATAAACTGTGTCACCAATTTCATTTTTATTTCTTAATTTAATAGTAATTACTCTTTCAAGTCCACTTTGAGAAATCTCGACTATTCTTGATCCAACTAGCATTTTTCTCATTAGCATACAAAACATGGGTGGTGCTTTAGGATTGTCTCTTCTTTTTTCAATAATCGTGATATGAGGTAAACTAGCATCACAAGATATTAATAAATTTATATTTTTTCTATTTTTTTTTACTACCAAAGTTAATTCATCTTTTTCAGGTTGGTAGACTTTATCTATTTTTCCGTCTTTTATAATTTTATTTAATTCTTCAACTAGTGAGTGAATAAAAATTCCGTCAAATGCCATTTTTTTCTCCTTTATACTTATACCTTATCATTAAGCAAAACCATATGAATATGATCTTCCCAAATGTTATTTATTTTTAAATATTTTCTTGATATACCTTCATTAATAAATCCTAATTTTTTGACTACATTAAGAGAATCAATATTTCTAGGTATTATATTTGCTTCAATTCTATGAAGATGAACTTCATCAAAGATTATTTCGATTGATTTTGTTAATGCTTCATTCATATAACCATTTTTTATAGCATTTTTATCTAATTTATATCCTAAAAAACAAGATAAAAATGGACCTCTAACAATATTCGAAAAAGCTATCGAACCAATAATTTTATTTGGATTTTCAATTTCGAAAATCCAAAATTTAATCAAGCTTCCATTTAATATATTGATTCTTTCGTTTTCAAGTATAGTTATATGAAATTGTTTTGTAAAAAAGTCATCAGTGCGGTAAGGTTCCCATTGTCTTAAAAAATCTTTATTATTAAGATAAAAAGCTAACACTATATCTGCATTAGAAGAATCTAATGGCTTTAACTGCAATCTAGAAGTATAATAGGGCGTAAACATTAGTAGCCTCCAATTTACAAATATAAAAGAACTGGTTATAATAATAACAAACATATGAAAGATTTGCTAAACTACTTTACTATACAATAAAATTAATATTAAATCCAGTAGCCAAAAGTATATTTAATAAACTGATTAAATTATATATAAATTATAAAAATTTTATTAGAATTTTCATTTGAGTTATATAAATTTTTAAATGTAGGTATACTTGAATAATTTAAACTTAAAGGGTTATAAATAGATTATGAAGATAAATGAATTTTGAGAAAATACATAAGTAATAAAATTAAATTGAGTGGAAGCTTTGATTATAAAAAATAGGAGGATTTATGAGTCCATCAAATGGAAATTTAACACCAGAAGAAATCGAAAAATTAATAAATGCCTCTGCAAATGAAGATGAGACAGAGCAAGTAGAAGAACCAGTAGAAGAAGTTATAGAAACAAAAGAAGAATCAAAAGAAGAACCATCATCAAATGGAAATTTAACACCAGAAGAAATCGAAAAATTAATAAATGCCTCTGCAAATGAAGATGAGACAGAGAAAGTAGAAGAACCAGTAGAAGAAGTTATAGAGTCAGTAGAAGAAGCAAAAGAAGAACCAACATCAAATGGAAATTTAACACCAGAAGAAATCGAAAAATTAATAAATTCTTCTGTAAATGAAGATGAGACAGAGAAAGTAGAAGAACCAGTAGAAGAAGTTATAGAGTCAGTAGAAGAAACAAAGGAAGAACCATCATCAAATGGAAATTTAACACCAGAAGAAATCGAAAAATTAATAAATTCTTCTGCAAATGAAACTGAAACTGAGAAAGTAGAAAAGCTAGTAGAAGAAGTAATAGAAACAAAAGAAGAATCAAAAGAAGAACCATCATCAAATGGAAATTTAACACCAGAGGAAATAGAAAAGTTAATAGATTCTTCAGCAAATGAAGATGAGACAGAGAAAGTAGAAGAACAAGTAGAAGAACAAGTAGAAGAAGTTATAGAACCCGTAGAAGAAACAAAAGAAGAACCACCATCAAATGGAAATTTAACACCAGAAGAAATTGAAAAGTTAATAAATGCCTCTGCAACTGAAGATGAAACTGAGAAAGTAGAAGAACCAGTAGAAGAAGCAAAGGAAGAACCATCATCAAATGGAAATTTAACACCAGAAGAAATCGAAAAATTAATAAATTCTTCTGCAAATGAAGATGAGACAGAGCAAGTAGAAAAGCCAGTAGAAGAAGTTATAGAACCCGTAGAAGAAACAAAAGAAGAACCACCATCAAATGGAAATTTAACACCAGAGAAAATCGAAAAGTTAATAAACAGTTCTCCATACGAGAAAAAAGTTGATGAAAAAAAAGATATTGAAAAGTTAGATGGTGAACTTGAAGATAATAAAATCAAAATTGAAGAAGTTGAAAAAAAAGAAGAATCTAAAAAAGCGAACAAATTATTTATTGAAGAAGAGATTGAAACAGATCCTTTAAAAAATCTTGATGATGATATAGAATTTGAAAGTGTTGATAATTCAATTGAAAATCAAAAAGAAATGTTAGCTGAGTATTCTAATACTGCAATAAATGAAGAAACATTGGAAGAAGCAAAAAAAGAAATGCTTTCTAAACAAGAAGAAGTAGAAGAAACAGAGGAAACAGAGGAAACAGAGGAAACAGAAGAAATAGATGAAATAGAAGAAGTAGAGGAAAGCAAAGAAAGTAATGAAAAAGATAAAAAGAAAAAGAAAAAGAAAAAGAAAGATAAAAAGAAAGAAAAGAAACCTAAAAAGATAAAAGAAAAAAAAGGTGATTCTAAAAAAAATATAAGAAATATGATTTTAATTATTTTTCTTATAGTTTTATTTATAACAAATTCTTTATTTATGACTTTGTATTTTTTAGGTAAAAATACTAAAACTACAAGCAAAGTTAAAGAATATGATATTAGTAAACTAGAAAGTAAGGTTATTGAAAAAAAAGATATTCCAAAAATATTTAGCAGACTTCATATTACTTTAGATAAACTTAATTCTACAACGGCAAATAAAATTTTAGACTTGTATGAAGATAAGATTTCTTTAAAATCTGATGTAATTGATTTGGAAGATAAAATTGACTCGTTAGAAAATGAAATAGATTCATTAAAAGAAGAGGCTCTTAATAAAATAATAATACCAAGCCAAGGATTAACCAAAGTTGATTTGTCTTCTATAATGAAACCTAAATCAAAAGATAAGACGTTTTTAGATGCTTCGAATATGTTTTTAGATTCAAAAATTAAAGAAACTTATACGCTTTCAAAAGAAAATTTTTCAAACTCCTTAGGAAGTGGTTCTTATGTTGAATTTTATAAGAATAACGACAATATTATGAGTTACTCCTTTGAAAATACTGGTCAAGTTAGTCTTGAATTCTATAGTAAACTTAATACTTATAGTGAATTATTAAATTATTTTTCTGCTTCCTATTTTAGTGATAAAAAAAGTGCTGAAGATTTTATTAGCAAAGTTTATTATTTGCTGGATGCTCAAAATGGTAGTAAAAGCATTGAATGGGAAGGGATGATTGATGATAGAATAGTGAACGTTATAGTTGGTCAGTATAGAGTTTATATTAGGCTTAATTCAACGAAGTAAGTAACAAAAATAAATAATTAATAAATTTTGCATTACTTTTACTCTGAAAAACGATATAATGTATCAGTATGTTAACTAATTTTTAAGGAGTGAAAAAATGATATTAATAATTAAAGCAATAATTCTTGGAATAATTGAAGGTCTTACAGAATTTTTGCCGGTTTCTTCAACAGGTCATTTAATAATAGCAAATAAATTTTTAAGCTTTGAAGGTGATTTTGCTAATTTATTTTCTATTGTAATTCAAACTGGTGCAATTTTTGCGGTAATTCTTTATTTTAAGGATAAAGTATTTCCTAAATTTGATTCTTCTAAATCAAAAAAGGCGTACATTTCTCTTTGGAGTAAAGTGATTATTGGAATAATTCCAGCTGGAATACTTGGTGTACTCTTTGATAGTAAAATAGAAGCAATATTGTTCCATCCTATCCCAGTGGCTATTACTTTGATTATTGGAGCTATTATTATTATACTTGCTGAAAAATCAAGTATTAAAGTAACTGTTAAAAATGATTCGGAAATAACTTATAAAAACGCATTTCTTGTTGGAGTGTTTCAGTGTTTAGCACTTATTCCTGGAATGTCAAGATCGGCATCTACTATTATTGGTGGAATGTTTTTAGGATTCGATAGAAGTGTTGCAGCAGAGTTTTCATTTTTCTTAGCTATTCCAACACTCCTCGGTGCTGGACTAGTTAAAATACTTAAAGCAAGTTTTGTGTTTACTAGTTTTCAGTGGATTCTATTATTTATTGGAACCTTTGTTTCTTTTGTAGTTGCATATTTTGTAATTGCCTTTTTTATGAATTACATTAAAAAGAAAAATTTGATTCCATTTGCTTATTATCGAATTATATTAGGTATTATGGTGCTATTAATTTTAAGGTAACATGTACACTTAGTTATACATGTTGAAAGGTGATAAAATGATTAAATTTTCAAAAATGCATGGCGTTGGTAATGATTTTATTTTAATTGATGGTCACGATTATTTAGGTGACTATAATGCACTCGCAAAAAAAATATGTGATAGGCATTTTGGAATCGGCGCAGATGGACTTATGATATCAAAAGAATCAATAAATGCAGATATAAAAATGATTTATATTAATTCGGATGGAAGTACAGGTGAAATGTGTGGGAATGGCATTAGATGTTTCTCAAAATTTGTTTATAAAAATAGACTTGTTTTAAAAGATGAGTTTTCAATAGAAACTTTAGCGGGAATAAAAAAAGTTAAGTTGTTCATTGAGGATGCAGAAGTTGTCAAAATAAAAGTTTCTATGGGAGAAGTAATTGATGAATCAAAACTTATTCCGATTGATTATAGTGGCAAAACTTTTTATGACAAAGAAATAAAAATTCTAGATAAAACATTTAGATTGTCTTTTGTTTTATCTGGTGTACCTCATGCCGTTATATTTTTAGAAAAATTAGATAAAGAAATATTACTAAAATATGGGCCAGAAATAGAAAAAAATGAAATTTTCACCAATAATACCAATGTTAATTTTGTTGAAGTTATAGGTAGAAATCAAATGAAAATTGATACTTGGGAAAGAGGAGCAGGAAACACTTTAGCGTGTGGAACTGGTGCGGTTGCGTGTGTATATGTTGCAAATAAACTTGGATTTATTGATAATGAAGTAAATGTAAGTTTACCTGGTGGTGAATTATCAATTATTTTAGACTTTGAAAATAATGAAATATATATGTATGGTCCTGCTAGTACTATTGCAGAAGGCGTTTACAACAATACGGAGGGGTAATATGATACGTAGTATGACGGGATATGGAAAAGGAAATTTTGAAAACGATAAATACAAATTAGAAATAGAAATAAAATCAGTTAATCACAGATATAATGACATAATACTAAAAATGCCTAAAAAATTTTTTCAATTTGAAGATTTTATTAAAAGTGAAATTAAAAAAGATGTAAAAAGGGGTAGAGTAGAAGTTTATTTTAATTTTGTAGAAATTGCTTCGGACAATATTTCAATTAAACCTAACTTTGCAGTGATTGATAAGTATTATGATGCATATAGTAAAATATCAAAAAAATATGATTTGAAAGATAAACCTTCATTATCTTTATTAACTAAAAATCAAGATTCTTTTATAATAGAAATTGAAGAAGATGATGAAAAAGAAGTGCTTGAAGTTTTAAAAAATGCGTTAAGACCTGCAATTACAAATCTTATTGATATGAGAAATACTGAAGGAGAAAAACTTCTTGTAGATATAATGGAAAGAATTAAGATAATAAGCGAACTAGTAGAAATAATAGAAAATAAATCGCCTGAAATACTAATAAATCATAAAAACAAGATGAGAGAAAGAGTGAATGAAATATTAGATAAGATTGAAATCGATGATAATAGATTGGCTCAAGAAATTGCAATATACGCTGATAAAACCAATGTTACTGAAGAAATTGTAAGACTTAAGAGTCATTTTAAACAATTTGAATTAATAATAAACCAAGGTGGAGATGTTGGTAGAAAATTAGACTTCTTAGTTCAAGAATTAAATAGAGAGGTAAATACAATTGGATCTAAATCTCCAGATATTGATATATCAAATTATGTTGTAAATATGAAGAGTGAAATAGAAAAAATTAGAGAGCAAATTCAAAATTTAGAATAGCGCGTCTATTTTTGATAAATCGATTTAATGTGATATAATGTTCTATATTATTAATATTGAGGAGCGATAAAATGACACCAAGGGGTTTGTTAATAGTTGTTTCAGGACCTTCTGGAGCAGGTAAAGGAACTATATGTAAATCTTTAATATCTGAATATAAAGATATTGGAATTTCTGTTTCAGCTACAACGAGAGAGCCTCGTGATGGTGAAGTTGATGGAAAGAATTACTTTTTTCTTAAGAAGGAAAAATTTCAAAGTATGATTCATAATGACGAATTACTAGAATATGCTAAAGTATATCAAAATTATTATGGAACTCCGAAAAAATTTGTTCTTGATAAAGTATTGAGTGGTGAGGATGTACTTCTTGAAATTGATATTCAAGGAGCCCTTCAAGTGAAAGAAAAGTATCCAGAGGGAATTTTCGTTTTTATACTTCCACCGTCTATGGAAGAACTTAAAAACAGGATAATTAATAGAGGATCTGAAACTGAAGATTCATTTAAGTTAAGGTATTCAAGTGCTTTAGATGAGATGAGTTTTATTAAAGACTATGATTATTTTATCATTAATGATGAAATTCATAAAGCTACCTCTAAATTAATTTGTATTATTGAGGCAGAAAAAAATAGAATAATATCAAATATTGGAGAGCTTATTAACGAGTTTAAGGAGGAAAATAGATGTTAAAACCACCAGTTAATAAAATGATTGAAATTGCGGGTAGTAGATATGCACTTGTAATTGCAGTCTCTAAAAGAGCGAGACAACTTATAGAAGGTGATGAAGCTTTGATTGAAACAAATTCAATCAAGCCGGTTACAATAGCTATAAATGAAATAGAGCAAGATAAAGTAGAATGTATTAATCCAGTAGAATAAAAAATAAGCTAATGTGAAAACATTAGCTTTTTGTTATGTTATAATGTATAAAAGTTTAAAATATATTTTAAGAGGTGAATTTATGTTGAAAAATAAATTGGTTGTCCTTGGTGTTACTGGTGGAATTGCTGCATATAAAGCCGCAGATATAGCTAGCAGGTTAAAAAAAATTGATATAAATGTTAAAGTGATTATGACTAAACATTCAAAAGAATTTATAAGTCCTCTTACTATGCAATCTATTTCACAAAATCATGTTTCTTCAGATATGTTTGAAGAGCCTAAATCGTTTGATGTGGAGCATATAGCTCTTGCTAAGGCAGCAGATTTGTTTTTGATTGCACCAGCGACTGCAAATTTCATAGGGAAACTCTCGAGTGGCATTGCAGATGATATGCTAACTACAACAGTAATGGCAACTAAAGCACCTGTACTTATTGCACCGGCTATGAATACAAATATGTATTTAAATCCTATTACTCAGGAAAATATTGAAAGACTTATGAAATTAAAGTATAAATTTATTAAACCAGATTCAGGAAGACTTGCATGCGGGGATTTAGGTATTGGGAAACTTGCTCCAACTGAAGATATAGTTGAAGAAGTTATTAATCTCTTATCCATGAATACTTTGTATAAAGATAAAAATGTTTTAGTTACTGCGGGACCAACAATTGAAGATATTGATCCATTTAGATACATTACTAATAACTCTTCTGGAAAGATGGGATATTCAATCGCCAGGCGCGCTTATCAATTTGGAGCGAATGTAACTTTGATTTCTGGTGAAACAAATCTAAAAATTCCTCAAGGCGTTAATTTTATTAAAGTTAGAAGTTCAAAAGAAATGCTTGATGAAGTTATAAAGTATAAAGATTCTGATTATGTTTTTATGGCTGCAGCGGTTTCAGACTATACACCTGAAAATTTTTCAGATATCAAAGTAAAAAAACAAGATAGTAATTTAAATATTGCTCTTAAAAGAACTACTGATATATTAAAAACATTAGGAGCAGATAAAAAAGACACAATTTTAGTAGGCTTTGCTGCTGAGACGAATAATATTAAAGAATATGCAAAAAATAAAATAAAATCAAAAAATTTGGATTATATAATTGCAAATGATATTTCACAACCTAATTCAGGTTTTAAATCAGATAATAATACTGTGCTAATAATTGATAAATTTGGTATAGAAAAATCGTATGAGAATATGCCAAAGAATGACTTAGCTTATGAAATATTAGAATATATAGGTAGAAATTAGTTCTTTAGGAGGAAGGTAAGTGGATGATATATTTGTTGAGGTTGCGATTACAACATATACAAAAGTTTTAGATAAAACATTTACTTATAAAGTCCCTTCATCTTTAAGCGAAAGTGTATATATTGGATCTAAACTTATAGTTCCTTTTGGAGGTGGCAACAAACATCATGAAGGATTTGTAATAAAGTTAAAAAATCAATCTGAATTTGAAAAAACTAAAGATATTATTGATGTATTAGGTGAAGATGAAGTTTTGACGAATAATCAACTGAATTTGGTATCTTTTCTTAGAAGAAGATATCTTTCAACGTATTCTGAAGCTTTAAATTTAGTAACGCCACCTAAAAATAAGATTAAATTTGAAGTTTATTATAAAGTTAGTAAGGATATAGATCTTAATAATATTATTTTAACTGATACTAATCGTGAAATTGTTGATTTTATAAGTACTAATTTAATTAAAGAAGAAAATTTATTTAATTGTTTTGGAACTAATATAAAGAGTAAAATTCAAACTTTAATTAAACAAAACTATATTAAAAAGATATATAAGCCGATTAGTTTGATAAAACCAAAAACTGATTTACTTATTACAAAAAATAGAGATTCTACATTAGAAAAAGTATTAAGTAGGTTAGGTAAAAGAAGTCCAAAAAAAATTGAAATACTAAAAATAGTTTATTTAAATGAAGAAATATTATTAACAGATTTGAAAAAAGAAATTAATGCTACAAAAAAAGAGATAGTTACTCTTTCAAAAAGTGGCTTTATCGATTTGAAAGAAGTTGATATAAGTGTTAATCCAAAGCTTTTTGTAAGTAATAATAAGCAGTTTAAAGCTGAACTTAATGAGGAACAGCAACTTGTATATAATTCTATAAAAAAAGATATAGATTTCGAAAAATTTTCTCCACATCTAATTCGTGGTGTTACAGGTAGTGGAAAAACAGAAGTTTATATAGAACTTGTTAAAAGAGTTGTAGAAAAAGGTAAGTCGGCATTTATTATGGTTCCTGAAATCTCTTTAACTCCTCAACTAGTTAGTAGATTTAATTATCACTTTGGTGATGAAATCGCAATTTTTCATTCGAAATTAACTCCAATTGAAAGATTTAGTCAATGGAATGATGTAAAAAAAGGAATGAAAAAAATTGTAATTGGAGCAAGATCTGCTATTTTTGCTCCGCTTAATAATATTGGTATTATTATTTTGGATGAAGAGCATGATATGTCATATAAAAGTGGGTCTTCTTTAAAATATCATACTAAAGACGTTGCGCTGTATCTTGGAATTAAGGAAAATTGCCCTGTTGTATTTGGCTCTGCTACACCTTCAATTGAAAGTGAGTATAATGCGTCTACAGGTATTTTTAAACTTCATACTATAAGTTCAAGACATGGTGAAGCTATGATGCCAAAAGTCAAAATCATTGATATGAGAGAAGAACTTATTAGCGGTAATAGATCAGTATTTAGTTATGAATTAAAAAAAAGTATAAATGACCGATTAAATAAAAATGAGCAAGTTATTATTATGCTAAATAGAAAAGGTCATTCGACATATGTTTCATGTAGGGAATGTGGATTTGTACTTAAATGTCCAAATTGTGAAATTTCACTTACTTATTATAAAGGTATTAATAAAGCAAAATGTAGTTATTGTGATTATGAAGTTTCTGTAAGTAATAATTGCCCATCGTGTGGAAGTAAATATTATAAATATATGGGAATGGGAACAGAAAAACTTGAAGAACTTATTAAATCGGAATTTGTAAATGCAAAAACGATTAGACTTGATAGTACAACTACTTCAAGAAAAGGAAGTTTGGAAAAAATAATTAGTAAAGTAGAGAAAAAAGAAGTCGATATTTTAGTTGGAACTCAAATTGTTTCTAAAGGCTTAGATTTTGAAAATGTTACATTAGTTGGAATAGTAAATGCAGATTCTGGACTTAATTTTCCTGATTTTACAGCTAACGAGAATACTTTTCAACTTTTATCACAAGTTTCTGGACGTTCAGGTCGTGGTAAAAAGAAAGGCCAAGTTATTATTCAATCATATGATCCTGAAAACTTTGTTATAAAAATGGTTAAAGATCATAATTATTTAGGCTTTTATAAAGAAGAGTTAAGCATAAGGAATGCTTTTAATTATCCGCCATATTTTAAGATTTGTAGCATTTTATTTAATGGTGAAAATGAAAATGAAGTAATATACATTTCGGAGAATATAAAAAAACAAATTGAAGAGGGTATTATTAAGAATAAATTAAAATTTATTGAGATTAATGGACCATATCCCGCAGTTTATAGTAAAATAAAAAAGAAGTATAGATATCAAATTACAATAAAATATAAAAAAGAAAGTATGAAGGTTCTAAGAACAGTGCTTAGGAGAGTGCAAAATAATTATAATTTAAAAATAAGAAGTAAATATGATAATATTAATTTTATTATTGATATTGACGCAAAAAGTTTAATTTAGCATATATAATGGAGGAGAAAATGGCAAGTAGAACTATTAGAATTGATGAAGATCCTGTTTTAAGAAAGAAATCAAGAGAAGTAAAAGAAGTTGATAGTAAAATAGTTAATTTAATTGATGATATGATAGAAACGATGTATGATGCAGATGGAATAGGACTTGCTGCACCTCAAGTTGGTATTCTTAAAAGAATTATTGTTATAGATTTGTATGATGATACAGGTGTAAAAATATTAATTAATCCTGAAATTATTGAGCAAAGCGGTCACCAATTTGAGATGGAAGGATGTTTGTCTGTTCCAGGTGTTTCTGGAACTGTATCAAGACCTATGAATGTAAAAGTAAAAGGACTTGATAAAAAAGGTGAGTATAAAGAATATGAGGCTGAAGGTTTGCTTGCAAGAGCATTTTGTCATGAAATTGATCATTTGGATGGTATACTTTTTACTGACAAAGCGACTATAAGAGAGGAATAATATGAAAATTGTATTTATGGGTACACCAGAATTCTCTGTTCCATGTCTTGAAGCATGTGTTAATGAACACGAAGTTTTAGCTGTTTTCACACAACCAGACAGACCAAAAGGTAGAGGTAAAAAAATAGCATTTCCTCCTGTCAAAGACTGTGCATTAAAAAACAATTTAGAAGTTTATCAACCAGAAAAATTAAAAACTAAAGAAAATTACGATATTATAAATGAACTAAATCCAGATGTAATAATTGTTGTTGCATATGGTCAAATACTTTCTAAAGAAATATTAGAAATACCTAAATATGGGTGTATAAATGTACACGCTTCTTTGCTACCTAAATATAGAGGTGCTTCACCAATTCACTGGTCTATTGTTAAAGGCGAAAAAATTACAGGTATAACTACAATGTTAATGGATGAAGGCCTTGATACGGGAGATATTTTACTTAAAAGGACTACTGATATTACAGAGGATATGTCAGCTGGTGAATTGCATGATATCTTAATGAACATGGGTTCGAAACTTTTGATAGATACTTTAAATAACATTGAAAACATTAAAAGAATTAAGCAAACTGGGGAAAATTCTTATGCACCTTTGTTAAATAAGAAAATGGCTAAAATTGATTGGAATAAAAATGCATTTGAAATACTAAGATTTATTAATGGGCTTAATCCATGGCCTCTTGCATGGTGTAAATATAATGGTGAAACGGTTAAATTTTTTAGTGGTGAATTAACTGATGAAAAATCAAACAATAAGCCAGGTACTATCAATATGGTAAATAAAGATGGTTTATTTGTTAATACAAAAGACTTTGTAATTAAATTAAAAGATATTCAGTTTTTTAAAAGTAAAAAAATGCATATTTCACAATACATTTTAGGGCATAATATTGATCAAAATTCAAAATTTGAATAATAATTTGTAAATATAAGAATATTGGAAAGGATTTAATAGATTGAATCTTTTTCAATTTTCGTGTGTTTGCTAAACTTGTTAAGATATCATTTTAAAAATTTCAATTAACAAAAATATATTTGATTAAATAGGAGAAAATATGCATAATCCAAGAAAACAAGCTCTCTTTATATTAGAAACGTTTGATGAAACAAAAGGATATTCAAATTTATTATTAAACAAATTAAATAATAATCAAGATTACTCATATCAAGATAAACGTTTTATAAGCAATCTAGTTTATGGAGTAATAGAAAATAGGTTATTATTAGATTATATTATTAGAAAATATTCAAGTATTAGACTAAAAAAAATTCACAATTCAGTGTTAAATAACTTGAGAATCGGAGCATATCAAATTATTTTTTTAGATAGAGTTCCAGATTCAGCAGCAGTAAATGAAGCTGTAAAAATCACAAAAAAAATTAATTTTAGGTCATCAGGGTTTGTAAATGCGATATTGAGACAAATATCGATAAATAAAAATAATCTACCACTTCCGAATAGAAATGAAGATATTATTAATTATTTTTCGATAAAATATTCGCATAGTAAGTGGCTTGTAAAAAATTGGATAGAGGATTATGGTGAAGAGTTCACAGAAAAATTGCTAGAATCTAATAATAAGAAGCCGGATATCTCGGTTCGAGTAAACACAATTAAAATTTCGAAGAATAAATTAGTAAAAAAACTTATATCTAAAGGTTTTATGGTGAAGGAAAGCGAATATTTAGATGAGGCATTAATAATATCTTCTGGAACGAAATCGATTATAGATAGTGATGAATTTAAAAATGGTGAATTTATTGTTCAAGATGTGGGATCAATGTTAATTGCTAAATTACTTAATCCTCTTGAAAGTGATATTGTTTTGGATGTTTGTAGTGCTCCCGGTGGAAAAACAACTTTTTTAGGCCAAATTATGAACAATAAAGGTAGTATTATTGCGAGAGATATATATGGCCATAAAATTGATTTAATAAGAAAAAATTGCGAAAAACTTGGCCTTACTAATGTAAAAACTGAAAGCGTTGATGGTAGAATTTTTCGAAAAGAAGATGCTAATAAGTTTGATAAAATTCTTCTTGATGCTCCATGCTCTGGAATTGGAATAATTAGAAGAAAGCCAGAGATTAAATATTTGAAAACAGAAAAAGATATTATAGATTTATCAAAGCTCCAAAGTGAACTATTAGATACCAATTCAAAGTATTTGAAAAAAGGTGGAACACTTATGTATAGTACTTGTTCTATTGATAAAAAGGAAAATGAGATGGTTATAAAGAACTTTTTAGAAAATCATAATGATTTTGAATTAATAAGTACAAATTATTTAAATAAGGGAAATAAAGAATGGATATATTTATTTCCAAATGTTGAAGAAACGGATGGATTCTTTATGTGTATGTTAAAAAAACTCTAAGAGGTGTAATTATGAAAACTGCTGCAAAAACAGATAAGGGTAAAATAAGAAATAACAATGAAGATTATTATTATATTGATGAAAAAAATAATATTTTTATTGTTGCTGATGGAATTGGTGGACATAAAGCTGGTGAAGTTGCAAGTTCATTAACAACTCAATTGATTAGTGAATATATTGAATCAAAATATAATTTTTATGAAAGTAAAATTCCATTACTTATAAGCGAATCAATAAAACATGCCAATAATGTTGTTTACAATATGTCAAATGAAAAAGAAGAATGTGACGGAATGGGAACAACCATTTCAATGGGTATTCTTATAAATAATATTCTTTATGTTGGTCATGTTGGTGATAGCAGAATATACTTATTAAGAGGTGATTCTATTACTCAAATTACTAAAGATCATACTTTAGTAAATGAACTACTTAATAACGGAACACTTACAGAAGAAGAAGCAAAAAATTATCCAAATAAAAATATAATTACTAAAGCGATTGGAACGTCTTTTAAAGTTGATTCTGATATATTTGAATACGAAGTTGAAGATGGAGATATATATATTTTTTGTACAGATGGATTATCAGATAATGTATCAAAATCAGAATTAAAAGAAATTGTAAAAGAAAATGAAAATATAAATATTATGAGTGAAAAATTGATAAAATTGGCTAATGAAAATGGTGGTAGTGACAATATTACTGTTTTACTTCTTAGCATTTAGTGAGTAGGAGACAAAAATGGATAAACTTATTGGAAAAGTTTTAGGAAACAGGTATGAAGTAATTGAGAAAATCGGAGAAGGTGGTATGGCGTTAGTTTATAAAGCTCGTTGTCAACTCCTTAATAGATATGTTGCAGTAAAAGTACTTAGACCTGAATTTGCAATTGAAGACGATTTTGTTGAAAAATTTGAAAAGGAATCACAAGCAGCAGCAAGCTTGTCTCATCCATCGATTATTAATATTTTTGATGTAGGCAAAGATGAGAATATAAGATATATCGTTATGGAACTTGTAGATGGTATAACTTTAAAGAAATATATTAAAGAAAAAGAAGGATTTGTATCAAATTATGATATCCTTAATATTTCTAAACAAATCTCTCAAGCATTAGAACATGCACATGTAAATCACATTATTCATAGGGATATAAAACCTCATAACATTATTATATCGGATGATAATAGGATTAAAATTGGAGATTTCGGTATAGCAAGAGCTATTACTTCGTCTACTATTGTAAGTAGCAATGAGATTGTTGGTTCTGTGCATTATACGTCTCCAGAACAAGCGCGCGGGGGATTTGTTGACGAAAGAAGTGATATTTATTCTCTTGGAGTGCTTATGTATGAATTAGCTACAAAAAAAGTTCCGTTTGACGGAGATTCGCCTATATCAGTAGCTTTGAAGCATTTAAAGGAAGATGTTTTGATTCCGTCTAGCTATAATAGTGGAATAAATAAAGGTCTTGAAAGTATAATATTAAAAGCGTTAATGAAAAAACCAGATGATAGGTATCAATCTGCAAGTGAGCTAATAGAAGATTTAGATAAAGTAATTGAAAATCCAGAAGTGAATGTTCCATTATATATTTCTGCTGAAGATTCGCCTACTATGGTAATGCCAAATCTTGGAGAGTTTATGGAAAAAAAAGAAAAGAAAGTTAAAAAACAAAAAAAATCAAATGGTAAAAAAAGTGAAAGAAAAAGCGTAATATCAGTTATGATAACAGTTTTAGTTGCATTAATTCTGACTTTAGTTTTATTTACGGTTGTATTTTTTAAACCTATTACTTCTATGTTTATGAATAAAACAATTACAGTACCTATGGTTGTTAATTTAGAATTCAATGATGGTACAAAGAAACTTCAGGATGCGGGATTCAATGTTGAAGTTTCTGAATATAAATATAATGATTTAGTAGATAAAGATAATATTATTTCACAGTCATATCCTGAAGGTACAAAGTTAAAAGAGGGCTTTACAATTGATATAGAAGTTAGTAAAGGATCAGTAATGGTAAATGTGCCAAATGTCGTTCAAAAAAAATATGTTGAAGCACAAGTAGTTCTTGAGAACAGCAAATTGACCTTGGGTGATGTTGAATATGTTGATAACGATCTTCCAAAAGGCTATGTTGTTTCGCAATCAATAGCTGCAGGAAAGCAAGTAAAAGAAAAAGCGATAATTGACCTTAAAGTAAGTCAAGGTGTAAAAATAGAAACAATGATTATGCCAAGTTTAGTCGGTAAAACTTTGGAAGAAGCAAAAGAACAACTTAAGCCCTTAGCTATTAGTATAAATAAAATAACTTATAATTATAGCGATGACTACAATGAAGGTCAAATAATGATACAAGGAATTAAAACGGGATCTGAAATAAAAAGTGGGTCTTCTATTGAATTAATAGTTTCCAAAGGAAAGGATCCACTCAGTACAGCTATAGATAATACTGATACTACAGCTACAGATGGAAATGATACTCCAGAGCAAACAACTCCAAGCTTAGTAGGATATAAAGATAAAACATATATTATTCCATTTAACATAGAAACTGAAAGCAAAGTTGTTAAAGTTGTCATGCTGCAAGATAATGTTGAAACAATCGTTTATGAAAAAAAACATTTTAAAACTGAAGATAGCTTAAGAATTGTCATTAGAGGAAAAGGAGAAGCAATTTTGAAATTCTATTTTGATGATCAGCTTGTATATACAAAAGATGAAACTTTTTAGTTGGGGGATTTAATGGAGCATAAAGGAAGAATAATAAAAGGTATTGCAGGATTCTATTATGTTAAGGCGGATAATGTTGTTTTTGAATGTAAAGCTAGAGGAATTTTTAAAAAGGATAAAATTATTCCTTTAGTTGGTGATAACGTTATAATTTCAATTAATAGCCTAGAAGAAAAAACTGCTATTATAGAGAAAATTATGCCTAGAAATGTTGAAATGATTAGACCAAGAGTTGCAAATGTTGATCAAGCAGTTGTGGTTATTGCTTTAAAAAATCCTGAACCCCATAAAATTATGATAGACAAGCTTACAGTTTTAATTGAGAAATCAGGACTTGATTTAGTTATTTGCTTTAATAAATGTGATTTAGACTCTGAAGGAATATATAAGGAATTCTATGATATTTACAAAAGTACAGGTTATAGAATTATTTCTACAAGTGCCTATGATAATTCAGGACTTGATGAATTAAAAGAAGTACTAGATAATAAAGTATCAGTATTAGCAGGACCTTCGGGTGTTGGAAAATCATCGATACTAAATGTAATTCAAAGAGACTTACATTTAAAGACTGGCCTAGTTAGCAAAAAAATTAAAAGAGGAAAGCATACTACAAGACATAGTGAACTTATAGAATTAGATTTTGGTGGTTTTGTTGTTGATACGCCAGGATTTACTTCTTTAGATATTACTTCTATTGAAATGAGCGAATTAAAAGAGTTTTTTCCAGAATTTAAAAATGATAAAATACAGTGTAAGTTTTCTGATTGTTATCATGAAAAAGAGCCTAAATGTGGTGTTAAATTAGGAGTTGAGAATGGATTAATATCTAAAAGTAGATATGAGTCATATTTATATTTATTGAATGAGATAAAAGAAAATAGGAGGCACAAAAAATGGTAAAATTAGCACCTTCAATATTATCTGCAGATTTTGCAAATTTACTTGATGATGTAAAAAAGGTTGAAAATGCAGGTGTAGAGTATCTTCATATTGATATTATGGATGGTCATTTTGTTCCAAATATATCATTTGGACCTATTGTTATGAATGCATTAAAAGGGAAAACAAAATTAGTATTTGATGTACACTTGATGATAGAAAACCCTGATAATTATATAGAGGAATTTGTAAAAGCAGGGGCAGATATTATAACAGTACATGTTGAAACATGTACTCATCTTCATAGAACAATTCAAAAGATCAAAAGTTATGGTATAAAAGCTGGAGTTTCATTAAATCCTGCTACATCAGTATTTACGATTGAGGAAATTTTACCTGAACTTGATATGGTTCTATTAATGTCAGTAAACCCAGGTTTTGGTGGTCAAAGTTTTATAGAGTCAACTTTTGAGAAGATAAAAAAAGTAAGAACATTAATTACTAGAGAGAATTTAGATATTGATATTGAGGTTGATGGTGGTATTAACCCTTCAAATGTGAAAATGGTAGTAGATTCTGGAGCCAATGTAATCGTTGCAGGTTCTGCAATTTTTAAAGCTGAGAATATTAATGAAAGAGTAATGGAATTTAGAAAAAATGTGCTATAGAAACGTAAAGGAAGCTATAATTGTAGCAAATGGTGTAATAGGTAATTACTTAAGTGTAAGTAAAAAAATTAGTAACTATATGGATGTTAAAAATGCTTTTGTTATATCAGTTGATGGCGGCATTTTTCATATGGATAAATTAGGTTTGATACCAAATATTATTTTAGGTGATTTTGATTCGATAAATGATGATGAAAGTATCTTTGAAAAGTATAGTGGCGCTGACGTTATTAGATATAATAGTAAAAAAGATTTCACTGATACAGAACTTGCTATAAGGAAAGCACTAGACTTAGGAGCTGAAAAATTATACCTAGTTGGGTGTACTGGAGAAAGGCTAGATCATACATTAGCAAATATTTTTTTGCTTGATTTTATTGAAAATAGTGGTGGCAAAGGATATATTATTGATTCTAATAATAGAATTGAGTGTTTATCAAGTAATAAAATTAATTTGAAATTCCAAGAAAATGAATTTTTATCTATTATTCCGATTTCGACTTATATTGAAAAAATTGAAATTAGTGGTATGAAATATGACTTATCTAAAAAAAATATAAAATTTGGTTCAACTCTTATGATTAGTAATGAAAAAGCGAGTAAAACTCCTTATTTAAATGTATATGGTGGTAAAGTTTTAGTTATTTATTCTACAGATAGGGTGTAGTTAAAAATATTAATAGAAAAGCTCTATTAGCCTTTTACGTGACAAAGTCCCAATAAAAAAAAGAAAAAATATAATCTTTTACAAACTACGTTTGTAAGATTATACTTTTTCTTTTTTTTGCACTGCTTTTGTTTTTTTATAGTGCTCTTTCAACTTTACCAGATCTTAAACATCTAGTACATACTGTGATTCTTTTGTTTGAACCTTCAACTACAGCTCTAACTCTTTTTAAGTTTGGTGCCCAAGTTCTTCTGTTATGGTTGTTCGCGTGACTCACGTGATTACCAGACATTTTACCTTTACCACAAACTGCACAAATTTTAGCCATCTATAACACCTCCAACTGAGTAATTCAACAATATAAGCAAATATATTTTAACAGATAATTGAATCTATTGCAAGAAACATTTGCTAATATCATCGCTTAATTTTTTTTATCTCAACAAAGACTAATTATATTATATTTTACATCAAAATTCAAATGTTTTATTTAAAAAAACATAAAATAGTAATATAAAATCAATTATATGTTGTACTTGTAGCGATTTAATAGTAAAATAAACTATATATCGATTTTAAAAAATGGTGATTTTGTAAAAGCACTTGAGGAGGTAAAGTATGTCTATTACAGTAGAAAATGATTATGGTACTATTAACATAAATAAGGATGTTATTTCTACAATAGCAGGAGCAGCTGCTGTTGAGTGCTATGGTTTAGTGGGTATGTCATCTAGAACTGCAACAAGCGGATTTGTTAATTTACTTAAAAAAGAAAATTTAAGTAAAGGTATCGATATTACAATTGAAGAGGATGGAATTATTATAGATCTTTTTGTTGTAATACAATTTGGAACTAAAATATCTGTTGTTGCTGAAAATATTATTGAAAAAGTTAAATACAATGTTGAAAAACAAACGGGTATTAAAGTTATTAAAGTTAATTTAAATATTGAAGGTGTACGAGTACAGTAGTATAGGAGGATTATTTTGGATATTATGAAAATTGATGTAGAGCTTTTATACCGAATGTTTAAACAGGCTTCGATAGAGCTAAACAAAAATAAAAGTTTAGTGGATTCATTGAATGTGTTTCCAGTTCCAGATGGAGATACTGGAACAAATATGTCACTAACTATGAAAAATGCTGTTAAAGAAATCTCTAAAAAAGAATATGAAAGAGTAGATGATTTGTCTAAAGCTATGTCTAAAGGATCATTAATGAGTGCAAGAGGAAATTCAGGAGTTATTTTATCTCAAATCTTTAGAGGATTTTCAAAAGGTTGTGTTGATAAAGAAGTACTAACTTCAATTGATCTTTGCAAAGCCTTTATTAGCGCATCAGAAACTGCTTATAGTGCAGTTATGAAACCTGTTGAAGGAACAATACTAACTGTTATTAGAAAAACTGCTGAAAAGGCTAAAGATTATTTGGAAGATGAAGTTCCGATTCATGCATTACTAAAAATACTTATAAAAAGAGCAGAAGAAACACTTGATAAAACACCAGAATATTTAGATGTTTTAAAGCAAGCTGGAGTAGTTGATGCAGGTGGAAAAGGACTTGTATTTATTTTAAATGGATTCTATAACGCTGTAGTTGGTGAAGAAGCTGAAGAATTTTACGAACTTACTGAAACTGTAGCTCCTCATACTTCAACTGAATATACAGATATAAAGTATGGTTACTGTACAGAATTTATTATTAGAAGTGATATCAGAGATGTAGAAAAACTTCGTGATAAAATATTTTCTCTTGGGGATAGTATGGTGTTTGTTACAGACGATGAACTTATAAAAACACATATTCACACTAATAATCCTGGTATTGCCCTTGAAGAAGCGCTTAAATACGGTGAATTAATAAATATAAAAATTGAAAATATGAGACAACAGCATACTTCAATTATTGAAAATAATAGTTCTACTGAAAGTGATGAAATTACAAAGGAAACAGTTGAAGAAATTTCCAAGTATGGCTTTGTGTCAGTATCTATGGGAAGCGGTATTTCTAACATTTTTAATGATTTGGGTGTAAGTGTTATTATTGAAGGTGGACAAACGATGAATCCTTCGACTGAAGATATTGTCGTTGCAATTAATAAATGTAGAGCAGAAAATGTAATTATTTTGCCAAATAATTCTAATATTATTTTAGCTGCAAATCAAGCTAAAGAATTAATTGAAGATAAGGAAGTATTTGTTATTCCCTCTAAATCAGTTCCTCAGGGTATTTCATCGATGATAGAATTTGATTTAGAACATAGTCCTGAGCAAAACTATAATAGTATGTGCGAAGTCTTAACAGAAGTAAAAACAATTCAAATAACTTATTCAGTTCGAGATACTGTTTTTAATGATATGGACATAAAAAAAGATGATATTCTAGGTGTATATGAAGGTGAAATTTCTTCAGTGGGTAAAGAATTAAAAAAAGTTGTATTTGAGTCTCTTTCGAAAGCTATAGACGAAGATTCAGAAATACTAACTATTTATTATGGAATGGATGTTAAAAAAGAAGAAGTAGAAAAATTAAAAATAGAAATAGAAGAAAAATACGAGGATTTAGATGTAGAACTGTATTATGGAGGACAACCTCTTTACTATTATATTTTTTCTATTGAATAAAGTTTTACTAAGAGCTAAGAAATCCATTAAATCGGTTGAGATTCTTTTTTGAATACTCAACCTTTAATTTTGTAAAGACGGGTGATTTCATGAATTTAGATGATGATTTAATTGCAATTAAAGGTATAGGGAAGAAAAAATATAAACTTTTAAATAATTTAAATCTTTATAAGGTTAAAGATTTGTTGACCAATTTTCCTAGAACTTATGTTGATAGATCAAAGGTTAATAATATTAATGAAATTGAAAACGAGAGTATATCAACAATAAAACTATTGATATACGATGTTTCCGAAACTAAAAATGCTTATAAAAAAAGCACTTTAAGATTGAAGTGCAAGGATACGAACGGTTATAATGTTGCTATTATTTTCTTTAATGCTTCATTTTTATTAAAGAAGTTCTCAATAGGAAAAGAATACTATTTTTATGGTAAAATTGTTAAAACACACTATGAAGCAAAAATGTTTCACCCAGAATTTTCTGATTCAATGTATAACGATAAAAAATTTTTAAGGATTGAACCAATTTATTCTTTAACAGCAGGAATAACTAATAAAGAAATGATAAATATATATGAAAATATTATTGATAATGTATTGTTTGAGGAGAATTTATTTTCTCCATATATAATTCAAAACAAATTATGTGATATAAATTACGCATTTAAGAATATAAATTTACCTACAAGTAAAGAGGCTTTAAAAAAAGCAAGATATAGATTTATTTATGAAGAATTTTTTAATTTATTTTTAAGTCTATCACTAATAAAAAATAAAGTTAAATCTTCAGGTGGTATTGTGCTTAAAGATTTACCAATGGTAGACTTTTATAAAAATCTTAAATTTACTCTTACTAAGAGTCAGGAAAAAGTATGGAATCAAATTAAAATTGATTTAACAAGTAATAATCAAATGAATAGGTTGCTTCAAGGCGATGTAGGCTCTGGAAAAACAATAGTCGCAATGATGGCAATGTATCTTACATATAAAAACAATATGCAAAGTACACTAATGGTACCTACGAGTGTTCTTGCAAATCAACATTTTAGAACTTTTTCAGATGTACTTAAAAATTTTAATATTAAAATAATTCTATTAACAGGAAATACAAAAAATAAAAAACAAATATATAAGGATATCGAATTAGGCAAATATGATATTATTATTGGGACACATGCAATTCTTGAAGAAGGTGTTAAGTTTAAGAATCTTGCTTTAGTGATTACTGATGAGCAGCATCGCTTTGGAGTAAAACAAAGAAATATTTTAAGTACTAAAGAGAAAAATGTTAATGTTTTGGTAATGTCGGCTACTCCTATTCCAAGAACATTATCACTTATAATATATGGAGATGTTGATATAAGCGTAATTGATCAGCTTCCATCGGGACGCAAGCAAATAAAAACCCATTATGTAAAAAAAAATAAAATAAATGATATGTATGAATTTATAAGGTCTAAAGTTGAAGAAAAAAGACAAATATATTTTATTTGTCCATTGATTGAAGAATCTGAGGCTTTAGATATTAAATCAGCATCTGAGCTTTATAAAGAATTATCAGAAAGAATTTACACAAAGTTTAATGTTAAACTACTTCATGGCAAAATGAAAGCAAAAGAAAAAGAAACTATAATGAAAGATTTTAGCGAAGGAAAAATAAATATATTAATTTCAACAACCGTTATTGAAGTAGGAATTAATGTGCCTAATGCAAGTATAATGGTTATAAATGATGCTAATAGATTCGGTTTATCACAGCTTCATCAATTAAGGGGAAGAGTTGGTAGAGGTGAGTATCAGTCATATTGTTTTATGACGTCAAATAAAATGGGTGATACTTCGAAAAAAAGAATTCAAACAATGATTGATACGAATGACGGTTTTGAAATTGCAGAGAGAGATTTATTACTTCGAGGTCCAGGAGAAATACTAGGTTTAAAACAACATGGCCTTCCTGAACTTAAAATTGGAGAACTTGCTAAACATTCTCAAATATTTGAAATAGTAAAAATGGATGTAAATAATTTAGTCCAAATGTATAATCAAGGCGAAAAAGCAAGTGTTGAATTTATAATTAAATTTATTGAGAATAGATTGTCAAATAATATTAATATATGATATCATTTGTATGTAAATAGTTGTACGTAAATAATAAAAACTATAAGGAGAATGCGGTATATATACTGCTTACTAATATGAGAATTATATCTGGAAAAGCAAGAGGCATCAAATTAACTACAATAGAAGGAATTAGCACAAGACCTACAACAGATAGGATAAAAGAGAATATTTTTAATATTATTGCTTTTGAAATTGGTGAAAGCGATGTGCTTGATTTGTTTTCAGGTTCAGGTGCTATTGGACTTGAATTTGCAAGTAGAGGTGCTAAAAAAGTTTCTATGGTAGAAAATAATCCAAAATGTATAAAATTTATTAAGGCAAACATTAATGCAACTTCTTTAAATGATTTAGTTGAAATATATACAGAAAATGTATTTAATAGTTTTAGATTTTTTAGTTCAAATTCATTTGATATAATTTTTATGGATCCACCTTATTCAAAAAATTTAGTAAATGAAACTATAGAACTTATAGCAGAAAAAAAAATATTAAAAAAAGATGGTATTATAATTGCTGAACATGATATTAAAGATGAAGTATTTGAAAAAATATGTGATATAGAAAAATATAAATATAAAAAATATGGAAAAACTGGTGTAAGTTTTTATAGGAGGAAATAATATGAGAGTTGCAGTGTACCCAGGTAGTTTTGATCCTATTACTTGTGGTCATATGGACATAATAAGGAGATCTTCTAAAATATTTGATAAACTTGTAGTTGCGGTATTAAATAATCCTTCAAAAAACTCTATGTTTGATTTTGCTGAAAGAAAGAAAATGATTGAAGAAGCTATTAGCGATTTAGATAATGTAGAAGTTGATGCCTTTAATGGATTACTTATTGACTATGTATCTCAAAAAAAGTACGATGTAATAGTAAAGGGGTTAAGAGCAATTTCAGATTTTGAATCTGAACTTCAAATGGCTTCTATGAATAGAAAGTTAAATAGTAAGATTGAAACATTATTTATGATGACTGCAACTGAATATTCCTTTTTAAGTTCAAGTTTAGTAAAAGAAGTATTTGGTTTTGGTGGAAATATTGAAAGTTTAGTACCTAAGAATGTTATAGGTAATATGATAGAGAAATTTACGGAGGTTTAGTATATGAATAATAATATTATGGATTTAAAAGTGCTAAATTTATTGGATGAGTTTGAAAATAAATTAGAAAATTTGTCTGCAGTACCATTCACGGGAAAAATTATGATTGATAGAGATGAACTTTTAGATATAATTAGAGAAATAAATATACTCCTTCCAGAAGAGTATCAACATGTGAAATGGATTAAATCTCAAGAAAGTCAGATAGTAGACGAGGCTCAAAAAAAGGCGAATACAATTATTCTAAATGCTGAGTCTGAAGAACAAGAAATAATACAGAAAGCACGTGCTGAGGAAGAAAGAATAGAATTTGAAATTAACGAAAAAATGAAAATTTTAGTTGACGAAAATATAATTGTAAGGGAAGCCAATAAAAAAGCAACTGAAATAATTGGTGATGCTGAGAAACTTTCTGAAAGCATTAAAAAAAATGGCTATGAATATGTAGAAAAACTTTTAAAACATTTTGGTGCAAGTTTAAGTGATGTTTTAAATCAAATAGAAGAAAATATTGAAGAACTTGATAAATATAAAGAATAAAAGCAATTAATATATATTAAAATATTAAATGAAATCTTTTTAAAAGGACAAATGTCTTTTTAAAAAGATTTCATTTTTTTATATATAAAAAAATTGTTTGTTTATACAAAATAAATTCTGAATTTTGTGAATAATTAATATATTGTAATAAAAATTATTCGCTTATACTTAAATATATACATATTATATGATCAGGGGGGTTTTGATGGAAGTAATATTAAAAATGGAATCAGTTACGAAAAGATTTGGAACATTGATTGCAGATGATTGTGTTAATTTTGATGTAAGAAAAGGAGAAATTCATTCCTTGCTTGGTGAAAATGGTGCTGGTAAATCAACTTTAATGAATTGTCTTTATGGCTTATATAAACCTGAAGAAGGTCATATATATTTTGAAAATAAGAAGGTTGACTTTCATTCAGCTAAAGACGCAATTGATATTGGAATAGGAATGATACATCAGCATTTTATGCTAGTACCAGTACATACTGTTCTTGAAAATATTATTATGGGTATGAAAAAAGATCATAGTTTTGTTATTGATAAAAAAAAATCTGAAAAAAAAATACTTGAAATAGCAAATAAATACGGTATGGACATACCTATAAATGATTATGTATCAAATATTTCTGTAGGAACTCAGCAAAGAGTTGAGATTGTAAAAGCACTTTATAGAGGTGCAAAACTACTTATTATGGATGAGCCTACAGCAGTATTAACACCGCAAGAAACGAAAGACTTATTTAAGACATTAAAAATTATGTCTCAAAATGGTATGTCTATAATACTAATTACTCATAAGCTAAATGAAGTATTAGAGGTTTCTGATAGAGTTACTGTACTTAGAGATGGTAAAGTAATTGATGTTGTAAATACAAATGAAACTAACGAAATGAAGCTTACAAAGCTAATGATAGGAAGAGACATTAAAAAACTTAAATCAGATAGAAAAAAATGTTTTGATGAAACTATTCTTAGTATTAGTAATTTGAGTTATAAAAAAAGTAATGGCGTAGATGCGCTAAAAAATATTAACCTAACAGTTAAAAAAGGCGAAATTCTTGGGATAGCAGGAGTAGATGGTAATGGTCAAAATGAACTCGCTGAAGCTATTACAGGATTAATTAAAAATATTGATGGTGAAATTAGACTCTTAGACAATGTACTTAACGGAAAACATATTAAAGAAAGAACTAATTATGGAATTGGTTATATTCCAGAAGATAGGCATAGAAGAGGGCTAGTACTTGATTTTTCGGTTAGTGAAAATATTATACTTCAAGTATTTAATAAGCCTCCATTTGCTAAAAATATGTTTTTTGATTTTGAAAAAATAGATGAACATTCAAATAAAATGATTGAAGAGTATAATATTAAGACTCTAAACAAAGATACACTTGCAAAAAAACTTTCAGGTGGTAATCAACAAAAAATTGTAGTTGCAAGAGAAATTGATAGAAAGCCAATTCTACTTATTGCAATGCAGCCAACTAGAGGTGTTGATATTGGAGCAATTGAATTTATTCATGGACAGATTTTAA
Source organism: Helicovermis profundi (assembly GCF_033097505.1). NCBI lineage: Bacteria > Bacillati > Bacillota > Clostridia > Peptostreptococcales > Caminicellaceae > Helicovermis > Helicovermis profundi. Next base: position 2,013,766 of record NZ_AP028654.1, on the reverse strand, counting down.
AAGAGAGAGAGAAAGGAACTGCCGTTCTACTTATTTCTACCGAAATCACAGAAATAAATGCTTTAAGCGATAGAATTGCAGTACTTCATAGCGGGGAAATAATGGGGATTATTGATAAAGAAGAATTTGATGAAAACTTACTTGGGCTTATGATGGCAGGTCAGCCTCTTGAAGACGCTAGAATTCATAGAAGGGGGCTTGAAAATGGATAAAAAATTAAAAAAATATTTTAACTTTATGACTTCAAGCAAATCAAAAAATAATATGGAAAGAATTTTAGCTTTATTAGTTCCATTAGTTGCAGTAGTCTTAGCACTACTTGTAAGCAGTTTGCTTTTACTTTTTATAAAAGTAAGCCCAATCAAAGCTTATAGTTATTTAATTTTTGATAACTTTACTAGTATTTATAAAATTTCAGAAGTGTTTGCAAAAGCAGCTCCAATAATCATGACTGGACTTGCTTTCACGTTTGCTTATAAAGCAGGGCTTTTTAATATTGGTGGAGAAGGTCAAATGTTTATGGGTGCAGTCGCAGCGGTATTTGTTGGACTTCATAGTACAAATTTAAATCCTTTTATTGCTGTAACATTATCATTAATTGCTGCAATAATTGCTGGAGGTATATGGGGGGCTATTCCTGGACTTTTAAAAGCTTTTTTTAATGCTAGTGAAATTATAACTACAATAATGATGAATTATATTGCAATATATTTTGTGAGCTTAATGGTTGATAAACCTCTAAGAGAAGCGAGTGGTTTTTATCCACAAACGGATTTAATATCAAATACAGCTTTTTTACCAATATTACTTAAAAACACGAGATTTCATTTAGGTATAATAATTGCCATAGTATTTGCAATTGTAATATATATTGTGATTAAGAAAACTCCGTTTGGTTATAAACTTAGGGCAGTTGGTTATAATTCTCAGTCAGCCGAATATGCTGGTATAAACATTAAAACAAATATGATGATAGCGCTTGCTATTTCTGGTGCGCTTGCTGGTATTGCTGGTTTTACTGAAATTAATGGAATACATCATAGATTACTTGATAATTTTTCAAGCGGAGTAGGTTTTGATGGTATTGCTGCATCTTTACTTGGAAGGGGAAATCCAATTGGAGTTATAATAAGTGCACTTTTACTTGGAATGCTTAAAACTGGTGCAAGTGCAATGCAAAGGGGTGTAGGTGTTCCAGCAAATGTTGTGAGTATAATTCAAGCTTTGATAATAATATTTGTACTTTCAGGCAATATTTTACTTCCTAAAATCGAACTATATTTTGCTAATAAAGGAGGTAGAATATAATGGCTATTACTAATATACTTACAGTTACCTTTTTAGTAGCACTTCTTTCTGCCGCTCTTAGAATGTCTGTTCCAATTTTGTTTTCTGCTCTTGGAGGAATGTTTTCAGAAAGAAGTGGCGTCGTAAATATTGGACTTGAAGGAATAATGCTTATGGGAGCTTTATTTGGTGTAGTTGGATCTTATTATAGTGGTAATCACTGGGTAGGGATACTAGTAGCAATGATCTCAGGTATGTTAATGGCCTTATTATTTGCTTATATAACTATAACGATAAAAATTGATCAAATTGTAAGTGGAATCGCTATAAATATGCTTGCTGTAGGACTTACAAGTTTTTTATATAGAGCGTTATTTGGAATAACAACAGTTCCGATTAAAGTAGATTCTTTTCACCCTGTTAGAATACCACTGCTTGCTGATATACCCATTATTGGACCAATTATGTTTAATCAAACGGTTTTAGTGTATATAGCACTTTTACTTGTACCGATAACTTCGTTTTTACTTTTTAAAACTATGTGGGGGTTAAAAGTAAGATCTGTTGGAGAGCATCCTAAAGCAGCTGATACTGTTGGTATAAATGTTATAAAAATCAGATATACTGGTGTACTGATTAGCGGTGCGCTTGCAGGAATTGGTGGTGCTTTTCTATCACTTGGTCAGTTTAATATGTTTGTAGATAATATGGTTTCAGGAAGAGGCTTTATTGCAGTTGCAGCCATTATTTTTGGTAAATGGAAACCAAAGGGTATTTTAATTGCATCATTAATTTTTGGTGTTGCAGATGCACTTCAAATAAGACTTCAAGCTGCAGGAGTAGGGATACCCTATCAATTGCTGTTAATGCTACCATATATAATAACAATTATTGCTTTAACAGGCTTAGTTGGATACAATAAACCACCTAATTCATTAGGAAAGCCATATTATAAACAATAGTAGTTACAGCTTTGCTGAAAACTATAGAGAGTGTTTTATTTAAAAAAGGGGGATAAAAAATGTTAAAAAGAAAAATGAATGCTTTAATTGCCTTAGTTGTTGTGATGATGCTTGTATTTACAGGCTGCGCATCAAAACCAGCTGAAGAAACAGCTACAAAAGATGGTGCAAAAGATTATAAAATTGTATTAGTTCTACCTGGACCTATTAATGATCAAGGATGGAATGCTACTGCTTATGCAGGACTTCAAATGGTAGAAAAAGATATGGGTATTAAAATGGAATATGTTGAAAGTGTTCAACAAGCTGATTTTGAAGCGACTTTTAGAGATTATGGTGAAAAAAAATATGATTTAGTTTTTGGTCATGGAATCCAATTTTTAGATGCTGCTAAAAAAATTGCTCCTCAATATCCTGATACTTATTTTATGATTATTAATTCAGAAGAAGGAATCGCACCTAATGTTGGTGGTATTGGTATTAGAGAGTGGGAAGGTGGATATGTTGCTGGAACAATTGCAGGAATGAATACTACTTCTAAAAAACTTGGCGCAATTGGATCGTTCCCATTTCCTGTAATTGAAGGAACTTTAGATGCTTTTGAAGCGGGTGCTATGGCAGTTGACCCTTCTATATCTGTAAGTAAAACTTATGTGAATTCATGGGATGATATTTCTAAAGGAAAAGAAACTGCAACAGCTATGATAGAATCAGGAGCAGACGTTGTATTTTGCTCAGCTAATCAAGTAGGATTAGGTTCAATTGATGCAGCTAAAACTAATAATGTTAAAGCTGTAGGTTATATTGCACCTCAAAATGATGTAGCTAAGGGAACAGTGCTTGCAAGTATTGTATATAACACTCCAAAATTATTTGAATTTGTTGTAAAAAAATTAGTTGATGGTACATTAAAACCTGAAGGAATCTCTCAAGGCTGGGCTGAAGGAGTTCTTGGGATGGAGTGGACTGATCAAATAACAGATGAGCAAAAATCAAAAGTTGAAGAGGTAATTAAATCGCTTAAAGAAGGAAAAATTGAAAATCCGTATAAAGAAGGAGAATAAAAACTTTAGGTTCGTGAATTCGATTATGATATAAGTAAAAAAAAGTTGGTAAATTCAACTTAAATTATTCGATAATGATTTTTTTAGAAAAAAATTTAAGTGAACTTCCAAAATAATGTAATTTAAAATATAACAATTGAATATTTTTTTAGTAAAAAGCAAAGTGTATTTGATATACATTTTGCTTTTTTTTTAGTATTTTCTTAAAATATTTAATTTTCTTAATATTTTTTGGGTATCTACTTAATAATATATTGTTTGATAATTATCATACTTGAATGTTAATAATTAGATAATTTTGTTAAAATATAGATTTATTGTATTGGCAATGTCTATATGCTACGATGAAATTAGATTTGCTATATCTTTATATTACGATTTTAGAATATAAGACTAATGGGAGGAGATAAAAATCAATATTGATATATTGAATGAAAAAATACGAAAGATGGAGTATTTAGAAAAAAGAGCAGAATTATTAAAAGCAATCGCTCATCCGATTAGGCTTTGTATTTTAGATTGTCTAATTAATCAAAAAAAATGTAATGTAACTAGAATGATGAAAGTACTAGGAAAACCTCAATCTACAATTTCACAACATTTAGCAAAACTTAGAATGAATGGAATTGTTGAAGGTAAAAGAAAAGGACTTGAAGTTACATATAAAATTTTGGATGATGATGTTGTAAAAATTGTAAAATTGCTTTTAAAAGGAAAGAATTTTGATTAGTTAGGCTACATATAAAAGATATAAAGTTATAGCTAAGAGGTAAGATTTTAATGTTAAAAAAAGGGGGGAGAATTTTGAAAAAAGGTGTATCAACTTTTTCAATAATTTGGATTACATGGATTTTGTTAACTGGATTAAATACTAATGAATTGATTTTAGGATTTGTTGTTTCAGTGTTACTTTCTTATGTTATTAGAAGTATAATTGACTATGAATTTTCTTTTAACAGTATTCCAAAGATTATTAAATTTTTTGTAGTATATATTCCAGTATTTTTACTTGAATTAATTAAGGCGAATCTTGATGTGGCATATAGGGTACTTAGCCCGTCGATGCCTATTAATCCAGGTTTTGTTAGAATACCTACGAATATAAAAAGTGAATATGGAAGACTTACTTTAGCAAATTCAATAACGCTTACACCAGGTACAATATCTGTTGATGTATCAGATGATAGTGTATATATTCATTGGATTGATGTTAAAGGAAGTAATAACGAAGAATACCAAAAGAATGTTTCGGGTTCTTTTGAGAAAATTCTAGGGGGTATTTTCAATTGATGAATACATTGGTATTTTTACTTATTGGAATTGGAATATTATTTACTTTTCTAAGACTCGTTATTGGACCTTCTACTTTTGATAGAGTGCTTAGTTTAGATATTATTAATATTATTATAACTGGCGCTTTAGTTTTTATTGGATTTATTTTTAATAATGAATTATATTTAGATATTGCAATTGTATATGCAATTCTTTCGTTTATTGAAACTGTAGTATTTGCAAGATATTTGGAGGGTCGCATATGATATTTTTAGCGAATTTTTTCTTGATTGTAGGTGCGTTTTTTTATGCTATTGGTGGTCTTGGAGTATTTCGTATGCCAGATGTATATAATAGATCTCAGGCAGCAACGAAAGCAACAACGCTTGGTACTTTAGCTTTACTAATAGGTATAGCAATACTTAATCCTTCGTGGACTCCAAAACTTTTACTAATAGCTGTATTTATTGCAATAACAAATCCAATTGGAAGTAGTGCTCTTATTCGCAGCGCATATTTATCAAATATTAAGGTTGATAAGAGGACTAAAATTGATGAATTAAAAGATTTTTACAATAATGAGGAGGAAGAAAATTATGAAAATAATTAATATAGTTGAAATTGTTACTTCCTTGTTGTTACTTATATTAGCTATTCTTGCAGTTAGCAGTAAAAAAATGATTAATTCAATAATCTATTTGTCGTTTTTAAGTATGCTTGCTGTTGTAAGTTTTGTAATTATGCGTTCTCCTGATGTTGCAATCACTGAAGCAGTAATTGGTTCTGGTCTTGTAACAGCAGTATTTTTGTTCACCCTATTATCAATGAAGAAAGTAGGTGACAAAAAATGAAAAAAATAGTAGCAATTTTATTCCTTGGAATTTTAGGCTTTTTTATTTTTAGTGGAATATACGCTAATGATGCATTTGGAAGCTTTGGAAAAGTAAATCTTAATGATAGAGTTTCAAATAAATTTATTACAAAAAGTGTTACAAATGATAATGAAATAGTTGAATATAACAAGTCTTCTAATTTAGAAACGGGTTCTTCTAACTATGTTACTTCAATTGTTGTAAACTATAGATCCTTTGATACACTCGGTGAAGTAACTGTGCTTTTTGTCTCTTCACTTGGAGTTGCTCTCTTACTTGGTTCTTTTGGTGGTAAATTAACACTTAAATATAAAGCGAATTTTATATTAAGAGTTGGAGCTAAAACGGTGTTTCCACTAATTGCACTTATAGGAATTTATATTTTCACTCATGGGCATTTAACTCCTGGTGGTGGTTTTCCAGGTGGTAGCATGATTGCCTCGGCAGTTTTATTACTATATTTATCAGATGAAAACTTTAGAGCGAAGATGAGTTCATTTAAACTTACTGAGAGCCTTATGGGTAGTTTATATGTACTTGTTGGAATATTTGGCTTATTTACAGCTGGTTATTTCTTAAGTAACTTCTTAAACACAGGAGTTGTGGGTAATTTATTTAGTGCGGGTATTGTTCCAATCGTGTATGTTCTTGTAGGACTAAAGGTTGGCTCGGAACTAACAGGAATTATTACAGATTTCCTGAAAGAGGAGGTCAATGAATAATGATACAATACGTTTCGATATTACTTATGTTAATAGGTATATATGGTCTATTAATTAATAAAAACATAATTAAAATAATTGTTGCATTAAATATATTTGAAGTTGGATTAAATATTTTCATTATAAGCGTTGGGTTTGTAAGTGGAGGTGTTGCACCTATATTAACATCAGTTAATAATAGTTCAGCACTAATATTTGTAGATCCACTTCCGCAGGCGCTAGTTCTTACGTCTATTGTAATTGGACTAGGTACTACTGCTCTTGCTCTTGGGATTGCAAGAAAAATGTATACTACTTATAATTCTTTAGATCTTGAAGAGATAGGAGGTATTAATAATGACTAATCCAGTACTTTTAATTGTAATTCCCTTATTAATGGCATTTTTATCTATTGCATTAAAAAAGAGCAAAAAAACACTTCTTTTTTTAGCAGCTATTTTTAATGTTTTACAAGTATTTATTATACAAAATGGAAACTATATTATTGGAGGATTTAAAGCTCCCTATGGTATCAACCTAAATTTAGATAGTTATTCTCATTTAGCTGTAATTTCAATAAATATTTTATTTTTACTTGTAATTGTAATGTCTAGTGAGAAAATAAATAAGTATTCTACTGTACTTTTAGTATCTCTTGCAGGACTAAATGGAATGCTTTTAACGGGAGATTTATTTAATTTATTTGTATTTTTAGAGATTGTTTCTATAACTGCTTATATACTTTCTACAGAATCAAAAAAATATAAATATTCTTTTAACTATCTAACACTAGGTACATTAGGTTCAGGGCTGTATTTATTTGGGCTTATTGTTCTATATGCGATATTTGGAAGTTTAAATATGGCCGATATTAGCTCGAAAATGGTTTCTTATGACGCAAATAAGCTTATAGTTCCTATGATGTTAATCTTTGTTGGATTAGCTGTAGAAGCTAAATTACTTCCATTTAACGGCTGGGCAAAGGGCGTTTATGGTAATACAAATAGTTTGATAGGTGCATTATTTGCATCTGTTTATGCTGGTACTATTTTATTTGTATTTGGAAGAGTGTTTGGACAAGTATTATTGGTAAGTAGTTATTTAAAAGGCGTATTAATTGTTATTGGTTTAGTAACTTTAATAGCAGGAGAAGCCTCGGCATTTAGTAAAACAAAGTTAAGAGAAATATTGGTTTTTTCTAGTATAGCTCAGTCTGGTCTAGTAGCACTATTATTTGTATCAGGACTTATTTTTCCAGCAGTGCTTCAATTACTTAATAATATTATAGCAAAAGCCATTATGTTTACAGTAGCTGGTAGAATATCTGATGAAGCTGCTACTGACGATGTTGATAGTTTAAAGGGACTTTTTGCAGAGAATAAATTAATTGGTTTTGCTTTCACTGTATCAGCACTTTCTCTTATAGGTTTACCTTTATTTTACGGTTTCTATTCAAAAATAAACCTTCTTTTAGGATTGTTTTCAAAATCAAGTTTACTAGTAGCAGCTTTTATACTACTTGCAACAATAGTAGAAGGTGCTTATTTTATCAGATTATTAGTTAAACTTTGGGATCCAGGAGAAGAAGGTAAAGAATCAAATATTAAATATATTACAGATAAAAAAGTAGAATTTGATGTTAGTAAAAAGATAATAGTTTTTGCTCTTTCATTAATTATTTTACTTGCAGGAATTTATCCAAGTCTTGTAAAAGATAATTTGTTTAATACGGATAAATTACTAAATGAAGATAATCCTTCATATATGTTTAATCTAAAAGGAGGGATGTAATTTGGGTTTTTCTACATTAATTCTATTTATGATTATATCTGCAATTGTTACTTATGCAGTATCTAAACAAAATAGTAAGGCAGGAGCTTATTTAACAGTTTTATTTTCTACAATCAGTTTGCTTATATTATTTTTAGGGAAAAGCAATATAGGAAATGAATTTACTTTGCTTTATATGAATTTTAAAGTTACTGCTATTGGGTGGTATTTTTCAATAATAATGGTACTTATATATTCGTCAACATCATTTTTTAATCCATATTGGATGGAAAAAATACTTCATAAAAGTAGTTATAATTTTCTTTATATGTTTTCTTTAGCTGCAACTGTCGGACTGTTTTTTTCAGCAGATTTAATAACCTTATTTATATTTTGGGAAATAGTTGTATGGTCTTCAACCTTTATAGTTCCACTTGGAAAATCAAGAAGAGCAGCAGTTGTTTACTATACAATAAGTAGTGTTGGTTCAATGGCAACTCTATTTGCAATAATGTTTGTTTATTCAAAATCAGGAACTTTTAATATAAACGAGGCATTTGCATTTTTAGCAACTCAGCCAACTATTGCTAGCTTTGTATTCTTTACATTTATTATGGCTGGTTTAACTAAAATTGGTATATTCCCATTCCATATTTGGCTTCCACTAGCTCATGGTAGTGCACCTCATACATTTTCACCAGTACTTTCAGGTGGACTTGTTAAAATGGGAGCATTTATAGCCTATATAAGTGTTGGAGTTCTTCCAGCTTATAAAGCCTTTTCGACTAGTTTAAAAATTATGGGTATGCCAGTTCAAATATATCTACTTATGGTGCTTGGTGCAATTAGTATGGTAGTAGGTACATTAATGGCAATAAAGCAAGATGATGCGAAAAAATTAATTGCATATTCATCCGTTGCAAATGGTGGATATATATTAGTGGGTCTTCTTATGATGGATCAATTAACATTTGCAGGTGCTCTTATGCATATATTTAATCATGCAATAGCTTCTGCTGCAGCATTTCTTACAATTGCAGCAATTGCTCATAGAACTGGAACAACAAAAATATCAGAGCTTGGTGGTATGATTCATAAAATGCCAGTTTCTTATGTAGTTTATTTGATTTCTATAATTTCTCTTGCTGGAATTCCTCCTATGGGTGGATTTGTTTCAAAATGGTTGATTGTTCAAGGGCTTGCAAGTAAAGGACTAATATTTATAGCTTTTGCAGCATTTTTCGGTTCAATTGGTTCTTTCTTATATGTATTTAGACCACTTGCTGGGCTTTTCCTTGGTCAGTTAGCACCTAAATACGAAAATATAAAACCTTCTACAATATTTATGAAAATTCCAATGGTTATATTAGCAGCTATGTCAATTTTCTTTGGAGTTTTTCCTAAATATTTATTAGCAGTTATTGGTGAAATTCAATCATCAATTGGTATTGATCCAATTATGATGAATGGAAATACAATAGTTGCAATAAACGGTGTATTAAATTCAAATAAAGTTGCTCTTATATTTGGATTTGGTTTTATGATAAGTTTAGTGATATTTTTAGTTCTTCCAAAGAGTAGAAAAGTTGGCTTAATGGATACCTTTACTTCAGCTGAATTTATATATACTCCGGAGCTTTATCATTATGCAAATAGTTTCTACGCTCCATTTGAAAGACTTTATAAAAACCATCCGTCAGTTGAAAAGTTTTTAGATAAATTTGCAATTAAGACAGAAGAATTTGGACTACTTATAAATTCTCTATTCTTTAGTCATAAACCAAGTATTACAGTCTTTTGGGCCATGGCTATTATGACATTAATTTTTTTAGGCGGTGTTAATATATGAATATAATGAATTTTATTTATGCATTTTTACTTTTATTATTTGCATTCTTTTTTCAAACAAGTATTACTGGAATAAATAGAAAAGTAATGGCAAGACTTCAAAGAAGAAGAGGACCGAGATGGTTTCAGCAATATATAGATATATTTAAAGCTATGAGTAAAGGATCTACAAGTCATGGATGGATATTTGATTTTGGAGTAATAATGGCACTTGGTGGAATTATGGCAACTGCTATTTTAATTCCAATTGGTCCGTTAAAGGCCTTCCCTGATGTAGATAATATCTTTATTATTACTTACTTACTTGCTGTTGGTATGCTTGGAATGGCAATGAGTGCATCGGGTTCAGGTAACCCGTGGGCAAGTATTGGTGTAAGTCGTGCCTTAACAAATATGCTTGCATATGATGTGCCATTTATGGTTTTAATAGTTTCATTTATTTTTGCTTTTAAAACTTCATCACTTTCAGGATTTGCAGCACTTCAGCAAGGCGCTGGAGTAATGGGGTGGAACTTCTTTAGATTTCCACTTGGAGGAATACTTGCTTTAATTTGTTTACAAGGAATGCTTGGTAAAAAACCTTTTGATTCATTTATTGCTCCTGCTGAAATAGCATCTGGACCAATGGTTGAGTATGGTGGAAGACATTTAGGAATGCTATTTTTACTTCACGAATTTTCAACATTTATTGAAGTATCAATAATTGTGCATATATTTTTTGGTGGAGGAGCAAGTCCTCTTGAATTTATGATTAAGTACGCTCTGCTTTATACATTTATGAATATAATTGCTGGAGTATTTCCAAGATTTAAAATTGACCAAGCGGTTAAGTTTTATTACAAGGTGCCACTTGCACTTGCATTTATACAAGGTTTAATCATTATATTTACAGGTTTGGGGGTGTCTTAAAGAGTGGAGATTATTAGTAATAATTTAGAAAAAGATAAAAAAGACATGAGAAAAGTATGGGAAAAAATAGGTGACTATTTTAGAGCGAATTCAATTTGGATGATGTGGTATTGTACTGGTTGTGGTGCAATAGAAATGCCACCAACAATGACTTCAAGATTTGATATGGAGCAACTTGGTATGGGTCCTATGGCAACACCAAGACAGGCAGATGTTCTTCTTATCACAGGATATTTAAGTGCAAAAACTTTAAGACGTGTTATATATTCTTATGAACAGATGCAAGATCCTAAATACGTTATAGGATTTGGATCATGTACTATTAACGGAGGTATTTACTATGATTCATATGCAACTATGAAACAATTGGATCATTATTTACCTGTAGATTTATATATAGCAGGATGTATGCCAAGACCGGAAGCTGTTATGAATGGTTTTGACACTCTTATATCTATGATAAAAAAGGGTGAAGCAAAGGGCTGGAAACACTATCAAGAAAATTATGATTGGTACCATGAAAATCAATTACATTCATTAGGGGAGGTGTATGTTAAAGATGAATTCCATGAATAGCATTTATGAAAATTTAAATAGTAAATTTAACATATTAAGCGTTGATTATCCTGATGATATGCAAATGGCGATTGATTTAGAAGAAAAAGATATTCATACAGTTTTAGCATATCTAAAATCAGATGGATATACACAGTTAAGTATATTAACGTGTGTAGATTGGCTTAAAGAGGGTGTGCTTCAATTAGTGTACGTAATTTTTAATTGGGACAGTGGTATTCATATATTAGTTAGAACTAAATTAGATAGAGATAAACCATTATTTAGAACTGTTATGGAAATTTACCCTGGCGCAGAGTTCTATGAAAGGGATGTTCATGAATTTTTTGGAGTAGAATTTGAAGGTAATGAAAGATCATATAAACATTTATTCCTTGAATTATGGGACGCAGAGCCTCCAATGAGAAAAGATTTTGATACACAAGCATATTCCGATAAAAAATATGCACCAAGAGAATATAAATCAAAATTCATTTCAGAAAAGGGAGGCGAAAAATAATGAAAGAAGTTAAATTGTTTTTAGGACCTCAGCATCCTGGAATGCATGGTAACTATAGTGTGCATATGTACGTAGATGGAGATATAATAAAAAAAGCAAATCCAATGCCTGGAATGTTACACCGTGGTTTTGAAAAATTAATGGAGCGAAGATATTGGATGGGTAATATCGCTCTTATTCCAAGAATTTGTGTTGTAGAACCTGATATAAATGAAATGGTTTATGCAATGGGAGTTGAAAAATTAGCTAAAATTGAGGTTCCTGAAAGAGCTCATTGGATTCGTATGATAATTTTAGAGCTAGCAAGGCTTGCAATTCATTTAATGTCATTTGGTGGAATTGGTGGACCAACGGGTTTATATACTGCAAGTTATTGGTCGGTAGCTGATAGAGATTTAATACTCGATATTTTCGAAAAAATAACTGGTGCTAGAGTTTACCATATGTATATTGTTGCTGGAGGGGTAAGAAAAGATTTGCCGAAAGGGATTGAAGAGGAAATCATAAAATTTTTAGATTATATTGAAACAAGATTTCCAGAGTACGAAGAATTAATCTTAAAAAATCCGATTATCCATGCTAGATTAAAAGATAATATTTTACTTCCTAAAGAAGTAGTTCACGAGCTAGGTGTTACTGGAATTGGAATGAGAAGTGCCTTTAATAAAGCAAATGATATAAGAAAAGTAAAGCCTTATGCAAGATATGATCAAGTTGAATTTGATGTTCCCTTTGGTCCGTATTCTGATGCATATACTAGAGTTTCTTATAAATTAATTGAAATGAAACAAAGTGTTAGAATTATTAGACAGTCGTTAGAAAAAATGCCTAAAGAAGGACCGGTAAGAGTTAGTTATTCAACGGGCAATGCAATTAGATGGACAGTTCCATCTGGCATGGTTTATCCAGTTATTGAATCTTCAAGAGGAGAATATGGTTATTTAATGGTATCTGATGGATCAGATAAACCGTATAGAATAGCTGTAAGAGGAGCATCTTATCCTCAAGGACTACTTGGAGTTGAAAAATATTTACCTGGGCACAGAATTGATGATGCATCAATTTGGATGGCTACTATGGATGTTTGTGCGCCAGAAATAGATAGGTAAGGGGGAAAAAAAATTGGCTAAAGATAAAAGTGTTTTTTCACCAATTGGTGCTTGGAAATATCTAACTAAAAAGCCTGTTACAATTCCTAAAACTTTAGTTTTTGATACTCCAAGAGAAGCATCTGATAATTATAGAGGATTTCATATTAATGACTGGGATAAATGCGTAGGATGTGGTACTTGTGCAGAAATATGCCCAACAAATGCAATCAATATGATAGAAATTCCAACTTTAGAACAATCAAAAGGCAATAAGCCAGAAAGACCTGCAATAGATTATGGTAGATGTAGTTTTTGTGCACTATGTGTTGATATATGTACATCTGATTCCTTATCTATGTCAAAAGAATATATTCATCTTTCAAAGGATGCAGATACATTTTATTTTCTTCCAGAAATTGATGGAATTCATGAAATTGAATATAAAGATGGATATGTTCGAGATGAAGTTTCTGAGCTTTTAGATTTAGAAAGATATAAAATGGATGAAATTAAACATGATGGAAGAGCTGAATCTTTTATGGAAATTATTAAAGGTTATTCAAAGGAAATGGCTATTGCAGAAGCTTCAAGATGTGTGGAATGTGGAATATGCACATTTACATGTCCTGCACATATGAATATTCCAGAATATATTAAGTCAGTTTGGACAGAAAATATGGAAGAAGGAATAGATTATCTTTATAAAACTAACCCACTTTCAAATGTTTGTGGTAGGGTTTGTACACATACATGTGAAAGTGCATGTGTTATAGGAAATAGAGGAAAACCTGTAGCTATTAGATGGCTTAAAAGGTATATAATTGATAATACACCTAAAGAAGATTTTGAAAGAGTTGTTCTTTCGAATGTATCTGAAAAAATTAATGGTAAAGTAGGTATTATTGGTGGTGGACCTGCTGGCCTATCATGTGCTTACTATTTAAGAACTTTAGGATATGAAGTAGATATATATGAAGAAAAACCACTTCTTGGTGGAGCGGTAAGATATGGGGTTCCAGAATATAGACTTCCAGAAGAATCTGTAAAAGAAGATGTTGAAATGATAAGAAAAATGGGAGTTAATTTTATTGTTAATACGAAAGTTGGTAGAGATATATCTTTTGATGAAATAAAAAATACTCATGATGCTGTATTTTCAGGAACCGGAAATTGGATTCCTAAAAAACTTAGAGTTAAAAATGTAGATCATCCAGATATTAGATTTGCTGCTAAATTTCTTCAAGAATCTAGAGACTATTCAAGAAATTTAGGCGAAATGCCTGAGTTTGAAGACGATTTAATTGTTATTGGTGGTGGTGATGTTTCATTTGACGTCGCTAGATCACTTTTAAGACTCCAAACCATAAAAAATGGTAAAACAAATATTAAATTTATTGCTAGAAAGCCATCACAATTTTTAGCTTGTGATCCTGAAGAATTTGAAGAAGGAACAGAAGAAGGTCTTAAATTTCATCTTGATAGATCACCAGTTGAGATATTAATTGATGATAACAATAAAATTTACGGAGTAAAAGTTGCAAGATGTACTTCAGTAATGACTGAAAGTGGAAAAGCTAAAACAACATGCACAGACGAGACTGAAGAAATTTACGCTAAAGAAGTATTTATGTCAGTAGGTAGTGATCCGGATTTTGAATATTTTACTGATGAAATTATTGATAATCTAGAGATTTCAAGAAATAAAATAAAAGTAAAAGAAGATGGTCAGGTTGAAGGATATCCTTGGCTGTTTGCAGGTGGTGATATAACAAGAGGACCTGATATTATAACTGCAGTTGCAGATGGACATAAAGCAGCTATGGGTATTGATGAATATTTATATAATAAAGCAAAAAACAAAAATTAATACACTGTGATATTAATATTATTAAAGGTTATTTCTATTTATTAGAAGTAACCTTTTTTTTAGTGTGCCCAGCATGGGCACAATCTAACGGGTGAAAGTCCCTAACATACCCTAGTAGTGGGAAGTGTATAGCTGTAGATAGGCATTTTATTTACTATTATAACACTTATTATTCTTCAAAATAAACAAAGGACCTACATTAAATAATTGACTAAATTTTAATCAGATTATTTAATATAGGCCCTTTTTATGTTATGCTATCATAAAATAATTAAGAAAGGAAAAAAGACAGAAGAGCCCTTCGAAAGTTTCTTCTGCCTTTCTAAATGCTTACGTAAATCCATAGGATTTTCATAAGTAAGACATATATTATGATAACTATTTTTTCTACAATAATCAAGTCTTTTTCACAAAATTCTTATAATACGATGATTGATCATTTACCGTTTCATCGCCTTTCTTGTAGCTGTGGCCAAAAGGGCTGTCTTATTAAACACGCCTATTATAAACGTTTTATTAAAATTTCTGGTAAATTATACGAACTAAAAATTCTAAGATTAATCTGTAAATGTTGTGGTAAAACTGAATCAGTTCTACCAAGTTGGATTGTTCCTTATTCTCAAATATTATTAAAGGATATTATCACAGTTATTCAGACTTATTTAAAAAAATTACCTTTCGAAAATATTATGATCAACAACTTACTTATTGATGAAAGTAACATTAGATATATTATTCGTCAGTTCAATCGGCACTGGAGAGAGCGATTAGCTGTTTTTAAGATACCAATAAATCATAAATTTACAACTATTATGTCTTTTAAAAAATATAATAGACAGTTTATGCAAATTAAAAGCACTTCAAATATTTTATTTAATAACACCCACATAACTTAGTTTTACGCTTACTTTTTAATGATTTATACTCCTAATAAACTTATAAATACAGGAGGATTTTTTAATGAATAACGATGATAAGCAAAAAATTGCACTTTTTAGGTATAGCATTCTTGCTCCATTAATTAGCGGAACATGTGATGATTCGAAATCTAATAAGGCTTTTTTTCGTGATGCCTCTCATAACACTTATACCAATCCGAGGGGCATGGATACTATTATTTCGGCTACAACTATAGAGCGTTGGTACTATAGTTATCAAAAATATGGTTTTGATGGTCTAATGCCTAAAAGGCGTAATGATACAGGTCAATCAAGAAAACTTGATGATGATATGATAGAGCAAATTAACTATCTTAAAAGTGAATATCCAAGAATTCCTGCTACATTAATTCATCAAAAGTTAATTAGTAATGGCACTATTAACAAAGGTGAAATTTCACTTTCAACAATTAATAGATATGTAAATCAATTAAATAAAAATAATCTTTATACCAATAATAAGGATATGAGAAGATATGAGCGTCCTCATATCAATGAAGTATGGTGTGGTGACAGCAGTGTTGGACCTTACTTAATGATTAATAGGAAAAAACATAAAGTGTGGATTATTGCTATGTTAGATGATGCTTCACGTATGATAACTGGTATTGACGTATTTTTTAATGATAATACAGTTAATGTAATGTCTGTACTAAAATCTGCAGTTTCAAAATATGGAAGACCAAAACGACTAAATTTTGATAATGGATCTTCATATAAAAATAAGCAAATCACCTTACTTGCTGCTCGCATTGGTTCAACGCTTAACTACAATCCACCTTATACACCAACTGGAAAAGCTAAGGTAGAAAGGTTCTTTAAAACCCTTAAACAACAGTGGATGAGTGGACTTAACATGAATGATTTTTCATCACTCGAGGATCTTCGTTTATCACTTTTAATATATGTAAAATCTTACAATCAAAAGATTCATAGTTCTTTAAACGGATTATCACCAATGGACCGTTTTTTTAGTGAATCAGCGCTTATCAAAAGATTAAGTGAAGATCATATTTATAAAAGTTTTCTACTTGAAATAGAGCGGCGAGTTTCAACAGATAATGTAGTTGTAATTAATGAAGTGGAATATGAAGTGCATTATAGATTTTCTAAACAAAGAATTACTTTAAGGTATTCACCTGATATGAAAAATATTTTTATATTAGATAAATATACAGGAGATTTAACGCCTATTAAGTTACTAAATAAGCATGAAAATTCTAAAATCAAACGTGAAAAAGTTAAATTAACAGGAGGAAAAAATTAATGGATTATACAAGTCGTTTTGGGTTAGATTTTAACCCATTTATAAAAAATAGTAAAGAAATAATAATTGAAACATCTGAATACAAAGAAACTTTGTTAAGACTTAATATACTACTTGAAACTAGAGGATTTGGTCTTATTACAGGATCACCTGGAAAAGGTAAAACAACTATTATAAGAAGTTGGTCTAAAATACTAAATCCTTCACTTTTTAAGGTTATTTATAGTTCATTATCAACTCTAACTGTAGCTGAATTTTATAAAAATTTAGCTCAGCAATTAGGTTTAGAGCCAATGATGAGAAAAAATGATAATTTTAAGATAATTCAAAATGAAATTACTAGATACGCTGTTGAAAAACGCATAACTCCGGTTATTATTATTGATGAAGCAAATTACATTAATAATGGTATACTAAATGATTTGAAAATTCTTTTCAATTTTGAAATGGATTCAAAAGATCGTGCAGTTGTATTATTAGTTGGACTTCCAAATATAAATAATACTCTTAGATTAGTATCACACGAACCGCTAAGACAAAGAATAACTATGAATTATCATTTAGATGGACTAAATAAAGAAGAAGCTAGAAGCTATATAAAAAATAAACTCATCGGAGCTAATTGTCATGTAAATATTTTTAGTGAAGGAGCCTTAGAAGGCATAATTAACTCTTCAAATGGTATACCAAGAATTATTAATAAAATATGTAATGCATGCTTATTAATAGGTAATAATCAAAATATTACAGATATTAATAACGATATTGTAATGATGGCGGTTAATGAAACTGAATTAGGATAAAAAATAATAAAACTATGATTTAGTTATTTAATCATGGTTTTATTTCATTTTAAAACACATTATTTAACATGAATAAGCTACATCAATAAATTTGAATATGCTATTTTTTTAGCTATTTTTAACGTAATTTAATTTGAAGAATCCAACATCAAATAATTTGACAATCAACATATAGCTTATGGCAAGGGTGTCCTTGGTGACGAGGAATCTGAAGGAAGCCGGCGGCAAATCTCTGGTCTGACGAACAGAAATCACATAAGGCGCAAGTTGATGGATAAGGTTGCTAAACAAATCAAAGTCCAATAACTACTCGGAATCAACAGCGTAAATGTGGCAGATACATGGAGAGAAAGATTGTGTTCTTACCTGGGGAGATCTCATGGACATGTGAAACATTTGTGTGAATCGTGGTTGAAATAAGATTTATCATGAGAAGTCAGCCGATACCATATTAGTGACTTCGCCTATGAAGTCATGAAGGGTTGAACCTAAGGAGGTGAAAGTCAATGAATGTTACCGAAATCGGGATGAAGAAAAGCAGAAAATATTGTAGTGACAATGACTACTGTCGGAGAGCTAGTGCGGCACACGAAGGGTATGACAGAGTGCTTACCGAAAAGAGGATAACTGAAAACAACATCACCGATGCCGACAGAGATGCAAATGGACTTTTAGAACAAATCTTAGAATCTGCAAATCTGAATAAAGCCTATAAACAGGTGAAAAAGAATAAAGGTTCTCACGGCGTTGATGGAATGGAAGTAGAGCATCTTCTACAACATTTGCAAGACAATGGAGATGAGTTGAAAAAGGCCATACTGGATGGAAAATACCGTCCGCAACCAGTTCGACGAGTAGAAATACCGAAAGACAATGGAAAGAAACGACAGTTGGGAATACCAACAGTGGTAGATCGAATGGTGCAACAAGGAATTCAGCAAATACTATCGCCAATCTATGAAGCAACATTTAGTGAAAGCAGTTATGGCTTTAGACCAAAGCGAAGTGCTCATGATGCCTTAAAGAAGTGCAAAGAATATGCTAATGAAGGTTACACATATGTTGTAGACATGGATTTAGAGAAATTTTTTGATACAGTGAGTCAATCGAAAATGATAGAAATCCTATCAAGAACAATTAAAGATGGACGCGTCATTTCATTGATTCACAAATATTTAATAGCAGGAGCAATAGTCGATAGAAAGTTTGAAGAAACATCTATAGGTTTAGCACAGGGTGGAAACTTAAGCCCACTGTGCAGTAATATTATGTTGAATGAATTGGATAAAGAACTGGAACGTCGTGGAATACGCTTTGTTCGTTATGCAGATGATGCATTGCTGTTTGCAAAAACAAAACGGAGCGCTAAAAGGATACTGAGACATATTTTACCGTTCATCGAAGAGAAGCTAAAACTTCGTGTGAACAGAGAAAAGACCTCAGTGTCTTACATTGGACACATAAAGTTCTTAGGCTATGGATTCTATCCAAGTAGAGTTGGTATAAAACTGAGAGTGCACAAGAAAAATGTAGGCAAAATGAAAGTGAAAGTAAGAGAAATCACATCAAGAAGCAAAGGTATCAGTTATGAAGCTTTAAAGCTTAAACTGAAACAATTTGTTAGAGGTTGGGTGAATTATTTTAAACTAGCTGACATGAAAACTCTTTTACAACGTACTGACAGGTGGTTACGCAGAAGGCTTCGGATGTTTATCTGGAAAAGGTGGAAGAAAGTAAGAACGAGGTACAGAATGCTTAAGCGTCTCGGTTATAACCATTCCAATGCAATTAAGTATGCAAATACTAGAAAAGGCTACTGGCAAGTCGCCGGTAGCCAAATACTAAGTTGTTCTATCACAGATAATCGACTTAGAGAGTCTGGTTATCTATTCTTTTCTGATTATTACAAATCTGTTAATGCATAAACTTAGGAAACGCCGTATACGAGACCCGTATGTACGGTGTTGTGGAAGGTCGGGGGAATTATTCAATTTCCCCTCCTATCCGATTAAATAAATATATAAAAACTTTGTAGTAATATGTAGATATTCGTAGAAATGTGTAGATTCACTATTAAAATATTTTCATATTATAATTATTATTAATATATTATTGGAGGGTTACATGAAATCATTTCGTACAAAATTTATTTTGATAGTTTTGCTTTTAATTGCAATACCATTTATTTTATCAAATATAATAAATGAATATTATTTATCAAATGCTTATGAAAAAGAACTAATTGAACATAATAAAGTATCTGCAATAAATATTTCTGACCAGGTAAGCAATTTTATTGATAAGGCTTATGGTTTAACTGAAACAGTAGCAATGAATCATAGCGTAAGAAATTTTGATTCAGAAATGCAAAAAAAGATGGTAGTAGACATGGTAGGGAAAAATAATTTTTTTGATTTATTGTATATTCAAGATAAAAATGGTGATCAATCAGCTAGATCAAGTGGTAATTTAGGAAACCGAGCGAATAGATGGTGGTTTAAGCAAGAATTGGCTTCTGAAAAACCATTTGTTAGTAAATCATATTTTTCATTATCTGGAAATGTTCCAGTTACATCAGTAATTATACCAATTTACGATTTAAATAATAAACTTAATGGTGTAATGGGAGCAGATATAAAATTAACAGCACTTCAAAATATAATTGAAAAAACAAGTACCGACAGTAATTATGCATATATTTTAGATGGAGAAGGTGTTGTAATTGCGCATCCTAATAAAGAAGAAGTTGCTCAGCTTTATAATTATTTAAAAAAGAAAAAAACTGTACTAAAATTAGATTCAAATGGAAAAGTTATTATGGATGAAAAAGGTAATCAAAAGACTGAAGAAAAAGATATCGTTATTCCTAAAGAACTTGAAATTGCTACACAGAATGTGCTTAATGGAGAAAGTGGTACAATTACTTATAAAAACAAAGATGGAATAGATGTTATTAGTGCATATAACCCAATTAAATTGCTGGGAGATTCTAAAAGTTGGGCTGTAATAACTGTAGAGAAAAAACAAGATGCAATGAAATTTATATTTGCATCTAAAAAAAGAAATTTGTTAATTGGTACGGTAATGTTAATATTAGCTACAATAATATTAATGTTAGTTTCAAAAAGTTTTACTGAGCCAATTAAAAATTCTTCAAAGCATTTAGAATCTTTTGCTAAGGGTAATTTTGTTGTTGAGATTAATAAAAACGATTTAAAAAGAAAAGATGAACTTGGTGTAATTGTTAATGGAATAGAATTAATGAAAGATAATTTAACTAATTTAATTAATAATATTAAAGGAGAATCAGAAAATATTAATGAAAGAGTAAATAATGCTTTAGTAAATACGAATTCCCTTAAACTTGATATTGAAGATGTATCAGCAACTACTGAGGAATTAGCAGCTAATATGGAAGAAACTGCTGCTATATCTGATCAAATTTCATTAACAGCTCAGGAAATTGAATCTGCAGTACATTCATTAGCTAATACAGCTCAGGAAGGTGCTACAGTAAGTAGTGAAATAAATATAAGAGCTAATGATACGCAAAAAAATGTTATAAAATCACAAGAGAATATTGAATTAATATTAAGTGATACAAAAGTTGAACTTGAAAAAGCTATTAAAGAATCTAAAGTTGTAGAAGAAATAAATTTACTTTCAGATTCGATTATGCAAATCACTTCTCAAACAAATTTACTTGCACTTAACGCTGCAATTGAAGCTGCACGTGCAGGTGAAGCAGGAAAAGGGTTTTCAGTGGTTGCTGAAGAAATTAGAAGTTTGGCTGAACAATCTAAAGAAACTGTTTTAAAAATACAAGACATAACTTTAAAAGTTGTTGGTTCTGTAAAAAATCTTTCAAATAGTTCAAATAAATTGTTAAATTTTGTATCAAAAGATGTTAATAACGATTATGAAAAAATGCTCGAAATAGTGGAGTTTTATACTAACGACTCATCTAAATTTGAATCATTAGTAGGCGAGTTTAGTGCAACATCAGAGGAGATACTAGCTTCGATTGAGAGTATAACCGATTCTATAGAAGGGGTTTCAAGTGCTGCTAATGAGGGAGCAAAAGGTACTAGCGATATTGCACAAAAAATATATGATATAAATGAAAAATCAACTGAAATAGTGAATCAAATTAATAATTCTAAAGAAAGCAGTGAATCTTTGCTAGTAGAAACAGAAAAATTTAACATTTAAGAATTTGTAAAATGAAAAAAGTGGTATGTAAATTTAATACATACCACTTTTTTATAATTAGAGTTAAGGTAAACTTAATTTTACCAACTATTTAGCATCTTTAACCTTCCATTCTTTCCAAACATTTCCTACTAAATCAGGATTAGGTTTAAGAGTTTTTTTACCAGGTTGCCATCCTGAAGGTGTAGCTTCTGTTCCTTTTGATGCTCTTACAAGTTGAAATGCTTGAAGTTGTCTTGTAGTTTCAGCTACATTTCTTCCAACAGGAGGAGTTAATACTTCATAACCTTGAACAATTCCATCAGGGTCAATAATAAATCTACCCCTCATCTCTACGCCAGCTTCTTCATCGTAAACACCATAAAGTGAACCAACTTTACCGCCTTGATCAGAAAGCATAGGGTAAGGAATTCCTCCATCAACCATTTTACTAAGTTCCTTGTCATTCCACATTTTATGAACAAAAACACTATCTACGCTAACAGAAAGTACTTCGGCATCTAATTTTTGTAAATCTGAATATTCTTCTGCAACTGCAGAAACTTCAGTCGCTCAGACAAAAGTAAAGTCGCCAGGATAGAAACAAAGTAATACCCATTTTCCTTTAAATTCTGATAATGAAAATTGTTTAAACTCGCCTTTGTGATATGCACCAAGTTCAAATTCTGGTGCTGGTTTTCCTACTTTAATCATATTAATATTTTCCTCCTTTTTTTTAGCACTTACCTTTTTTATTTCATCTTTTAGAGCTACAGTTTTACTTGGTTTTGCGCAACCTGGATTAAAAGGTTTAGGCAAAATAATCACCTCCATATGTATCTAAAATATATTTACCAAATTAACTATATTTCAAACAATTAATTTGCAATTATAGTATAACATAAATTCGATGTAATTAACACACAAATGTAATCGTTACATATGAAAATAATATATATTCTTTTGCTTATTCAATCAATTTGAAGTAAAATACTACTGTAGTGTTTTTTATAGGAGGTAAATATGTTACAGATAATAATTGCACTAGTTTTAGGAATAATCGTAGGAGCATCATTTAATTTAGGTGATAAAATTAAGAAAAATATTAGTAATCTTCAAACTTTAGGAGTGGTTTCTTTACTATTCGTTATGGGCATTTCAATTGGAATTAACCCTAATATTATTAGTGAACTAAGTAATATAGGAATTAAAGCATTAGTTTTTGCACTTTTAACAACAATTTTCAGTATAATCTTTGTGTATTTTATTACACAATATATAGTAAAGAAAAATGAAGAGAGGGAAAACTAATGACAAAAAATATCTTGCTTGCAGTATCAATTGGAATAATAATAGGTCATTTTTTCGTTCCAATAGAGTTTTCAAATTATATTGAATTGTTTATAACTATTTCTCTTTCTTTTGTTTTATTTTTAGTTGGAATTGATCTTGGCATTAATAGATCGATTTTTAAGGGGATGAAAAAACATGGATTAATAATAATAATGATTCCTATTGGTGTAATTCTAGGAACTCTTTTTGGAGGTGTATTATCATCAATCATTTTAAAAATGCCACTTAATAAAGGACTTTCAGTTTCAGCAGGATTCGGCTGGTATAGTTTATCTGGAATTATATTAACAAAACTTGATAGTGCTAAGCTTGGAACTATTGCATTTTTATCAAATGTATTTAGGGAACTTTTAACCTTTATAACGATTCCATTTATCGCTAAATACTTAAATGATTATTCAGTTATAGCACCCGCTGGTGCGACTGCAATGGATACTACTCTTCCGCTAGTATCAAAGTATACATCACCAGAAGTTGTAGTAATGTCTTTTTTTAGCGGGGCACTTCTTAGCACCTTAGTACCTTTTTTAGTACCATTTTTTTATTCTTTGTTTTAATTTAGCTGTATATTATTAATTTTGTTAAAAAGTTATACCAAGATTAAAAGAGTTATTAAAAATTGAATTAAATTCTTATAAAGAAAACTACCTATTAAATTTTAGTAGGTAGTTTTTTTATAGGAATTTGTATTTCTGATACATATTCTAATTCGTAATCTGAAAAATCGTAATCAATTATATTTTTTTCTATTGAATCGCCAGCTATTTCATAATCATTAGATTTAATCCATTCTACAAGCTTTTGATAATGAGTAATCATATCTTGGTAGGGTCCAAGAACAATTAAACACGCATACTCTTGCTTTGATAAAATTGTAAGATGATTATTAGTTTCTTCTTCAATAGAATCAATCTCAATGAAATATCTAAATTTATCAAATATGGCATTATCCATATTCTTTTTTGATAAAGACGTATATATTTGACCCTCAATAAGCCAAGAACTAATTTTTAAATAATTTTCGCTTTTTTTAAAGGCTTGCTTTATTTCAGATTCGTTTTTTAGTTCATTCATATCCATAAAAATTCCATAGCGCTTATTAATAGTTTTAATTTTTATTTGATCAACTTCTGTTTTAAAACTATCGAGTAGCTCTAATTTTGATTGAATTTTACTTTTAAGATTTGTCAATTGGTGAATTCTAAAATCTATTTCTGTTTCTTTTTTTCTAAGCATATTTTTAAGATTATCAGTATTTTTATTGTTCATATAATCTTTGATTTCATTTAAAGAAATATCAAGATTCTTTAAAAAAAGTATCCTACTTAATTTAAACAGACTGCGGATATCATAATATCGATAATTATTTTTATTATCATATTGAGGCTTAAATAAACCTAGTTTATCATAATGACGCAAGGTATCTGTGCTAATATTACATAGTTTTGCTAATTCGCCTATTAAAAATTTATCTTTCATAATAGTATTACCCTCCTTTTGTAACCATATAATTATATAATAGCTTGATAAAATAAACAATCTACAAAATTAGTGTTATTTTGAAAAAATGCTAAATTTAAAACAATGAAATTATTTTGTAATTAATTTAACATTGACAAAAGTTTGATAAAATATTATTATTTTCGTATCAACTGTATTAATACAAATCACACAGTGGAGGTGGAAAAGTGTTATTTAATATTGATTTAAGAAGTGGGAAATCAATTAATGATCAAATTGTTTCAAATATAAAAAAACTTATTGTTACAGAGGTGATCAAACCAAATGAAAAGCTACCTTCTGTAAGGGATCTTGCATCAACGCTAACTATAAATCCCAATACTATTCAAAGAGCGTATAAAGAACTTGAATTAAGTGGATATATATATTCTCTTAAAGGCAAAGGCTCTTTTGTTATGGAAAAAGTTAATATAAAGGATTCAGTAAAAATCGATGAAATTCTTAAAGATATTTATGAGAGTTTTGAAAAAGCAAAGTTTTTAGGTATTCCACATAAAAAGATTGTTGATATGGTTAATAAAGTGTACGAAAGATAGAGGAGGGATAAAAATGATACATGCTTCTAATTTAAAGAAAACATTTGATGGATTTTTTGCACTTGATGGAATGGATATAAATGTTGAACAAGGTTCAGTATATGGACTAGTCGGTCCGAACGGTGCCGGTAAAACAACACTTCTAAAAACTTTAATGGGTGTTTATAAAAAAGATGATGGGAGTTTGAAAATTATGGGTGAAGACCCTTATGAAAATAAAAAATTAAAAGAAAAAATTGGTTTTATTTCTGATGAACTTTACTTTTTTTCAAATTACACTATAAAAGATACTGCGAAATTTTACTCTAAAATATATCCTAATTGGTCATTTGATAGGTATAATTCGCTTAAAAATGCATTTAGTATTGATGAAAATATGAAGATAAGAAAAATGTCAAAAGGAATGAAAAAACAAGTTGCATTTTGGATGATTATTTCTATGAAACCTGAAATTATGATTCTTGATGAACCGGTAGATGGACTTGATCCTGTTGCTAGAAAGTCAGTTTGGAATTTAGTTCTTCAAGATGTATCTGAGAGAGGAACTACAGTGCTTATTTCTTCGCATAATCTCAGAGAACTTGAAGATGTTTGTGATCATGTTGGTATAATGAGTAAAGGTAAATTACTTCTTGAAAAAGAATTAAGTAGTGCAAAGAATGATATTCATAAACTCCAAATTGGATTTAAGGATAAAATTCCAAAAAAAATGCTTGAAGATGAGAACATAATTAATAGCAGCATATCTGGAAGTATTGTAACTATTATCGTAAAAGGTAATGAAGAAAAACTGTTAGAATATTATAATTCTTTTTCTCCTGCTTTGATTGATATTATTAGTTTGACGCTTGAAGAAGTATTTATTTATGAAGTTGGAGGTGATGGATATGAAATTAAAAATATTATTTTATAATAAAAACATTATTTTAAATGATTTAAAATTAAACAGTTGGATTGGAATTCTATATACTGTAATTTTATTTTTCATTATGCCAATTAGCGTATTTTTTGATATAAATTATAATAACAATTTAAATTATTATAGTATTACAAAGCATCTGCTTAAAATGCAAAATCCCTTATTAATAATGATATATATTGTAATTCCAGTTATTACAAGTGTTTTTATAATTAGATATATTCATAAGAAATCAAGCTCTAGTGTTATTCACAGTATGCCGTTTACAAGAAGTGAAGCGTTTGGAAGTCATATTATTTCAGGAATTACATTACTTTCGGCTCCGATTTTATTTAATTCTATATTAATGAATATTATATTATTATTTAGCAAATCGATATCTTCGCTTAATTATTTAGAAATTTGGAATTTTGCTATTATTTCACTACTGATTAATATATCAATTTTTACTTTTTCAATGTTAGTTTCAACAATCACTGGGAAATCGAGTGCTCAAGTTGTTCTCACTTATATTTTTTTACTAGTTCCAATTGGAATTTATTCGTTTACGATGAATTTAATATCAAAATTACTTTTTGGATTCAACTATAATATTTCTGCAGAAACAATATTTATGAAAATGTCACCACTCACTTATTTCATTAGTGAAATTGTAAGCGAGAAGAATTTACACAGTCTTGAAATGATATTGGTTTTGCTAAGTCAAATAGTAGCCTTTATAGTATTTGGTTTTCTCTTTTATAAAAATAGAAAATCTGAAAAAGCGGAAGAATTAATTGCATTTGATATATTAAAAAGTATTTATAAATACGGGGTAACATATTGTTTTTCTATTTCACTTGGTATGTATTTTGCATTTTTATTTTCAAAATACGAAGTTAATTTAGCTTTTTATATGGGAATACTTTTTGGTGGGTTTATTGGTTATTTAGTAGCTGAAATAACACTTACTAAAAGCCTTGTTGGACTAAAAAAATATAAAGGATTCTTAATATATTCTATAATTATTATTGCATTACTATTAATAGTGAATTTGGATTTAATTGGTTTTGAAGCTAGAATACCTGAAATTTCGAGCATATCAACAATAGAAGTGAGTGATAATAATATTGAAAATACTAGATACGAAAATATTGAAGGTAATAATAAAAAAGAAAAGAAAACAGTAATTCTTTCTTATAAAAATCAATTTTCAGATTTAGAAGATTTTCATAGAGCTGCTATAGTAAGTAAAAATGAAGAAAAAAATTCGAAAACAAGATATTTTAGTAATATATATTATGTTAAGATTAAATATAATTTATTAAATGGAAGAACTATTGTGAGAAAATATGATATTAAGAATTTAAGCGTATTAAATAAGTATTATCCAATAACGGAAACGAAAGAATATAAAAGGTTGATTCATCCTGTATTAACTAAACCTATAAATGATATTACAGAAATTGTTATATCAAGTAGTTTTACAGTATATGATAAAGAAAATGATCATTTTGGTGTTAGAATTACTGAAAAAGATAAAATTGTAGAGTTTATTGAAGCACTAAGGAAAGATATAAATAGTGAAACTTCGGTTGAAACAAGAAATCCAAGTAATTATTGGGGAGAAATTTCATTAATGGAGAAAGAAAAAAATGATAGATCCATTAGTGAAAAAGATTTATATTTGACTAGAACGACTTATAATGAAAAATTCAGAAAAACTTATAAAAATGTAAATATATTTTTAAATCAAAATGGCTATTTAAGTGAGATTGTTCCTTCGTCAGATCAAATTATTTCTGTAGATGTCTATAAGATACCTAAAAAAAATGGAACTAATGAAAGAAAAAAAATATATGAAATTTCAAGTAAAGAAAAAATAGATAAAATTCTTGATAAATCTACTTTCACATGGGGATTAAATGATGACTATTATGAAATTGAATATAATATGACTTATGAAGCAAATCGGAAAATAAGTGCACAAATATCAGTCGAAGAATTTAATAAGATAAATAAGTAGTTAAAGATATTAAAAAGCAAACAAAAGAGTATGAATCTTCTGTTTGCTTTTTTTTATAATATTTCGATTTTAGATACTTACTTACTCGCCCAGAAGTAAGTTGATTGTTTTGCTATAAATAAGAGAAGTGTTGTTTTTAAAATTTTCGCAAACGATTTTAGCTTGTTCTTCTGAAACTACATTTATATCTAATTTTAGAAGGGTTCTCTCAAATTCCTTAATAATAATATTTACTTCATAATCGGTATCACCTATTTTTTTATAACTCGCATTACTTTCAGATGTTTTTTTGATTGATGATATCTTGAAATCAAGGAGTTTATCAAGTTTATTTCTGATTCTTTTAGAAATTTTATCGTTGAATAAACTTAGTGTTTTTATTCCTGAATTCGTGATTTTGTAGTAAGTTTCATTTCCTGTTTGAAAAGCATTAAGTAAATTGTTTTCCAACATTTCATCAAAAGTCAATTGAAGTTCAAAATAGTTAAAAAGTTCATTTTCTAAAAAAAATTCAGTGAAGTCGCGATTTGTAATTTTTTTATCAAATCTATTTAAAATATAAAGAATAACTAATTTATTTTTAACTTGCTTGTCGCTATTATTTGTAAACATTTAACACCTCTCTTTAGTATTTTATTCTTTGAACAGTATAACATAAAAAAGTAAATAATATATTAACAAAAAAATATCAATACAATGCTATATATTTTATAGTACTGTATTGATAAATGAATTTATTATATGAATAATTTTAAAGAAGGGAACTTATAAATAAATATATAAAGTGAGCCGAAATACCAGCTGCAAGTCCGCCTATTGTATGAGAGAAAATCGCTTTATTTGCAAGTTTTCTAACTCCAAGTGAATCCATCATACCAACATGAGTGCTAAGGTATCCGCTCCAACACATGCCCATTGCAGTGAAAACGGCAATCTCGTTAGAGGAGATTAATCCTTCTTTTAATAATTTAGGTACAAGCGCAAGTGCAGCACCAGCTGAACCTAATGATGTGATTGGAAACGCTACTGCTTTAGAACTAGTGAATCCAAAAAGTGGTTTAATAATAAATGAAAGGAAATCGCCAATTTTAGGTAATAAACCAATGCCTTCATATGCAACACCTTTGTATACATGAACTCCATTTACCGTAGAGGGTTCAAAGGTTAAAAGCATTACTACGGTACATATTACAAGTACTCCAGGAATAATTTCGAGACCAAGTTCTACTCCTGTTTTTCCACCATCTAAAATTGAGTCCAAAACTCTCTCTAATACACTACCTTCTCTAACTTCACGGTAATCAAGGTATTTACTATCAATATTTAACTTTTCTTTTAATTTCGGATCGTTCTTTTTATAACCATAGAATTTTTTTGTAAAAATCATCATTATTTTTACACTTACTATACTACCAATAATTGCACTTAGAATTCCAATTAAAACTGGTATAACAAATTCAGTTCCAGTTCCTTGGCTAATCATAAAAGTTGAAAGAATTAGTCCCATACCAAATGCTGTTCCAAGGTTACATAATGCAGGTGTTTGATAGTCTTTAAAATATTTTGAAAAACCTTTGTCCTTTGCAAGACTAATAATTGCGGGGTTGTCTGATAGAAAAGTTGTAATAGCACCGATTGATGCGGCTCCTGGTAAATCGTAAAGTGGTTTCATAATTGGAGAAATAATTTTATTTATCAAAGCCACAACTCCAAATTCAGATAAAAGCGCTGAAAACGCACCAGCTAAAACAGCTATTGCCATAATAAAAAATACGGTGTTAATTAATAAATCATGTGCTGTTTTCATAATTACATTAAACATTGGACCAACACCCATAATGTTGCTTATGTAAATAAATACAAGGGTAGATACTCCAAGAAAAACAAAAGTTTCTTTTGAAATAGCTTTTTTTACTCTCTTACTTTCCATAACGACCTCCAATAAAAAAATTATACATATAAAAAAATTATTATTTCAAATACATTCTACACTTTGGATTTTTTTTTTACAATCAAATATTTTAAAATATTAATTAAATAAACGTAATACATTGTTCACATATTAAACATATTAGTAAAAAAAATTTGATAAAAGTTAAAAAATGTTGATTTTAAAGTACTTCTAGCACTTGATATTTGGATAAAAGTGATATAGAATTAGTAAATAATAAAATAAACAAACTTTGTGGAGGGTTTTATGAGTATTGAGAATAAAAAAAGGGAAGTTCTCTTTTCAAAAGAAGACATAGCTAAGAGATGTGCAGAACTTGGAGTGTTATTAACTAAAGAGTATAAAGATAAAAATTTGTTGGTAATTTCTTTGCTAAAGGGAAGTTTTATATTTACTGCAGACTTAGTTAGAGAAATTAAACTTCCAGTTAGAATAGAATTTATGACAACATCTAGCTATGGACATAATGAAGAATCATCAGGAAAAGTAAAGGTAGTACAAGATTTAAATATTGATTCATTAGAAGAATTTGATGTACTTATAGTAGATGATATAACAGATACTGCAATTACAATGACGGGCGTATTTGAACACTTAAAAAAGAAAAATCCTAAAAGTCTTAAATGCTGCGTACTCTTAGATAAACCATCAAGAAGAAAAGTTGAACTAGTACCAAATTATGTAGGGTATACAATACCAGACAAATTCATAGTAGGATATGGATTAAATTATGGCGATTATATGAGAAATATAGATCATGTGTTTGCGTTTGTCGCGAACGATGAAAGCGGTGCGGAAAAATAAAAAAAATCAGCGAGCAAAACAAAGTTTTGCAATCGCTGATTTTTTTGTTTTTCCATAGCGCTAAAGTAGCGCGCCCTGAATGCCGCAGGCATGCAGGGGTGGCACCGCTTGAATGAAAAATAAAAAAGCGCCCTGAATGCTGTAGGCATGCAGGAGTGGCACCGCTTGAATGTTTATATTCCAATTAATTCCCTGATGTTTAGCCCTAGCTAAACGGACTCTAAAATATACTATATTACGTTTCATAAGTTTAAGGTGTTTATTATTCCAATTAACTCCTCGATGTTTAGCCCTAGCTAAACGAGTTTATTAAAGCGCTAAAAGTTCAAATATTCCAAATTTATAAAGATAGAGATAAAAGACTTTAAAATACACTATATTACGTTTTCTAAGATTCGGTGGGAGTAAAAACTCCCTCTTAACCTTAGAAATTCATTTATAAATAGTATATTTAATCAGAGAAGGTACTTTTCCATTCTTTAAAAATTAATTTTCTAGTTTTATTAACAATAGCAGGATCGCTTTCAGCTAGTTTTTTAGCTTCTTCAAATGAATTCATTTTATAAATAACAAGTCCACCACTGTGATCTAGAAATGGACCTTTAGCATAAATATTTCCTTTTTCGATATTTTTATTTAAAAAATCAATATGAATATCTAAAATTTCCTTATCTTTATTTTTATCAAGCATTTCAAAAATTCCTACATAGTATGGCATATTTTTTTCTCCTTTTGATATTTATTTATCCGATGCCTTAGAGTTCTAATACCCTCACTTCTAAAAAAAGTGGGGGATAAAGAACTCTAAAAAGGCCCTGGATTATATTTTCTAAGATTCAGCGTGAGTAAAAACTCCCTCTGAATCTTAGAAATTCATCTATTATTCTATATATATTGGATGCCTAAAGAAATCAGAATTGACAGCTAGGTTTGATTTAAGGGCATATATATTCGTCGCTTTTATGTCGTATTCAAGCATTTTTTTTATTGAAGGTTTATAATAATCTAAATTCCTTAAATTAGTTATTAACTTTATATCAGAATTTTTTTTTATTTTTTTTATTATTTCTTTACCTTTATCATTAAAAGATAATACTCTTGCATATTCTGGATTTAATGAACCTGATAAACCAATATAGTCTTTTTTTACATTTAATACTATCTTCATAAGAATTCTTTGAATTCGTGTTCTTGTATAACGCTTAGATTTTACATTGTTAATTAGCTCAAGTATACTATTTGTATTATTTGCTTCTTTTATAAGTTTGTATTCTATTCCTTCTGAAACATCATGAATTTCTCTGAGTTCCTCAGCACTTAATCTTCTTATGGAAGCAAAAATTAAATCGCTAAAATCTTCAATATAGGAATATTCATTTTTTTCATAAGAAGAAAGCGTATTAAAAACATTAGAAGGCACTGTATTAACTATATTAGGAAGTTCGTTATTTAATATTGAGTTTCTAATTGAAGTAGCACTGCTAAATTCACCTTGTATATTAATTGAATTATAATCTGAATTAATTCGCCTGATTGTTGAAGGAGTGACACTTGAATTAAGTTTTAATAAATTTTTTACATATTCGATTCCAAGAATGTTATTTGGTGAATTTAAGGTTAAATTAATATTAATATTAGATTTTTCAATCAATGACCAAAGAGCTTTTTCGCGAGCTTTTGGATAGGAATTTCCAATTTTTAATAATTCTTTTGTTAAATGCATTATTTGTTCTTCATTGGCAACAAGAAAATTGCCAATAGTTTTAAAATCATAAATATTACCAGATTCGCTTCCAAATACTAATTGGTCAACCACATTAAATTTGTCAAGAATTGAACATGAACCATACGCGAAGTAATCTGCGCTATTTAAGGCATAAACTAATGGTAATTCAATTACTAAGTCAACACCAGACTTAACAGCCATTGATGCTCTAGTCCATTTGTCCATAAGAGCAGGTTCTCCTCTTTGAACAAAATTACCACTCATAATTGCTATAGAATATTCCGATGAGGTATTTTTTTTAGATTCATTCAAATGAAACAAATGTCCATTATGAAAAGGATTGTATTCCGTCACAAGTCCAACTATGTTCATAAATTACCTTCCTTATTATATTTAATTACTATATTTAATTACTATAGTTTATTATTATAGTATAAAATTTTATAATTTTCCATGTGAACTACTAACAATTAAAGTAATTTATGCAAAAAAAACAGATATAAATAAATATTTCACATAAAATTAATGAAATATTGAATTTTGTATACATAACACAATATGTTTTTTTTTGAAGCGTTAAAAAAAAAATGTAACACGTCAAGATACGCTAATATAGTGATTATTAGGATGTTTAAATATTATTTTAATATTAATTATATAAAATGTTGTAATAATATATTAAATAAATGTAAAAATATCCACGACCTATGAATTAATATTAATAAAATTGACTTGAATTATATTGATATTATTTTATAATTAGGATGTATGAAAATTTGAGGAGGGTTATAATGAATATTTTAGTTATAAACTGTGGAAGCTCGTCGTTAAAATATCAACTTATTAATATGAAAGATGAGTCTGTACTAGCAATAGGATTAGTTGAAAGAATTGGTCTTGATGGATCAAGACTTAAACATGAAGCTGCAGGAAAAGATAAAAAGGTTATTGAAGTACCAATGAATAATCATAAAGAAGCTTTAACTGAAGTGCTTGATGCCTTAGTAAGTAAAGAGTATGGTGCAATTGAAAGTTTGTCTGAAATTGAAGCTGCAGGACATAGAATGGTTCATGCAGGAGAATTTTATAGTTCATCAGTGATTATAACTGATGATGTAATGGAAAAAGTTGAAGAGTGTATTGATTTAGCACCTCTTCATAACCCACCGAATATTACTGGTGTAAAAGCAATTATGGAATTACTTCCTTCTATTAAGAATGTAGCCGTATTTGATACAGCTTTCCATCAAACAATGCCAGCTGAGTCTTATATTTATCCACTTCCTTATGAATTGTATGAAAAATATGGATTAAGAAGATATGGATTCCATGGAACTAGTCATAGATATGTTTCTCAAAGAGCGGCAGAAATTTTAGGAAAAGATATTAAAGATTTAAAATTAATATCATGTCATTTAGGAAATGGTGCTTCTGTTGATGCAATTGATGGTGGTAAATCTGTTGCAACTTCAATGGGATTTACTCCTTTAGAAGGTCTTGCAATGGGAACTAGATGTGGTGATATTGATCCTGCAATAGTTACATTTATTATGGAAAAAGAAAATTTAGATATTAAAGGAATTAATAATTTAATGAATAAAAAGTCAGGAGTGCTTGGTATTTCAGGAATTAGTTCTGATTTTAGAGATATTGAAGACGCTGCTGCTGATGGAAATGAAAGAGCAACTCTTGCATTAAATACATTTGATTTAAGAGTTAAAAAATATATTGCTGCATATGCTGCTGTGATGGGTGGAGTAGATGCTGTTATATTTACAGCAGGACTTGGAGAAAATTCAGCAGATAACAGAAAAAATATTTGCTCTAATTTAGAGTTTATGGGAATTGAGATTGATGAAGAATTAAACAAAGTTAGAGGAAAAGAAGCTATCGTAAATAAAGAAGGATCTGCTGTAAAAGTTATGGTTATACCAACAAATGAAGAACTAATGATAGCTCGTGATACACTTGAATTATTAAAATAAGATTAGTAAAACTACCTTATTGTTTTTAATAAGGTAGTTTTTGTTTTTGGTGCTGCAAATAGACTAGGTTATTTTTTAATGAAATGACTTGACAAAGAAATCCTATGAATATATAATTGTTGTGTTGTAGTAATGAGGTGAAATTATGTTACTGAATTTGGCGAAAATTATTAATGGAAAAGTTGTTGCTGAGGAATTTGACTTAGAAACATCTCTTAATGTTAATGATTTAAATGAGCAGGATGTAGTAAATGCTAGTAGCATTAAAGTTCATGCTTATATTAAAGCACAAGATAGTAATAAGTTTTTATTGACTGTTAATTATTCTTGTGACTTAGTTTTTAAATGTTCAAGATGTTTAGAGGAGACTAAGAAAACTATTTCAAATTCTTTTGAAAGAGAATTATTATTAAAATCATTTGATGATACTAGTGAAGATGTTATGGTTATATCAAATAATTTAATTGATCTTACAGAAGTCGTAATGGAAGATTTGTATTTGAATTTCCCTAATAAGGTGCTTTGTTCACCTGATTGTAATGGGCTATGTTCAATGTGTGGAGCAAATTTAAATTATGAATCATGTGGATGTTTAGAAGATAATGTTGACCCTAGATTAGCGGGTCTAAAAGACTTCTTTAAGTAAGTGAGGAGGTGTAACAAATGGCAGTACCTAAGCGTAAAATATCAAAAGCAAGAAGAGATAAGAGAAGAGCATCTAACATTAAGATGACAGCTCCTAATGTAATTGAGTGTCCAAATTGCCACGAACCATCTATGCCACATAGAGTTTGTGCAGCTTGTGGATATTATAAAAATACAGAAGTAATTGAAGTTAAATAAAGCGGTGCAAAAAAAACCAACAAAAATGAATTGTAAGCTAGCTTACAAAGTTCATTTTTGTTGGTTTTTTTTATAGGGAATTTTTCCCTATAACGAGCGAAAGGTAGCAAGTGCAGCTTGCGTTTCGCTAGTGAAGCACCGCAATTAACTTTGAAGAAAGAAAAGCTAGCTTACAAAATTCATTTTGTTGGTTTTTTTCATTTTAAAAGTTCTATGGAAAAATTGTTAAAAATATGATATTCTAATTATACATATAATTATATATAAACTGTTTTATATACTAATTAATAACAATAGGGAGGATGCTTGATGAGTAGGAAAATTTTATTAGTAGCAATAATTTTGATTTTGACTTTTTCTATAAGTTCATTTGCACAAGAAGATGATATGTATACAGTAAATTTAAGTGTAAACGCTTATCCTGTAGATTTATACGATAAGGTTCAAGAAATGCCAGTTAGTTTGTGGATATATAACGATAGAACAATTGCACCAGTTAGATATATTTTTGAATTGTTTGATTTGAAGCTTAATTGGAATCCTAGCGATAAATCTATTACAACTGTTACAAAAGAAGGAAAAAATATTAGAATGGAATTAGGTTCTAAAAATATTAGAGTAGATGATACTCTTTATAAAATGGATGTTGCACCAATGCTTATAAATAATCGTACTTATATTCCTATAAAATATTTATTTGATGTACTCGGAGTAAAATATAAATGGAACGGTGAGACTAAAACTGTCGCTGTAGACACAAATTTGATTAATGATTTTAAACTTCCTTTATATATTAAATCTACTTTAATTAGGTCTGAAAAAATTTCTGATAAGGAGTATATGTTTTTTGGGTCAAAAGATACTAATAAAAAATTATATGTGGATATGAAATTTATAAATATAGATGATGCTAAAGTAAAATTGTTTAATAGTACTGGAATAAATATTTCTGATCTTAAAAAAGTTGAAGCTGATGGATACTCATATAATTATTATAACGTTTATTACAATTACGCAAATCATACTTTTTTAACTATAAGTAAGAACAATAAGGTCTATTATTTTGAATTTACAGATTTTAGTTTAGAAGATATTAAAATATTTTTAAATGCATTATAGGAGGTATATATGAAGAAAAATAGAATATTTATTTCGCTAATATTAGTATTAGTGGTGTTATTTGCTTTAGGAATTTCTTTTGCGGATTCACCAAATAACTTTGTAAATTACATGAAAGGAAATCTAACAGTTAAATCTTATAATGTTTCGGATTTAGCATGGGCAAATCAAGGTCATGGTCGGGATGCTAATATTCGTGTATGGCAAGATAAAAATATAATTTTTAACGATAATAGAGCTGAAGAAACATATTATGTATCTGCCAAGCATTTTGAAAATGAAAGTTTTAAAGTTAATACAGCAAATAATAACGTAATTTTTGTTAAAATTAATTCAAGTGGTAACTTTGGCTATCATTCAAAAACTGCAAAAAAAGTTTGGGGATATTATGTACCAAACAAGACAGGAAATTATAATTTTAGAATTAATTCAGATGACGGATCGTTATTTTATTTATTTGATTTTGATTCAGATGTAACTCATTTAAATAACCCTATAGCATCAGCGGATGATTTTCATGTAGATTCTAATGCAGAAGATACTACGAATCAAGTTTACCTTATTAAAAATAAGAAATATCCAATATATTTTGAATATTTTAATTGGGGCGGATATGGATACTTTGAATTTAAGGAAAAATATAATAATGGAAATTATAAATTAGTAAATCAAACGAAGTTATATCCTAGCTTAAACGAATATATTTTCACAGATTCGTCTGCAGGTAGTTCAATTCAAAATATAAACTCTGGAGTTGGAAAAGTAAATGATTTTAATAAAATTATTAAAGAAGTAAAAGAAAATGGTACTATTAGTGATTTTGTGAATTCATATTCATTTAACTTTATTGATTCGACTTATAAGGAGTATACTTCAAATACTTATGATGATACAAAAATTTTAAATAATGATTTATATCGGTTGAAGAGAGCAGTACAAAGTTTAAAATTAACATATGGACGTGATTTAACAAAAGAAGAAATAGTAAAAATGGTGTATAAATATTACCATGCAATAGCAGAAAACCACTTCTATGATGAAAATGGGAATGATATAATTCCGCCAATAGACAGAGCATATGTTTCAAATGAAACATATCATAACTACATTTATTCATACTTAAGCAATGAAGATTATAAAATTGATAGAGTAGAAGTCGTGTATAAAGACTATATGGATAGAGAAATTAATATGCCAAGGCGTTATAAAAACTCAAATATTGGTTCTTACTCTAATATAAGTTTGACAATGAATGAGGTTTTAAATGGAGTCAAGTTTACAGATTTTCTAAAAAAAGAGAATTATGATTTATATAAAAATATAAAATTTAATAATATTTTAAATAATATAGACAACAAACCTAATAATTTTGTTTTGGATTTAGATTACAATAAATATGGTTTTAGATATTTAACTGTGTCTCAAGGATATAATTTAACCTTTAAATATTATTATAATAATAACTCTTTACCAGCAGTAAGTAATTTTGATGCAAAAACAAATAATGATAAAATACATTTAACGTGGAAAAAACCAGATTATGACTTTGATAAATATATAATATATATTGGTGATGATAGAGATCATATGACTAAGCTACAAGATGTAAATTCGCTTAGTGAGTCTTTAGATGTTACTTTAAATGCTAATGATTATAATGATAAAGTATTTAAAATACTAACTGTAAAAGGTAGCAGAGTATCAGAACCTAGTTATAAGGAATGGTTTAATCAATTTTCTTTAGCAGCGATAGAAAATTTTAATGCAAGAACAAATGAAAGTAAAATTCGTTTAAGTTGGGATAAGCCAAACTATGAGTTTGATAAATATGTAGTTTATATGGGTGACAATCAGGATAATATGATTAAGCTACAAGATGTTGATTCGTCTACTGGAACATTAGATTTGACTTTAAATGCTAATGATTATAATGACAAGGTCTTTAAAATAGTGGCTATTAGAGGTGAAAGAGTTTCAACTTCAAGTTATGCTGAGTGGTCTAACGATTTTGTTTTATCTGCTATTAAAAATTTTAGTGCAGAAACTAAGAATGGTAAAATTCATTTATCGTGGGATAAACCAAATTACAATTTCGATAATTATGAACTTTACTATGCTAATACAGAAAATGGACCATACAGTCAAGTTGTAAATATTGATAAAGATGTTATAAATTATGATATTGATTTTGATACTTCATCAATCAAATATATTAAAATTAGAGCCATTAAGGGCAGCGTAAAGGGTGAATATTCTAATACAACTTGGAATGGAAGTTTAAATTCAATTACTTTAAACTATATTTCTGAAAAAACAGGAGAATTAATTGATAGCAAAGTGTTATTTGGCGAAGATGGTTTTAATACTAATTATGTTTTAGAAAGTTCAGGTGGACTTACTCCGGTAAACAATACTAACTTGAATTTGACCTTTACTAGTGATCCACAAGAAATATTTGTAATGTACAATTCTTCAAATAATACTTCTAGTGAAAAATCACTTGAATCAATTATTAAATACTCAAATGATGGTAATATTAATTGGTGGGAGGATAATGGATTTAGTAAAATAGGTTTGAATTCAATCGATCTTAATAATGCCTTATTAAATAGTTTTGAAGACATACTAAGAAACACAGGTGTCCTTAGGGTTAATTCGGATAAAATAGAATTATATAAAAATGAACTTCTTTCCGCGCATTCTGTAACCGACTTAAGTACATTACAAGCTTTAATAGATGGGATTAACCTTTCTGAAGGAAGCATAAATAATTTTAAATCAAGTACATTAAATCAAAAAATACATTTGACTTGGGATAAGCCTGAATTCAATCTTGATTATTATGAACTTTATATTGGGAACAAAGCTGATGAATTAAATAAAATTGGAGATATTACTGACAAGAATGCTACTTCTTTCGATGTAAGTATTGATTCTAGTAATCCTTTATATGACTTAAATAATAAATATTTTAAGCTTGTTGCAGTTATAGGACAAAGTAAATCGGCGAATGCTCTTACCACATGGAATGGATCAGATAATTCACTTATTATTAATCAGTATTCTGGGCATACTGGTAAGAAGTTAGGTAGTATTATTAAACTATATGAAGGAGCTACATCGGTTAATATTGATTTGAGATTAGCTAATTATAAAGTTGAAGGTTCTTTAGATACAAATAGTAAAATATTTGATTTTACTGGAACAAAGCAAGCTTTTAATGTTATGTATATTGAAGATACATCTAATTTGCCATTAGATAAAGCTAATTGGAAATCTGATGCGATTAAGTCGTTAAATGAGTATGCAAAAACAAACGATATTCCTTGGTACACGGATTCGTATTATAACAATATATATGATACCGATGAATTAGTTTTGGATGCACTTAATGTTGACTTTATTAGGATTCTTGGTAGTGCAGGAGGGATAAATATTCATGATAATCTTGCAGATAAATATGCTGAGGCATTTAAAAATACAACTTCTATAATAACTACAGCAGATGTACAAGCTATTATTGATGCAGTAAATGATGAATATTTAGATGCTATAGAACTTAATAATGAAGAAGATGAAAATGGATATATAGCAAATGATGATAATATTTTAGAAACATTTTATGATTATACTCTAAAAGATGTATTAAAATTTAGTATTGTTAAGAGCGGAATTTACTATCCAAAATTAAAATTCACACTTCACGGTAATAGTTATCTTAATTTTGAATATCCCAAACTAGAATTATTTGATGGAAATAATAAAAGAATATTTATTAAATCGATAATTGAATATGATAAAATTAATGATGAATATACTTTGGAAATTGAACCTTTAAATTTAGATAATGATATGATGCCAATTGGAGATTATTATATGTTAGTTTCGTCAAAAATAGTCGTAAATGATAATAATTATGATGTTAGAGGAATATTATCTTTAAATGATAATTATAAAGATTATGAATTATGGAAACTTCCTTATGTTATTGGTCAGATTTTGGGCGATAGTGATAAAAAAATCGTTGATGGTATTTATTTAAATTCAATCATTGAATTTAAAAAAACACATGATTCTACTATTATTAGTTCGACAAGTTCTGATGAAGTAAAAATATTAATTGAAAGTAGAAAATTGTTAGATGGAAGTTTTTAATGAAAATATTTGATTAAACTTTAGCGTAAAGATTTATAATCTTTACGCTTTTTTAGATAATAAATAATCTAGCAAGCTCAATATTTAATAGTTACTAGCAATATGGTATAATCTTAGTAGTAACTATTAAATATGTTGGAGTGATACAATGGCTAAATTAAAAAAGAAAGATAGGCTTATAGAGATTGAAACAATTCTTAAAAATGATCCATTTTTGACAGATGAAGAACTATGTGAGCGTTTTAGCGTGAGCATACAAACAATAAGACTTGATAGAATGAGTCTTGGTATTCCTGAACTTAGAGAACGTGTAAAATCAGTCGCTACTAATAATTACGATAAAGTTAAAACACTTGCTAGAAGTGAAATTGTAGGTGAATTAATTGATTTGGAGTTAAATAAAAAAGCAATATCTATTTTAGAAACAACTGATGATATGGCATTTGAAAAAACTAAGATCGTTAAGGGACATTATATTTTTGCAATGGCAGAATCACTTGCAATGGCAGTAATAGACACAAATGTTGCATTAACAGGAGTAGCGAACATTAAGTATAGAGTTCCTGTAATAGCAGGTCAGAAATTAGTTGCTAAAGCGGAGCTTATGAGAGTACGCGGAAGTGAATTTATAGTAAGAGTTTGGATAACTGTGAATAACGATCAAGTATTTAGGAGTAAATTTAATTTAGTTTCTATTAGCGTAGGCTAATATTGTAGTGTGAATAAAGGGGAAAATATGAAAATAGCTATAGATGTAATGGGAGGAGATTTGGCTCCAATAGAAACCGTAAAAGGTGCAATTGAAGCTCTTGAATTTACAAGCTCGCAGATAGTTTTAATCGGCGACAAAGGAAAAATAGAAATTGAATTAAAAAAGTATAAATTTGAAAAGAGTAGAATTGAAATTATTCATACGTCAGAAGTAATTTTAAATGAGGATAAGCCTGTAAAGGCAATTAAATCTAAAAAGGATTCTTCTATGGTTGTAGGTATGAAAATGCTAAAAGACGGTGAAATAGAAGGATTTGTATCAGCAGGTAATACGGGAGCGCTTCTTGCAGGGGGTCTCTTAAAAGTTGGACGAATTAAAGGGATTGATAGACCGGCTCTTTGTTCTATATATCCTACTAGTAAAGGCGCTTGTGTCCTCACTGATGCAGGAGCAAATGCCGATTGCAAACCAAGAAATTTATTCGAATTTGCTCATATGGCCTCAATATACGCAGATAAAGTTTTTGAAATTGAAAATCCAAAGGTAGGGCTTGTAAATATAGGGGCTGAAGAAGGAAAAGGAAATGCTCTTGTAAAAGAGTCGTATGATTTATTAAAAGAATCTGAACTTAATTTTATTGGTAATTTAGAAGCAAGAAATATTCCGAACGCTACGGCTGACGTAATTGTATGCGATGGATTTACTGGAAATGTTATACTAAAATTATCGGAAGGTGTTGCTAAGAGTTTTATTGATATGCTAAAGAAAAGTTTTCTAAAAAACATTGGTACAAAACTAGCTGCACTTCTTGTTAAGAATTCTCTAAAGGATATGAAGAAAATGTTAGATTACACAGAATATGGTGGCGCTCCACTACTAGGATGTAATGGGCTTATCATGAAAGCTCATGGAAGTTCGAACTCAAAGGCATTTATGAATGCTCTAAAGTACACTGAAAAATGTGCTCTTACTAATGTTGTTTCTGAGATAACAAAAGTTTTAGAAAAGTAGAATTATAAAAGAATACAAATTTTTAAAGCAGTTTTCTAATTTAGAAAGCTGCTTTTTTTTACGTGATTTTAGGAGTAGGTAATAAAAAAATATAAATACTATTGATTTATTTAAAAAGTGTGCTATAATAATTTTAGTAGTAGGTACTAAAAACAACTATAAATAGTTAGTGCTTAGACAGGAGAGTGTATATGGAGAACGTAAAGATAATAGGAACTGGTAGATCATTGCCAGAAAAAATAATGACTAATTTTGATTTAGAAAAAATAGTTGATACAAATGACGAGTGGATTAGAACTAGAACAGGAATTAGTGAAAGAAGAATTGCACTCGAAAGTGAAGCGACATCTGATTTTGCAACAAAAGCTGCTATTAAAGCGCTTGAAATGGCAAATATTAAAGCAGAAGATTTAGATTTAATTATTGTCGCAACTATAACACCTGATATGGGTTTTCCTGCAACAGCATGTATAGTTCAAGATAATATTGGAGCGCTTAATGCTGCCGCTTTTGATTTAGAAGCAGCGTGTTCAGGTTTTTTATATGGAGTGACAGTTGGAAAACAATTTATTAAAACGGGTGTTTATAAGTATGTATTAGTTATCGGCGCTGAAACGATGTCGAAAATT
Source organism: Helicovermis profundi (assembly GCF_033097505.1). NCBI lineage: Bacteria > Bacillati > Bacillota > Clostridia > Peptostreptococcales > Caminicellaceae > Helicovermis > Helicovermis profundi. Next base: position 1,970,580 of record NZ_AP028654.1, on the reverse strand, counting down.
TTGGATTTTGAAGATAGAAATACTTGTGTTTTGTTCGGTGATGGAGCTGGAGCTGCAATACTTGGAGTTAGTGATGATGATAGTGGTATCAAATCATTTGAAATAGGAGCTGATGGTAGTGGTGGAAAGTATTTAGATTTACCTGCTGGCGGTTCAAGAAAACCAGCGAGTGTTGATACAGTTACCTCTAGAGAGCATTACGTGCGAATGGAAGGAAATGAAGTCTTTAAATTTGCTGTAAGAAAAATGGGATCAGCGTCTTTAAATGTTATAAAAAAAGCAGGTTTAGAAATTTCTGATATAGATTTCTTAGTGCCACATCAAGCAAATATTAGAATTATAAATTCAGCAGCTAAAAAATTAAAATTACCTTTAAATAAAGTTGAAATAAATTTAGATAAATATGGAAATACATCTGCGGCTTCAATTCCGATGGCGCTTGATCAAGCTGTTAGAGAAAATAAGATAAAAAAGGGTGACAATGTTGTTTTAGTAGGATTTGGTGGTGGATTAACTTGGGGAGCTTGCATGATTAAGTGGTAATATCCTTTTAACTCACAATCTTTGGAGGTAAATATGAAAAAAGTGGCTTTTGTTTTTCCAGGTCAAGGTGCACAATACGTTGGAATGGGTGAAGAATTAGTAGAGAAATATGAAATAGCGAGTAAAGTTTTTGATGAAGCATCAGATTCTATTGGTTATGATATGAAAAAATTATGTTTTTCTAGTACAGAAGATGAATTGAAAAAAACTGAAAATACTCAGCCTTCTATTTTAACTACTTCATTCGCAATATATAAAGTGCTTGAGGAAAAAGGTTTTAAACCTCATGCAGTGGCAGGGCTTAGTCTTGGAGAATATTCAGCTCTTGTAGCTTCTGGCGCAATTGATTTTAAAGAAAGTGTAAAAATAGTACAAAAACGAGGAAAATTTATGCAAGAAGAAGTACCTGAGGGTATTGGTGGTATGGCAGCAATTCTTGGACTTTCTAATGAAAAAGTAATTGAGGCATGTGATAATTCAAGAGAACATGGAGTAGTTGAACCAGCTAATTTTAATTGTCCAAAACAATTAGTTATTGCTGGAGAAATTGAAGCGGTGAAAAAAGCTGGAGAGCTTTGCAAAGAGTATGGTGCAAAAAAAGTCGTAATGTTACCAGTTTCAGCGCCTTTTCATACGTCATTATTAAAAGGTGCAGGAGAAAAATTAGCCAAAGAACTTGATGGAATTAATATTAATAAACTTTCTATTCCACTTGTTGCTAATTATGATGCTAAATTTTTAGAGTCACATAATGATATTAAAGAAAAACTTATTAAACAAGTAAGTAATCCTGTTAAATGGGAAGAATCAATAAATAATATGATTAATAATGGAATTAATGTATTTGTTCAAGTAGGACCTGGTAATGCTCTTACGAAATTTATAAAAAAAGTTTCAAAAGAAGTGTCTGTACTTAACGTAGAAAATATAAGTTCACTTGAAAAAACAATTAGTATTTTAGAAAATATAAATTCTTTTGAAAAAACAATTAATATTTCAGAAGAAATTGCATAGTAAAATTTGAAGTGAGGTGTAGTATGAATTTTAGCGGTAAAAATGTTGTAATTACAGGTGGATCAAGGGGTATTGGAAAGGCGATTGCTTTAGAATTTGCTAAAAAGGGTGCTAATGTAATAATCAATTATAATTCTAGCGCAGAATTGGCATTAAAAGTTGTAGAAGAAGTTAAGTCTTATAATGTTAATGCAAAAGCTTATAAGTGTAATGTTGCGTCTTCAGATGATGTAAAAACATTTACAAAAGATATCTATAAAGATTTTGATAAGATAGATATTTTAGTGAATAATGCTGGAATAACGAAAGACGGATTACTTATAAGGATGAAAGATGAAGATTGGGATAATGTGTTGAATGTTAATCTGAAGGGCTCATTTTTATGCACTAGAGAAATTGGTAAAAAAATGTTAAAACAAAAATCTGGAAGAATCATAAATATTTCTTCTGTTGTTGGTCTTATGGGTAATGCTGGTCAAGCAAATTACTCGGCATCAAAAGCGGGATTAATTGGATTAACAAAATCGAGTGCAAAGGAATTTTCCTCAAGGGGAATAAATGTAAATGCAGTTGCTCCTGGATTCATACAGTCAGATATGACTGCTAAATTAAGTGATGAAGTTATTGGAGAGTATAAGAAACATATACCTCTAGGAAATTTAGGAGTTGCAAAAGATGTAGCAAATGCAGTAATGTTTTTAAGTTCAGAATATAGTTCTTACATTACAGGTCAGGTTATTAATGTCGATGGTGGCATGTTAATATAATATTAAATTCGAAAGGAGAATAAAAAATGTTTAATAAAGTTAAGGAAATAATAATAGAGCAACTAGGTGTAGATGAGGGTGTTGAAATAATTGAAACTACATCACTTATGGGAGATTTAGAGGCTGATTCATTAGATGCTGTGGAAATAATAATGGCTCTTGAAGATGAATTTGATATAGAAATTCCTGATGAAGATGCTGAAAAATTCAAAAATATTGGTGATATTTCATCGTATGTTCAAGGTAGAGTAAAATAATTAACGTAAAAAAAGGCCTTTTGGTCTTAAACTTATTGTTAAATAAATAATAATATTTATCTTAAAGAGGACGAAAAGTTCTCTTTTTGAATATTTGGAGGTTCGATATGAAAAGAAGAGTTGTAGTTACTGGTATTGGAGCAATCACTCCAATCGGAACTGGAAAAGATGAATATTTTAAAGGATTGAGAGAAGGAAGAAACGGTATAAAGCTTATTGATACTTTTGATACAGAAAAGTTTACAGCTAAAATAGCTGGACTTGTTGATGATTTTGATCCAAATGAATATATTAATAAAAAAGAAGCGAAACGAATGGATCGTTTTACTCAGTTTGCCGTTGCTTGTTCAAAGCTTGCTTTAGAAGACTCAAAACTAGATATGGATAAAGTTGATAAAAATAGATTTGGTGTTGTTCTAGGTTCAGGAGTAGGTGGACTCGGAACTCTTGAAAAAGAACATGAAAAATTACTTAATAAAGGAGCTAATAGAGTTAGTCCATTTTTAATTCCAATGATGATTTCTAATATGGCATCTGGAAATGTATCAATGCAATTTGGATGTAAAGGTCCAAATACAACAGTAGTTACTGCATGTGCTTCTGGTACAAATGCTATTGGAGATGCTTTTAGATTAATTCAAAATGGATATGCTGATTTAATGTTAACAGGTGGTGCTGAAGCGTCAGTTACACCACTTGGCATGGCAGGATTTTGTACAATGAAAGCCTTAAGTACAAGAAATGATGATCCTTCTAGCGCTTCAAGACCATTTGATAAAGACAGAGATGGTTTCGTTATGGGTGAAGGTTCAGGAATAGTTGTTTTAGAAGAATACGAACATGCAATTAAAAGAGGTGCAACAATTTATGCTGAAGTAGCAGGATTTGGAATGAGTGCTGATGCTTATCATATAACTAGTCCATCACCAAACGGAGAAGGAGCTTCTAGATCTATGCAGTGTGCACTTGATGATGCCTCTATAAGTTATGATAAAGTTGACTACGTTAATGCACATGGAACATCAACACCTTTCAATGATAAATTTGAAACTATGGCAATAAAAACAACATTTAAAGACCATGCTTACGATTTATGTGTTTCTTCTACTAAATCAATGACAGGACATTTGCTTGGAGCTTCAGGAGCTATTGAATTTATTTCATGCATCTTAGCCGTAAATGAAGATTTTGTTCATGGAACTATGAACTATCATACACCGGATCCTGAATTAGATTTAAATTATTTACCTAATAAAGGTGAAAACAGAAAAGTTAATTATGCACTTTCAAATTCACTTGGATTTGGTGGACACAATGCATCTATTATAGTAAAAAAATTTAAAAAATAAGATTATTTTTTAAAGCAAGTAAATAAATTTAATCCTAAGCTCTTTAGAGTTTTTTAACTTTAACTTTAAAGTTAAAAAAAATTGTAGATTAAATCTAGTGGGTTAGGGTAAAAAAAGTTCTTCAGCGCTAAATTGAAGAGCTTTTTTTTTATGAATTAAACATTTGTATTTTTATCTTAAAAAGTATAAAATGTTATAGGTGGAAAGGTTTCTTAAATATATGAGGTAAAATTGTGTGTTTAAAAAACTTTTCTCTTAATAAATGAATTTCTAAGATTCAGAGGGAGTTTTTACTCCCACTGAATCTTAGAAAACATAATCTAGGGTCTTTTTAGAGTTCTTTATACCCCACTTTTTTAAGTAGTGGGGGTATTAGAACTCTAAGGCATCGGATAAATAAAATTAAATTCTAAAGTAGTACAAAAGATTTATAAGGAGGAAAAGTTTTGAGGTATAAAAAGGAAAAATTACAAAAAAATATTGGTTATGTATTTACCAATATTTCGTTTCTAGACGAAGCGTTAACGCATAGTTCTTATTCTAATGAAAGAAGAAATAATCTTACACATAATAATGAAAGGTTAGAATTTTTAGGAGATTCAGTCCTCAGTATTGTTATTAGCGATTATTTGTTTAATAATTATAAAGACCTTCCTGAAGGCGAGTTAACTAAAATAAGATCTAAAATAGTATGCGAAAGTACACTTGGAGAATGCTCTAGAAAACTTGAACTAGGCAAATTTATGTTTTTTGGAAAAGGTGAAGAGATGACTGGTGGTAGAGAAAGAACATCCATACTTGCAGATGCATTTGAAGCGCTAATAGCTTCAATATATCTTGATGGTGGAATTGAAGAGAGTCGAAAGTTTATTTTATATCAAATGCGTAGCAAAATAAATGATTCTGTTGAAGGAAAAGTTTTCCTTGATTATAAAACACATCTACAAGAAGTAATTCAAGTTAATTCTGCAAATCATATTTCTTATGAAATATTTAAAGAAGAAGGTCCGGATCATTGTAAAATTTTTCATACTCATGTTAAATTGAATGAAAATGTAGTTGGAATAGGAAAAGGACGAAGCAAAAAGGAATCAGAGCAAGAAGCTGCAAAGATGGCGCTTGAGAAAGTGAGTATTGATGAAATCAACTAAGAAAAAAAATGTTATAGTTCCAATTTTCGTTTCTCATATGGGTTGCCCTAATGATTGTGTATTTTGTAATCAACGGAAAATCGCAAAAGAATGGGAACCATTTGATGAAGTAAAGTTGAGATTATATATTGAAACTTATATAAATAGTGTAAAAGATAAAATGAATACTAATATTGATATTGCATTTTATGGTGGTAGTTTTACAGGTATAGAAAAAGAAATTCAAAATAAATACTTGTGCCTTGCACAGGAATATGTTGATAGAGGGCTTTTAAGAGGCATAAGAATGTCAACTAGGCCAGATTATATAAATGAAAGTATTTTAAATAATTTAAAAAAATATACTATAAATTTAATTGAATTTGGTGTTCAATCATTTGATAATGAAGTATTAATGATTTCAGAAAGAGGTCATACGGCTAATGATGTATATGTTGCTGTAAAATTAATAAAAGAATATAAATTAAATTTTGGAATACAACTTATGATTGGTTTACCAACAGATACTTTGTTTAAATCTGTTGAAAGTGCAAAAAAAGCGGCTGCTTTAAAACCGAGTACAATAAGGATTTACCCTACTTTAGTTATTAAAGATACAAAACTCGAAGAAATGTTTAATAAAGGTATTTATAAAGCTTTAAGCATTGAAAATGCAGTTAATATTGCCGCTGAGATGTATAAAATTTTTACTTCTAATAATATTAATGTTATTAGAATGGGTCTTCAACCTACAGATAATATTACAAGTGGTGGTGACGTTGTTTCTGGACCCTTCCATTCATCTTTTAGACACCTTGTTGAGTCTAAACTTATTTTAGAAAAAATTGTTATAGAATTAAAAGGATTAAATACTGAAAAAAAGACGTTAAAAATCAAAGCTTCAAATAAAAAAATTTCAGAAATAGTAGGTATAAAAAAGAGTAATATTAAATTTTTAAAAGAACACTATAATTTTGTTAAGATATTTTATGAAATAAATAATGATTTACAAGATAATTTTACAATTGAAATAATGGATGGCTGAGAAGCTATCCTTTTAATTTGACCATTGGAGAGAAAATATGTATTTAAAAAAACTTGAGATGAAAGGTTTTAAATCTTTCGCTGATAAAACTAATATAGATTTTAATTCAGGAATTTCGTGTGTTGTTGGACCAAATGGAAGTGGAAAAAGTAACATTACAGATGCAGTTAGGTGGGTACTGGGTGAACAAAAGGTAAAGTCTCTTCGCGGAAGTAAAATGGAAGATATTATTTTTAGTGGTACTAAGGATAGAAAAAAACTTGGCTTTGCAGAGGTTAGTTTGTTATTTGATAATTCAGAGAATTTTTTCGAAATAGATTTTAATGAAGTAAAAGTAACTAGAAGAGTATTTAGATCTGGAGATAGTGAATATTTAATAAATAACACTTTATGCAGGTTAAAAGATATAAAAGAAATATTTGTAGATACGGGTCTTGGAACTGATGGTTATTCTATTATTGGTCAAGGAAAAATTGATAGTATTCTAAGTACAAATAAGGACGAAAGAAGACAAATCTTTGAAGAAGCAGCTGGTATCGTCAAATATAAAAACAGAAAAAAAGAATCTGAACGAAAATTAGAAAATACAGATTTAAATTTACTTAGAGTTGATGATATTCTTAGTGAATTAAAAGAAAGACTTGATCCACTTAAGGAAGAAAGTGAAAAAGCAAAAGTATATTTAGAACTTTCAAAAGAATTAAAAGATGTAGAAGTTAATGTTTTTTTAAGTAATATTGATAAAATTAATGAAAAACTTAATAGCATTAAAAATGATGAAATAGATTATGGATATAAGACAGATGTTGATTCAAAACAATTATTAGAATTAAAAAAAATTGAAAGAACCTTGCTAAAAGAGATAGATGAATTAACTTTAGCCATTAGTGCATCTAAAGAAAACCATTTTGAAATATTAAACAATGTTAAGGAACTTGAAGGAGAAGAATCTTTATATAATGAAAAAATTTCTAATTTAAATAAGAATCTAACAAGAATAGAAAATGAAATTATTGTTTTGGAAAAAGAAAAAAATGAATTTAGCAATAATATTAAATCATTAAATTTAAATAAAGATAAAATTTCTTCAGAAAGTACTGAAATTGAAAACGATTTTAATGTTTTGAGTGAAAAATATGAAAAAAAGAATAATAAAATTAAAGAAATAGAAGTTGGAAATGAGAAAATTAAGACTTATGCTATTGATTTGTTAAATCAAATTGAAAGAAAAAAGAGTGAAACTATTTCAAATGAAAGAATTATAAGTACATTTATTGGAAGTGTTAATGATATAAAAGAAAAACTAAGTATAAAAATGAATCGATTAAGTCAAAACGAAGAAGAAATCATTTTGATCGAAAAAAATATTAATAATTTAAAGAAAAAATTCAATGATAATTCTTTTAGAAAAACAAATTTAGATAGTGAAAATAGAGCGTTAATAGCTCAAATTGGTGAAAAAGAGCTTGTATTAAATAATGCTCATAATAGAATAACTGAAATTACTACAGAAAAAAAAATTCTGGTTCAAATGGAAAAAGAACATGAAGGTTTTGATTATAGTGTAAAAACTGCTATGAAATTTATTGATAATAAAAAAGGATTTTATGGAGTAGTAGCTTCTCTTATTGAACTTCCAAAAAAATATGAAAAAGCAATAGAAATAACGCTTGGAAAATCTCTACAAAATATTGTGTGCGAGAGTGCGTCATCTGCGCATACTGTTATAGATTATTTAAAAAAGGAAAAAAAAGGTAGAGTGACCTTTTTACCAATTCAATCTATAAAAAAATATTCAAAACTCAGAATTGATAATAGTTTATTAAAGGTTGATGGTTACATAGGTGTTGCGTCGGAACTTGTAAATTATGATGAAAAATTTAATAGTGTCTTTTCATATTTACTTGGTAAAACAGTTATAGTAAGAGATTATAAAGTGGCAACGTTAATAAGTAAAAATTTTAATACGAATTTTAGAATTGTTACATTAGATGGCGAAATAATCAACCAATCTGGATCAATAACGGGTGGTTCGTATAAAACAAAAATTTCTAACATATTAAGCCGCAAAAGAAAAATTAAAGAATTGGAATTAGAATTAGATAGTATAGAAAAAATATTTTTGAAAAACAAAAGTGAAATTGAATTATTAAAGAAAAACAAATTTAAACTTGAAGAAAAAATAAAATTGATTTTTGAAGAATTAGAAGAGTTAAAAATTAATTCAATTAATAAAAATAACGAATTTGAAAATTTGAAAAAAGATATTTATGAAATGAAGAAACAAATAGAGAATAATAATAAAGAAATAATAAGTTTAAACAGAGAAATTGAATCAATATTGGATAAAAACGATAAACTAGATGAAGAAATGAACAATCTTGCTTTGGAAAAAAATCAATTGGATGCTAAGCTAAGCAGTTTTTTAAGTGATGGAAGTATAATTGTAAGTGAGTTAAATAAATTAGAAGAAGAAATAACTGAGAAGAAAATAGTAATTGCTACCTATAAAGAAAAAATTGATAATTTTATTTTGGAGATAGATAGAAATAAAAGTGAATATATAAAAACAGAGAATTTAGTGAAAATCAAATTTGAAGAAATTAATTTAGCAAAACTTGAAAAAAATGCTTCTTTAGCAAAACTTGATGAAATTATGATTAAACTTGCAAAATTATTTAAAGATAAAGTAAATGCATCAGAACTAGCAGAAATAAATAAAAATGAAGTTGCAACTTTAAAAGTCAAATATAGTGAAATACAAAATAAAATTTTGAAAATAAGTAATTCAATTGAGAATATCCAAAAAGAAATTCATCATTTGGAATTAATAAAAATTAAAAATGAAACAGAAAAAGAAAATATTACTGCTAACTTGTGGGAAAAGTATGAAATGAATATAGAAAGTGCTAATAAATTTAGAAGTAATTTAGAAATAAAATATCCTTTAAAAGTTATGAATAAATTAAGAAAAGATATAAAAAATATTGGAGAAGTTAATGTTAGCTCAATAGAAGAATATGATGATGTGTCAGAGAGATATAATTTTCTGTATGATCAGCATAAAGATTTAGTAACTGCTAGAAAATCTTTGATAGAAGTTATAGGTGGACTAGAAGCTAAAATGATAGAAAAATTTAAAGAAGCACTAGAACAAATAGATAGTCATTTTGATTCTATTTTTAAAGAGCTTTTTAATGGAGGTCATTCAAAGCTTATTATTGAAGATATGGATGATATTCTAAGTTCCAATATTGAAATTGTAGCTCAACCACCAGGAAAAAAACTTCAAAGCTTAAATCTATTGTCCGGTGGCGAAAAAGCGCTTACTGCTATTGCACTGCTTTTTTCAATACTAAAAATTAAGCCATCGCCTTTTTGTATATTAGATGAAATAGAAGCAGCACTAGATGATGTAAATGTATATAGATTTGCAAATTTTTTAAATCACTATACTGATAAATCTCAATTTATAGTTATTACACATAGAAAAGGAACTATGGAAGTTGCAGATTCATTATATGGTGTTACAATGGAAGAGTTTGGAGTTTCAAAAATTGTATCTGTTAAACTAAGTGATGTTGAAAAATAGAATTCAGGAGGGAAAATGTTTAAAAAATTATTTGGTAAAGGGAAAAAAGAAACTGTAGAAGTGGTAGAGGAAATAGCAAAAGAAGATATAGATACAAGCGATGCAAATGACGAAGATAATGATATAACTGATATAGAAAATAGCATAGAAGAAAAAAAATCTGAAGAAGACGAACTTATGATTGTCGATAATAAAAATCAAGAAAGTTATAATGATTTTGATACTACAAGTGATATTTCTATGGAAAGAGGAGACTTTGTAGAAGAATCTAGTAATGGTGATGATATTGAAAATTCAAAAAAAATAGGCTTTTTTGCTAGATTAAAGAATGGACTTGTAAAAACAAGTAAAGTTATTAATGATAGAATAGATGATCTTTTTAATAATTATGGAGAAATAGATGACGATTTATTTGAAGAATTAGAAGAAATACTTATTATGGCTGACATTGGTATGAGCACTACAATGGAAATAATAGAAGAACTACAAAATGAACTTAAAAAACAAAAAATTAAGGACTCTAGCAAAGTAAAAGATGTATTAAAAGAAGTATTAGTTAATATTCTATCTGAAAATAATAATAGAGAACTAATTTCGTCAGTACCAGCCATAATTTTAGTCATTGGTGTAAATGGGGCGGGTAAAACAACTACTATAGGTAAAATAGCTAATAAATTTAAAAGTGAGGGGAAATCTGTACTTTTAGCTGCTGGAGATACTTTTAGAGCGGCTGCTATTGATCAACTCGAAGTTTGGGGTAAAAGGGCAAATGTCAACGTTATTGCACATCAAGAAGGATCAGACCCCGCTGCAGTAATTTATGATGCAATTCAGTCTGCTAGAGCAAAAAATATAGATGTCTTAATTTGTGATACGGCTGGTAGACTCCACAATAAGAAAAATTTGATGAACGAGTTAACTAAAGTTTTTAAAATAGTAGATAGAGAATATCCACAGGCTGATAAAGAAGTTTTATTGGTACTTGATGCTACTACTGGACAAAATGCAATTCAGCAGGCGAAATTATTTAAAGAAGCTGCGGCTATATCGGGTATAGTGTTAACAAAGCTTGATGGAACAGCAAAAGGTGGAGTTATTTTAGGTATTAATTCAGAACTCAATATACCAGTTAAATTAATAGGCGTAGGTGAAGGAGTAGACGATCTTCAAAAATTTAACGCTAAAACTTTTGTTGATGCATTATTTGGTTAGTATAGTGTTTTATTTAACGTAAGAAATATATCTTTGTCAATGAAAAAGCCTTGACATAGATATATTTATAGTATAAGATACATCTGTAAAGTAATTAACCTTTACAAAAGGCGATTGATAATATGATTGAAAAAAAATTAGAGCTAGGAAATTTATATGACTTTTATAGTGAACTATTAACTGAGAAACAAAAAGAAGTTTTAGAGCAGTATTTAGTTAATGATTTATCGCTTGCAGAAATATCTATTAACGCTAATGTAAGTAGACAAGCTGTTTATGATTCACTTAAGAGAAGTGCAAAGATACTTAATGACTATGAAGATAAACTTGGCTTATTAGAAAAATATTTAAAAACGTTAGAAGAAAAGACTACTATTTTGAATTTAGTTAATGAAATACAAAGTAGATTAGATAATGAATATATTAAAGAACAAATAGAAAAGATAAAATGTATTGTTGAAAGATAATACTAAGGAGGTTACACCTTGGCATTTGATGGATTGGCAGAAAAACTTCAAAATACTTTTAAAAATTTAAGAGGTAAAGGTAAATTAAACGAAAGTGATGTTAAATCAGCAATGCGTGAAGTAAAATTAGCTTTGCTTGAAGCGGATGTAAACTTTAAAATAGTAAAAGATTTTATAAAAAAAGTTAATGAAAGAGCAATTGGACAGGAAGTACTTAATAGCTTAACGCCAGGTCAACAGGTTATCAAAATAGTTAACGAAGAATTAACGGAACTGATGGGGCAAACTCAAAGTAAAATTGATTTTTCGGCTAATCCAACGATACTTATGATGGTTGGTCTTCAAGGTGCAGGTAAAACAACTACAAGTGGTAAACTTGGTAATATACTTAAGAAAAAAGGTAAGAATCCGCTTTTGGTAGCGTGTGATGTATATAGACCAGCAGCAATCAAACAATTAGAAGTTGTAGGTAAAAGCTTAGATATTCCAGTTTTTTCTATGGGAGATAAACTTAGCCCCGTTGACATTGCAAAAGCAGCGCTAAAACATGCAGTAAAAAATAATAATGACTTAATTATAATAGATACAGCAGGTAGACTTCATATTGATGATAATCTTATGGTAGAACTTGAAGATATTAAATCGAGTGTAAAACCATCTGAGATACTTTTAGTCGTTGACTCAATGACAGGTCAAGATGCAGTTAATGTCGCTGAAGTGTTTAATGAACGTCTTGGAATAGATGGATTAATCCTTACTAAATTAGATGGTGATACACGTGGTGGTGCTGCGCTCTCAGTTAGAGCGGTAACCGGAAAACCTATTAAATTTGCCTGTGTTGGTGAAAAACTGACTGATATAGAGGAATTTCACCCTGATAGAATGGCTTCAAGAATATTAGGGATGGGAGATGTTCTTACATTAATTGAAAAAGCTCAAGAGTCATTTGATGAAGATAAGGTAAAAAAATTAGAGAGAAAGATGAAAAGTAATGATTTTGATTTAGAAGATTTTCTAGATCAACTTCAACAAATGAAAAAAATGGGACCGCTTAGTGATATCCTTGGAATGCTTCCAGGTATGAATAATAAAGCTCTTAAAAATATTGAAGTTGATGATAAAGAATTTTTAAGACTTGAAGCGATTATACAGTCAATGACACCTAAAGAAAGAAAAAATACAAATGTTATAAATTCGAATAGAAAGAAAAGAATAGCAAGTGGTAGTGGTACAAAAGTTCAAGACGTAAATAAACTTCTAAAACAGTTTTCTCAAACAAAGAAAATGATGAAACAATTTACAGGTATGGAAAAGAAAATGAAAAAAGGTGGAAAACTTAAACTTCCATTTATGTAGTTAATTAACTTGTGTATAATAATATTTATATAAATATGTAATTTATGAGGAGGTGAAAAAATGGCTGTAAAAATTAGATTAAGAAGAATGGGTGCTAAGAAAAAACCTTTTTATAGAGTAGTAGTTGCTGATGCACGTTCTCCTAGAGATGGTAAGTTTATTGATCATATTGGTCATTATAACCCAATGACAGATCCTGCTGACGTTAAGATAGATGAAGAAAAAGCTATTAAATGGTTAAGTAATGGTGCACAACCAACTGATACTGTGAAAGATTTATTCAAAAAACATGGTATCTATGATAAAATGAGCAAATAATTGCTTGTTAAAAGCTTAGGTGGTGTTAAAATGGGCGAATTAGTAAAGTCAATTGCTAAAGCATTAGTTGATAATCCTGAGGCAGTTGAAGTAACTGAAAAAGAGGAATCTCAATCTGTTCTTGTACAGTTAAAAGTTCATGCAGATGATATGGGTAAGGTTATTGGAAAGCAAGGAAGAATTGCTAAAGCCTTACGTACAGTTGTAAAAGCGGCTGCTACTAAAGTAAATAAACATGTAGTTATTGAGATTGTTCAACAAAATTAACAATGTAATGAATAAAACAACAAAAAGAGGATTAAACCTCATTTTGTTGTTTTTAATTAATATGCATTAATAATTGTATTTTTAATATTAAAATATAATTTTAATTTAGTAAATATAGTTATTTATACTAGGTATATTTAGTGAATTAAAATGGAGGGAAATATGAGCGAAAAACTTAAAGTCGGAAAAATTGCAAATACACATGGTTTAAAAGGAGAAGTTAAAATATATCCTTATCTGAATGTTAAGGAAGATTATGAAACTTTTGGCAAATTAACTTTTGAAGGAGTTAGCGAAGAATTTGAAATTGAAAGAGTAAGATATTTTAAAAAAATGGTTATTGTTAAATTTAAAAATATTGATGATATTAATGATATTGAAAAATATAAAGGTAAACTTGTATATGTTGAAAAAGATGATTTAGATGAAAACAATATTTATATAGAAGATTTGATTGGTATGGATGTAGTAGATGTGAATTTAGGTAAAATTGGTGTATTAAAGAGTTTTATTTCGAAATCTGTACAAGATGTATTAGTGATTGAAAGTCTTACTAGTGATAAAGAAATATTAATTCCAGATGTAGATGAATTTGTTCTTGAAATAAATTCAGATGAAAAAGTAATAACTGTAAAAGTAATTGAAGGAATGATTTGATGAAATTTGATATTCTTACCCTGTTTCCTGAAATGTTTGAATCATTTAAAAATACAAGCATAATCGGAAGAGCGATAAAAAACAAAATAATTGATGTAAATACAATTAATTTTAGAGACTATTCAACTAATAAGCATAGAAAAGTTGATGATTATACTTATGGTGGTGGAGCCGGTATGTTACTTTCTCCTCAACCAATTATAGATTCACTTAGAGCTATTGATTATGAGAATACAAGGGTGATATATCTGTCGCCTAAAGGTAAAACTTTTAATCAAAATTATGCTAAAGAATTTTCTAAGCTTGATAGAATTATTCTTTTGTGTGGCCACTATGAAGGTGTTGATCAAAGGGTTATTGACAATTATGTTACTGATGAGATATCAATTGGAGATTTTGTTTTAACTGGTGGAGAAATTCCTGCAATGATGGTTGTTGACAGTATTTCAAGAATGATTGATGGAGTATTATCTTCAAATGTATCCTTTGAAGATGAGAGCTTTTATAGTGGAGTTCTTGAATACCCGCAGTACACTAGACCTTCAACATTTGAAGGTGTAAAAGTTCCTGATGTTCTTTTGTCGGGTAATCATGAAAAAATAAAAGAATGGCGACTTATTGAATCATTAAAAGTAACTAAGAAAAGAAGAAAAGATCTTTTCAATAAATTTGCTATAGATAATAAAAAAAATAAATATATTAAAAAAATATTAGATGATTTATAGATTTTTATTGTTTACTATAGATATTAGTGTTATAATGTATTTTGGAAACGGACGGTCCGCTGTTATGGTTCAAGAACGTCTACGAGTATAAAAAAGGAGACCATATTATTATGAATATGAACATGATTAAAGCTATTGAAGCTGAGCAAATGAAAGAAACAATTACACCTTTTAGAGTTGGTGATACTATTAAAGTTCACTTAAAAGTAAAAGAGGGTAAAAGAGAAAGAATTCAGATTTTTGAAGGCCTAGTAATGAAGAGACAAAACGGTGGACTTAATGAAACTGTTACTGTAAGAAAAATTTCTTACGGAGTAGGCGTTGAGAAAATACTTCCTATTCATTCACCTAAGATTGAAAAAATCGAAGTAACAAGAAAAGGTAAAGTAAGAAGAGCAAGACTTAACTACATTAGAGATAGAGTAGGTAAATCAGCTAAAGTTAAAGAAAGAAAATAAGTTTGAGAGGAGGCTGAATTTCAGCCTCTTTACTTATATTACGGATTAATTTATAATGAAAAAGAGCGTGTTAAATTGTTTACATATATGGTAAAGGAGAAAATGATGAATATTAACTGGTACCCTGGGCATATGAAAAAAACTAGAGAACTAATACAAGAAAATTTAAAAATGGTTGATATAGTAGTTGAGGTTTTAGATGCTAGGATTCCTGTTAGTAGTAAAAATCCAAGTATTGATGATTTACTTGAAAATAAACCTAAAATTGTTGCTTTAAATAAATTTGATCTTGCAAATGAAAAAACGCTCGAAGAATGGATTAGATATTATAAAAATTTAGGGATTTCTGCAATCCCAATAAATTCATTAACAGGTGTAGGTATAAATAGACTTGTACATGAAATAAGATTTGTAATGAGAGAAAAAATCGAAAAGTTTGAAAAACAAGGAAGAAAAGCAAGAGCTGTAAGAGCTATGATTATTGGCATTCCAAATGTAGGAAAGTCATCTCTTATTAATAAACTTGTTGGTAAAAAAAGTGCTAAAACTGGGAATAGACCAGGTGTAACACGTGGAAAACAGTGGATTAGAATTAGAAAAGATCTTGAACTATTTGATACTCCAGGTATATTATGGCCCAAAATTGAAAATAAAAAAGTGGGATTAAATTTAGCTTACACTGGAGCAATTAAAGATGAAATACTTCCACTTGAAGAAGTTGGCATGTACTTAATTGAAAAAATAATTACTATTAACCCAGAAATTATTACTTCTAGATATAATATTGAAATTGATGATAAAGATAGATTAGAAGTTATGGAAGCTATTGGTAGAAGACGTGGATGTCTTATGTCTAAAAATCAAATTGATTATACTAAAGTTGCAAAAATTGTACTTGATGAATTTAGAAAAGGAGTACTTGGAAAACTGAGTTTAGAAACTCCTGATGACATAAAAAAGGATGATTAATTCTTATGCAGATTGATAAACTAAGTGTTAAAGAAATAAAAAAATATATTGATAATAATGATAACTTTAATAATAATAAATTTATAGAAAGTTTATTAAAAGATACAAGGAAAGCTGTAAATAAACTTGGCGAAAAGATGCTTAGAGATAAAAATAAAATGAATTTATTAATTGAAAAAAGTGAATTTATGAAATCTTATGAGAGAAAATATTGGGATAATAATATTATTGTTGGTGGAATTGATGAAGTCGGAAGAGGACCTCTTTTTGGTCCTGTAGTTTCTGCTGTTGTAATTTTACCTCCGAATTATTCTCTACTAGGCGTTGATGATTCAAAGAAGCTTACTGAGAAAAAAAGAGAAGAACTTTATAATATAATTATAAAAGACGCGTTAGATTATAGTGTTGGAATAGTTGATAATAAAATAATTGACGAAATAAATATTCTAAATGCAACTAAACTATCAATGAAGAATGCAATATTAAAGTTAAAAACAAAACCTAAGCATCTATTAATAGATGCACTTAAATTAGATGACGTAAATATACCTCAAACTGCAATTATTAAGGGTGATGCTAAAAGTGTTTCAATTGCTGCAGCATCGATTGTAGCAAAAGTTACAAGAGATAGAATGATAGTGGAACTCTCTAAAGACTATAATAATTATGATTTTGAAAACAACAAAGGTTATGGTACTAAAAAACATTATGATGGTATAAAAAAACATGGCATAACACCTTATCATAGAAAAACTTTTTTGAAAAATATATTATAAAATAAAAAACTCAGAATATTTCTGAGTTTTTTATTTAATTATTTACTTAAATATTCGATAATTATGATATAGATTATAGTATACTTATTATAAACAAGAGGTAAATTATGAAAATTATTAATAATTTTAACAAAACTCTAGACAATTCTTCTAAAGATAAACAAATAACAGGCAAATTAATTGATTTGTCTAACAATAATGCGACTGTTCTTCTTTCAAATGGAGAAAAAGTTACACTTCGTTTTAATGTTGATCTTAGTAATTTTTTAGGGAAAAATATAACGTTTTCCTTAAATGAAAATAGTGAAAAGACTAGTTTGAGCATGGATATAAAAAGTAATAATCATGTAAATACAGTAAATACAGTAAATACAGTAAACACAGAGGTTGAGGCAAAGAAAAACACAAAAGATGAAATAACAAATAGTGTAAAAAAAGAAGAATGGAGTATAATAAATGATTTGAAAAAATATAATTTGCCTATCAATAAAAATACTGTAAATGAATTAAAAACATTTACTAAATTAGCAAAAAATTTTATTAGCATTATCAAAGACGCAGTCGCAGGAAATGAAAAAGAATATAGTGATGTATCTAAAATTTTAGAAGAAAGTAAAAATTCAGATATAAAAGATGTTGTAATAAAATTAATAGACTTGAAAAATAAGCCTGCTTCGCCTAATAAAACAGGAATTAGTGGTGATAAAATTAAAGAAATAGTAGTTCCGTTTACTAAAGATAGCAATTCAGAAATTGCAAAATTGAATATTAAAATTGATAATAAAACTAATGACAAATCTGATGCAAAAATAGAAGAATTTCTTTCAAAAATAAACAATAAATCAGAAGATTCTATTAGTGTTAAAAATTCAGTGAAAGGGAAAACTATTATTGATTTGGATAATATAAAAAAAAATGTTGATTTTCCATTAAAAAATAATGAAACGGGAGCTCATACAAGAAATGTAAAAAATGAAGACTTAAATCAACTTGCGAAAATAATTGATTCCAGCCTTAAAAAAAGTTTTCTTTTTAATAAAAAAATTAATATTGGAAATACAATAAAAAATTTATTTAATTATGATAATAATGTAAATCAAAATAATAGTTTAGTTAAGCAGTTTAATTCTTTATTTTCAAAATTTGATAAAACGCAAAATAAAACTATTAATAAGTTATTAGTTGAACTAAGTAGTACAAAAATTGATGAATATGATAAACAGTTAAAAATACTTGATGAAATTAAAGAACTTATTAAAAAAGATGCTAGCGATTCAAGTAAAACAAAAATAGATGAAATAGAAATATTAAAAGATTCTTTAAAATATAATAAAAATATAAACAACGAAGTGGTATATTATCAAATTCCACTAAAATTAAATAACGAAGAAAAGAGTATGGAATTTGCTTTTAGAAAAAAAAATAAAAAAGAGGGTGAATCTTTTAGTATATTTATTTCTCTTGAGACTAATAATATTGGATTAATTCAATCTTTAATTGATGTTAATGAAAATAAAATTGATATAAATTTCAATATTGCAAATGAGGAAATTGTAAATAACTTAAAAGATAAAAAAAACGTTTTACTTAACGCTATTAAAGAAATTGATGATAGACAAATAACTGTAGTTTTTAAAAATAAAAAAGATAAAATCACGTTAATAAATTTTATTGAAAATGATAATATTATACCTAGTAATATAGATTTGAAGATTTAGGATGTGAAAATATGAAAGAAAAAAACAAATTAGTTACAGCCTTAAAATATGATGCGCTTGAAAGTGCAGCTCCTATTGTAGTTGC